>NZ_JBSFXO010000007.1:0-623754 GCF_053595415.1 Streptomyces sp. NPDC002499
CTAATCCCCACCGAAGTGGTTCATCGTTCGACTTGCATGTGTTAAGCACGCCGCCAGCGTTCGTCCTGAGCCAGGATCAAACTCTCCGTGAATGTTCTCCCGTAATCGGGATGACACCACGAGAGCGGAACAATCGGAGGAATGATCCGACTGTTCACAGCGTCCTCGCTGTGTTTTGTTCTTCAAAGGAACCACGCCCCAACCACAGATGCGGTCGGAGACGGGGTATCAACATATCTGGCGTTGACTTTTGGCACGCTGTTGAGTTCTCAAGGAACGGCCGCTTCCTTTGTACTCACCCTCTCGGGCTTTCCTCCGGGCGCTTCGCTTTCCGTGTTCCAAACTCTATCAGTGTTTTTCCGTCCCCCTGACCACCGTCCTGCAGGCATGCAGGAGATGACCCCGAGATAGGATCTGACAAGTTGGATGCTGCCAGGCCAGGGCGCTTGGTAGCGTCGCCCGGCGTCAGGCAGGAGTACGACTGTACATGGGGCCTGGAACGGCGTGCAAATCGATTAGACTAGTGGTCTAGACCACTAACTGGTACCTTTCGTGCGGAACCCGCACTTCATATGACATACGCTGCTGCTCAGTGTGCTGTCCGGTACAGGCAGTGACGACCCGTATGTATCTCCGCCCCCGGGAGGCTCCCCATGACCACCGTGACGTCCCCTCTTGCAGGACGCGCCATCGGACTGGCCGAAGTGCCGGATCCGGTCTTCTCCGGGGCCATGGTCGGCCCGGGTACAGCGATCGACCCCGTGCGTGAGCCTTCCGAGGCCGTCGCGCCCGTGGACGGGGTGATCGTCTCTCTCCACCCCCACGCGTTCGTCGTCGTCGACGAGACCGGCCACGGCGTGCTCACCCACCTCGGCATCGACACCGTCCAGCTCAACGGCGAGGGCTTCGAGTTGCTCGTGAACAAGGGCGACACCGTGACCCGCGGGCAGAGCGTCGTACGGTGGAACCCGGCCGCCGTCGAGGCCTCCGGCAAGTCGCCGGTGTGCCCCGTCGTGGCGCTGGAGGCCACCGCCGAGGCTCTCTCCGATCTGCGTGACACCGGCGACGTGAAGGCCGGCGACAGTCTCTTCGTCTGGCAGTGACACCGATGCCGTCGTACGACGGCGCGTAGGACAACCACCGCGGCGGCGGGACCCGCCGCACTATCGGAGACGGGTGAGATGGAGACAACGCTGCGAGGCGTCGGCGTCAGCCACGGTGTGGCGATCGGCGAGGTTCGGCACATGGGAACGGCGGTGCTGGAGCCGCCTGCCAAGCAGATTCCTACGGAGGACGCGGAGCGTGAGCAGGGGCGCGCCCGCCAGGCCGTGGACGCTGTGGCGGCCGATCTGATGGCGCGCGGCAATCTGGCAGGGGGCGAAGCCCAGGCCGTGCTCGAGGCGCAGGCCATGATGGCCCAGGACCCCGAGCTGATGGCGGACGTCGAACGGCGGATCGCCGTCGGGAGCACGGCCGAGCGGGCTGTCTACGACGCCTTCGCGGCCTACCGCGCTCTGTTGGCCAATGCCGGTGAGTACCTCGCCGGTCGGGTGGCCGATCTGGACGACGTGCGGAATCGTATCGTCGCCCGGCTGCTCGGGGTTCCGATGCCGGGTGTCCCGGACAGCGACGAGCCGTATGTGCTCATCGCTCGGGATCTCGCGCCTGCCGATACCGCTCTCCTGGACCCGACGCTCGTGCTCGGCTTCGTCACCGAGGAGGGTGGGCCGACCAGTCACAGCGCGATTCTGGCGCGGGCGCTCGGTGTTCCGGCCGTGGTGGCGTTGCCGGGGGCCGGTGAGCTCGCCGAGGGGACCCTGGTCGCCGTCGACGGGAGCACCGGCGAGATCTTCGTGAACCCAAGTGCCGAGAAGAAGGCGCAGTTGGAGGCCGCGGCGGCCGAGCGCAGGGCGGCGCTGTCCGCCTCGACCGGGCCGGGTGCGACCTCGGACGGACACAAGGTGCCGCTGCTGGCCAATGTGGGCGGTCCCGCGGACGTGCCGGCCGCTGTCGAGGCCGGAGCCGAGGGTGTCGGTCTGTTCCGCACGGAGTTCCTCTTCCTGGACGACAGCAAGAACGCGCCGTCGCTGGAGAAGCAGGTCGAGGCCTACCGTCAGGTGCTGGAGGCGTTCCCGGAGGGCCGGGTCGTCGTGCGCGTGCTGGATGCGGGCGCGGACAAGCCGCTGGACTTCCTCACGCCCGCCGACGAGCCGAACCCCGCGCTGGGCGTGCGGGGGCTGCGTTCCCTGCTGGAACACCCCGATGTGCTGAACACCCAGCTGACGGCGCTCGCGCAGGCGGCCGAGGGTCTCCCGGTCTACCTGGAGGTCATGGCCCCGATGGTGGCCGACCGCGCGGACGCCAAGGCGTTCGCCGACGCCTGCCGTGCGGCGGGTCTGCGGGCGAAGTTCGGCGCGATGGTGGAGATCCCGTCCGCCGCTCTGCGGGCGCGGTCGATCCTTCAGGAGGTCGAGTTCCTGTCGCTCGGCACAAACGACCTCGCGCAGTACACGTTCGCGGCGGACCGGCAGGTGGGCGCGGTGTCCCGGCTGCAGGATCCTTGGCAGCCCGCGCTGCTCGACCTGGTCGCGCTGTCCGCCGAGGCGGCGAAGGCCGAGGGCAAGAGCTGCGGTGTCTGCGGTGAGGCCGCGTCCGATCCGTTGCTCGCGTGTGTGCTGACCGGTCTGGGTGTCACCTCCCTCTCCATGGGTGCGGCGTCGATTCCCTATGTCCGCACGACGCTGGGCAAGTACACGCTGGCCCAGTGCGAGCGCGCGGCTGCGGCGGCCCGGGCCGCGGACAGTGCCGAGGAGGCGCGCAACGCTGCTCAGGCGGTGCTGTCCGGCGAGTAGTCGGGACGGCTCGCTCTTCGGTCGGTCTTCAGGGGCGCTCCACCTGCGGGTGGGGCGCCCCTTTGGTGTCCGTCAGTGGTGGTGGCCCGGTGGCTGTTCCTCCTCGCCCAGGTCGGGCGGCAGGGAGTAGTCGACGTCGGATTCCGGGGAGATCAGGTCTCCGGACTCGATGTCGGTGCAGTAGGCGTTGAAGACCTCGCCGGCGGTGAGGGGTTGAAGGCCTTCGCCGCGCAGCCGCCAGCCGTAGACACGGTCGACGGTCCCGGGGGCGCTGGTGCGCATCACGAGTCCTCCGGGGCTCTGGGTGGCGATGCCGAGAGCCAGGACGGTGGTGAACTCCAGAGCCTCGGCTTCGTCGAGTTCCGTGGTGCCGTCGTCTTGGTCCACGTGCAGGACCGAGACGAGGGTTTCCGGGGTCGCCGAGACGCTGCAGACGAGTTGGCGGTTGCCGGGCGGTGCCGTGTCGAGGATGCGGACGAGGAGTCCGGAGGCGCGGGTGAAGGCGGCTCGGCCGATGTCCTCGCCGCAGGAGGCACAGGGGCCGAGGCGGGCGAGGAGTGTGGACGCGTACTCCCAGGTGGCCTGTCGGACGGCTTCGTCGACGAGGGCGGGGACGAGGTCGGCCAGGGCCTGTCCGTCGTAGGGCAGGCTCGGGCCCGTCGTGGCCAGTTCGGCGGTGAAGCGGGTGCGGCTGTACGGGTCGTCGGGGTCCAGGCCGGCTTCGGTACAGAAGTCGGCGTACTCCTGTGGGTCGAAGAGGGCGACGGTGGTGTGGCTGCCCTGGGAGGCGCGGGCTTTGAGGAGTGCTTCCACCTGCCGCAGGTAGGTGGTGTGGTCGTCGAAGGTGAAGGTGCGGTAGCGCCGCATGGCGCGGAAGTCGTACTCGTCGGTCAGCAGGCCGATGGTGCCCGCGATTTCGCGGCGCAGAACGCGTCGCATCGTCTGGTGGTCCTGGTGCGCCATGTTTCCCCCTGTGCGCGGTCGATCAATGCTCACTCACAGTAACCGGCGGCACTGACAACGGCCTCTGAGCGAGGGGTTCGCGGACCAGGCGGTGCTGGAACAGGCTGGTCAGGGCGATGGCGGTGCCGAAAGCTGTCCAGCCGAGCGGACCGGTGGCGATGGCCGCGGTCACGGCGAGTGGTCCAATGCTGCGTTGGGCGGACTGGGCCAGACCGTGGACGCCGAGGTAGGCGCCCTGTGCGGTGGTGGGGGCGAGGGCGACGGAGAGTTCCCAGGAGACGGTGGCGTGGAGCATCTCGGCCACGGTGAAGGCGGCTGCCGCGGCGGTGAGGAGCAGGGTGGCCGTGACGATCCCGCCGGTGGCCGAGAGCGCCATGGCCGCGCCGCCCAGGGCGAAGGCGATGGACACGGGAACGAGGAGGGTGCGTGCGGCGGCTGTGGTCGTGCCGAATCTGGCCAGGGGGACCTGGAGTGCCACCACCATCACGTTGTTGAGGACCAGCAGCAGGGGCGCGAGTCCGTGGGGTGCGTCGGCGGAGTGGGCGATCCACAGGGGCAGGCCGACCTTGAAGACGGCGTCGTCGAGGAAGAGGACGGTCTCGGAGGCGACGAAGACGAGATAGGTGCGGTCGCGCCAGGGGTTCGTCGGTTTGGTGGTGGGTGGCTGGTTCTTCGAGGTGGCGACCGTGCGGGAGGTGGTCCGGGGTTCGCCGCAGCGCAGGGTGAGGAGGGCGGAGCCGAGGAAGGACAGGGCGTCGCCGGTGAGGAGCCACTGGTACGCGGTGGTGGTGCCGAGGGCGAGGGCCGCGGCGGCGGTGAGGCCGCCCAGGGCCCAGCCGGCGTTGGCGACGGTGCGGTGGAAGGCCTGGTAGCGGACGCGGTCGGGGCCTGCGACGCGGGTGGCATAGAGCCTGGTGAGGATGCTCGCGGCGCGGTCGCCGAGGCTGCCGACGGCGGAGTAGACGAGCAGCAGGGCGTACTCGTGGGTGGTGAGGAGGGCGAAGGAGGCGAGGGCACGCAGGAGTTGGACGGTGATCAGGATGCGGGTGATCGGGAAGCGGTCGGCGAGGCGGCCGCCCAGGGGCGCGCCGGCGATGCCGATGGCTCCGGCGCTCGCGGCGAGGGTGCCGACCTCGGCGATCGAGAGGTGCGAGACGTAGGTGAAGTACAGGACGGAGACGGAGGCCCACAGGCCGCTGCCGATGCGGTCGACGAGGGCGATGGCGAGCATTCTGCGCCCGTCGCGCCCTCCGGGTATCCGGCTCGGCCATGCGGCTGCGCGGCGCATCGGATGCACTGCTCCCCCTTGCTTCCAGTTATGTACTGATACATACTTGGCAACGTGGCAACACAATATGCGATCAGTGGTACGACGGCCAAGGGGATTGCCTCGTCCGTCGAACGGGGCGTTGCGGAGGGCACGTTGGGCCCGGGAGTCGCGCTGCCTCCGGTGCGGCGGCTGGCGGACGATCTCGGGGTCAGTCCCGGAACGGTCGCGACGGCCTACAAGGAGCTGCGGCGGCGCGGGATCGTCGTCACGCGCGGGCGGGGCGGGACGGTGGTGGCGGCGGAGCCCGCCGTGGCGTCACGGCGACCGCCCAAGGTTCCGGCGGGGCTGCGGGATCTGTCCGGCGGGCACCCCGATCCCGCGCTGCTTCCCGCCCTCGTACCGCCGTCACGCCTCTCCCCCGGTGCCCGGTCGCACCGTGCCGCGCCCAGGTTGGCGCGGCTGGAGGAGGCGGTGCGCGACTGGATCGGGCCCGACGATGTGCCGGTGGAGCACGTGACGTTCGCGCACGGGGCGCTGGATCTGATCGGGCGGCTGCTCTCCGTGGAACTGCGGCCGGGGGATGCCGTGGCCATGGAGGACCCCGGATACCACCACTTGCTGGATCTGGTCACGGCCCTCGGGCTGCGGAGCGTCCCGGTGGCCGTGGACGACGAGGGTGTGCGACCCGACGCGTTGGACGGTGCGCTGCGCGCGGGTGCGCGCGCGTTGGTGTGCAGTCCGCGGGCGCAGAATCCGTACGGTGGCCGCTTCTCGGCGGCTCGGCGGGACGCGTTGGTCGAGGTGCTGCGGGACGCGCCTGATGTGCTGGTCGTGGAGAACGACCATGCGTCCGCAGTGGCCGGTGCGCCCTTGCGCACGTTGACCGCCGGCGGGCTGTCGCGGTGGGTGCATGTGCGGACGGTGAGCAAGTTCCTGGGGACCGACCTGCGGTGGGCTGCGGCGGCGTGCGACGCGACCACGCTGGCCCGGCACGACGGGCGGATGCTGTTGACGTCCGGCTGGGTCAGTCATCTGCTCCAGGAGACCGTGCACGGGCTGTTGACCGATGACGGCACACGCGCGTTGGTGGCTCGCGCCCAGAAGACATACGAGGAGCGCCGAACCGCGCTCCTCGAGGAGTTCGGTTTTCGCGGGATCGCGGCGCACGGGGTGAGCGGGATGAACGTGTGGGTGCCCGTGCGGGACGAGTCGGACGTGGTGAACGGGCTGCGGTCGTACGGGTGGTGGGTCGCGTCAGGGGCGCGGTTCCGACTCGCGTCGGGGCCCGGGGTGCGGATCTCCGTCGCTGAGCTGGAGCCGGGCGACGCGCCGCGGCTGGCCTCGGACTTCGCCGCTGTACTCGGTGAGTCCGAGGCAACCTACGGAGGTTGACCGGCTGCCGTCAGGCGCGCTTGCGGGCGAGGTCCTCGTAGTAGTGCAGCAGGTCGAGGTTGTCGATGGAGCCCGGGTTGACCGCCTTCTCCAACGGGGTGCCCTGGAGGAGGCGCTTGATGGGGACCTCGATGCGCTTGCCGGTCAAGGTGTGCGGGATGCCTGGGACTTCGATGACCTCGTCCGGTACGTGGCGCGGTGAGAGCTGTTCGCGGATGGTCTGCTTGATCCGGCCCAGGAGGGCCTCGTCGAGGGTCGCGCCCGGTGCCAGGTGCACGAAAAGTGGCATCCAGTAGCCGCCGTCGGGCTGTTCGATGCCGATGACGAGGGATTCCTTGATCTCGGGCAGGCGCTCGACGGCTTCGTAGATGTCCGCCGAACCCATGCGCACGCCCTGGCGGTTGAGGGTCGAGTCGGAGCGGCCGTGGATGACGACCGAGCCGCGGGAGGTGACGGTGATCCAGTCGCCGTGGCGCCATACGCCGGGGTAGGTGTCGAAGTAACTGTCGTGGTAGCGGCTGCCGTCGGGGTCGTTCCAGAAACGGATGGGCATCGACGGCATGGGGTTGGTGACGACCAGTTCGCCGACCTCGTCGACCAGGGGGTGCCCGCTCGGGTCCCAGGACTGCAGGTCCGTCCCGAGACCGGGTGCCTGGAGCTCGCCGATGTACACCGGGAGGGTCGGTACGGCGCCCGCGAAGCAGGAGCACACGTCCGTGCCGCCACTCACGGACGCCATCCACAGGTCGGCCCCGCTCGCCGCGAACTCGTCGTGCAGCCACCGGAATCCGTCGGGCGGAAGCGGTGATCCCGTGGTGGCGACGCACTTCACCTTCGAGAGGTCGAACTCGCGCGCGGGATGCACGCCGGCCTTGCGGCAGGCCATGACGTAGGCCGCCGAGGTGCCGTAGAGAGTGGCCCCGGTGCGCTCGGCGATGCGCCACTGGGCGCCGGTGTCCGGGAAGCCGGGACTGCCGTCGTAGAGCACGATCGTGGTGCCGGTGAGGAGGCCGGAGACAAGGAAGTTCCACATCATCCAGCCGGTCGACGTGTACCAGAAGAAGCGGTCCTCCGGTCCGAGGTCGCAATGCAGGCCGAGCTGCTTGAGGTGCTCGATCAGGATGCCGCCCTGGGACTGGACGATGGCCTTGGGGAGGCCGGTCGTCCCCGAGGAGTAGAGGACCCACAGGGGGTGCTCGAAGGGCACCTGCTCGAAGACGGGCTCCACATCCGCGCTCGTCAGGGCCGACCACTCCAGCGCGCCCTCGGGGGCGTCCGTGCCGAGCAGCGGGATGTGGACCACGGCACGCAGCGTGGGCAGTTCGCGGCGCAGTTCGGCGACGATCTCACGGCGGTCGTGCTCCTTGCCGCCGTAGCGGTAGCCGTCGACGGTGAACAGGACGACCGGCTCCACCTGCTGGAAGCGGTCGAGGACGCTGCGGGCGCCGAAATCGGGGGCGCAGGAGGTCCAGACGCCTCCCACGGTGGCCGTGGCGAGGAAAGCGACGACGGCCTGCGGAACGTTCGGGAGATAGCCGCTGACGCGGTCGCCGGGGCGTACGCCGAGGGCGCGCAGTTCGGCGGCCAGGGAGCCGACCTGGCGGCGCAGCTCCGCCCAGGTGACCGGGCGCGGTTCGTGGGTCTCGTCGACATGGAGGAGGGCGGGTTCGTCCGCGCGGGTGGCGCTCGCGCGCAGGGCGTGCTCGGCGTAGTTGAGGGTCGCTCCGGGGAACCACTGGGCACCCGGCATCGAGCGGTCGCCCAGTACGCGCGCGTACGGCGTCGAGAACCGTACGTCGAACCACTCCACGACGGCTTCCCAGAAGGTGTCCAGCTCGTCGACGGACCAGCGGTGCAGCGCCGGGTAGCCGCCCTCGGCCGGGGCGCCGTGCTGCTCGGCCGCCCAGGCCTGGAACTTGGTGACCTGGGCCTCGGCGATGCGCTCCGGGTCTGGCTGCCAGAGCGGCTGGGGGTTCACGGTCGACATGGGGCGGCTCCCGGACTGTGCGCGTCGTGTGCGTCGGCCGCGCACGGGCTCGGGTGTGCGCGCGACGCGGCTGACACGGACGATGCCATGTGATCCACTTCTACACCAGGGTGCGCCCCGCGCGGTCCGCGTCGTGAAGATGTTGCCCGGCCACGGGTGAACGCAAGTTGAACGGTACGCGTGCGTGGAGCGGTAAATGGCAGGGTGAGCAGCATGGACGGTCGTGACCTGGTGCGTTCGGTGAAGGCGGTCGGTTCCGCGGGAGCGGGCCGGAGGTTGCGTACCGTGGCGGCGGCCTGGCGCAGGCAGCGCGTGGACGCCGCCGCGCTGCCGCCGCGGGGCGCCGAGCGTGCGCGGGTGCCCGGGGTGGTGCGGGAGGCGGAGCCCGGTCCCGGCGGCGGTGTCATCCGGTTCACTCGCTCCGAGCTGCGGATCGTGGTCGCGGTCAGCGGGGTGGTCTTCTGGGGCTGGGACGGGGCCGGTCCGGAACCGTCGTACGCGCTGGCCGGCCGCTGCCCCGAACCGGACCCCCGGGCGCTTCTGGAGCCGGACAAGGACGGCGGCTGGCGGGTCGTCGCCGAGCGCATGACGATCGTCGTCTCCCGGCACGGCGCGGTCGAGGTGCAGACGCCGGGAGGTGTGGTCCTGCGCCGGGATCTCCCGCCGCGGTGGTGGGAGCCGGTCGGCGGCGGTACCGCGCGCTGGATGCAGCGTTCGGAGGTGGCTTCGGACGCGCGGTTCTTCGGGCTCGGCGGGCGGGCCTCGGGGCCGCGGCTGCGGGACGGGACGTACCGCCTGTGGAACACCGATCCGGGCCGTGCGTTCGGTCCCGGCGACGATCCGCTGTACATCACGATGCCGGTGCAGTTCGTGGTGGCGGACGCGGCCACGCATCTGGTGTTCCACGACTCCTCCTGGGACGGCACGGTGACGCTGCGGGAGGGCGAGGAGGGGGCCGGTTCCGGGCACGACCGGGCGGGGTCGAGCGAGCTGCGGATGGACGGCGGTCCGTTGCGCTGCTGGGTGATGGTGGGCACCCCCGCGCGCGTGCTGCTCGCGTGGGCGTCGCTGACGGGTGCGCCCGCGCTGCCGCCCGCGTGGGCGCTGGGGCACCATCACGCGCGCTGGGGCTTCGGCAGTGAGCAGGAGGTTCGGAGGATCGTCGCGGGCTATCAGGAGCGCGAGCTGCCGCTCGACGCCGTTCATCTGGACATCGACCACTACGACGAGCACCAGGTGTTCACCGTCGACCGAGAGCGCTTCCCCAAGCTGCCGGTGCTGGCGGAGGAGCTGCGCAGGTCCGGGATCCGGCTGGTGTCCATCGTCGACCCGGGGGTGCGAGCGGCGCCGGGCAACGCGGTGTACGACAGCGGGACGGCCGAGGACGCGTTCGTACGGGACGCTCTGGGGCGGCCGGTGCGCGGTGTGGTGTGGCCCGGCGAGTCGGTCTTCCCGGACTTCACGCACGCGCGTGTGCGTGAGTGGTGGGGCCGTCTGTATGAGGAGCGGCTCGGGCAGGGGTTCGCGGGTTTCTGGCACGACATGAACGAACCCACCTCGTTCGCCGCCTTCGGGGAGTCGACGCTGCCTCGGTCGGCGAGGCACTCCCTGGAGGGCAGGGGCGGGGACCATCGCGAGGCGCACAACGTCTACGCCCTGTCCATGGCCAGGGCCGGCTACGAGGGGCTGCGCGAACTGGCGCCCCAGGAGCGTCCGTTCGTCTTCTCGCGCTCCGGGTGGGCCGGCATGCAGCGCTACGGGGGCACCTGGTCCGGCGATGTGGCGACGGGCTGGCCCGGGCTGCGGGCCTCGCTGTCGCTGGTGATGGGGCTCGGACTGTGCGGTGTGCCGTACTCCGGCCCTGACGTCGGCGGCTTCGACGGGAGTCCCTCGCCGGAGCTGTATCTGCGGTGGTTCCAACTCGGCGCGTATCTGCCGCTGTTCCGCACGCACGCGAGTCTGCGGGCCGGGCGGCGCGAACCCTGGGAGTTCGGCGCCGAGGTGCTGGAGCACGCGCGCGTGGCGCTCGTCGAACGCCGGCGGCTGCTGCCGTACTTCGTGACGCTGGCGCATCTGGCCCGGCGGACGGGGGCGCCCTACGTACGGCCGCTGTGGTGGGGCGCGCCCGAGGACCGTGCGCTGCGCGACTGCGAGGACGCGTTCCTGCTGGGCGACTGCCTGCTGGTGGCGCCGGTGCTGGATCCGGGTGCGGACCGGCGGGCGGTGCAGCTGCCCCGGGGGCGCTGGTACGACACGGTCACGGAGAAGGCGTACGAGGGGCCGGGGCAGGTGCTCGTCGATGCCTCCTTGTCGCGCATTCCGGTGCTCGCGCGGGCTGGGGCCGTCGTCCCCGTGCGCGGGGACGACGGCGGTCTGGAGCTGGAGGTGTGGGCGCCCGCCCAGGGACGCACCGGCGGTGGGCTGGTGGTGGCGGACGCGGGCGACGGCTGGGACGAGCCGGAGCTGGAGCGCTACGCGACCCGTTGGGAGGGCCGACGCCTCGTGGTCGAGCGGGAGGGTGAGAGCGGCGCCGGTGAGCCGCCCTATCCCGTACGCGTGCGTGGGCTCGGGGAGAGCTGAACTCAGATGTACCGGCCCTCGAAGAAGGCCCGCACGCCCAACGTGTGCAGCGGGAAGGCGAGTTCCTCGGCCCGGCGCAGGAGGTGCCAGCCCTCGGTCTCGTCCGTGGCGGCGGACTGCGGCAGGCCCTCGGCCGGGCGCTCCGGAAGCAGGCCGAACAGCAGCAGGTGCCCGTCGGGCGAGCTCATGGCGTCGACCAGGCGCACTTCGCGGACCGCCGCGTCGATGCCGGTCTCTTCCTTGAGTTCGCGCACGACGGCCTGCCGCCAGTCCTCGCGGTCGTCTATGTAACCGCCGGGCAACGCGATGCCCCCGCGCGCGGGGGCGATGGTGCGGGTGATGACGACCAGGGCCGTGCCCTTGGTGTCGTACACCGGTTGGAGCGCGATCGCGACCGGCAGTGGGTTGCGGTAGGCGACCGTGCGGCAGGCCGGGCAGGTGCGCGGCCAGCCGGAGACGCCCTCCCCAAAGGGCGCTCCGCAGCTCGAACAGTGGGAACCGGGCGCGGAGTTGGAAGTGGAGGCTTGGGTTTCGGACACGCGGCGGACTGTATCCGATCGGGGGAAGGGCGTCTCCGGGAGCCCGCTCAGTCGCCGCTGATGAGGGACTTCCAGGACACGGGGAAGTCGAAATAGGTGTCCGGGTAGGGCTCCGGCTTGAACGTGTAGTGCCACCACTCCTCGGCGAGGTTCACGAATCCGAGGTTCTCCAGGGTGCCCTTGAGGAGCAGCCGGTTGGCGCGCTGCTGGCCCTGGACGCGCGGGTCGAGGGTGTGCGCGAGGGTGTCGAAGCAGTCGAAGCCGGTGCCCATGTCGACGGAGTTGTCCGGGAAGCGCTGGTCCTTGGGCGCGAGGCAGGACACGAGCGGCTCTCCGGGGTGGTACGGCCGGGTCGGACGTGCGGGCAGCTTCACGATCGTGAGGTCCATGGTGGAGCCGCGGCTGTGGCCGGACTTCGCCGCGATGTAGCCGTCCTCGAACAGCCGGGTCTTGTCGACGTTCGGGTAGAACTCGCTCTTCATCGCCTGGTCGTCGAGGTCCTCGGCCCAGCGGACGAAGTGGTCCACGGCGCGCTGGGGCCGGTAGCAGTCGTAGACCTTGAGGGTGTAGCCCTGGCTGCGCAGTTGGGTCTGGGCCCGGTGCAGCGCTTCGGCGGCGGGGCGGGTGAGGATGCAGATCGGCTGCCGGTAGCCGTCGATGCGCTCGCCCACGAAGTTGTGGACGGTGAAGTAGCGCATCTCCTGGATGATCGTCGGATCCACGGTACTGAGGGCCACGAAGTCGTTCGGTGCCTTGGGCTCGGTGGTCGCCCGGGCGGTGGCGGAGGCGGCGGTCACCGCCAGCAGGGCGGCCAGCAGGGTGATCAGGCCGCGTACTGCACTGGAGAGACGTGTCATGTCTCCTGCATCTATCAGGTTCACGTCCCGCACGGGTGGCGATCGTGTGCAGGTCACCCCGAATGGACGGAGGGACGGCCGGAACCACCCCCGTGGGTCCCGGCCGTCCCTCCCGTACGACGACGCCGCAAGGGCCTGATCGGTTCGGTCCGACGCCCTCCAATTTTCCGGTGCCCATGACAGAATTCTGACGATCCGTCAGATGACCGCCCGGGGAGGGATTTTGTCGCGTACACACACGCCTGTGGTCGACGGTTGGTTCGCCGGTGAAGGGGATGATTTCCGGCTCCTCGGCACCCGCTGCTCGCTCTGCGCCTCGGTCTTCTTCCCCCGCGAGGACATCCACTGCCGTAATCCCGGCTGCCCGGGCGGCGACCTGGCGGAGATCCCGCTCTCGCGCCAGGGGCGGATCTGGTCGTACACCGACAGCCGGTACCGGCCTCCGTCACCCTATGTGACGAACCCGGAACTTCCGTGGGAGCCGTACGCGTTGATCGCGGTAGAGCTGCCCGCCGAGCGGATCGTGGTGCTGGGACAGGCGGCTCCCGGGGTCACCGTCGCCGAACTGACGGTGGGCATGGAGGTGGAGGTCGTCCCGGGCGTGCTCCATGAGGACGCGGAGACGACCTGGACGACCTGGCAGTGGCGGCCGACGGGGGTGACGGCATGACGGGTGAGGTGGCGGTGCTGGGCGCGGGGATGCACCCGTGGGGCAAGTGGGGGCACAGCTTCGTCGAGTACGGGGTGACGGCGGCGCGCGCGGCCCTCGCCGACGCCGGTCTCGACTGGCGGGACGTCGGTTCGGTCGTCGGCGCGGACACGGTGCGTGGCGGCTATCCGGGATACGTTGCCGGCGCGACCTTCGCCAAGGCGCTGGGCTGGCAGGGGGCCCGGGTGACGAGCGTGTACGCGGCGTGCGCGTCGGGAGCGCAGGCCGTCAACACCGCGCGGGCGCAGATCCTTTCGGGCCAGGCGGACGTCGTCCTGGTGGTGGGCGCGGACGCGGCGCCCAAGGGCTTCTTCCGGCCGGCGGGCGGAGACCGGCCCGACGATCCCGACTGGCTGCGCTTCCGCGTCCTGGGCGCCACCAATCCGACGTACTTCGGGCTGTACGCCCGCCGCCGCATGGCCGTGCACGGGGACACGACGGAGGACTTCGCGCAGGTCAAGGTGAAGAACTCGGCGATGGGCGCGCTCAATCCGAACGCCCGCTACCGCAAGCGGGTCACCGCCGACGAGGTCGCCGCCTCGGCGGTGGTCGCCGATCCGCTCCGGCTGCTCGACATCTGCGCGACCTCGGACGGCGGGGCCGCCCTGGTGCTGTCCGGCATGGAGTTCGCGCGCCGGCACGGGCGGCCGGATCCGGTGCGGATCCGGTCGGTGTCCACGGTGACGCCGACCTACCCGAGCACCGTGCTTGACCTGCCGGACATCGCGACGGACTCCGCGGTGGCGGTGGAGCCGGCGGCGGAGACGTTCCGGGCGTCGATCGCCCGGGCGGCCTACGAGGAGGCGGGCATCGGCCCCGAGGACCTCTCCGTCGCCGAGGTCTACGACCTGTCCACCGCACTGGAGTTGCAGTGGTACGAGGATCTGGGGCTCTGCGCGGAGGGTGAGGGCGCGAAGCTGCTCCGGGAAGGCGCGACGAGTCACGGCGGGCGCATACCGGTGAACGTGAGCGGTGGGCTGGCGTCTTTCGGGGAGGCGGTTCCTGCGCAGGCGATAGCCCAAGTGTGTGAGCTGGTCCGGCAGTTGCGGGAGGAGGCGGGTGATCGGCAGGTCGCGGGGGCGCGGGTGGGGATCTCCGCGAACCAGGGGCTGTTCGGGCATGGGTCGGCGGTGATCGCGGTGCGGTGACGCGTGGGCCGCGGTGACGCGTCGGCTGCGGTGACGCCTCGGCTGCGTTCACGGGCGGAGGGCCGGCTGGAGTCGCGGTCGGGCAGTCGACGGCGTCGGCGATCAGGGACCGAGCCGCGTCGGTGATCCGAGAGTCGGCCGCGTCCACCGGCTGGGACGCGGTAGTGCCGGACGGTGGAAGCCCTCGCTCCCACGCTGTGTGACCTGCCCGGAATCCTGCGTGAACGTCTTATGAACTGGCCCTGGGCGTGCGCCGGTGGAGTCATCATGCTGCCGTGCGCTCCTGGACGGATACTCTCCGCTTCGCCTTCCAACCGGTGGTCAATCTGACCACCGGAGGGGTCGCGGGGCTGGAGATACTCGCCCGGCCGGAGAGCGGCGACGTCCTGGCCGAGGCCCGCCGGGACCCCGAACTCGACGGCAGGCTGGCCGTATTGGCGGTGCGGGCCGCCGCGCGTCGGGAGACGCTGCTGCCGCTGCACGTGAACGTGTTCGCCGGTACTCTCGCCGACCTCGGCGGCCTCACTCCCCTGCACGACGCCGTGCGAGCGGCGGGACGGCTGCCCTGGGAGGTCACCGTCGACATCGGGCCGCCCTACACGCACGTGCCCCAACAGGCCCTCCTGGAGGCCGTGGGAGCGTTGCGGGAGCAGGGCTTCCGGATCAGCGCGGACGGCATCGGGGACGGCGACGTACCGCTGCGGCTGCTCACCGACATGGCGCCCGACCTGGTGAAGCTCGACGCGTCGCTGCTGCTGCGGCCCGCGGCGGTGCGGGCGATGCGGACGCTGTGCGAGGAGTTGGGGGCGCTGCTGTCGGTGGAGGGCGTGGAGACGGAAGGGCAGTACGCGGCGGCGCTGGCGGCCGGCGCGCAGCTGGCGCAGGGCGAGCTGTTCGCGCCGCCGTCGCGGCTGCCGGTCGCGGACGTATACGTTCCGCCCCGTCCGCCCGACGCCGTGGCGATGCCGAAGTCGGGCCCGTCGGTACGGGAGTTCGTGCGGCCCGCCGCCCTGTTGCCCGCGACCGCGTCGGCCGGTCAGGTGCGGGCGCTGCTGACCGGTTCGCCGGAGGTGTCCGGGGTGCTCCTCGTGGACAGGAACGGGGTCCCGGTGCGATCGGTGCACCGCTCGCGCTTCCTGCTGTCGATGTCAGGGCGCTACGGACACGCGCTCTACGCCGACCGGCCCGCCGCGAAGCTGGGTGATCCGCCGCGGACGGTGGGGGTCGACGCCACCGCGTGGGAGGTCCTGGACGTGCTCGCCGTGGGCGACCGGGACCGCACCTCGGACGACGTGGCGGTCGTCGACCACTACGGGCGGTGCCTGGGCGTCGTACGACTCGCCGATCTCGTACGGGCGTTGGCCGAGAGCCGGGTCGAGGAGGCGGCCGGGCTCAATCCGCTGACGCGGCTGCCCGGTTCGGACGCGATCACCGGAGAGGTGGACCGGCGGATCGCGGACGGGCGGACGTTCGCGCTGAGTTGGCTGGATGTGGACCACTTCAAACAGGTCAACGACGGGGCCGGGTTCGCGGCGGGCGACGAGCTGATCCGGTCGGTGGGGCGGGCGTTGCAGCACGCGGCGTCCGGGAGCACCCGGGTGGGCCACATCGGCGGGGACGACTTCCTGGTGCTCGCCGACCCGCAGGGCCTGGATCCGCTGGCCGTCTCGGTGCTGGACACGCCCTGGTCGGCCGGCGGGCGTCCCGTCACGTTGTCGCTGGCCACGGTCCTGTGCCCGCCGGGCAGTGTGAGCGACCACCGGCAGGCCGCCGCCTGTCTGGCGCCACTGAAGCAGGCCGCGAAGGCGCTGTACGGGGCGAGTTGGGTGCTGGGCCGGGCGGGGCTGCCCGGTCACGAGATCCTGCGCGGCTCGGGGGCAGCGCCTGCGCAGGCGGGGTGCGCGGTGGCGGAGCCGGGAAGGGGGTGACACCCTTCGGCTGGCGGAGGCCGGAAGGGGGCTGGCACCCCTCGGCGAGCGGAGCCCGGGAGGGACTGCCCCTCTCCTCTCGACCGGCGGAGCCCGAGAGAGGTCGGCTCCCCCTCGGCAGGCGGAGCCCGCAAGGCATTCCCCCCGCTCTCGGGCGGCGGAACCCGGCGGAGGTCGGCTCCCCCTCGCAGGGCGGAGTCCGGTAGGGACTGCCCTCTCCTCTCGGCCGAAAGAGCTCGGCAGAGGTCGGCTCGGCTTGGCGGGCCGAGCCCGCGAGCGACCTCCCCTCCTCTCGGCCGACAGAGGCCCGGCGGAGGTCGGCTCGCCCTCGCAGGGTGGAACCGCCGTCTCTCCCCTGTCATCGTTCACGTCCGCGACCTTGACGCTCTCTGGGTGCCGGTGAACACTTCCCGTTGTCGGTCGACATCGCCGTACATACACGGCGTATCCACGCACTGCGCCGCGGGCCCCGCCTGAGCACCTGGCCCACTCCCCAGCGCGATTCGGCCAGGACGGCACGCTCGTCACGGACGCCGAGCGGGGCGCGGGTCTTCCCTGCCTTCGGCTGAAGTCGCCATGGGAAACGCACCCTGCACGCAGGACCGGGGTCGACAGGCCCCCGGGCCAGGTCCTAGGAGCCGCCATGAGCAACGGAGACATCTTTCTCGGCGAAGTCATCGGTACCGCGATCCTGATCCTGTTCGGCGCCGGTGTGGTCGCCGCCGTCGTACTGAACTACTCCAAGGCGAAGGACGGCGGCTGGATCGTCATCGCGTTCGGCTGGGGTTTCGGCGTGATGGCCGGCGCGTACACCGCCGCACCACTGTCCGGCGGACAGCTCAATCCGGCCGTGACCATCGGCATCGCCATCGACACCGGGAAGTGGGACAAGGTCCCGCTCTACATAGCCGGGCAGATGGTCGGCGCCATGCTCGGCGCGGTCCTGTGCTGGCTGGTCTACCTCGCGCAGTTCCAGGCGAACGCCGAGGAGGAGATGGCGCAGCCGACGCTCGGGATCTTCTCCACCACCCCGACGATCCGCAATCCCGTGGCGAACCTCATCACCGAGATCATCGCGACCATCGCGCTGGTCCTGCCCATCCTGGCCTTCGGGCTGACGAAGGGGCTCGGCGAGTCCGGCACGGCGGTCCTGGTCGTCTCGTTCCTGGTGGTCGGCATCGGTCTGTCCCTCGGCGGGCCGACCGGCTACGCCATCAACCCGGCCCGTGACCTGGGCCCCCGTATCGTCCACGCCCTGCTCCCGATCCCCAACAAGGGCACCTCGGACTGGGGTTACTCGTGGATCCCGGTGGTGGGACCGCTGATCGGCGGAGCGCTCGCCGGGCTCATCTTCAACGTCGCTTTCTGAGCTTTCTCCGCTTTCCGATCCGGTTCGGAGGGCCGCGCCGCCCTCCGAACCCGCAGCCGTCCTCCCACCCGCAGCCGACTGCCACCCGCAGCCGCCTCCCGATCCTCCAGAGCAGCCTTCCGAAGTACACGACGAAGGGGACGTCATGACGGACAAGTTCGTCGCCGCCATCGACCAGGGCACGACCTCCAGCCGCTGCATCGTCTTCAACCAGGACGGCGCGATCGTCGCCGTCGACCAGCGCGAACACCGCCAGATCTTCCCCAAGCCGGGCTGGGTGGAGCACGACGCCACCGAGATCTGGTCGAAGGTGCAGGCCGTGGTCGCCGGGGCGATCGCCAAGGCCGGGCTGCGCGCCGACCAGCTCAGCGCGCTCGGCATCACCAACCAACGCGAGACCACGGTCCTGTGGGACCGCGCGACGGGCAAGCCCGTGCACAACGCCATCGTGTGGCAGGACATGCGCACCGCGGCCCTGTGCGAGCAACTCGCCGGTACGGACGGGCAGGACCGCTTCCGCGAGCAGACCGGCCTGCCGCTGGCCACCTACTTCGCAGGGCCCAAGGCGGCCTGGCTGCTCGACAACGTGCCCGGCCTCAGGACCCGCGCCGAGAACGGCGAGATCGCCTTCGGGACCATCGACTCCTGGCTGATCTGGAACCTCACCGGCGGCACCGACGGCGGCAGGCACGTCACCGACGTGACCAACGCCGGGCGCACCATGCTGATGAACCTGGAGACCCTCCAGTGGGACCAGTCCATCCTGTCCGCGATGAACATCCCCGAGGCGATCCTCCCGGAGATCAGGTCCTCGGCCGAGACCTACGGCACCGCCAGGGGCCAACTGGCCGGTGTGCCCGTCGCGTCGGCCCTCGGCGACCAGCAGGCCGCCATCTTCGGACAGGCCTGCTACGACGTGGGCACGGCCAAGAACACGTACGGCACGGGCAGTTTCCTGCTGCTCAACACCGGCAACCGGCCCGTGCCGTCGAAGAACGGGCTGCTGACGACGATGGGTTACAAGATCGGCGACCAGGCGGCGGTCTACTGCCTCGAGGGGTCGATCGCCATCACGGGCGCCCTGGTCCAGTGGTTCCGCGACCAACTGGGCATCATCCGCGCCGCCGACGACATCGAGCCGCTGGCCGCGAGCGTCGACGACAACGGCGGCGCCTACATCGTGCCCGCGTTCTCCGGCCTGTTCGCGCCGTACTGGCGGTCCGACGCGCGCGGGGTGATCACCGGTCTGACGCGGTACGTCACCAAGGCGCACCTCGCGCGGGCCGTGCTGGAGGCGACGAGCTGGCAGACGCGTGAGGTCGTGGACGCCATGTACCAGGACTCCGGGGTGCAGATCACCACCCTGAAGGTGGACGGCGGCATGACCAAGAACAACCTCCTGATGCAGCATCAGGCGGACGTGCTCGACGTGCCGGTGGTCCGCCCCAAGGTCTCCGAGACGACCTGTCTCGGCGCCGCGTACGCGGCCGGGCTCGCCACCGGCGTCTGGAACGACCTCGACGAACTCAAGGCCCACTGGCAGAAGGACGTGGAGTGGACGCCCTCCATGGAGGCGTCGGTCCGCGACCGCGAGTACCACAACTGGCGCAAGGCGGTGGAGAAGAGCTTCGCCTGGGAGGAGGGCGGCGACAACTAGGCACGCGCACGCGTGCGTTGCGACGGGACACACGCACGCGTGCCTGCCGACGGAGCTGCGGCCCGTACCCCGGTCGGCGAGGGTACGGGCCGTGCCCGTGCGTCCGGGGTGGTGGCCGCCTAGGCGGGCGGCGGCGTCAGGTGGTGACGGTCTTGCGGCGCTCGGCCGCAAGCGCCATGGCGTGCTGGACGACCCCGATCAGCACCTCCTTGACGGACGTACGGTCGCGCGCGTCGCACAGGACGAGCGGCACGTCCTCGTCGAGGTCGAGGGCCTGGCGGACGGACTGCTCGGGGTAACGGGCGCTGCCCTCGAAGCAGTTGACGCCGACGACGAAGGGTATGGAGCGCCGCTCGAAGTAGTCGACGGCGGCGAAGCAGTCCTCCAGGCGGCGCGTGTCGGCGAGCACGACGGCGCCGAGCGCGCCCTCGGAGAGCTCGTCCCACATGAACCAGAACCGTTCCTGCCCGGGCGTTCCGAACAGGTACAGCACCAGGTTCTCGCGGAGTGTGATGCGGCCGAAGTCCATGGCCACGGTGGTGGTGTGCTTGCCCTCCACCCCGCTGGTGTCGTCGATCGGCCGGCCGGCCTCGGTGAGCAACTCCTCGGTGCGCAGCGGCCTGATCTCGCTGACCGCGCCCACCAGGGTCGTCTTGCCCACGCCGAAGCCACCGGCCACCAGGATCTTGAGCGTGACCGGCTCGACCGGCGGCTTGCCTCGCTCAGTACGCCCGAACATCATCGTTCTCTTCTCCTGCTGGGTGGGGGGAGTCTGCGTCCGGCTCCCCGATCGCACTGTTCGGAACCATCTCCGCAGGCGGGTGGCCGACTTGCCGCAGAGAGGTGTCGACGATCGGTCAGATCATATCGGTCGCGCCGCCTCGACGCCCGGTCCGTACCTGCCGACGAGGACATCGTGGATGTTCACAACACGCGGCGGCCACACGGATGATGAGAAGCTGGAGGTGGCAGTCAGGCAGTTCCTCAGGACGCGATCACCAGGAGCCAAGGACGATGGATACGTCGAAGCCCCGGCCCGGCGACGGATCCGCGGGCCGCGTCCAGTCGTTGGAGCGGGCCATCACGCTGCTGGAGGCGACCGCCGACTGTTCGCCGGACGGCGACACGGCGGCCAACCTGGCGGCGCGCTGCGGGATCAACCGCGCCACGGCCTGGCGGCTGTTGGCCACGCTGGAGCAGCACGGGCTGGTGGAGCGCAGCCCGGTCAGCAACCGCTACACGGTCGGCTTCGCGGTGGCCCGGATGGCGTCGGTGGCCGGCTTCGACGGGCTGATCCGCCGGGCGCACGGCACGCTGAGCCGGGTCAGCGAGCAGACCGGCGAGACCGCCAACCTCGCGGTGGTACGGCAGTTGGGCCTGACGTACATCGACGAGGTGACGCCACCGGTCGTGCTGAGCGCCAAGTGGCTAGGCCGCCAAGTGCCGTTGCACGCCACCTCGACGGGCAAGGCACTGCTGGCCTGGCTGCCCCCGGAGGAGGCCGAGTCCCTGCTGGCCGAGCCGCTCACGGCGTTCACGGACACCACGGTCACGGACCGGGGCCGGCTGGCGGCGGAGTTGGCGCGGACGCGGGAACGCGGATACAGCGTCTGCGTCGGCGAGATGGAGCGGAATCTGTACGGGGTCTCCGCGCCGGTGCTCGGCAGCCGCGCGCGGCCGTTCGCGATCGTCAGCATCTGGGGGCCGCGGGACCGGGTGCCCGAATCGCGGTTCGCGGACCTGGGGGTGCTCGCTCGGGGCGCGGCGGACGAGATCGCGGGGGCGGTGCGGGCCGCATAGGGCGCCGACGGTCCCGACGGAGGCGGTCTTGACCGTACGACGTCCTGCGCCGCATGTTCGTATGGTGCGACGGTTGTTCACCATGTGAGCAGCAAAGAGAGGAACCCGCGCCTCATGAACCAGGACGTCATCATCACCTGCGCCCTCACCGGCGCCGGCGACACCGTACGCAAGAGCGCGCACGTGCCCGTCACCCCCGAGCAGATCGCCGCGTCCGCCGTGCAGGCCGCCGAGGCCGGTGCCGCCGCGGTCCACATCCACGTACGGGATCCCGAAACCGGGGCGCCCTCGCGGGATCCGCGCCTGTACCGCGAGGTCGTCGAGCGCATCAAGGAGACCGGCACCGACGTCGTCATCAACCTCACCGCCGGCATGGGCGGTGACCTGGTCGTCGACCCCGAGGAACCGCTGAGGCACCTGCCCGGCACGGACCTCGTCGGCGGCCTCGAACGGCTTCCGCACGTCGAGGATCTGCTGCCCGACATCTGCACCCTGGACTGCGGTTCCCTCAACTTCGGTGACGGGTCCGGCCTTTACGTCTCCACGCCGGACATGCTGCGCACCGGGGCCCGGCGGATCCAGGAGCTGGGCGTGCGGCCCGAGTTGGAGATCTTCGACACCGGACACCTGTGGTTCGCCAAGCAGTTGCTGGCGGAGGGGCTGCTGGACGAGCCGACCGTGTTCCAGCTGTGCATGGGCGTGCCGTGGGGTGCGCCCGCGGATCCCGGCGTGCTCCAGTCGATGGTCAACTTCCTGCCGGAGGGCGCCCAGTGGGCCAGCTTCGCGCTGGGCCGGATGCAGATGCCGTGGGTGGCGCAGTCGATCCTGCTCGGCGGTCATGTGCGCGTGGGCCTGGAGGACAACCTCTATCTCGGCAAGGGCGTCAAGGCGACCAACGCGCAGTTGGTGGAGCGGGCGGTGACGATCGTCGAGGCGCTCGGGGCGAGGGTCGCCACGCCGGACGAGGCGCGAGTCAAGTGGGGCCTGAAGCGGTGACGGATCCCTCCACGCACTCGACCCTGCCACCCGAATCCCCCACCGCTCACTCGAACCCGTCCCCCGAGCCCCCGTCCGCCCCCGAAGACGTGCGCCGAGTCGCCTGCGTCGGCGCCGGAGTGATCGGCGGTGGCTGGGTCGCCCACTTCCTCGCCCGCGGCTACGACGTCACCGCGTGGGACCCGGCCCCCGACGCCGAGGCCCGGTTGCGGCGGCTGGTGGACGCCGCCTGGCCCGCGCTGGAACAGCTCGGTCTCGCCGCCAGCGCCTCACCGGACCGCCTCACCGTCACGGCGACGCTCGAAGAGGCCGTGTCCGAGGCGGAGTTCGTGCAGGAGAGCGCCCCGGAGAAGCTGGACCTCAAGCGCGAGCTGCTCGCCGGGATCGACGCGTTGACGCCCGCCGGAGTGGTCATCGCCTCCTCCACCTCCGGGTACCCGATGACGGACATGCAGACGGAGGCCGGCACGCCCGGTCGGCTGGTCGTCGGGCATCCCTTCAACCCGCCGTACCTCATCCCGCTCGTCGAGGTGGTCGGCGGTGAGCGGACCGAGCAGGGCGCGGTGCGCTGGGCGTCCCGTTTCTACGAGGTCGCGGGCAAGTCCGTCATCGCCCTGGACCGCGAGGTGCCCGGGTTCATCGCCAACCGTCTCCAGGAGGCCCTGTGGCGGGAGGCGCTGCACATGGTCGCGAACGGTGAGGCGACCGTCGGCGACATAGACCTGTCCATCACCGAGGGTCCGGGCCTGCGTTGGGCGGTCATGGGTCCGATGCTGACCTTCGCGCTGGCCGGCGGCGAGGGCGGAATGGCCCACATGCTGGACCACTTCGGCCCGTCCCTGAAGTCCCCGTGGACCCGGTTGGAAGCCCCGGAGCTGGACCGGGAGTTGTACGACGCGGTGGTCGCCGGCTGTGACGACGCCGCCGACGGCCGTACGATCGCCGACCTGGTCGCCGAACGGGACCGGGGCGTCATCGCCGTACTGCGCGCGACCGGGCGGCTTCGGGAGGAGGGTGCCGCATGAGCGTTCCGCTGTTCCGGGAGACCGTTCGGCCCGAGTGGATCGACTACAACGGGCATATGAGCGAGGCGTTCTACGTCCTCGTCTTCGGCTTCGCGACGGACGCGCTGATGGAGTCGACGGGGCTGGATCCGGCGTATCGAGAGCGGACCGGCTGCTCGCTCTACACGGTCGAGGCTCATGTCCGTTACCTCCAGGACGTGCCGGTGGAGGCCCGACTGGCCGTGCGTACGCGGGTGTTGGGGGCGGCCGGGAAGAAGGTGCGTCTCACGCACGAGATGTACGTCGTCGCGGACCCGTCGGCGGAGCCGGGGGCGGATGCCGAGCCGGTGGCCACCACGGAGTTGCTCGCTCTCCATGTGGATCAGGCAGCGGGCCGTGCGACTGCGTTCCCGGATGCCGTCCGCGAGCGGCTCAACGCCCTTGTGGAACTGGCTCCCTGGTGGGCCGGTCGTTCCGTGGCGCCGGTGGGGGCGGAGGGGGAGGTGGCTCGCGGACCGGGGTGATCGGGCCCGGTCCGTGAGCTGTTGGGACCTGGGAAGGCTCGGTCAGAGGGCCCGGAGGCCGCTGATCACGTCGCGCAGGATGCTCTCGTCCGGGAGTTCGGCAGGGGGTACCGGCCGGGTCACATGGACGAACTCGCCGTTCACGAGGTCGCCGATGAGCACCCGGACGACGCCGATGGGCAGGTCGAGTTCGGCCGCGAGTTCGGCGACCGACTGCGGTGTGTCCCGGCAGAGGTCGACGATGTCCACGTGTTCCGGGGACAGCATCGAGTCCCCTTCCGGGTCGTCGGCCTGCGGTTCGGTCAGCACCACCGCGATCAGGTCGAGGCGGTGCTGGCCCGGACTGCTGGTCCGGCCGCGCGTCATCGCGTACGGGCGGACGACCGGCCCGGCGTCGTCGTCGAACCAGTGGCTTCTTCCCTGACCGTCAGAGCTCATGACATCTCACTACCCGCCCGCGGGCAGATCGGTGCGCGGAGCGGCGCCAAGATGTACACCGACCCGCTTCACGAGGAGGGTCATCTCGTACGCGACCTGGCCCACGTCCGAGTCCGCGTCCGCGAGGACCGCGAGGCAGCTGCCGTCACCGGCGGCGGTCACGAACAGGAAGGCCTCGTCGAGTTCGACGACCGTCTGCCGGACCGTGCCGGCCTCGAAGTGGCGGCCCACGCCCTTGGCGAGGCTGTGGAAGCCGGAGGCGACGGCGGCGAGGTGCTCGCTGTCCTCCCGGGTCAGGTCCTGGGACACGCCGGTGGGCAGGCCGTCGCTGGACAGGACGAGAGCCTTGCTGATGCTCGCGACGCGGTCCACGAGGTCGTCCAGGAGCCAGTTGAGCTCGCCGGTCCTGTTCGTGGAGTGGCCGGTCGCCTTCGGTGCGGTCATCGACCGTCCCCCTTCGTTCCTTGTGGTGCAGTGCCGCTGTGGGCGTCGTCGTCCGCGGCGTTCTCCTCGCGCCCGCGCTGCCAGCCTCGTTGCAGCGAGGCCATCCGGCTGCGTACCTCGTCGGCGTCGCGCTCCACGGGCTCCGGTCTGTCCGCGGTGGGCCGGACGGGGCTCTGCTTCAACTGCGGGGCCAGGTTGGCCTGTCGTACCCGCCGGGGCAGTGCGCCCGTGCCGGCGGTGGTGTCCGGTCCGGAACCGGGGCGGGTGCCTCGACCCGGACCGGCGCCTGCCGCCTGCTCCTCGCTCCCGCTCCCGGCGCCGATGGCGGGTGGGCGGGTGCGCAGGGGCAGGGCGGGAGTATCTGAGGTTTCGCCTGGGCCGTCGTGTCCCGATGGCGTCGGGGACTCGGGGCGGTCGGGTCCGCCGGGGCGCAGCGGCGAGGCGCCGCGGCGGCGGGTCGGCAGCGCCGGCGCGCCCTGCTCCGTCGCCGGCCAGGCTGCCCGGCCCGTCAGGGGCTCGTCGCCCCGGCGGCGGGCCGGCGACGCCGTGTCCGTCTCCCGTCGTCCCGTGCCTGCGGCGAGGGAGTCGTCCACGTCGTCGCGCCGGGACCGTCCGCCGACCGGGCGGCCGTGCGAGCTGACCAGCTTGGGCGTGCCGCGGCGGGGCAGCGGGACCAGGGGGTTGCCGTCCTCGTCCGTGTCGCCGTCGCCCGGCTCACGGGACGCGGGGCCCTCCTGGGGCCGGCCGTCCTCGGCGAGGGTGATGGAGCGGCGCGGCCGGAACAGCCCGCCGCGCTCGCCCGCCTCGTCGTCGAGCGGGTCCGGGAAGTCCTCGATGGCGTCCAGGTCGACGGGCGCCTCCAGCTCGACCGGGCCGTCGAGCAGCGCGGCCGGCAGTCCGGGCCGCGACCCGGACGTCCCCGAGAGGGCGGTCCGGCGCCCGTCCTCCAGCGCCGCCTCCTTCGTGGGATGGGGCCGGTCGAGGCGGAAGCCGATGCCGTTGGTGTCCGGGACCTCGTTCGTCAGCAGCGCGTCGGGGATGAAGACGACCGCGGTCGTGCCGCCGTACGGGGACGGTTGCAGGGAGACCCGGACGTTCTGCCGCTGGGCGAGCCGGCTGACCACGAAGAGGCCGAGCCGGTCGGTGTCGGAGAGTTCGAACTCGGGGGTCTCGGCGAGCCGCAGGTTGGCGTCCAGGAGGGCGTCGGCGGCCATGCCGAGGCCGCGGTCGTGGATCTCCAGGGTGAAGCCGTTGGCGACGCGCTCGCCGAGCACCTGGACGGCGGTGTGCGGCGGGGAGAACACCGTGGCGTTCTCCAGCAGCTCGGCGACGAGGTGGGTGACGTCGGCGACGGCCGGGCCGGTGACGGCGACCCGGGGCAGCCGGCGCACCTCGATGCGCTCGTAGTCCTCGACCTCGGCGACGGCGGCCCGTACGACGTCCATGAGCTGGACGGGTTTGCGCCACTGCCGGGAGGGGGCCGCGCCGGAGAGGATCACGAGGCCCTCGGCATGCCGGCGCATACGGGTCGTCAGGTGGTCCAGGCGGAACAGGTCGGCGAGTTCGTCGGTGTCCTCGGTACGGCGTTCCATCGTGTCGAGCAGGGTGAGCTGCTTGTGCAGCAGGACCTGGCTGCGGCGGGCGAGGTTGACGAAGACCTCGGAGACCCCGGCGCGCAGTTCGGCCTGCTTGACGGCGGCCTCGACGGCGGCGCGCTGGAGGGTGTTGAGGGCGTGGCCGACGTCGCCGATCTCGTTGCGGTCGTACTCCAGGCGCGGGACCTCGGTCTCGACGTCGACCTGCTCGCCCGTGGACAGCCGGCGCATCACGCTGGGCAGCCGGACGCCGGACGCCTCGTGGGCCTCCAGGCGCAGTTGCCGCAGGTCGCGGATGAGGCCGCGGCCGACCCGGACGGACAGGAACAGCGAGAGCAGCAGGGCGACCAGGCCGAGTACGCCGCCGATGGCGACCTTGGCGATGACGCCGACGGCGACCGGGCGGACGCGGTCCTGATAGCGGTCGTCGGCCCGGTCGTTGAGGGTGCCCAGCTCGTTCAGGACGGTGCCCGCGGCGGTGTCCCAGCTCTGCGCGGTGACCTCGCGGGGCGCCCCGGACCCGCCCTTGACGGCGGACTGCTCGGCGGTACGCAGCGGAGCGGTCTCGGCGTTCTTCCAGAACCGGTCGTAGCGCGCGCGTTCCGTGGCGGGCAGCAGCGGCAGGTTGACCTGGTACAGAAGGTCGCGCTGGGCGACGAGGTCGGAGACCTCCCGCAGTTCGGTGCGCGAGGGCTTGCCCACGACGAGGGCGGAGCCGAGCAGGGCGTCCTCGCGGGAGAGGAACTCGCGGGCGCGGGCGAGGTTGGCCAGCGCGCGGTACTGCTTGTCCATCTCGACGTTGTCGACGACGTGGAGGTTGGTGAGCAGGACGTAACAGGGGTCGACCAGACGGTTGTAGAGGCCGAAGGCCTGGGCCCGGTCGACGGTGCCGTCCTCGACGCTGCGGCGCAGGGAGTCGATGCCGTCGAAGGCGTCGAGCACCGCGCTCAGGTTCTCGCCGGTGCCGGAGCCCATCGCGTCGCGGACGTCGGGGTTCCGCGCGTTCTTGCGGATCTTCGCGACGGCCTGGTCGGTGGCGGTCCGGCTGCGCCTGAGGTCACCGAGTCCGTCGGAGGCCCGCGGGTCCGCGAGGTAGACGAGACTCTGCCGGCGCTCCTGCTGCAGCACGCGGACGGTGTCCTCGATCGGGTAGCCGATCTTCTCGGTCACGTCGGAGACGTTGAACAGCTGTTCCGCCTCACGTCCGGTGAGGACCGTGGCGAAGGCCCAGATCGCGGTCAGCGACAGCAGCGGCACGAGAAGCAGCGCCACGATCTTCCGGCGGATGGACTTCCCGCGAAAGCGCATGGCCTCCCCCAGCTCGACCCCCGCCGGCCGGGGGCACATATGTACGTCAACAAACGGCGCGAGCCTACTACCGTCACACGCGTATCTCGAAGACCGTTCCGGAAGCTGAACTGCCGTGTGGGCGACGACACATGGAGAGTTGTCCGGTGTTGGGCGGATGTTGCCGCCCGCCACGGCTCGATGATCGCCGGAACTCTTTCACCGTACGCACGCGAACAGTTGGCCGGATTTTTTCGCCCGCCGGGAATCTTCAGGACGTGCCGTTCGTCCTTGTCTGTGAGAAATGGGGGGCGGAATCGGCTCCAGGAGCCGCTTCCTGCACCCCGGCAGCGTAAAACAGCGCAAGCCGGGCAACCCAGAGGGGAGCCGTGTCATCTGACACGGTGCGAGGGGTTGCCGGCAGTGGGGAGTGACACGGTGATGGGCACGGCGGAGCGGCGCGAGGCACCCGGGGACGACCTGGGGACGCGTCTGAAGGCACAGCGGGGCCCGGAGGCGTCCGATCACGACATCCCGACCGGCGCGCGCGAGGCGCCGATCGCACAGGACACGGAACAGAGCACGCAGTACGTCGTGGGGGCGGACCGGGTCGCGGAACAGGTGCAGTCTGCCTACCAGCCATTGTGGATCGAGGAGCCGGCCAAGCGGCGCCGGATGCCCGACCCGGTCCGCACGTCGGCGGTGCGGGCGGTGATCATCATCGCGGTGACCCTGCTCCTGGCGATGGTCGCCTTCTTCTGCACCATGGCCGAGTCCTGGCTGGCCTTCCCGATGGTCATCAGCGCCATCGTCAGCACGGTGGTGGCCACCTGGGGCGCGCTCGACATCTGGGTGACCCGCCAGGTCTGGAACCAGCGCAACGGCGTGGTGTCGATTCCCAGCAGCACCGCCCGCACCCTGCGCCGTGAGCGCCGTCAGGCCCGCCGTCAGGCGAGGGCCACTGAGCGGGCGCAGGCCCGGATACGCAGGCGCGGCGGCAACGCGGGCCAGCTCTCGCACTCTTGAGGTCTTGAGCGTGCGTGCCCTCCGGTGGCCGGGGCGGGTGTCCTCGGGCCCGGAGGGCGAAAGTCGGCCGCCCCCGAAGGGGCATGCCCTCAAGACCCGCACCCTCAAAGCGCCGCAGGCTCCTGCCGCGTCTCGTTCTCCGCGCGCGCCAGTTCACGGCGGGCCCGCATGAAGGGGCGCGGTCGGTCCATGGACAGCACGGCGGTCGTACGGCCGTCCCGTTCGTAGAGCGCGAGGAAGCCGTCCTCGGCCGGTGCGCCGTCGGTGAGTTCGCCCTCGGCGATCCGGACGGTGTCGCCGTCCTGACGGCGCCCGGCGAACTGGATGCGGGCGCCGTACTGGTCCGACCAGAAATACGGCAGTGAGCGCGCGGTCCGCGCGGTGCGCCCGGCGAGCAGGTTGGCCACGGCGACCCGGGGCTGTTCGGTCGCCGAGGTCCAGTGCTCGGCGCGGGCTCCGCCTACGCGGGCCACGTCACCGACGGCGACGACCTGCGGGAGCGAGGTGACGCAGCCGTCGTCACACAGGACACCGTCGTGCAGGGCGAGCGTCGAGCCCGCGAGCCAGCC
This sequence comes from Streptomyces sp. NPDC002499, assembly GCF_053595415.1. Lineage (NCBI taxonomy): Bacteria > Bacillati > Actinomycetota > Actinomycetes > Kitasatosporales > Streptomycetaceae > Streptomyces > Streptomyces sp. NPDC002499. The sequence goes on from NZ_JBSFXO010000007.1 coordinate 28,935, forward strand.
GGTGTTGGGGGTGGCGCCGATGCCGACGATCACGACGTCGGCAGGGAGGGCGCGGCCGTCGGACAGTTCCACGCCGGTCACGGCCGCCGTGCCGCGCAGTCCGGCCACTCCGGTACCGGTGATCAGGTCCACTCCGCCACGCCGGTGCAGAGCGGCGCACACGGCGGCCATCTCGGCGCCGAGTTGGGGCACGAGCGGCAGCGGGGCGGCCTCGACGACGGTGACCGTGTGACCGAGGGCGGCGCAGGAGGACGCGGTCTCGGCGCCGATGAATCCGCCGCCGATCACGACGACCTGGCGTGGCCCCCGGGTGAGTTCCTCGCGCAGGGCGCGGGCGTCGTCGAGGGTGCGCAGGGTGTGGACGCCGGCCAGGTCGTCGCCGGGGAGGCGGCGGGCGCGGGCGCCGGTGGCGATGACGACACCGTCGGTGGAGACCGTACGGCCGCCGTCGAGAAGGACGGTGCGGCCGCGGGCGTCGAGTCCGCGGGCGCGGGTGCCCAGCAGCCACTCGGCGTCGAGTTCGCCGGTCTCCTCGTCGTCGGCGAGCGCGAGGTGGTCCTCGTCGGCCCGTCCGGTGAGGAAGTCCTTGGAGAGAGGGGGACGGTCATAGGGGCGGTGGGGTTCGTCGCCGACGATCACCAGCCTGCCGTCGAAGCCCTGGGCACGCAGTTCCCGGGCGGCGTACAGGCCGGAGAGGGAGGCGCCGACGACGGTCACGGTCCTCATGCGGCGGTGCCCTCCTGCGCGGCGAGGTGGACATGGACGACACCGTCGTCCACGGTGACGCGGTGGGTGCGGACGGCGCGACGGGCCGGGAGGCAGGTCGGCTCGCCGGTGCGGAGATCGAATGAGGCGGCGTGCAGCGGGCATTCGACCAGACACCCCTCCAGCCAGCCCTCGGAGAGGGACGCGTCCTGGTGGGTGCAGGTGTCGTCGATGGCGTACAACTCGCCCTCGTCGGTGTGGAACACCGCGACGGGCGGGGTCGTCTCGAGGCGGACGGATTCGCCCTCGGGGAGGTCTTCGAGGCGGCAGACGGGAATCACGGGCCCCCCTCTCGGTCCGGGACACTCGGTCCGGGACCTGTGTGGTCCTGGCGGATGCGGATCAGGAGTGCGATGCGGTTCGGGAGCGCGGACCTTCGTCGGTCCGGCGGTGGTGCAGGCACCGGGGCGTCTTCGGTCCGGCGGCCGGGATGTGCCGGACCTTCACAGGTCCGGGCGGTCCGGCCCCCTTCCGGAGATCGGACGCTTCGGTAACATGAAGTTTCGTATAGCGCACGAACCCGCGCCATGCGCAACAGAATCCGGTCGGGACAACCGTCGCGTCAAGGGTTTCCCGAAGATGCGGCCCAAAGATGGCCGTCAGGTGGTGAGAGTTGACCCATGACCCGAACGCAGAAGCAGCCTGACCGTGGCGAGGAGCCCTTGGGAAGCTCGGAGAAGCAGAGCGGCAGAGGCACGGCCAGCGCCGTCCAGTCGGTGGACCGTGCCGTGAGCGTGCTGGAGATCCTCGCCCGGCACGGAGAGGCGGGCGTCACCGAGATCGCCGACGAGCTGGACGTGCACAAGTCCACCGCCTTCCGACTGCTCGGCGTCCTGGAGAACCGCGGCCTGGTGGCCCAGGCGAAGGACCGCGGAAAGTACTACCTGGGGGCCGGTGTACTACGCCTGGCGGGGGCGGCGGCAGTACGCCTGGACATCTCGCAGGAGGGCGTCCCGGTGTGCCGGGAACTCGCCGACGAGCTGGGCGAGACCGTGAACATCGCGGTCCTCGACGACGACGCGGCCGTCAACATCATGCAGGCCCGCGGCACCGCGTCCGTGACCGCGCAGAACTGGCTCGGCCGGCGCACCCCGCTGCACGCGACCTCCAGCGGCAAGGTGCTGCTCGCGCACATGTCGCCCACCCTGCGGGAGGGCCTGCTCGCCCGCACCCTGCCGCGCTTCACCGAGCGGACCATCACCGGGTCGTCGGCGCTGCGCGGCGAGTTGGAGGCGGTCGTCGAGCAGGGCTACGGGGTCACCATCGAGGAGCTGGAGCTGGGGCTCGCCGCGGTGGCCGTCCCGGTCCGCGCGCACGACGGCAAGGTCATCGCGGCGCTCAGCGTCTCGGGCCCGGTGTACCGGCTGAACGGCGACCGGCTGCCCGAGGTGGCCAAGCGCACGGTGGCGGCGGGGGCCGACCTGTCCCGCCGGATGGGGTACGGCTTCTGACCGACCCCGGAGCAGACACGCGAGAGAACCGCCGACGGCGCGGGACCGGAATCTCCTGGTCCCGCGCCGCTGTGTATCCGGCAGATTTCGGCCGCCCCGTTCCTTTTGCCAAGGGTTAACGCCCACCTCTTGACGACCCCATGATGGCGTTCTCAATATGTTCCTCATCGCGCAACCCAAAGTGCACTGCGCAACAGCAGAGGAGCTTGGTCGTGCCACACGAGGTCCGTGCCGTAGTCGCTGTCAAAAAGGGCGCACCCGTCGAGGTGCAGACGATCGTCGTCCCCGATCCCGGTCCCGGAGAGGTCCTCGTCTCCGTACAGGCCTGCGGTGTCTGCCACACGGACCTGCACTACCGGGAGGGCGCGATCAACGACGACTTCCCCTTCCTGCTGGGCCATGAGGCGGCCGGCACGATCGAGGAGGTCGGCGCCGGCGTCACCGATCTCAAGCCCGGCGACTACGTGGTGCTCGCCTGGCGCGCGCCCTGCGGCAGTTGTCGCTCCTGTCGCCGCGGCCGCCCCTGGTACTGCTTCGACTCCCGCAACGCCACGCAGCCGATGACCCTGCTCGACGGCACCCCGCTCAGCAACGCCCTCGGCATCGGCGCCTTCGCCGAGAAGACACTGGTCGCGGCCGGGCAGGCGGTGAAGATCGACCCGGCGGCCCGCCCCGAGGCCGCGGGCCTCATCGGCTGCGGTGTGATGGCCGGTTACGGCGCCGCGGTGAACACCGGCAACGTCGGGCGTGGCGACTCGGTCGCCGTCATCGGCTGCGGCGGCGTCGGCAACGCGGCCATCGCGGGCGCCTGTCTGAACGGCGCGATGAAGGTCATAGCCGTCGACATCGACGACCGGAAACTCGACCAGGCGGAGAAGTTCGGCGCCACGCACACCGTCAACTCCCGTGGCACGGACCCGATCGAGGCCGTCCGCGCACTCACCGACGGACACGGCGTCGACATCGCGATCGACGCGGTGGGCCGCCCCGAGACCTTCACCCAGGCCTTCTACATGCGCGACCACGCGGGCCTGTTGGTCCAGGTCGGCGTCCCCTCCCCCGAGATGAAGGTCGAACTCCCGCTGATCGACGTCTTCTCGCGCGGCGGCGCCATCAAGTCGTCCTGGTACGGCGACTGTCTGCCGAGCCGCGACTTCCCCTATCTCATCGACCAGTACCTGTACGGACTCCTCGACCTCAACGCCTTCGTGTCCGAGACGATCGCCCTCGACCAGGTCGAGGAGGCGTTCGCCAAGATGCACCGCGGCGAGGTACTGCGCTCGGTGGTCGTCCTGTGACCGCCGCCGTCTGAACGCCCCCGTCCCCTCAACACCCCTACTCCCCCAGCGCGTTCACCCCCACCCCGGCAAGGAGGGGCATGTCCAGCACGCCCGAAACCCGCCCGCACGGTCCCCGTGTCGTCGTCATCGGCGCCGGCATCGTCGGCTGCTCGCTCGCCGACGAACTGACCGCCCGCGGCTGGACCGACGTCACCGTCCTCGAGCAGGGCCCCCTGCCCGCCCCCGGCGGCTCCACCTCGCACGCGCCCGGTCTCGTCTTCCAGACCAGCCCCTCCAAGACCCTCGCCGAGTTCGCCAAGTACACGGTGGAGAAGTTCAGTTCGCTCGAGGTCGACGGCGTCCCCTGCTTCAACCAGGTCGGCGGCCTTGAGCTGGCCACCACCCCTCAGCGCCTCGCCGACCTGCACCGCCGGGCCGGCTACGCGGCGGCCTGGGGCATCCGCGGCGAGGTCGTGAGTACCGCCCGCTGCAAGGAACTGTGGCCCCTGGTCGACGAGTCGGTCGTTCTCGGCGGCTTCCACACCCCCGACGACGGCCTGGCCCGCGCCCTGCTCGCGTCCCGCGCCCAGCTGGAGCGGGCCACCGAGCGGGGCGCCCGGTTCCTGGAGCGCCACACGGTCACGGGCATCGAGCAGGAGAACGGCCGCGTCACCGGCGTCATCACCGACCAGGGCACCTTCCCCGCCGACCACGTCGTCTCCGCGGCCGGCTTCTGGGGCCCGGTGATCGGCCGCATGGCCGGCATCGACGTACCGCTCCAACCACTCGCGCACCAGTACGCGAAGACGAAACCGCTCCCCGAACTCGCCGAAGCCACGGCCGAGGCCACGCGGCCGATCCTCCGCTTCCAGGACCGCGACCTCTACTTCCGCGAGCACGCCGACCGCATCGGCATCGGCTCCTACGCCCACCAGCCGCTGCCCGTCGACCCGTTCGCGATCCTGCCGTACGACGAGGCGCGCGCCCGGGACATGGACATGCCGTCCTCGTTCCCGTTCACCGCCGAGGACTGGGCGCCGAGTTGGGAGGACTGCCGGTGGCTGGTGCCGGCGCTGCGGGACGCCGAGATCGAGGAGGGCTTCAACGGCGTCTTCTCCTTCACCCCCGACGGCATGCCGGTCCTCGGCGAGTCACGGGCGCTGCGCGGCTTCTGGCTGGCCGAGGCGGTCTGGGTCACCCACTCCGCGGGGGTCGCGCGGGCCGTCGCCGAGTGGATGGTCGACGGGCGGCCCTCGCTCGACCTGCACGAATGCGACCTCACGCGGTTCGAGGAAGCACAGCGTTCACCGTCGTACGTCCGTGAACGCGGTTCACAGCAGTTCGTCGAGGTGTACGACGTTCTGCACCCCCTCCAGCCGATGGAGAGCCCGCGCCCGCTCCGCGTCAGCCCCTTCCATGCCCGCCAGGAGCAGCTCGGCGCGTTCTTCCTGGAGGGCGGCGGCTGGGAGCGCCCGCACTGGTACGAGGCCAACGCCCCGCTCGTGGACGACCTCGACGCGCTCCCCGAGCGCGACGCCTGGTCGGCCCGCTACTGGTCCCCGATCGCCGCCGCCGAGGCCCGCGCGACCCGCGAGAAGGTCGCCCTGTACGACATGACCCCGCTGCGCCGCCTGGAGGTCACCGGCCCCGGCGCCCTCGACTTCCTCGACCGCATGACCACCAACAACCTGCGCAAGAAGCCCGGCGCGGTCACCTACACCCTCCTGCTCGACGAGACCGGCGGCGTCCGCTCCGACCTCACCGTGGCCCGTCTCGCCCCGGACCGCTTCCAGGTCGGCGCCAACTCCCCCGCGGACCTCGACTGGTTGACCCGGCACGCCCCCGAGGGCGTGCACATCAGGGACATCACCTCCGGCACCTGCTGCATCGGCGTCTGGGGCCCCCTCGCCCGCGACCTCGTCCAGCCGCTGACCCGCGACGACTTCTCGCACGAGGCCTTCGGCTACTTCCGCGCGAAGGAGACGTACATCGGACACGTCCCCGTCACCGCCATGCGCCTGTCGTACGTCGGTGAGCTGGGCTGGGAGCTGTACACCACCGCCGACCTGGGCCTGCGTCTGTGGGACACGCTCTGGGCGGCCGGCCAGGAGCACGGCGTCGTCGCGGCCGGGCGCTCCGCCTTCAACTCCCTGCGCCTGGAGAAGGGTTACCGCTCCTGGGGCACCGACATGACCGACGAGCACAGCCCGTTCGAGGCGGGCGTCGGCTTCGCGGTGCGCATGGACAAGGTGTTCGTCGGCCGCGAGGCCCTCTCGGACGCGCCGGTCACCCGCAAGCTGACCCCGCTCCTCCTCGACGACCCCGCCGCCGTGGTCCTCGGCAAGGAGCCCGTCCTCGTCGACGGCGCCCCCGCCGGCTACGTCACCAGCGCCTCGTACGGCTACACGCTGGGCCGCTGCGTCGCGTACGCCTGGCTGCCCGTGCTCCCCACCGGGGCCGCCGTGCACATCGAGTACTTCGGCGAGAAGGTCCCGGCGACCGTGGCCGAAGAGCCCTTGTTCGACCCGAAGATGACCCGCATCCGCCGATAGGAGGCAGGCTGTGTCCCCGACTTACGACGTGATCGTCATCGGTCTCGGCGGCATGGGCAGCGCCGCCGCCCACCATCTGTCCGCCCGCGGCGCCCGTGTCCTCGGCCTGGAGAAGTTCGGCCCGGTCCACAACCGCGGCTCCAGCCACGGCGGTTCGCGGATCACCCGGCAGTCCTACTTCGAGGACCCGGCGTACGTACCGTTGTTGCTGCGCGCCTACGAGCTGTACGAGGACCTGCACCGGGCCACCGGTCGCGAGGTCGCGATCCTGCCCGGCGGTGTGATGGTCGGCCGTCCCGACTCGCGGACCGTCTCCGGGTCGCTGCTGTCGGCCCAACAGTGGGACCTGCCCCACGAGATGCTCGACGCCAAGGAGATCCGCCGCCGTTTCCCGACGCTCGCGCCGAAGGACGACGAGGTCGCCCTGTACGAGAAGAAGGCGGGGCTGCTGCGGCCCGAGAACACGGTCGCGGCCCATCTCCAATTGGCCACCCGGCAGGGCGCCGACCTGCACTTCGAGGAGCCGATGACGCGCTGGGAGCCGTACCGGGACGGCGTCCGCGTGCACACCTCCGAGAACACCTACACAGCGGGGCAGTTGGTGATCTGCCCGGGCGCCTGGGCGCCGCAGCTGCTGACCGACCTCGGGGTGCCGTTCACCATCGAGCGGCAGGTCATGTACTGGTTCCAACCGAGGGGCGGGGTCGATCCCTTCGTCCCCGCGAACCACCCGATCTACATCTGGGAGGACGCGGCCGGCGTCCAGGTGTACGGCTTCCCGGCCATCGACGGTCCCGAACTGGGCGCGAAGGTCGCCTTCTTCCGCAAGGGCGGCGAGGTCACCACCCCGGAGACCATCGACCGGACCGTGCACGAGGAGGAGGTCCGGGCCATGGCCGACCACATGGCCGGCTGCATCCCGGATCTGCCCGGCACCTTCCTCAAGGCCGCGACCTGCATGTACTCCAACACCCCCGATGAGCACTTCGTGATCGCCCGGCACCCCGCGCACCCGGAGTCGGTGACCGTGGCCTGCGGTTTCTCCGGGCACGGTTTCAAGTTCGTGCCCGTCGTCGGCGAGATCGTCGCCGATCTGGCCCTGACCGGCGCCACCGAGCACCCCATCGGCCTGTTCGACCCCGCCCGCCTCGCCGCCGCGCCCGCCTGAGGAGCAGCCTCGTGACGACGATCCCGATGTCCCCCGTCCCCCTCCCCGACACCCCCAGCCTGATCTCCACCCTCCCCGGGCACTACTACACCGACCCGGAGATCTTCCGGCAGGAGCAGCAGCACCTGTTCGAGTCGATGTGGATCTGTGCCGTCCGCAGCGCCGACCTGGCCAAACCCGGCGCGTTCCGGACCGTCCAGGTGGGCCGCGAGAACGTGATCATCACCCGGACGCGCAAGGGTGAGCTGCGCGCGTTCCTCAACATCTGCCGCCATCGCGGGGCCCGGCTGTGCATGGAGGAGGCCGGCGAGGTCCGGCGCAGCCTGCAGTGCCCGTACCACGCATGGACGTACGACCTGGACGGCAAATTGATCGCCGCACCCAACTTGATCAAGATGCCTGATGTTGATCGGGTCGAGTACGGGTTGATCAATGTGTCACTGCGGGAGTGGCTCGGTTACGCCTGGGTGTGCCTGGCGGACGAGCCGCCCTCCTTCGAGGACACGGTCACGCACGCGGCTGTGGAACGGCTCGGCGACCCGGCCGCGATCGAGCACTACGGCACCGAGGACCTGGCCCTCGGCAAGCGCATCACGTACGACGTGAAGGCGAACTGGAAGCTGATCGTCGAGAACTTCATGGAGTGCTACCACTGCGCGACGATCCACCCGGAACTGACCGACGTGCTCCCGGAGTTCGCGGAGGGCTACGCCGCCCAGTACTACGTGGGCCACGGCGCCGAGTTCGGCGCCGAGGTCAAGGGCTTCACGGTCGACGGCAGCGAGGGCTTCGCGAAGCTGCCGCAGGTCTCGGAGGACCAGGACCGGCGCTATTACGCCATCACGGTGAAGCCGACGGTCTTCATCAACCTCGTACCGGACCACGTCATCCTGCACCGCATGTTCCCACTGGCCGAGGACCGCACGATCGTGGAGTGCGACTGGCTGTACGCGCCGGAGGTGGTCGCCTCGGGCGCCGATGTCTCGAAGTCGGTGGAGCTGTTCCACAGGGTGAACGAACAGGATTTCGAAGCATGTGAACGGACACAACCGGCCATGGCGTCGCGGGCGTACCGCAAGGGTGGTGTGCTGGTTCCCAACGAGCACCACATCGGGATCTTCCACGAGTGGGTCCTGGAGCAGCTGGGAGGCGGCCATGCCGGACCTGTTCATTGACGGAAGCTGGCGGAGCGCGGTCGATCAACGTACGCGCGAGATCCGCTGTCCGGCCGACGTCTCCCTGGTCGCCGTGGTGGACGAGGCCGGCGGCAAGGACACCGTGGAGGCCATCGCGGCCGCCCGGCGCGCCTTCGACGAGGGCCCCTGGCCGGGCACCTCCCCGAACGAGCGCGGCGATCTGCTGCTGCGGGTGGCCGACCTCCTGGCCCGCGACAAGGAGGCACTCGCGCGTGCCGAGTCCCTGGACACCGGGAAGCGGTATGTGGAGAGCGAGTACGACATTGACGACATCGTCAACTGTTTCCGCTACTTCGGCCGACTCGTCGCGAGCGAAACCGGCCGGGTGATCGACACGGGGGCGGAGGGCGTCGACAGCCGGGTGGTGTACGAGCCCGTCGGTGTCTGCGCGCTGATCACCCCCTGGAACTATCCGCTCCTCCAGACGGCCTGGAAGGTCGCCCCGGCCCTCGCGGCGGGGTGCACCTTCGTCCTGAAGCCGAGCGAGCTGACCCCGCACACGGCCATCCATCTGATGCGGCTGCTGGAGGAGGCGGGACTGCCGGCGGGCGTGGCCAACCTGGTCCTCGGCGCGGGTCCCGAGGCGGGCGCCCCGCTCGGTGACCACCCGGACGTCGACATGGTGTCGTTCACGGGCGGCCTGCAGACCGGCCGCCATCTGATGGCGGTGGCGGCGCCGACGGTCAAGAAGGTCGCCCTCGAACTCGGCGGCAAGAACCCCAACGTCGTCTTCGCCGACGCCGACTTCGACACGGCCGTGGACATGACCCTGACCGCGGTCTTCCTGCACTCCGGGCAGGTCTGCTCGGCGGGGGCGCGCCTCCTGGTGGAGGACTCGCTGCACGACCGGTTCGTCGACGAGGTCGTCCGCCGGGCCCGGGAGATCCGGCTCGGCGGCCCCTTCGACGAGCGCGCGCAGGCCGGGCCGCTGATCTCGGCGGCACACCGGGCCAAGGTCGAGGCGTACGTGGCCAGGGGCCTGGCGGAGGGCGCGGTGCTGCGCTGCGGCGGCGTGCGGCCGACCGGCGCGGAGTACGACGACGGCTTCTACTACCCGCCCACCGTCCTGGGCGACTGCTCCGTGGGGATGCACGTGGTGCAGGAGGAGTCCTTCGGACCGGTGCTGACCGTGGAACGCTTCAGCGACGAGGACGAGGCCGTACGGCTGGCCAACGGGACCGTCTACGGTCTCGCGGGCGCCGTGTTCACGACCGACGAGGGCAAGGCCGCGCGCGTAGCCTCGCGGCTGCGCCTGGGGACGGTCTGGATCAACGACTACCACCCGTACGTGCCGCAGGCCGAATGGGGTGGCTTCAAGCAGTCCGGCTTCGGACGCGAACTCGGACCCTCCGGACTCGCCGAGTACCGCGAGACGAAGCACATCTGGCGCAACACCGCACCCAAGCCGCAGGGCTGGTTCGACTAGCGCCGCGAGGCGCGTGCGCCTAACTCCCGCGTAACAACGCGCACATGATCCCCACGTATAACCAACCCCCTCACTGATCAACCCGTCACGCATCAACTCTTGATCGATCAACCCCCCTCATCGATCCCGGCACCCGCAGAGCCGCTCCCCTCCCTCCCCAGGCCCACCAGGAGTCCGCTCATGACGACAACCGAGCAACCACCATCCGGATCACACGGCCACGACGACACCGAACTCGCCGAGTTCGGCTACAAACCCGAGCTCAAGCGCACCCTCGGCAACTTCCACACCTTCGCCGCCGGGATCAGCTACATCTCGATCCTGACCGGCACCTTCCAGCTCTTCTACTTCGGCTACGGCAGCGGCGGCCCCGCCTACTGGTGGTCGTGGCCGATGGTCTTCGTCGGCCAGTTCATGGTCGCCCTCTGCTTCGCCGAACTGGCCGCCCGCTATCCCGTCGCGGGCTCGGTCTACAACTGGTCGAAGAAGATAGGCAATCCGCACCTGGGCTGGCTGGCCGGCTGGACGATGCTCATCGCGTCGATCGTGTCGATCGCGGCCGTGGCACTCGCCTACCAGCTCACGCTGCCGCAGATCTCCCATGTGTTCCAGATCGTCGGCGACGGAACGGGCAAGTACGACGTGGCGACCAACGCGGTCATCCTGGCCGCGGTGTTGATCCTGTTCACGACCCTCGTGAACGCCTTCGGCGTCAAGCTGATGGCCACGATCAACTCGGCGGGCGTGTTCATCGAGTTGATCGCCACGGTCGTACTGATCGTCCTGTTCGCCGTCCACATCACCCGCGGCCCGCAGGTGGTCATGGAGACCAACGGCACCGGGGCCGGATACGGCGCCGGCTATCTGGGCGCGTTCCTGGTGGCCTCGCTGGCCTCGGCGTACGTCATGTACGGCTTCGACACGGCGGCCTCGCTGGGTGAGGAGTCCGTGGACCCGTCCCGCAACGCGCCCCGCGCGATCATCCGGGCGATCGTCGCGTCCTTCGTCCTGGGTGGCCTTGTCCTGCTGCTCGCGCTGATGAGCGTGTCCAGCCTGAAGAGCGGGAAGCTGTCCGTCGACGGTCTCCAGTACATCGTCCTGGACGTGCTCGGCTCCACGGCCGGCAAGGCGATGCTGTGGTGCGTGCTGATCGCGGTCACCGTCTGCGCTCTCGCCGTGCACACGGCGGCGATCCGGCTGGCGTTCGCGATGTCCCGGGACAACAACCTGCCCGCGTCCTCGAAGCTGGCCAAGGTCAGCCCGCGCTTCAAGACGCCGGTGCTGCCGGCCGTGATCATCGGCATCCTGGCGCTGGCGATCCTGGTGGTCAACATCCGCCAGCCGCAGATCTTCACGGTCGTCACCAGCATCGGCATCATCATGATCTACCTCGCCTACCTGGGTGTCACCGGACCGATGCTGGTGGCGCGGCTGCGCGGCAAGTGGGAGCCGGCCGGCGACGGCAAGTTCTCGCTGGGCCGTTGGGGCCTGCTGGTCAACATCGTGGCCGTGCTGTGGGGCGCGGGCATGACGCTCAACCTGATCTGGCCGCGTGCCGCCGTCTACAACGCGACCGCCCCCTTCCACTGGTACCTCCAGTGGGGCGCGCTCCTGTTCGTCGGCGTGATCATGGGCGGCGGTTTCGCCTACTACTGGTTCGTCCAGCGGCACCGGACCGGCGTGCTCGCGGAGCACCGCCTGGAGAACGAGGCCGACGTGGCCACTCCCTTCGCCGCTCCGGCGGCCGACTGAAGGAGGTCAACAACTCATGAGCACCGATGAGTTCGACTACGTCGTGGTCGGCGGCGGCACCGCGGGCAACGTGGTGGCGGCCCGGCTCTCCGAGGATCCGTCGGTCACCGTCTGCGTCCTGGAGGCGGGACCCAGCGACGTCGGCGACGACGACATCCTCAAACTCGACCGCTGGATGGGCCTGTTGGAGTCCGGCTACGACTGGGACTACCCGGTCGAGCCGCAGTCCAGCGGCAACAGCTTCATGCGGCACGCGCGTGCCAGGGTGCTGGGCGGCTGTTCCTCGCACAACTCCTGTATCGCCTTCTGGGCGCCCGCCGAGGACCTCGACGACTGGGCGGCTGAGGGCTGTACGGGCTGGAGCGCGGCGGACCTCTTCCCGCTCTACCGGCGCCTGGAGAACAACGACGCCCCGGGCGACCACCACGGCCGCAACGGCCCGGTCAAGCTGCGCACGCTCAAGAGCGACGACCCGTGCGGCACGGCCCTGCTGGAGGCGTGCGCCCAGGCCGGCATCCCCACCACCGCCTTCAACACCGGGAAGACGGTGATCCGGGGCGCCAACTGGTTCCAGATCAACTCCGACGAGAACAACACCCGTCAGTCGTCCTCGGTCGCCTACCTCCACCCGATCCTGGGCAAGCGCCCCAACCTGGAGGTGCGCACGGGCGTACGCGCCAAGAAGCTCGTCCTCGAGGGGCGACGCTGCGTCGGCGCCGAGTACCTGGACCCGGACCTGATCCACCATCGGACGGTACGGGCCCGGCGCGAGGTCATCGTGTCGTGCGGCGCGATCGACACCCCGAAACTCCTGATGCTCTCCGGCATCGGTCCGGCCGAGCACCTGCGCGAGGTCGGCGTCGAGGTGGTCGTCGACTCGGCGGGCGTCGGCGAGAACCTCCAGGACCACCCCGAGGGCGTCATCATGTGGGACGCCAAACAGCCGATGACCACCACGTCCAGCCAGTGGTGGGAGGCGGGCATCTTCTACGACACCGAGGAGGGCCTGGACCGGCCCGACCTGATGTTCCACTACGGGTCGGTGCCGTTCGACATGAACACCGCGCGCTGGGGCTACCCCACCTCGGAGAACGCCTTCTGTCTCACCCCGAACGTGACGCGCGCGAAGTCGCGGGGCACGGTGCGGCTGCGGACCCGCGACTACCGGGACAAGCCCAAGGTGGACCCGCGCTACTTCACGCACGAGCACGACGCGCGCGTGATGACGTTCGGCCTCAAGCTGGCCCGGAAGATCGCCTCCCAGCCCGCGCTGAGCGGCTGGGCGGGCGCCGAACTGGCCCCCGGTCCGGACGTGCAGTCCGACGAGGAACTCCTCGACTACATCCACAAGACCCACAACACCGTCTACCACCCGTCCTGCACCGTGAAGATGGGCGCGGACGACGACCCCTCGGCCCCGCTCGACGCGCGGCTGCGGGTCAAGGGGGTCGAGGGACTCCGGGTCGCGGACGGTTCGGCGATGCCGGACCTGATCTCGGTCAACCCGTGCATCACGACGATGATGATCGGCGAGAAGTGCGCGGACTTGATCAAGGAGGATGCCTAGTCAAGTTGTCCGCACAGACATTGATCAACAGGTTGATCAACCTGTGCTCGGCGCCGGCCGCTTGTACATCCGCGTCGCCGTGATCTCGCTGCGCACCGCGTCACCTTCTCCGGCCGGGCCCTCCTCAGGGAGCCCCGGCCGGAGGTGTTCCTCCACGCTGATGTACTTCAGCCCCGCCCTGAGGTCCGCGTCGTTGCGCAGCCGGATGACCAGCGGGAACTCCGCCAGCGCCGTCGTGTCGAACAGACCGGTGGTGTACAGGAGTTGGACACCGAGCGCGTCCGACACGGCCCGCTGGAGCTCCAGCAGATACGTGGCGTTGGCCCGCCCGATCGGGTTGTCGAGGAACAGCGTGCCGGCGTGCCGGTGCTTGTCGCGCCCCCGGTCGTTGGAGCGCAGCGCGGCCATCGTGCAGTACAGCGCGATCGCCGCGGTGAGCAGCTGGCCGCCGGAGAAGACGTCGCCCATCTGCCCGACGGGCACGCGCTCGGCGCGCAGGACGGCGTCCGGCTTGAGGATCTCGACGGCGACCCCCTTGGGCTGGAGCGCCGCGCCCACACCGCGCAGCAGCAGGGACATGCCGTCCCGGCGCAGGTCGGAGTTCTTCTTCACGGCGGCCCGGGTCGCCTCGTCGACGACCTCGCCGAGCCGCTCGGTGAGGACGGCCTGGTCGGGCTCCTCGAAGCGGATGCGCAGAAACTCCTGCCCGGACCATTCGCCGAGCCCCTCGGGCAGTCGGGACAGCCGCTGGGCGGAACGCAGGGTGGCCAGCGCGGACTCGACGAGCCCCCGCAGCCGGTCCACGATCGAGTCCCGGTTGCGCTCCAGCTGCGCCAACTCGTCCGTCAGCACCCGCAGTCGGGGCGCGAAGGCGTCCGCCCACTTCTGGGCGTGCTCGGGCAGCGAGGACGCGGGCAGCTCGCGGATCTGCTGACGCGCGGGGGTGCGGACCTGCTCGTAGCGCGTGGCGTTGGCGTGCCGGACGAGGATGTCGCTCGCCTCGCGCACACCGGACTCGGCGGCCGACAGGTCGGCGGCGCAGCCGCGCAGCGACCGGCGGGCCTCGGCGGCGGAGTGCCGAGCCTCCTCCAGGGTGCCGGGATACGGCTCCGGCTCCTCCTGCTCGTCGTCGGAGGTGTGCTCGCGCAGCAGGTCACGGAGCATCGCCGCGACCTCCTCGAAGCCGCCGGCCCCGTCCTCGGCCGCCCGGTGGGCGTCGAGGAGTTCGGCGTGCGCCTCGCGCGCCTGGGTCAATGTCTCTGCGCGCGTGGCGAGTTCGGCGGTCGCCGTGCGCAGCAGCGCCTGGGCGTGCTCGGCGTCGCGCGGCTGGAGCTCCTCGGTCAGCTCGGTGTGGGTCTCGCCGTCCTCGGGCGCGTGCCGCTCGGCCTCGCCGCGCAGCCGGCCGAGCTGCTCGCTCGCGGTGGACATCCGGGTCTCCAGGAGCTGCACCAGCTCCTCGGCCCGGGCCACGGCGGCCTGCCGGGAGGGCCCGTCGGAGCCGTCCGGCGACTGGAGGAGCTGCGAGGCACGCGTGCGTACCTTGTTGCTCAGCCGGTCCAGGTCGGTCCGCGCGGCGCTCTCGTCGCTCTCCGCGCGGGCCTGCTCGGCCCGCAGATCGGCGCCGACGCCGACCTTCTCGTACAGCTGGGACGCGGCCCGGTAGGCCTCGCGGAAGGCGGGCAGCGACGCGCTGGGGTCGTCGGAGTCGCCCTCCGGCACGTCGTCGGGCGCGCCCGCGACCTCGGCGCGCTCGGCGCGCAGCGCGCGGGCGGTGCGGCGGGCGTCGTCGGCGGCCCGCTGGGCGGCGCGCCGGTCCTCGTCGGCGGCGCGGGCACGTTCCAGGCAGGCCTGGGCGCGGGCCTCCGACTCGGCGGCCTCGTCGGCCAGTTCACGCAGCTTGACCTGCCAGCCGGCCCGCTCGCGCAGCCGGAAGGCGAGCCCGGCGAGGGCGTCGGCGGCGCGCCGGGCCTTCTGCGCGGCCTCCTGCCGCTCGTCCCGGACCTGCCCGGTCTCGGCGGCGGCCTCGTCGGCCTCGGCCCGCGCGGTACGCGCCTCGGCCAGTTCCGCCTCGGACTCCTCGGCGAACTCGCCCGCGTCGTGCGAGGCCTGCGCCAGCTCGACGAGCCGACCCGCTGGGCAGCCGGTACGCCAGGACGCGAGCCGCGCCGCCAGCTCCCGGTCCTTGCCGAGCCGCGCGGCGAGCGTCCGGATCTCCTCGTCCCGCTCGGTCGCCCGCCCGCGCAGCGCCTGCCGCTCCTCGTCGGCGGCGTGCTCGTCGTGCATGGCCGGGTTCGGCGGTACGAGGAAGACGTCGCCCGGAGTGCCGTCGTCGGGCGGAGTCGGCGCGAGGAGAGCGGCCGCGGTGCCGACGGCCACGGCCGAGCGCGGCAGCAGCGCCGCGTCGCCGAGGGCGTCACGGGCACGCGCGTGCGTGTCGGGGTCGGTGATGATCACGCCGTCGACCAGCTCGGGGCGTGCGGCCAGCACGCGTGCGTGGTCGGCGGGGTCGACGGCCTGGGCGAGGTAGCGCCAGCCGGGCAGCGCCGGGATGCCGCGCTCGCCGAGGAACTCCACGGTGGCCAGCACATCGGGCCCGGGCGGCAGCAGCCCGCCGTCACCGAGCGCGCCGAGGATCCGGGAGTCGTCGGCGGCGGCCGTGCGCAGCTCGAAGAGCTGCCGTTCGGCGGCGGAGACGGAGTCGTCGAGGAGTTCGCGCAATTCGTCGGCGAAGCGGTCGAGTTCCTCGGGCGTGAAGGCCGCCTCGGCGTCCTCCACCTCGTGCCGGGGATGCGGGACCCCGGACCGCGGTCCGGTGCCGGACAGGCTCAGCAGCTCGGCGAGACGCTCCTCCGCGGCCAGCGCCTCGGCGATCCGGCGCTCGGCCTCGTACGAGCGCCGAGCAGCCGTCGCCGCGTCCGCCGCGCGGGCCGCCGTCAGTTCGGCGCGGGACTCGGCGGAGGCGGCCTCGCGGGCGTGCTCGGTGGCCTTGCGGGAGGCCTCGCGGGCCGCGTCCCAGGCGGTGACGGCCGACTTCTCGGCGTCGCTGGCCGCGAGGGCGGCGCGGGCCGGGTCGGCGTCGGGCGCGGTGTCGTCGAGCCAGCCGGCCCGCACCGCCTCGGCGGTCTCCTGCTCGACCTCGCTCAGCCGCTGGCGCAGATGCCCGACCTCGCTGCGGGCGCGCTGCGCCTGGGTCGCGGCGGCGGTCGCGTCCCGGTGCGCCGACTCGCCGACCTCCTGGAGTGAGCCGGACCGCTCCTCCTCCTCGTTGGCGAGGTTCTCGGCGCTCTCGGCGGCCCCGTGCAGGGCCCGTACGAGATCCACCGCGGCCTTGGCGCGGGCGGCGAGCGCCGGGGCCGCGTCCCGTTCGGCCTCCTGGATCGCGGCGGCCACGCGCGCGCCGCGGTCGGCGGCGGCGCGGTGGCGCAGCACGGCCTCGGCGGCCTGCCAGGCGGAGTGCAGGGTGCGCGCGTCGGCCAGCTCGCGCTTCTGCGCCGCGGCGGACTTCTCCGCCACGGCGAGCGCCAACGAGGCGTTGCGGTAGGCGAGTTCGGCGGCGATCAGCGCACTGCGCTCCCGCGCCGCTTCCGACTGGGTGACCGTGTACGCGGTCTCGGTGACGCGCCGGGCGAGTTCGGCGGCCCGTACCCGCTCCTGCCCACCTCGCGCGGAGAGCCGGCGTGCCAGGGTGCGGGTGCGGCGCTCGGCGGCGGTGTGGATGTCACGCGCGCGTGCCCGCGCCTCGGCGGCCTCCACGATCCGTCCGAGCAGGTCGACGGAGCCCGCGGTGAACTCCCGCTCGGCGATCAGCTCGGCCCGCCGCCCCAGCTTGTTGCCGAACCCGCCGACCAGGTCGGCCAGTCCGTCCGTGTCCCGGGTGTCGGTGACCGCACGCAGGAGCAGGTCGGTGAAGTCGGAGTCCTTCTTGACCGCGAAGAGTCCTGCGGCCTCACCCTCGTCGGCGTTCATCTCCCGCTGGTAGCGGAAGAGTTCGGGGTCCAGGCCGAGGTCGCCGAGGTGCTCGATCCAGCGGTCGTGGATCTCCTCCCAGTGCACCTCCAGGTGCGGATACGCCTTGGTCGCCTCGGTCATGGCGTCCCGGAAGCCCTTCATGGTGCGCCGTCGTCCCTGCGCTCCAGAGGCGCCCTCGACGGGCGGGCGTACGGAAGTGGCCTCGGCGACGGGCAGGTTGTCGAGGCTCAGTCCGGGTCCGGGCCGGAAGGAGTACCAGGCCTCGGCGAACTTGCGCGGGTCGTTGGAGACCTGGCGCCCGCGCCACTCGCTCACCTTGCCGACGACGACGCATTCGCCGGTCAGCGTGTGCTGCCACTCCAGCGCCACGTGCCCGCAGTCGTCGGCAAGCAGGAACTTGCGCAGCACGCCGGAGCTGGCGCCGCCCAGGGTGTTGCGGTGGCCCGGCAGCATCACGGAGAAGATCAGCTTCAGCAGGACGGACTTGCCGCCGCCGTTCTCCAGGAAGAGCACGCCGGCGGGCGCGGGGCGGCGCGGCGGGCCGACGGGCTCGTCCGCGAAGAACTCCGCCTGGGTGGGCGCGGGGTCGGGCACGGGCGCGCCGACGCCCCGCAGGTCGAGAACGGTGTCGGCGTAGCGCGCACCGGCGGGTCCGATCGAGTAGAGGCGGACCCTGGACAGCTCGTACATGGCGGACTCTCGTAAGTCTTCGGCAGGGCAGGGGGGTTCAGGAGTGGAACGGCAGTCCGGCGTCGGCCACCAGCTCCGACGCGTCGGTGTCCTCGGCGGGCAGCAGGGTGGGGGTGCCGTCGGTCACCGGGACGACGCCCAGTTCGAGGAGTTCGGTCAGGGCCGCGGTGCCCGCCATGTCCCGCACCTGGAGCTGGTAGCGGGCCGTGGTGCGGTAGGTGCCGCCGTGGTCGTCGCCGGTGCGCTGGAGGAAGCCGGAGTCGGTGAGGAACGCGGCGGCCTTGCCGACGATGCCGGTGGTGGAACCGGCGAGTCTGCGCGCGTCCTTGGTGGCGCCGGCGGCGCTGCGTCTGGCCCAGACCCGCCATGCGGCCTCCAGGCCTGGCGCGTCGGTCGCCGGGTCGGTGTTCTCCCCGTGCTCCTCGGCCCGCTCCTCGAGCCGACGGCAGGCCTGTCGTACGAAGGTGTCGACGCCGTTGACCGTCACGCGCCCGATGTAGCCGTCGTCGGCGAGGTCCTCGGGCCGCGGGAACGCCATGGCGGCGACGGCGAGGTGGGCCAGTCCGTGCAGGAACCGGTCGCTGCCGTCGGCGGACGTGCGACGCGCGTAGTCGCCCATGCGGACGGCGAACACCGAGTCCTCGGCGGCGGTCACCGCCATCCCCGCGCGCGGGGACACCTCGAGGACCACCAGGCCGAGCCCGGCGGCCACGGCGTCCGCGAGGCGGGCGAACGGCGGGTCCTCGCGGTAGCGGCGCAGCAGTTCCGCGTACTCCTGGTCGCGCGCGGGCTGCGTCTTGGGCTGCAGCCCGAACGCGACGAGCCGGGCCGCGTCGGCGGCGTCGGCGGGTGTGACGGCGGCGCTCGCCGGTGCGGCGGCGACGTCCGTCTCACTCCGGTCGGCGATCTCGCTCACGGTCGGTACCCCCTGTCGCTGTCCTGCTCGTGCCTACGCATACGCATACGGTTTTCGGTCCGGCTCATGCCGCTTCCGTCCTGTCCGCCGCCATCCCCGCCGAGTCGAGCAGGGCCGTGCCGACGATGAGATCGGCCCCGCCGAACTCCGGGTCGTCCAGCTCCATGCCGTCGTCCACGGCGAACAGCAGCTTCTCCTCGCCCTGCCGGTAGGCGGTGCCGACCGCAGGGCTGGCCGCGTGGACCGCCAACAGCGCCACCAGGTACGGCAGTTCCGGATCCTTGCGGCGGGCCTCGGCCAGCAGCCCCGACAGCCGGCGCGGCGCGTCCGCGGGCAGGTCCAGCAACTCCTTGGCCACGGTGAGCTGTTCCTCGCTGAAGCGGCTGTCGTCCGGGGTGGCGATCAGGTCCGGCTCGGGCATCTCCGCGCCGAGGTGCTCCCGCTCCACCGGCGGCGTCAGCAGTATGTCGACGAGGTCGCCGACCCGCACGGACGCCGGCGTCCGCAGCCCGGTCCCCCGCGCGAAGAAGGCGTCCGTGACCCGGACCGCCTGTTCCAGGGGCAACGGCAGCACGGGCGCGACGAGATGCCCGTAGAGGTCTATCCCCGAGGACGCCATCGGCGTGGCGAACGCCTGCCGGTCCTGCTCGGCGCGGAACAGGGGGCCCGCCTCCAGCAGGCGCGACTGCAACTGCGTGTGGCGCCGGATGCAGTCCTTGACGATGTCGACGAGCTCGGCGGCCCGCCGTTTGTGCTCGGCGTCCTCGGTCTCGTCGCGTGCCTTGCGGATGTTGGTGAGGATCGCGTTCTCGTGGCGGTAGCGGTCGGCCACGTGGTCGAGGGCCTCGGCGATCATGTCGGGCACGGAGTTGAGCCAGTCCACCGCGCGCACGTTGCGCCGGGTCGCGTCCAGGGCGCGGCGCAGCGTCTCCGAGTACTGCACGGTCCGGTACCGGGCCTGCTCGGCGGCAAGTTGGGCGTCGGCGAGCCGGCCGCGGTTGATCAGGACCTCCAGCTTGACCTCGGCCGCGATCTGGGCGCTGGTGACGTCTGTGTCGAGGGCACCCACCAGGACGTTGACGGCTTCGTCCGTGGTGCGGAGGTAGACCGTGCCGCCGGGGCCCGGCACCTCTTCGATCAGCTTGAAGTCGTAGTCGCGCCGGACGTAGTTGCCCTCCGGCGTGAACGTGCCGTACACCGCGCGGAAGCCGCGGTCGACGCTGCCGACGTTGATCAGGTTCTCAAGGACCCAGCGGGCCACGCGCTCGTGCTCGGCGACGGGGCGCTGCGGGGCCTGGGCGGCGATGCGCGGGATGAGCCTGGCCACTATCTGGTCGTGGTCGGCGCCCGTGTCGAAGTCCATGTTCAGGGTGACCAGGTCGATGGCGGCCAGGGCCACCTCCGCCATGCCGTACACCGAGTACTCACCGGCGAGATTGGCCTTGCGCACGTCGAGGTCGTGCAGCGGCGCGGTGCAGGCGAGCGCGCGCAGCCGCCGCGCCAGGCCCTCGTCGGCGGCCGGGCCCGGTGCGGGGCGCGGCCCCGCGCTGAGCTGGGGCGGAACGCTGTCCGTCGATGCAGGCGAAGTCACGGTGCACAGACTAGGTCCTCGGTCTGACATCGACCCAAACGACTCGGATCACCTCACCGGTATCACCAAGTGATCGAATCGCTACGGAGTGTTTCCGTCGCCGACCCTTCGCCGGTACACCTCGACCACGCGTTCCAGGGAGTCGCTGAGGTAGACCGACAACAGCTTTTCGGCCTCGCTCTTGTCGCCGCCCTGGAGCGCCTCGTGGATCTGCTGGTTGCGGGCCAGGTACGGCTCGTGCAGGCGGCGCGGGTCGTCCACGAGGTGGAAGGCGAGGCGCAGTTCGGCGAAGACGCTGCGCATGAGCTCGTCGGTGCGCTCGCTTCCGGCCAGGGCCACGAGTTCGCGGTGGAAGTGGATATTGGCCGTACCCACCGTTTTCCAGTCACCTTCGCGGGCCGCCGTCCGCCCCTCGTCGACCGCCGCGGTGAGGGCGTCGAGGGCGTACGGCGGTTCGCCGAGGCCGCGGACGACGGCGCACTCGACGAGGGCGC
The DNA here is from genome assembly GCF_053595415.1 of Streptomyces sp. NPDC002499. Classification (NCBI taxonomy): domain Bacteria; kingdom Bacillati; phylum Actinomycetota; class Actinomycetes; order Kitasatosporales; family Streptomycetaceae; genus Streptomyces; species Streptomyces sp. NPDC002499. The sequence goes on from NZ_JBSFXO010000007.1 coordinate 49,752, forward strand.
GGGTGCGGTAGATGTCCTCGACGTCCTCGACGCTCAGGACCCGGACGAAGACGCCCCGGTTGAGTTCGTGGACGAGCAGGCGTTCGTGGGTGAGCAGCCGGAACGACTCGCGCAGGGTGTTGCGGGAGACCCCGAGCGCGCCTCCGATGCTGTCCTCCGACAGCCGGGTGCCGGGCGGGAAGTAGCCCTCGGCGATGCGGCTCCTGAGGACGTCCGAGACCCGTTCGGCCGTGCTGGTGCGGCCCAGGAGGGCGCGGTCGTCGGCCAGTTCGCTCAACTGCTCTGCCATGCCCGGAATTCAACCGCAGACACGAGAACGAAACAACACACCCCTTGCTCAATCGTTGAACGATTCCCTAAGGTGCTTCTCACCGCACGGCTCAATCACGCACCCTTCGTCCTCCCACTGCGAGGTGCCCATGAGCACGACCCCTCCACCCCAGGCCCTGACCACCGACCCGCCCACCGGTGAACTCCCCGAAAAAGACGGCGCGTTGGACTGGCTGCACGCTCTCGGGCCGCGCGGCCGGCGCGCTTTCGCGGGCGCATTCGGCGGCTACGCCCTGGACTCGTACGACTACTTCACGCTCCCGTTGAGCATGGTCGCGCTGGCCGCGTACTTCGGCCTGGACAGCGGCCAGACCGGCCTGTTCACGACCGTCACGCTGGTGGTGTCCGCGGTCGGCGGCGCCCTCGCGGGAGTGATCGCGGACCGGGTCGGCCGGGTCAAGGCGCTGATGATCACGGTGATCACCTACGCGGTCTTCACCGTGGCCTGCGGCTTCGCGCCCAACTACGAGACCCTGCTGGTCTTCCGGGCCCTCCAGGGCCTCGGTTTCGGCGGCGAGTGGGCGGTCGGCGCGATCCTCGTCGCCGAGTACGCGAGCGCCAAGCACCGGGGCCGCACCCTCGGCGCGGTGCAGAGCTCGTGGGCCGTCGGCTGGGCGCTCGCCGCGATCATGTACACCCTGGTGTTCTCGTTCGCGAGCGACGACCTGGCCTGGCGGATCATGTTCTGGACGGGCGCGCTGCCGGCGCTGCTGGTGATCTGGATGCGGCGCCGGGTGCACGACGCCCCGCAGGCGGTGGCCGTACGCGAACAGAGCACCGAGAAGGGCTCGTTCACGGCGATCTTCAAACCCGGACTGCTGCGCACCACGATCTTCGCCGGGCTGCTCTCCACCGGCGTCCAGGGCGGCTACTACACGCTGGCCACCTGGGTGCCGACGTACCTGAAGAGCGAGCGCGGCCTCTCGGTCGTCGGCACCGGCGGCTATCTGACGTTCCTGATCTCCGGCGCCTTCCTCGGCTACCTGACCGGCGGCTATCTCACCGACCGCCTTGGCCGCAAGCGCAACATCTGGCTGTTCGCCCTGCTCTCGGCGGTCTGCATCCTGGCGTACGCGAACATCCCGGACGGCGCCAACGGCCTGCTTCTGGTGCTCGGTTTCCCGCTCGGGTTCTGCATGTCGGCGATCTTCAGCGGCTTCGGGTCCTTCCTGAGCGAGCTGTACCCGACGGCGGTACGCGGCACAGGCCAGGGCTTCACCTACAACACCGGGCGCGCCGTGGGCGCCGTCTTCCCCACCACCGTCGGCTTCCTGGCCGACAGTTGGGGCGTGGGCGGCGCGCTGGTGTTCGGCGCGATCGGCTACGGCATCGCGGCACTGGCCCTGTTCGGCCTGCCGGAGACGAAGGGGCGGGAACTCGCGTGAACCGTACGGAAGACCGCCCCTTGACCCTCGTCGACGAGCACGCGCACGCGTGGACCCCCAAAAGCGCCCGGGCCCGTTTCCGCAAAGGGCTCACCGGGCCGACCTCCGGGGTCGCGGCGGGCCACACCCAGGTCAACCTGATCTCGGTGCCCGCGGACTGGGCGTACGACATGCTGCTGTTCTGTCAGCGCAACCCCAAGCCCTGCCCGGTGCTGGACGTCACCGACGCCGGTTCCTTCACGACCGTGCTGGCGGACGGGGCGGACCTGCGCACCGATCTGCCGCGCTACCGGGTGTGGCGGGACGGCGAGTTGGTGGACGAGCCGACGGACGTGCGCGCGTACTGGCGCGGCGACCTGGTGTCGTTCCTGATCGGGTGCAGCTTCACCTTCGAGTGGGCACTCGGCGAGGCCGGTGTGCCGATCCGGCACATCGAGCAGGGACGCAACGTCCCGATGTACGTGACCGGCCGGCAGTGCCGCCCCGCGGGGCGGCTGCACGGCCCGCTGGTGGTGTCCATGCGGCCGGTGCCGCCGGAGCGCCTGGCGGCGGCGATCCGGGAGACCAGCCTGCTCCCGGCGGTGCACGGCAGCCCCGTGCACTGCGGCGATCCCGCGGGGCTCGGCATCGGCGACCTCGACCGGCCCGACTTCGGTGACCCGGTGGTCGCCGAGCCGGACGACATCCCGGTCTTCTGGGCCTGCGGAGTGACCCCGCAGGCGGCCGTGATGGCCTCGCGTCCGCCCTTCGCCATCACCCACGCACCGGGGCAGATGTTGCTGACCGACGCCCGCGACGAGCAGTACCGCGTGGCCTGAGCAGAGAATGGACACATGACCGCGATCGACCTGAACGCCGACCTCGGCGAGGGCTTCGGCCACTGGCGGCTGACCGACGACGAACAGCTGCTGTCCGTCGTCACCAGCGCCAACGTGGCGTGCGGATTCCACGCCGGGGACCCGGTCATCATGCGGCGGGTGTGCGAGCTGGCCGCCGAGCGGGGGGTGCGGATCGGCGCCCAGGTCTCCTACCGGGACCTCGCGGGGTTCGGACGGCGCGCGATGGACGTGCCGTCCGCTGAGCTCACGGCCGAAGTGGCGTACCAGATCGGCGCCTTGGAGGTCTTCGCGCGGGCGGCGGGCACGCGCGTGGCGTACGTCAAGCCGCACGGCGCGCTCTACAACCGGGTCGTGCACGACGAGGAGCAGGCCGGCGCGGTCGTGGCCGGCGTGCGGCTCGCCGACGCCACGCTGCCCGTGCTCGGCCTGCCCGGCTCCCGGCTGCTCGACCTGGCGGGCCAGGCAGGACTCCCGACGGTCACCGAGGCGTTCGCCGACCGCGCGTACACCGATCAGGGCACACTCGTGCCGCGCGGCGAGGAGGGCGCCGTGGTGACCGATCCGGCGGCGGTCGTGGAGCGCTCGGTGGGCCTGGCCCGCGACGGAGCGGTCACCTCCCGCTCCGGGAACCGGATCGACGTACGCGCGCGTTCTCTGTGCGTGCACGGGGACACGGCGGGGGCCGTCGAGCTGGCCCGGCTGGTCCGGGCGCGCCTGGAGTCGTCGGGCGTGCGGGTGGAGGCCTTCGTATGAGGGCGCTGCCCGTCGGCGACCACGCCCTGCTCGTCGAGGTGTCCTCCGGCGAGGAGGCGCAGGCGCTCCACGCGGAGCTGCTGCGCCGCCGCGCGGAGGGCACGCTGGCGGTCCGCGAGATCGTCCCCGCGGCCCGCACGGTCCTCCTCGACGGACTGGACGACCCGGCCCGCCTCGCCTCCGACCTGACCGCGTCCGAGGTACCGCCCGCTCCCCCGCGCGCGGGTACGGCGATCGAGATCCCGGTGCGCTACGACGGACCGGACCTGGCCGACGTCGCCGAGCTCTGGGGCGTCGACGAACGGGAGGCGGTCCGCATCCACGCGGACACCGAATTCACCGTCGCCTTCTGCGGGTTCGCGCCCGGCTTCGGCTACCTGACCGGCCTGCCGTCGCGCTACGACGTCCCGCGCCGGGCGACACCCCGTACCGCCGTCCCGGCGGGATCGGTCGGGCTGGCGGGCGCGTACACAGGCGTGTACCCCCGTTCCTCGCCCGGCGGTTGGCAGCTGATCGGGCGCACCGACGTCGTCCTGTGGGACCACGCGCGCGTGCCGGCCGCGCTGCTGTCACCGGGCACGCGCGTGCGCTTCGTCCCGGTGGGGCCCTCATGACGGACAGCGCGCTCTTCGTCGTATGGGCGGGAGCGCTCACGACGGTCCAGGACCGGGGGCGTCCCGGGCACGCCCACCTCGGTGTGCCCCATTCCGGCGCCCTGGACGGCCCCGCGGCGGCCCTCGCCAACCGGCTGGTCGGCAACGCGCCCGGCGCGGCCGTCCTGGAGACCACCGTCAACGGCTGTGCCGTACGCCCCCGTTCGACGGTCACCATGGCCGTCACCGGCGCCCCGTGCGCGGTCAGGGTGGACGGCCGACCGGTCGCCTGGGGAGCGCCCGTGCCCGTCCCGGCCGGCGCGGTCCTGGAGGTGGGCACGGTGATCCGGGGCGTACGGAGCTACCTCGCGGTCCGCGGCGGCATCGCCGTGGAACCCGTCCTCGGCAGCCGCTCCACGGACCTGCTGTCCGGCCTCGGCCCGCCACCGCTCGCGGACGGCCAGGTGCTGCCCCTGGGGGATCCGCAGGGCCACTACGCACGCGTGGACGTCGCCCCGCAGCCGGCTCCCCCGCGGGAGTTGGTCCTGCGGGTGACTCCGGGCCCACGCGACGACTGGTTCACCCCGGACGCCGTACGCGCCTTCACCTCGCGCGCGTACCGGGTCTCCCCGTCCAGCAACCGCATCGGCCTCCGTACGGAGGGCCCCGCCCTGGAACGCGCCCGCACCGGTGAACTCCCCAGCGAGGGCATGGTCCTGGGCGCGGTCCAGGTCCCGCCCGACGGCAGACCGGTCGTCTTCCTCGCCGACCACCCGACCACCGGGGGCTACCCGGTGATCGCCGTCGTCCACGCGGCCGACCTGCCACCCGCCGCCCAGGCGGCACCGGGCACACCGGTCCGTTTCGTGACCGTACGGAGGCGCTGAGCCGCTGGGGCGGGCCGGGCGTCGAGGGAGCGGTCGGCGTTCCCGGGGCGCAGGGGACACGCTCAGGCGTACGCCCGCCGCGCGGACCGCCCCGCGCCCACCCGCGCCAAAGGCCGCTCGACCACGCCTGGACCGCCCGCTCCACGTCTCCCGGCGTAGCCGGCGCGGCCGCGCCGCGACCGACTGTGGCGACGCGAGCAAGGTGGCGGCCGTGATGTGGTTCTCCGGGCCGCCCCGCCCACGCCTTACGCAGTGTCCGGCTGCCGTTGCTCCCCCACCGACAACGCGGCCAGGGCCGACGACACCGCTGCCGCCGTCCGCAGGTCGAGTCGGGCGCTGGTGCCCCGGGCGCGGTGGCGCATCTCGTCGGCGGCGAGCCTGAGGAGTTGCGGCAGCAGGTCGGTGCAGCGGCGGGCCACCCAGCCAGTGCCCGCGGTGGCCAGCCACAGCAGGCTCGCCGACGTGGTGGGTTCGGGGAACTCGGGCTCGGGCGAGGGCGCGGTGCCCGTCGCGAGGCCCTCCTCGGCCAGCAACGCGTGGAAGCGGAGCGCCAGTTGGCGGTGTCCCCGCTCGCCCGGGTGCAGCCGGTCCGCGCTCCACATCGCCCGGTCCATCAGCCAGGCGCCCTCGGCCGCGTGCAGATGGACCGCGCCGTAGCGCTCGGAGAGCGCGTGGACCACGGTGTTGACCGCCCGTTGCCGGCGGGCCAGCGGACGCGCCAGCGCGCCCGGCAGGTTGAGCGTGACGCCCGGGTCGGGCAGACAGGCCGTGAGCAGGACCGCGCCCTGCTCGGTGAAGGCGGCGTACACCTTGTCGAGCCGTTCGGCGACGGCGTGGATGTCGAAGGTGCAGCGCAGGGTGTCGTTGACGCCGATGACCACCGACACGACATCGGGGCGCAGGGCCAGCGCGGCCGGCGTCTGCTGCTCCAGCACCTCCCGCGTCTGCGCCCCGCTGACGGCGAGGTTGGTGAACTCCACGGAGGTCAGGTCCTCAAGGGATCCCGTGGACTTCATGGTCCCGGCCGCCCCCTCGGCCCCCGCTCCCCGCTCGGCGAGCCCGTCGGCCAGCAGCGCCGCCCAGCCGCGCCACCCGTCGCCGACGGGATCGCCCACGCCCTCGGTGAGCGAGTCACCGAGGGCCACGAAACGCACCGTTCTCATGCCACGCCCCCGGGCGCGTAGGGCCGCACCGGCACCGCCGCGTCGTGCGCGGCGAGGAAGGCGTCCACGGCCGTGTGCCAGCCGAAGCACTCCGCACGCGCGCGTGCGGCCTCCCGCCGCTGCCCCTCGGGGAGTTCGAGGAGCATGTCGACGGCGTCCGCGAAGGCATCCCCGCGGTCGGCCGCGACCGCGCCGGCGGAGCCGATCACCTCCGGCAGCGCGGACGACGTGCTGACCACCACGGGCGTGCCGCAGGCCATCGCCTCCAGCGCGGCGAGCCCGAAGGTCTCGGCGGGCCCGGGCGCCAGGCACACGTCCGCCGAGGCCTGGAGCGCGCCCAGCGCGTCCCGGTCGGAGACATGGCCGAGGAAGGTCACGGGCAACCGCCGCTCGCGCGCCCGCTCTTCGAGCCGCGGCCGCAGCGGCCCGTCCCCGGCGACCACCAGCACCGCCTTGCGGCCGCGCCGCAGCAGCGACTCCAGGGCGTCGAGGGCGGTGCCGGGCCGCTTCTCCACGGACATCCGGGTGCACGTCACGAGCAGCGTCTCGTCCACGCGCGCGTACCGGGCCCGCAGCCCGGGGTCCCGCAGCGAGGGATGCCGCTCGACCAGATCGACGCCCAGTGGGGCGCGTACGACGTTGCGGGCGCCGATCCGGACGAACTCGCGCTCGGCGAACTCGGTGGTGCACACCACCCGCGAGTACGTGTGCGCCGTACGGACGTTGAGGGCGTCGGCGGCGCGCCGGGCCGCCGCCTCGGACAGGCCCCAGGTGCGCAGGACACCGTCGGCGGTCTCGTGGGAGACCATCACGGCGGGCACGCGCGCGCGTCGCGCCCACTTGCCGGTCCACCTCAGGGTCGTACGGTCGGAGACCTCCAGGCGGTCGGGGGCCAGCTCCTCCAGGAGCCCGGCCACGCGCCGCTTGTCGGTCAGGACGCGGTAGCCGCCCGTGCCGGGCAGCAGCGGACCGGGCAGGGTGATCACGCGCCCCTGCTCGGTCTCCCGGTCGTCGGCCCGCTCGCCGGGGACGATCAGCACGGGGTCGTGCCCGGCCTCCTTGAAGCCCTTGCCCAGCTCGCGCAGCGCGGTGCGCAGGCCGCCGGAGGAGGGGGCGACGAAGTTCGCTAGGCGCACGATGCGCAGGGAGCTCACGCCGCCACCACCGTCTTGCGCGCGGCCAGGACTGCACCGTAGTGGTCGATCAACTGGTCGCCGACGGCCGCCCAGGTGCGGCCCTCGACGGTGGTGCGGGCGGCGGCCCCGAAGGAGGCCCGCAGCCCGGCGTCGGCGGCCAGGGAGGCCACCGCCTGGGTCACGGCGTCCGCGTCGCGCGGCGGGACCAGGAACCCGGTGCGGCCGTGGTCGACCAGGTCGAGGGGACCGCCGACGGCGGGGGCGACCACGGGCACGCCGCTCGCCATGGCCTCCTGCACGGTCTGGCAGAAGGTCTCGAAGGGCCCGGTGTGCGCGAACACGTCCAAGGAGGCGTAGATCCTGGCCAGTTCGTCGCCGGTGCGGCGGCCGAGGAAGACGGCGCCGGGCAGCTGTTCCTGGAGGTTCGGCAGGCTCGGTCCGTCGCCGGTGACCACGACCCGGACGCCGGGCAGGGCGCACACGCCGGCGAGCAGTTCGACCTGCTTCTCCGGTGCGAGCCGGCCGACGTAGCCGACGATCAGCTCGCCGTTCGGGGCGAGTTCGCGACGTATCGCCTCGTCCCGCAGGTCGGGGCGGAAGCGGACGGTGTCCACGCCCCGCTGCCACAGCCTGAGCCGGGGCACGCCGTGTGCCTCCAGGTCGTGCATCGCGGCGCTGGACGGGGCGAGGGTGAGGTCGGCGGCGGAGTGGACGGAGCGGATACGACGCCAGGCCGCGGCCTCGCCGGCGCCCACATAGGTGCGGGCGTAGCCGGCGAGGTCGGTCTGGTAGACGGCGACGGCGGGGATGCCGAGCCGGGCGGCGGCGGCCATGCCGCGGACGCCGAGGATGAAGGGGCTGGCCAGGTGGACCACGTCGGCACGATGCTCGACGAGTGTGGCGGCGAGGCGTCGGCTGGGGAGGGCGACGCGCACCTGGGGGTAGCCGGGGAGCGGGAGGGAGGGGACATGGACGACGGGGCACGGCGCCGAGGCGTCGGGCCGGTTGCCGGGCGCGGGGGCCGGGGCAACGACGACGGGGGCGTGACCGCGATCTACGAGGTGCCGGGCGGTCTGGAGCGCGCAGTGGGCCACGCCGTTCACGTCGGGGGGAAAGGATTCGGTCACGATGACGACACGCATACCCGTGTTGTCGCCGCGCCGGACGTGGACGCGTCAAAGTGGATCTTTACGAAATACAAACGTCCCATGAGCGTTGCACGCCACGCCCGAGCAGGTCAGACCGCGTCCACGCCCGGCTGACCCGCGGGTCACCTCTCGTTCATCCGGAGCCCGCGCCGACGCCCGTTCTCCTCGTCGGAGATGGCTCAAACGACGGGTCGAACGGCGGTTCAAACGGCGGGTCCGTCCGGTCCGATCCGGCTGCGTACGGCGGTCTGGACCTCGGCCTCCTCGGCCGGGTCGGCGGCCAGCCGGCGCAGTTGCTCGACGACGCGGGTGTCACCGGTCTCGGCGTGCCGTGCGGCGATCTCCCGGGTGGTCTCCTCGCAGTCCCAGAGGCACTCGACGGCGAATCCGGCGGGGAAGGAGGGGTCGGTGGCGGCGAGGGCGCGGGCGGCCCGGCCGCGGAGCTGGGAGGAGGCGGTCTCGCGATAGATGTGGCGCAGGACGGGGGCGGCGCAGACGATGCCGAGCCGGCCGGTGCCGTCGACGAGGGTCCACAGGGTCGGGGCGTCGGGGCCCTCGCCCCGTACGGCCTCGCGCAGGGCGCCCAGGACCAGGTCCCGGTCCTCGACACCGCCCCGACAGGCGAGCATGCGGCCCGCGGCGGCGCCCAGCGGGTCGGGCCGGTGGGCCCAGCCGCGGGCGCGGTCGACGGCGGCGACGGTGCGCATCCGTTCGAAGGCGGCGACGGCGACCTCCACGACGGTCGGCGAACCGGTGGTCACGGCCCGCTCGATCAGGTCGAGGGCGTCCGGGTCGTTGCTGTCGGCCAGATACCGCACGGCCGTGCAGCGGGCTCCGTCGGTGCCGTCCACGGCGGCCCGCAGGATCTCGGGCCGGTCCTCGGGCCCGGCGACGGCCATGAGGCAGCGGGCGGCCGGGATGTGCAGCTCGGTACCGCGTTCGAGGCCCTGCTGGGCCCACTCGAACACCGCCTGCACGCTCCACCCCGGACGGGGCCCACTCGGTCGCATCTGCCGCTGCCAGCGGTCGAAGCAGCCGGCCTCCTGTGCGGCACGCACGCGCGTGGCGACCGATTCGCGCGGATCGTCGGCCCACAACCGCCACGGCCGGGGCTCGAATGCGTCGCGGACGACGGCGGCGAGTTCGGCCTCGCCCTCGGCGTCGGTGGCGAACCGGGCCAGCACGGGCGCGGCCAGGGCACGCAGCCCGGCGTCGTCGTCCCGCAGCGCCAGTTCGTCCAGGGCCCAGGCCCAGTTGGAGCCGGAGGCGGCGTACCTGCGCAGCAGTTCGAGCGCGTCCAGCCTGCCGTAGGAGGCGAGATGGCCGAGGACCGCGAGGGCCAGGCCGGTGCGTGACTCCTCGGTGTCGAAGACGTCCTCGACATCGAAGAGGTGCGCCTCGATCTCGTCCAGCTCGCCGTTGAGGTCGAGGTAGAGACGGGCGTAGTACAGGGAGCGGTTCTCCACCTGCCAGTCGTGGCGTGGATCGCGCAGCACGCAGTGGTTCAGTGCCGCGAGCGCCTCGGCGCGCGGTGCGGTGAGCGCGTGCAGCGTGCCGTCGCCACGGCCCCTCTGAAGGAGGCCGAGCAGGGTTCCGCTGGGCGCTATGACCGGATCGAACATGGGAAACAGCCTCACATCAAGCGTCGACGCAACCGGGGAGCACGCATTACCTGGCCGCGTGACACAACGTCGGAGCGCCCGCCGTCTCTTGCTTGCTGTAGACCATCTTCCTCTGCCTCTCGTCGGTGGCCCATGCGGACCGCATCACGGCCCGCGCGGTGCGGCAACACCTGCCCAGCCATCGCGTCCGTGAATCACGACGTCATGATGACCCGGCACTTCGGCCTGCCGCGACCGAAATTTCGGCGGCCTTGTACCGCCTCCCCCGTTGTCTGTGTCTTCGCTGGTCAGAACATGCGGATCAATGTGCGCCGAACAACTCGAGCAGTTCTGTCTTGCCGAACATCCGGGCCGTGTCGACGGCCGACGGGGTGCCCTCGGAGGGGTCGGCGCCACCTTCCAGGAGGGCTTCGATCACTTCCGTCTCACCCTTGAAGACGGCTCCGGCGAGCGGGGTCTGTCCCCGGTCGTTGATCCGGCCCGCTTCCGCACCCCGGGCGAGCAGCGCGCGTACCGCCTCCGCGTGCCCGTGGTAGGCGGCGAGCATCACGAGGGAGTCGCCCCGGTCGTTGGTGAGGTCGGCCGGAACGCCCGCGTCGACGTACGCCACGAGCGCCTCGGTCTGCCCCTGTCGGGCCAGATCGAAGATCTTGGTCGCCAGCTCCACGACCTCGGGGTCGGGGGCTTCAGTCATCGGCCGGTCCGCCTCTCATACAACCGTTCAGGTGAATCGCCAGGGTACTGGCTCACGACGTACATGACCCGAAGTGCCCGAGGTAAAGATCACGGCAGACCCGGTCGGACGCAAGTGCCCTGCTCAACGCCCCCGAAGCGCTCCGCCATCCGGGGGAAATTCGCCGAAATTCACCTTGTTGCACCTTTTATCGTATGGATACATCCTGTGAGCCTGGAAGTACTCATGGTGACTGTCCCCGCGAACCAGGAGATCCCAAATGATCCTGTCCATCTCAGGCGTGGTCCTTCTCGGCATCATCGTCTTCCTCTTCTTCCGCAAGGACGGCCTGAAGGCGTCGCACGCCATGGTGTCGGCGCTGTTCGGCTTCTACCTGGCGAGCACGGCGATCGCGCCGAGCATCAAGGCCGGCGGCGAGAGCCTGGCCGGTCTGCTCGGCGGCATCAAGTTCTGACGCCGTTCCCTCCGTCCGTACGCACCTTCAGGAGACAGCAGTGGCCCGGCGCCCCCTCCCCCGCATCCTGAGCACAGGCAGCACGCAGATCGCCCGGAGCCGGGAGCTGGCCCGGACGGCGGCCGACAGCGCCACCGATGTCCTCCATCCGCTGATCACGGTCTCCCGCGGTCTGCGCCGGCTGGCGGCGGCCGGGCGGCGCAGATGGGCCGACACCCCGAAGGACAAGCGCGGGCCGCTGCTGTTCTTCGTGGCGTCGGTGGTCCTGGTCGTGGCGCTGGTGCCGTACGGTCCGCTGCTCGCCGTCATCGCCCTGATGGCGGCGGCAGCATGGCAGGGCCGCGACCGCACCGAGCCGGAGCCCGACGGCCCGGACGAGTCGCAGACCCAGCGCCTCCAGTCCCTGTACGAGGCCCTGATCCCGTACTTCTCCATCCCGGAGGACCCCGCCCCGCTCTTCGCCCACGGCGGCGAGTGGGAGAAGGCCTTCCCGGCCTACGAGTTCGACGGGTCGGGCCGTGTCACCCATCTCACGGTCCGCTACCCGGCGTACTTCACCGACGGCGAGCCCGACTCCCGCGCGCGGATCGAGCAGTTGCTGCACGCCAAGTCGGGCCGCGGCCGCGAGTACCGCTTCGCGTGGGACGAGGAGGGCAACCAGCTCACCATCACCGTCCTGTCCCCGCTGCCCACCGACATCGCCGCCCAGCGCTTCGTCACGGCACCGGGCGAGACGGTCCTCGGCTTCACCGACCCCTCCGAGGTCCAGCGCACGCTCCCGCTCACCCACGGCGAGGAGCGGCGCGACGTCCCCCCGGTCGTCTGGCGCACCGGCATCCGCTCCACCGAGCCGCACCTGCTGGTCGTCGGCCAACCCGGCAGCGGCACCTCGACCCTGCTGCGCTCCATCGCCCTACAGGCCCTCCAGTACGGCGACGTCCTGATCGTCGAGGGCGGCGGCACCGGCGAGTACGCGTGCCTGACCGGCCGCGACGGCGTCCTCGCGGTCGAGTGCGGGCTCGCCGGGGCGCTGGCCAGCCTGGAGTGGGCCGCGCACGAGACGGAGCGCCGGCTGATCGCGCTGAACCGCGCCCGGCAGGCGGGCCACCCGCCGCCGGACGACACCAAGCGCCCGCTGTGGATCCTCCTGGACCGCCCGAGCGCCTTCACCCACCTCGCCGCCGCCGACGCCCAGCGGGACCCGCAGTCCCTGCTCCAGGTGCCGCTGCGGCACGGCCGCGCGGCGAACGTGACGGTGGTGGTGGCCGACCAGTTCGACACCGCGGACGCGCTGAGCGAGCCGGTACGGCAGCACACACGCGCGCGTGTCGTCCTCGGACCGGCGACCGCCGGCCAGCTGGAAGCGGTCCTGGGCACCCCGCCGCACACCACGCCGGTCACCCAGGTCCCGCCCGGCCGCGGCTACGCCCGCCTCGGCACGGGCCCGGTCCATCGCCTCCAGGTCCCGGCGACCCCGGACCCCTACGACGACGCGACGAGCGACGCGGACCGGCAGGCGGTACTGGCGCTGCTGCCACCGCGGACGACACCGGCGGACTCCGAGGGCGTGGAGGCCGCCCAGGAGCCGACGGGAGCGGAGCCCGTGCCCGCGGACGTCATGGCGACGGAGGGCTCGTAGCGGATCGTCGGTCGGAGCCCCGGGTGACTGTCGGTCACCCGGGGCTCCGCCGTTCCACACGTCCTACGCCACGAACGTCCGGGGCGCCTCGCCCGTCCCGGAGCCCCCGCTCTCCACCAGCTTCGCCGCCGCGGCCAGCCGTGTCGCCGCCTCCTCCGCCACCGCGCCCCCCACGGTGAACGGCAGTCGCACATACCCCTCGAAGGCGCCGTCGACCCCGAACCGCGGCCCCGACGGCACCCGTACCCCGACCCGCTCGCCCGCCTCGGCGATCCGTGAGCCCGACAGCCCCCCGGTGCGCACCCACAGCGTGAGTCCGCCCCTGGGCACCTCGAACTCCCAGCCGGGCAGCTCCCGCCGCACGGCCGCGACCAGGGCGTCCCGGTTCTCCCGTGCCTGAGCGCGCCGCACCTGCACGGCCTGCTCCCAACCGCCGGTTCCGAACAGCCAGTTCACGGCCAGTTGCTCCAGCACCGGTGTGCCCAGGTCGGCATAGGCGCGGGCGGAGACCAGGCTGCGGATGATGTCCGGCGCGGCACGCACCCAGCCGATGCGCAGGCCCGCCCAGAAGGCCTTGCTGGCCGAGCCGACGGTGATCACCGCGGACCCGGCGGGGTCGAAGGCGCAGACGGGCCGCGGCATCTCGACGTCGTCGTCCAGCCACAGTTCGGACATCGTCTCGTCGGCGATCAGCACCGTCCCCGCGGAACGGGCCGCCTCCACGAGCTTGCGGCGCTGGTCGTCGTCGGCGAGCGCGCCGGTCGGGTTGTGGAAGTCGGCGACGATGTACGCGATACGCGGCGCGGCCTCGCGCAGCACCTGCCGCCAGCGGTCCAGGTCCCAGCCGGTCAGCCCCTCGGCCATCGCGACCGGCACCAGACGCGCCCCCGCCTCCCGCATCAACTGAAGGATGTTGGCGTAGGACGGCGACTCGACGGCAACCCGCTCGCCGCGGCCCGCGAAGAGGTGGCAGATCGCGTCGATGGCGCCCATGGCACCCGTGGTGACCATGATCTGCTCGGGCATCGTCGGGATCCCGCGCGCGGTGTACCGGTCGGCGATCATCGCCCGCAGCGCGGGCAGCCCGGCCGGGTAGTCGCCGTGCGTGTGCGCGTACGGCGGCAGCTCCTCCAGGGCGCCCTGGACGGCCCGGGTCAGCCACGGCTCGGGGGCGGGCAGGGCCGCGCAGCCCAGGTCGATGAGGGAGCCGAGCGCCTCGGGGGGCAGCGGCTCAAGACCGCGCGCGGGGAGCGGGTTTCCGGCCGGCACGGCGGTCCAACTACCCGCGCCGCGCCGGGACTCCAGGAACCCCTCGGCGCGCAACGCCTCGTAGGCCGCCGCGACCGTCGTACGGCTGACGGACAGGGCCAGCGCCAGCTCGCGCTCGGCGGGCAGCCGGGCGGCCACCGGCACCCGGCCCTCAAGGACCAGCAGCCGTACGCCGTCGGCGAGTGCCCGGTAGGCCGGCGGCCGGCGGGTGCCGGGGCCCGCGGGGCGGTCCTGCTGGGAGTTGAGCAGCCGGGCGAGCTGGGCCGCCCCCATCGCCGAGGTCCACTGCGCCATGGAAACCAGTCCACCTTCCTCGAATTGGCCATGGATGATGTCCCCACCCAAGCCACAGGGTGACACGAAGCAGGCCACTAGGACCACTGGAGGATCCCCTTGTCCACGAAGAGCCGTCTCCCGAGACGGTTGATCCAGCTGTACGTCGGGCTCGTCCTGTACGGAGCCAGCTCCGCGCTTCTCGTGGTGGCGGGCCTGGGGCTCGAACCCTGGAACGTGCTGCACCAGGGCCTCGCCGAGCTCACCGGGCTGACGATCGGTGTCGTGTCGATCATCGTCGGCGCGGCCGTGCTGCTCCTGTGGATCCCGCTGCGCCAGCGACCGGGCCTCGGCACGGTCTCCAACGTCTTCGTGGTCGGCCTCGCCATGGACGGCACGCTCGCGCTCGTCCCCGAGGCGCACTCCCTGGCCGTACGGATCCCCCTGATGCTCGCCGCCGTCGTGGTCAACGGCGCGGCCACCGGCCTCTACATCGCCGCCCGCCTCGGCCCGGGACCGCGGGACGGCCTGATGACGGGACTGCACCGGCGTACCGGCCGCTCGATCCGGCTGCTGCGGACGGCGATCGAGATCGTGGTCGTCGCGACCGGCTTCGCCCTCGGCGGCACCGTCGGCATCGGCACGGTCCTGTACGCGGTGTCGATCGGACCGCTGGCCCAGCTCTTCCTGCGGGTGTTCGACGTCCCCTCGGCATCCGGCGGCAGCACGGTGGTTGCCGGCGTGCAACCGCGGCGGGCGATACTGCGTCGGTGAGCACGCCGATACGCCACCCCTACCTCGACCACCCCGGCCCGATCCCCTTCGCCCACCGGGGCGGGGCGGCGGAGGGTCTGGAGAACACCGCGCTGCAGTTCCGGCGGGCGGTACAGGCGGGTTACCGCTATCTGGAGACCGACGTGCACGCCACGGCGGACGGCAAGCTGGTCGCCCTGCACGACGCGACGCTGGACCGGGTGACCGACGGCGGCGGACGCATAGGCGACCTGATGTGGAAGGACGTCAGCCACGCGCGCGTGGCGGGCAAGGAGCCCGTGCCGCTCTTCGAGGAGCTCCTGGAGACCTTCCCGGAGGCGCGCTGGAACGTGGACCTCAAGGCCGAGGCCTCGCTGCACCCCTTCCTGGAGCTGATCGAGCGCACGAACGCCTGGGACCGCGTCTGCGTCGGCTCCTTCTCCGAGGCGCGCGTCATCCGCGCCCAGCGGCTGGCCGGACCGCGCCTGGCGACGTCGTACGGCACGCGCGGGGTGCTGAATCTGCGGCTGCGCTCCTGGGGCGTCCCCGCCGCGCTGCGCCGCTCCGCGATCGCCGCCCAGGTGCCCGAGGCCCAGTCGGGCATCCAGGTCGTCGACCGGCGCTTCGTCCGCACCGCCCACGCGCGCGGGCTCCAGGTGCACGTGTGGACCATCAACGAACCCGATCGCATGCACCGGCTCCTGGACCTGGGGGTGGATGGCATCATGACCGATCACATCGACACGTTGCGCAAGGTCATGGAAGAGCGTGGCGTCTGGGCCTGAGGCCCTGGACCACCCCGCCGAGCCTTCGCACCTCAGCGGGGAAGCGAGGGCACGGGTGAGCACCGACACCGTGCGGGCGGAAGGCCTGGACCGGCGGCGCGAGCAGCGCGGCTGGTACTTCTACGACTGGGCCTGCTCCGTCTACTCGACGAGCGTGCTCACCGTGTTCCTGGGCCCCTACCTGACGTCGGTCGCCAAGGACGCGGCGGACGCGGACGGGTTCGTGCACCCGCTGGGGATACCGGTGCGCGCCGGGTCCTTCTTCGCGTACTCGGTGTCCTTGTCGGTGATCGTGGCCGTGTTGGTGATGCCCCTGGTGGGTGCGGCGGCCGACCGCTCGGGGCGCAAGAAGCCGCTGCTCGGAGCGGCGGCCTATGTGGGCGCGGCGGCGACCACCGGCATGTTCTTCCTGGAGGGCGACCGCTATCTGCTCGGCGGCCTGCTGCTGATCGTCGCGAACGCGGCGCAGTCCGTCGCGATGATGCTCTACAACTCCTACCTGCCCCAGATCGCGCCGCCCGAGGAGCGCGACGCGGTCTCCTCCCGGGGCTGGGCCTTCGGCTACGCGGCCGGCTCACTGGTGCTGATCGCCAACCTGGTGCTCTATCTGGCGCACGACACCTTCGGTGTCTCCGAGACCACGGCCGTCCGGATCTGCCTGGCCTCGGCCGGACTGTGGTGGGGCGCCTTCACGCTGATCCCGTTGAGCCGGTTGCGCGACCGCCGCTCCGGGCCGCGGACCGAACCGACCGCCCCGGGATTCCGCCAACTGGCGGCGACGGTCCGCCACATGCGCCGGCACCCGCTGACCCTCTCCTTCCTGCTGGCCTACCTGGTCTACAACGACGGCATCCAGACGGTGATCTCCCAGGCCTCGGTCTACGGCTCCGAGGAACTCGGCCTCGGCCAGTCCACCCTCATCGCCGCGATCCTGCTGGTCCAGGTGCTGGCGGTGGCGGGCGCGCTGGGCATGGGGCGACTCGCCCGGACGTACGGCGCCAAGCGCACGATCCTCGGCTCCCTGGTGGCGTGGACGGTGACGCTGGCGGCGGGGTACTTCCTGCCGGCCGGCGCGCCGGTGTGGTTCTTCGTCCTGGCGGCCGGCATCGGTCTCGTCCTGGGCGGCAGCCAGGCCCTGTCCCGCTCCCTGTTCTCCCATCTCGTCCCGCCCGGCAAGGAGGCCGAGTACTTCTCCGCGTACGAGATGAGCGACCGGGGCATGAGCTGGTTGGGTCCTCTGCTGTTCGGGATCACCTACCAGCTGACAGGAAGTTATCGCGACGCGATCATCTCCCTGGTGGCCTTCTTCGTCATCGGGTTCGTGCTGCTCGCACGGGTCCCGGTACGGCGGGCGATCGGCGACGCGGGCAATCCAGTTCCCGAGAGGATTTAGCGTTCGACGCGAAAGGGCGGTAGTGTACGCGTTTGGCCTGCCAGGCGTACCGTTACTGCGCGTCAAAGATGCCGAAACGCTGGGTGACATCTGCTAGCAGATGTGACAAACAGGGCACTGGTGGGTACAACAAGGGGCGACTACGACGGTGACGCATGACCCGGAACGGGACCCGGAACGGGAATCTTTACCGCCGACCGGACGTTGACCGGATGACGACGACAGCGACACCTGTCCTGTGGGCGACAAGCCCGGGAGGCACGATTCATGAGTGAGCGAGCTCTTCGCGGCACGCGCCTCGTGGTGACCAGCTACGAGACGGACCGCGGCATCGACCTGGCCCCGCGCCAGGCCGTGGAGTACGCATGCGAGAAGGGGCACCGCTTCGAGATGCCCTTCTCGGTCGAGGCGGAGATCCCGCCGGAGTGGGAGTGCAAGGTCTGCGGGGCCCAAGCTCTCCTCGTTGACGGCGACGGCCCTGAAGAGAAGAAGGCCAAGCCCGCGCGTACGCACTGGGACATGCTGATGGAACGGCGCACCCGAGAGGAGCTCGAAGAGGTCCTCGAGGAGCGTCTGGCCGTTCTCCGCTCCGGCGCGATGAATATCGCGGTACACCCCAGGGACAGCCGCAAGTCGGCGTAGTCCCAACGGGGTTTGAGCGGGGAACACAACGCGCACGTAACCGCGGGCGCCGTACGTGAAGTCTGCGTACGGCGCCCGCGGTTTTGTGCTGGGTGCGGCTGGTGACTTTGGTGCGGCCGAGTGGGGGTTGCGGTTCCTGGGGGCTTCGCCCCCAGACCCCCGTCGGCCCCAGAGGGCCTCGTCCTCAAACGCCGGACGGGCTGAAAAAATACAAGTGCCCTCAGCCGGTCAGCGGGCGCCTCGGGCCCTGCTCCGGCGACGAGCCGTCCCGCTCGTCCCGGATGACCTCGCCCTGGACCACCTTGCCGTCGGGGCGGTGGATGCGGGCCTGCGTGAAGGCGTCGCCCAGACTTCCCGCACCGGCCGCGCGCAGCTTGCGTTCGACCGTGCGCTCCGCCAGGCGGCTCAGGGCCTTCTGGACCGGGGGGATCAGCAGGAGCAGGCCCACCGCGTCCGAGATCAGGCCGGGGATCATCAGGAGCAGGCCGCCGAGCATCATCAGGCCGTTGCCGCCGCCGCTCGCCGGCGCGGTACCCCGCTGGACGGCCTCGTTCAGGTTCTGGAAGGCACGGCGGCCCGCCTTCTTGATCACCGCGGAGCCCACCACGAAGCCGGCGACCAGCAGCAGGAACACCGTGAACCCGCTGGAGGCGCCCGCGACCACGGTCAGCAGCCAGATCTCCAGCACCAGCCAGGCGGCGACGCCCAGCGGCAGGTAGGTCCGCAGCCGCGAGCGCCGGGGCCGGGCCGGATGGGTGGGGGTCTGCGCACCAGTCGTCATGCATCCAGTGTGCCTGGACCCGGCTCAGTACGGGATAAGCGGCTGATCAACGGGGGCTGTGAAGCCCTACGCCGTGCACACCCGCCCGCCCGCACCCGCCGTCAGGGCTGCTTCTTGTCGCGTCCCAGGACCTTGCCGACCCGCTCCGTCGCGCCCCACGCGGTGACGCGCCACAGCGCCTCCACGAGGATGTCCTTGCTCATCTTGGAGTCGCCCAGCTCGCGCTCGACGAACGTGATGGGCACCTCGACGACGTGGTAGCCGGCCTTGACCGAGCGGCGGGCCAGATCGACCTGGAAGCAGTAGCCCTGGGAGGAGACCTCGTCGAGGCCGAGGCCTTCGAGGGTCTCGCGGCGGAAGGCGCGGTAGCCGCCGGTGATGTCGCGCAGCGGCAGGTCGAGGGCGAGCCGGGAGTAGAGGCTGCCACCGCGGGAGATGGCCTCGCGGCTCTTGGGCCAGTTCACCACCCGGCCGCCCGGCACCCAGCGGGAGCCGAGCACGAGGTCGGCACCCTTGAGGGCGGTGAGCAGCCGGGGCAGCTCCTCGGGCTGATGGGAACCGTCGGCGTCCATCTCGATCAGCACGGCGTAACCGTGCTCCAGACCCCAGCGGAAACCCGCGAGGTAGGCGGCGCCGAGGCCTTCCTTGCCCTTGCGGTGCAGCACCTGGACCTGGTCGTCCTCGACGGCGAGTTCGTCGGCGAGCTTGCCGGTGCCGTCGGGGCTGTTGTCGTCGGCCACGAGGACGTGCGCCTCGGGGACGGCGGCACGCACCCGGCCGACGATCGCCTTGATGTTCTCCGCCTCGTTGTAGGTCGGGATGATCACCAAGGCGGTGCCGAGCGGCCCGAACTGCCTCCCCCGGTCCGATGCCGCGAGGGTCCCGTCGCCGTCGTTCACTACTGCCCCTTCGTGTCCGTACGCAGACATCCACCATAGTGGCCGCCGCCTGCGATGACGTGACAGAACGTTCGTATGGCAGTGTCGTTTCCACAAGAGCTGGGTAAGCATGGGCTTTTCGGGTTTTTTGTCAGCTGTGGATTGCCCGCGTACTGCGGATGGGGGCCCGGCGCCCTTCGGGCCGACCTGGGGCCCGCTGGCTGCGGGTCGACCGAAAGCCGTTGTCTACTGAGCGTCCGGGCCCCACCCGGGTCACACCTCCCCGACCGGCCGGAACGTTCCCTCGCTGCGGCGCGGGCACTGAGCCTGGCTCCCAGTGGCGGTGCCCCGGTGCGGCACACCGTCCCTGACCCAGCGGCGCCGCGACGAGTGCGCGGACGTTCCCCGGTCGGGCGTCCGGTGGTGGACTCGGCCGAACCTACCGGCCCGCTGCGGCAGCCTGTCAACAGCCGTCTGACCTGCTCATACTTTGCTGATGGCCTGGTCAGGGCAGAGGATGCGCAGGTCGCGCGTCGAGGCGGCGGCCCAACATCCGAGCCGCGCCACCCCGGGAGATCACTCGCCCGGCCCTACGAACACCGTCCGGCCGCCGACCACGGTGCGCAGGCATACGGGGAGGTCGTGGCCCGGGGTCAGGTCGGGCAGGCCGGGGGTGCCCGAGCGGGGGTCGGTGGACCAGCGGGCCACCCGGTCGTCGGGGGCCTGCACGACCAGCTCGTCGGTGCGCCACACGGCGTAGTCCGCGGGCGCGCCCGGCACCAGGACGCCCGCGTCGTCGCGCCCGACGGCCCGCCAGCCGCCCCGCGTGTGCGCCGTGAACGCGGCGCGCACCGAGACCCGGTGCTCCGGCGTGCGGTGGAAGGCGGCGGCGCGGACCGTGCCCCACGGGTCGAGGGGGGTGACCGGGCTGTCGGAGCCGAAGGCGAGGGGCACGCCCGCCCGCAGGAGGGCCGCGAAGGGGTTCAGGGCGCGCGCCCGCTCGGCGCCCAGGCGCTGGGCGTACATGCCGTCCTCGCCGCCCCACAGGGCGTCGAAGGCGGGCTGGACGGAGGCGGTGAGGCCGAGTTCGGCGAAGGCGGCGATCGTCTCGGGGGTGAGCAGTTCGGCGTGCTCGACGCGGTGGCGGGCGGCGCGGATCCGGGCGAGGCCGACCTTCTCGGCGGCCACGCGGACGCCCTCGACGACCGCGGTCAGGGCGGCGTCGCCGATCGCGTGGAAGCCCGCCTGGAGGCCCGCCTCGGTGCAGGCGACGACATGGGCGGCGACGGCCTCGGCGTCCAGGTAGCCGGCGCCCGTGTGGTCGGCGTCGGTGTAGGGCTGGTGCAGACAGGCGGTGTGCGAGCCGAGGGAGCCGTCCACGAAGAGGTCGCCCGCCGCGCCCCTCGCGCCCAGCGCACGCGCCTTCTCGACGTCCTGCTCGGCCCAGTAGCCGACGACCCGCGGTCCCGCCTCCTCGGCGGCGAGCCGGAGCAGGCCGGTGAAGTCGTCCTCGGAGGAGATGTCCGGCCCGGCGCACTCGTGGACCGAGCCGATGCCGAGGGAGGCCGCGCGGGCGAGGGCGGCGCGCTGGGCCTCGGTGCGCTGGGCCGGGGTGACGGCGGCGAGCGCGGCGGCGCGGACGGCGTGGTGGGCGTCGCCGGTGAGCGGGGCGTCGGCCGCGTCCAGGCCGGGGGTGAGGTCGAGCAGCGCGGTGGTCACGACCGCCGAGTGGACGTCGATCCGGCTGAGGTAGAGCGGGCGTCCGCCGGTCGCCTCGTCGAGTTCGGCGCGGGTCGGGGGGCGGCCGCCGGGCCAGCGGGCCGCGTCCCAGCCGTGGCCGCGCAGCACGCGGTCCTCGGGGCGGGCGGCGGCGAAGTCCCGTACGCGAACGAGGGCGTCCGCCAGCGAGGGCGCGTCGGACAGGTCGAGGCCCGTGAGGGCCAGGCCGGTCGCCGTGGTGTGCACGTGGGCGTCGGTGAACGCCGGGGTGACCAGGGCACCGTCCAGATCGACGGTCTCGTCGACGCCGTCCGCGAAGGCGTCGGCGGCCCCCTCGGAGCCGACCCAGGCCACCTGGCCGCGCTCCACGACCATCGCGGTCGCGAAGGGATCGGCGGGGCTGTGGACCTCGCCCCGGCGGAGCAGGACGGTGCGGTGCGGGTCGGTGCGCTCACTCATGGGGAACAGTCTCGCGCCTCGACGGAACGCCGTTGCACGCAGGTCACCCATGGCCCGGACCGGGAACGGCGGGCTGCGGTGCGGCGGTGGTCAGATGCGCGGCGGGCGTGCCTCGTACGGCGTCGACAGGACCACCGTCGTGCGGGTCGAGACGCCGGCCAGCGAGCGCAGGCGGGCGAGCAGTTCCTCGAGTTCGTGCGGGGTGGAGACGCGGACCTTGAGGATGTAGTTCTCGTCGCCGGCCACGCTGTGGCAGGCCTCGATCTCGGGGACGCCGGACAGACGGTCCGCGATGTCGTCGGGGGCGCTGGGGTCGAACGGTTTCACCGAGATGAAGGCGGTCATCGGCAGCCCGACGGCCTCGGGGTCGACCACCGCCGCGTACCCGCGGATGACGCCCCGTTGTTCCAGCCGCCGCACCCGCTGGTGCACGGCCGACGTGGACAGACCCGTGGCCTTGCCCAGGTCTGTGTAGCTCATCCGCCCGTCCTTGACGAGCAGCTGCACGATTTGTCGGTCCAGCTCCTCCATGGCGCAAGAACCTACAGGGCTCTTGATCTCCTGGGATAGCCGAGCGGCGCAGGTCATACCCGGTTCGTGATGTGGCCGAGAGCGGCTTGTGAGTCGCCCGAGGGACAAAACGGCCGCGGCGGGCACCTGCGGACGGCATGTGACGAACGCCACAGTCGTCGGGGATTCTCCGTGATGGTCTCGTGATTACCGCCGAGACGGGGCGGGAAGTGCTTGCTGTGGTCGAGGCCGCAGCGCCTTCACGGCCCAGCCCTAGGGGGAGAACCTATGCAGAGTCTTAAGCGCCCTGGTCGTACCGCGCCCAAGCGCCTCCACTCGGTCGTCGAGGCCGAACCGGAGGGCGTCGAAGCCGACGACTACGACGTGGACGAGCTCGACGCGTACGAGACGTTCGAGATGTACCGGGTGGTCTGCCCGGACTGCGTGCAGCCCATCGCGCTGCTGGCGGACGAGGAGGTCCTGCCGGAGCACGCGCTGTGCGCCTCGCCGTGGAACCCCTTCGGGCTGACGGTCTGTGCCGGTACCGGCCGCAGCGCGTCCGACGCGCCGTCCGCCGACGAGTCGGCCGAGCCCCAGGAGCAGGACACCGCCCTGCTGTTGACGCTCCCTCAGGGACTCGACTGGCGGACCCAGCCGTTCTCGCACGTCGGCGGCGCGGGCTCGCGCCCGATGCGCGTGCCGGTGATGCGCCGCCAGGCCGCCTGACTCTCCCGCCGCTTCGCTCAGTCCCAGTAACTGCCCTGCACCATGGCTCGCAGGCTGCCGTGGTGCAGGATCAGTGTGTCCGGGTCCGCTGGGACGGCGACCTCGCCGAAGTGCACCTGGCGGTAGGCGACGCGCAGCATGACGATCGCGTGCCGCAGCGCCGCGTACAGGGTGTAGAAGTCCATGTCGCGCGGGGCGTGGCCGGTGAGTCGGGCGTAGCGGGCCTCGACGCGGTCGCGGCGCAGGAAGTCCGGCAGGCCGGGCTGTCCGAAGGCCGCGGTCAAATCCTGGAAGAAGCGGGCCAGATAGACGGTCCAGCCGAGGTCGACCTCGCGCGGGGCCAGGGCCGCCATCTCCCAGTCGAGGACGGCCACGGGGTCGAACCCGTCGTAGATGACGTTCCCGATGCGTGCGTCGCCCCAGTTGAGCACCGGTGGGCCAGGGTCGCCCGGCCACCGCTCCTCCAGCCGGTCGAAGGCGTCCTCGATGAGCGGTGAGCGGGCGACTCCGGCCACCACCCAGTCGTAGTAGGCGCGTTGGGCCGTGACGTGGCGGCGGAGGGCGTCACCCTCGCCGGGGAACGCCAGGAACTCGGCTTCCTTCAACGGGACTTGGTCGTGCAGGCGGGCCAACAGCCCTATCGACGCGGCCTCCAGGTGCTTGCGTTCGGCGTCGCTCGCCGAGTGCAGCCAGTTGCCCTCGTAGGTGTAGGGCATGACGTCCGGCGGGACGCGCCCCTCGACCCGCTCCAT
Source organism: Streptomyces sp. NPDC002499 (assembly GCF_053595415.1). Taxonomy (NCBI): domain Bacteria; kingdom Bacillati; phylum Actinomycetota; class Actinomycetes; order Kitasatosporales; family Streptomycetaceae; genus Streptomyces; species Streptomyces sp. NPDC002499. The sequence continues at coordinate 73,335 of NZ_JBSFXO010000007.1, forward strand.
GACGAAGAACGGCGCCCCCAGCGGGCCCGGATCCTCCTCCAGCCAGCGCACCTTCGGCACGGGCAGGTCGGAGTGCTCGGCCACCAGGCGCATCGTGCGGTACTGGCGGGGCATGTCGTAGACCGGGAACACCGTGTACGCCCCCGGGTCCGCCGCCAGCCGCAACGCGCAGGCGGTGAAGGGTGGTTCGGGGTGCTCGATGTCGAAGAGCAGGGTCTCGCTGGACATGCCGTTCGAGGCCGGGACGGTGACCCCGGTGGCCTTGGCGCCGGGCAGCCGGGCATCGAGCCAGGCGGTGAGCCGGCGGCCGATCTCCTGCGGGTCACGGGTGCTGGTGCGCGGACGTGGTGCCGTGGCCATGGCGCAACCCCCTTACGGTGCGACCGAGTTGAAGTCCGTGAAGCCGCTCGGATCGTGTCGCCCGAACGAGCCGTGCTCGAAGATTCCGTGGCCGACCCGGCCGTCCAGCCGGAAGCGCGCCGCGTGGTCGGTGACCCCGTAGCCCGCGAGCGGGTGGGCCTCGGTGAGGTCGTAGGTGCGCCGGTCGGTCCAGCCGCGGCCTTGCCAGGTCCCGTGCTGCCAGTCGTCGGCGGGCGGGTAGCCGGCGCCGAGGGCGAGCGGGGAGGAGGTGAGGATCTCCACCTCCAGCTCCTGCGGTTTGCGCGGGTCGCCGAGGTGGACGAGGGCGCGTTCGGGGTGGCGGGTGCCGGAGCGGTAGGTGATCTCCGGTTGCGGCCAGCCGAGTTGGCGGTCGCGGTGGCCGGGGCGGACGAGGGTCGCGTCGTTCAGGGTGCGGTAGCCGTCCGCGTCCTCCTGGACGATCACCATCAGGAACCGGTCCTCGAAGCGGACCGGGCACCAGATCCAGTGGAAGCCCTCGGTCGGGTGTTCCTCGGCGAGCCGGCCGCCCTCCTCCCCCGGTATCGGCCGCACCCCCCAACTGCGGTCGCGGGTACCGGTCCACTCCCCGGCGGTGACCCGGAACTCCTCCCCTCCGGCCCGCACGAAGCCCGCCACGCTCCCCGCCTGCACGAAGCGCCGCCCCTCCAACGTGAGCCGGTCGCCCCGGCGTTGGAGGTGGTGGGGTTCCCAGAGCGCGGGGAAGCCGGCGGTCCAGGTGAGGTCGTACGACAGTGCGTCGTCCTCGGAGACCAGCCGCAGCCGGCCGAGCGGCTCCTCGACCTCGATGCGCAGCGGTCCTACTTCGAGCCGCATGCGGTCCTCGCCGAGGGCGTCGGAGGCGCGGACCGCGTGCAGGGTGTCGCCGGTGCGCAGGGTCGCGTAGGCGTCGATCACGCCGACGTTCGGATAGACGCCGAGGCCCAGGATCAGCAGGGCCCGGCCCTCGTGGTCGAGGACGTGGAAGATGCAGCGGTCGTAGGCGTTCCGGTCACCCGTGGCCATGTGTTTCATGGAGAGGGGCACCTGGTGCACGGGGTACTCGTCGAGCGGTACGGGGCGGTCGTCGGCCACGCCAAACCTCCCTGGAGACGGCTGGGCTGACGGTACGTCAGATGGCCGTGGGTGGCCAGACTCGGGGCGGGGACCGGCACCCGGACCTGGTCGTGGGTGGCCGGGCCCGATGCCGGGACCGGCACCCGACGGGCCGCGAACTCACGCCCGATTCCGCGCATCGGTGACCTGTCCGGTCGCCCCGCGTTGCCCTGGTATGACCCCCACGAGCCCCGCCTACCCGGCGACCGAGAGACGGCGCCACATCTTCGTCCCGGCACCCGCAGGAACGGTTCAGCCTGCACCGCCGCAGCCGCTGGATCCGCCGATCTACCGCGATCTGCTGCGCACCTGGTCCGACCGCGGCCGCACCCTGCCGGGGCGGTACGACCCGGAGTGGGTCAGGCTGGCCGCCCCGACGGTCGCCCCGGGACAGTTCAGCGGGTCTCCGGACCCGCTAGGTGGCGGGCGATGACCATCCGCTGGATCTGGTTGGTGCCCTCGACGATCTGCAGGACCTTGGCCTCGCGCATGTAGCGCTCGGCCGGGAAGTCGGCGGTGTAGCCGTACCCGCCGAGGATCTGGACGGCGTCGACGGTGACCTTCATCGCCGTGTCGGTGCAGTGCAGCTTGGCCATGGCCGCCTGCTTGGCGAACGGCCGCCCCGCGTCCCGCAGTCGCGCCGCCGCCAGGTACAGGGCACGGCCCGCCTCGATCTGGGTCGCCATGTCGGCGAGCATGAACCGCAGCCCCTGGAAGTCGGCGATGGGCCGCCCGAACTGCTCGCGCCCGGTTGCGTATCCGACCGCCTCGTCGAGGGCCGCCTGGGCGAGGCCGATGGCGCAGGCCGCGATGCCGAGCCGGCCGGAGTCGAGCGAGGCCAGCGCGATCGCGAAGCCCTGACCCTCGTCGCCGAGCCGCCGCTCGTCACCGACCCGGACCCCGTCGAAGTGGACCTGCGCGGTGGGCGAGCCCTTCATGCCCATCTTCTTCTCGGGCACCGCGCCGCTGACGCCCTCGGCGTCGCCGGGGACCAGGAAGGCGGTGATGCCCCGCGGGCCCTCCTCGCCGGTGCGGGCCATCACGGTGTAGAAGTCGGCGATGCCGCCGTGCGTGATCCAGGCCTTGGTGCCGGTGATCACCCACTCCTCGCCGTCCCGGACCGCCTTCGTGCGCAGGGAGGCCGCGTCGGAGCCGGAGGAGGGTTCGGAGAGGCAGTAGGCGCCGAGCAGTCCGCCGCCGAGCATCGCGGGGAGGTGCTCGACCTGCTGCTGCTTGGTGCCGTAGGCCGCGAGCGCGTAGCTGGCGAGGGTGTGCACGCTGACACCGAGGCCGACGGTGAGACGGGCCGCGGCGAGCTCTTCGAGGACCTGGAGGTAGACCTCGTACGGCTGGTCGCCGCCGCCGTACTCCGAGTCGTAGGGAAGTCCGAGCAGTCCCGACTGCGACAGGAGGGTGAAGACCTCGCGCGGGAAGCGGCCGGAGTCCTCCTCCTGGGCCGCCTTCGGGGCGATCTCGTGCTGCGCGATGTCGCGGACGAGCGAGATCAGCTCCCGGGCCTCGTCCGTGGGCAGTTGCCGGTCCACCGGCTGCGGGGCGCGGTCGGGCATGTCGACGCTCTCCTCCCTGTTTCGGGCACATCGGCGGACGTGCGCCTTGGGTGGACGCGGCGTCGCCGGGTCGTACTGGAGCCTGGCCGGTACTCCGCTTCCGGGTCTCGGAAGCTGCTGACCAGCGGCTGTGCGCTGTGAGTATGCCCGATCGAAGGCAGCCAGTCACCAGTTAACGACCGCTCACTTCAAGACTATCGCGAGCCGCCGACAAGCCCCGCCGAAGTACCGCCGGATTGGTCCGCACCACCGTTGGATTGGTCCGCACCATTGACCGAACTGGTCTAGTCCTCCTACTGTTCATTGCCAACGCTTTACCGCGTTCATGCCAATCGCCGTGCGTTCCCCTCTCCCCCAGGAGGAGACACCGATGCACCGTCCGCACTTCTCCCGCGCCCCCTTCCGGGCGCTCGTCTCGGCCGCGTGTTGCGCGGTCCTCGGCGCCGGGCTGCTGGCCGGCGCCACCAACGCCACCGCGAAACCGGCCGCGCCCGCGGCGCAGGCCGCCGCCGGATCCAAGGTTGTCGGCTACTTCACCGAGTGGGGTACCTACGACCGCAAGTACCTCGCCAAGAACGTCGAGACTTCCGGCTCGGCGGCCAAGCTCACGCACATCAATTACGCCTTCGGCAACGTCACCGGCGGCAAGTGCGCCATGGGCGACGCCTACGCGGCGACCGACCGGACCTACACCGCCGCCGAGTCGGTGGACGGTGTCGCCGACACCTGGGACCAGCCGCTGCGCGGCAACTTCAACCAGCTGCTGAAGCTGAAGAAGAAGCACCCGAACCTCAAGATCCTCTGGTCCTTCGGCGGTTGGACCTGGTCCGGCGGCTTCGGCGAGGCGTCGAGGAACCCGGCCGCGTTCGCGCAGTCCTGCTACGACCTGGTGAAGAACTCCAAGTGGGCCGGCGTCTTCGACGGCATCGACATCGACTGGGAGTACCCGAACTCCTGCGGGCTGTCCTGCGACACCAGCGGGCGGGCCGCCTACAAGAACCTGATGTCCGCGCTGCGTTCGAAGTTCGGCTCCTCCAGCCTGGTCACCTCGGCCATCACCGCCGACGCCACCGCCGGCGGCAAGATCGACGCGGCCGACTACGCGGGCGCGGCCCAGTACGTCGACTGGTACAACCCGATGACGTACGACTACTTCGGCGCCTGGGCCTCGACCGGACCGACGGCGCCGCACTCGCCGCTGAACTCCTACTCAGGCATTCCGACGGCGAACTACTACACCTCGGCGACCATCGCCAAGCTGAGGGGTCTCGGCATCCCCGCCTCGAAGCTGCTGCTCGGCATCGGCTTCTACGGGCGCGGCTGGACCGGCGTCACGCAGGCGACACCCGGCGGCAGCGCGACCGGTCCGGCGACCGGCACGTGGGAAGCCGGTATCGACGACTACAAGGTCCTCAAGACCAAGTGCCCGGCGACCGGCACCGTGGCGGGCACCGCGTACGCCAAGTGCGGTAACAACTGGTGGAGTTACGACACCCCGGCGACCATCGGCACGAAGATGACGTACAAGAACCAGCAGGGCCTCGGCGGCACCTTCTTCTGGGAGCTGAGCGGGGACACCACGAACGGTGAGCTGATCAAGGCCATCAACTGACCTTCAGCAGAGGGTGACTCGGGGCGGCGGTCCGGCCACGGACCGCCGCCCCGCAGTCAGTTGCTCCGGCGGATCTTCTCCGTCAGGTGTCGCGGCGCGCGGGGGCCGGGGCCGGGTAGGAGGGGTCCAGTTCCTCGGTGGCGCGCATGGCGCCGCCGAGCGACTTGACCAGGATCTCGCGCATGGTCTCGCGGGACAGCGAGGGGCGGTCGATCCAGTCGAGGGTGGCGCCTTCGACACCGCACACCCAGGCGAACAGGCTCATGCGGGGCAGCGGCGCGATGTCGGTACGGCCGTACGCCCCGTCGGCGATGGTCGCGACGATCGCCTCACGCACGCCGTCCCGGATGGCGTGCACCTCGGCGTCGAAGCCGACGCCGCCGCTGACGATCGTGCGGTACGCGGCCTGATTGTTCTCGGCCCAGCGCAGATAGCTGTCCATCGTGCGCTGGACCCGGTCCACCTGCGGCAGTTCGAGACCGCTCGCGGCGAAGGTGATCAGGTCGGCGACCGAGTCGTGGATGATCGCCAGGTAGTAGCCGCGCTTGGACTGGAAGTAGTAGTAGATCAGCCCCTTGGCGACATGCGCCTGCCGGGCGATGTCGTCCATCGAGAGCGCGTCGTACGACGTGTCGGCGAACAACTTCCGCCCGATGGCGATGAGTTCGGCGCGGCGCGCCAGCGAGCGCTCCGTGCCGCGCGCCCGTGGGCGGACGGCGTCGCTCTGGTGGCTGATGTTCAAATTCGACCCTGTTTCCAAAGGGCGGTGGGACATCCGCAGTATGGCAGGTCGTATGTGTCAGGTCACAGCAGTCCGAGCTGGGCCACGAGCATCGCGACGACCACGACGAGGGTCCAGCCCATGACGTGCTCCAGGACCTTCGGGCCGTCGTCCTTGGGGCCGCCGGTACGGGCACGGGCGGCGGTGGCTGAGTGTGTCGTCATGGCTGCTCGCTGAGGTCGGATGCATTGGGTGGATTCCCCCCACCGATCCGTCCACCTTGCCACTGATCAGCCCTTTTGCGGCCGAGAGCTTGGTCACATGCGGGTGGGGGCCCCGGTCTCCCGGAGCCCCCACCGGTGCGGTCCGGTCAGCGCACGCCGACCGCGGCGAGCGCCTTGCGCCGGCGGTGGGTGAGATCCGCCGGGAAGTAGAGGTAACAGACCCCGCCGGTACCGGAGACGACCTTGCCGGAGGCGTTGTACCGCTTGGTCCTGAGCCAGATGTTCTCCCACTCCCGCCGCTTGTAGACGCGCCGCACCGCCGCGTCGCTCGGCGAGAAGGGGTCGTTGGCGATCACATCGCCGTCGGCCGTGAAGCCGATCACCGTCATCAGGTGCCCGGAGGTTCCGTACCCCGCCCCGGTCAGCTCCTCCTTGAGGAAGGACTGGGACGTTATGGCCGGGATGCCGGCCGCGATCAGCGTCTCCAGGTCGGTCAGCGAGCCGAGGCGGGTGACCACGCCCTGCAGACCCTTGAAGGTGGCCGCGTAGGCCGCGTTGAACGGCCAGTTGCCGCAGCCCGCGTACTGGTAGTCGTAGGTGTAGCGGGCCGCGTGGCACACCTGCGGATCGGCGAACGCCGGGTCCACCCAGGCCAGTTGCGCGGGGGTGAGCCGGCCGCCCCAGTACTCGATGATCATCTGCGAGGAGGTGGGGCTGCACCAGGCCTCGCCGCCGTTGTCGTACTCGGGGTACTGGCCGACGTGGATCTCCTGCGAGTAGCGCGGGACGATCAACTCCTGGGCCAGGCCCGGCGTCGAGGCCGGCACGGTGAAGCGGTCCGGGACGTCGGAGCCCATCGCGCCGAGCCGCCACACCGTGGGCGTGAGCCGGGTGCCGGGCTTGCGGTAGAGGGTCAGCCGCAGCCGGTACGACACCAGGCGCAGCCCTGTCGTGGCGTCGTCGATGGCGAAGGTGTCGGTCCAGATGGTGCTCTTGCCGTCGGTCTGGTCGTCGACCGAGGTCCGCTTGATGTCCCCGTCACCGGCGGCCCAGCGGCCCATGACGTACCAGGGCGTGGCCGTGCCGTCGGAGTAGGTCCCGGTCAGCTCGACCTGGAGCCAGGTGCCGGCCGGGGTGTGCGCGTTCCAGGAGGAGATCACCTCGGTCGCCGGGACGGCGAGCCGGTGGACGGGGGACGTCCAGGTGGCGTACTCCCAGGCGGCGGTCGTGCCGGTGTGCGGGTCGGTGTAGTCGGTCGTACCGGCCGGCGTCGCGATCACCACGCCGGGCCGGGCGCCCGCGAGAGCCCGGGCCCCCTTGGCGGTTCCGCCGCGCCAGTCGGCGTACGTCGTCCAGGCACGGTAGTCGACCTGGCGGCCCTGCCGGGCCGGGGTGTCGGCGGTGTCCGCGGAGTCGGTCGCGTCGGCGGCGACCGCGGGCCCGGCGCTGCCCACCACGGCCGCGGCGACCGCGGCGGCCAGGACGGTTCTGCGGGACGGCTGTTCGGCTCTGCTCATAGGTGGAGAGACCCCCGTGTGTCCGATTCGATGCTGATCCCATGCACGGTGCGCTGCACGGTTGTGGGCCAACTATGACCGCAGGTGACAGCTCCTGACAGCACTTTCGTCCATGGCACGCCCACGAATATTGGTCTCGACCACTGGAGCGACCGACTCGGTGACGCGGCGGGGAACGTCCCCGGAAACCCCTTCCCGAACACCCCCATGAGACACTGCTCACCGCTCAGCTCATATCAGCCCATTTCATCACCGCACAGCCAAGGATCAGCCATCCACGAGCTCGCCTCCCGGCTCCGCCGCCTCCCCGCCTCCTGCGGCCCGGTCCGCCTGATCGCGGTCGACGGGCACGCCGGCTCCGGAAAGACCACGTTCGCCGGGGAGTTGAGCCGCGCCCTCGACGACGCCCCGGTGCTGCACCTCGACGACATCGCCAGCCACGACGAGCTGTTCGCGTGGACCCGGCGACTGCTGACACAGGCGCTCGAGCCGCTGCACCGCGGCGAGACCGCCGAGTACAACCCCTACGACTGGCACACCCGCCGCTTCGGACCGCCCCGCAGGCTCCCACCCGCCCCGGTCGTCCTGATCGAGGGCGTCGGCGCGGGCCGCCGCGCACTGCGCCCGCATCTGGCGTGTCTGCTGTGGATGGAGTTGCCCGCCGAGGAGTCATGGACGCGAGGACTCCGGAGGGACGGGGAGGAGCAGCGGGAGTTCTGGGGCGAGTGGGTCTCGGCGGAGCGCCTGCATTTCGCCGAGGATCCTTCACGGCCCTTCGCCGACGCCCTGGTACGGCAGTGTCCGAAGGGATACGAGGTGCTCCAGGGGCCGGTGAACACCGCTGGACCGGACCAGGAGCTCACGCTGGGTGACGGACCATCCGCATTGTGCTGAACTTGTGAAGACGCCTGTTCGGCAACTTACCGGAGTGCCTCAACTCGGCTTGACCGGGGGGCCGTACAGGACTTACGTTCTGAATGTGCGGCCATGCGAAGCCGCCCAGAAACGCGAAGCCCCCGGTTGTTCCCCCGTGATCGGGGGCTTCGTTCTGCCCGCGTCCCGCCATCCGGACGCTGTACGGCGCAATTCGCTCACGCACGGTGACCGTTCCCGATGCGCCCCATCTGCTCCCACCTCGTCAAACGGCCTGTGCGGCACCCTACGGCGGGCGACACCTGCGCAGGTACGATGCCCTCGGTGCGACCTTCGGACGGCTGCGCGCACCGCAACTCCGGTCCGCGGCACGGCGGTTCGATCAAGGAGGTCGACGGGCAACGGCCCGCCGGCCAACCGACGGGGGCACGGTTTGTGGGGGACGTGATGGACTTCGGCACGCGGGGCCCCGAGGCCCCGGCCGACCTCGCCTGGCTGCGAGGTGTGGATGCCTACACGATGGGCGCCTATCCGCAGGCGGAGGAGGAGTTCCGGGCCGCGGTGCGGATGGATCCCGGGATGGCCGACGGATGGCTCGGTCTGCACGCGCTGCGCGTCGACACGACGACCGCGCTGCTGCGGATGTTCCGGCACCGCGACCGCTTCGGGGAACAGCGCGCCCGGCACCGGCGCTCCCTCAACTCCTGGTACTGGCTGGGCTGGTGGGTGCAGCCCGTGCTGGAGAGCCCGCGCGATCTGCTGCTCGCGCACGCCTCGCACTGGCTGGACGGACGGCATGTCCCCGAGCTGGACCGGGCCCTGGCGGGCCTGCCGCCGGTGGACGCCGACCACCAGGTCCGCTTCCTGCACGCCTGCCGGGCCTATCTGGTCAAGGACTGGGAGCAACTCGTCCGGCACACCGATCCGTTGATCGACGACGCCCTGCTCGGCATCGAGGCGGGCCTGTTCGGCGGCATGGCCCGGGTCCGCCTGGAGATGTACGGCCAGGCCGAGCCGCTGCTGGCGTCCGCGCTGATGCGCTGTCGCAGCGAACAGCCGCAGCGCAAGGAACTGCGCTACTGGCTCGCGCGGGCCCACGAGGGCACCGGCCGCTCCGCCGCCGCACTCCCCCTCTACCGGGCCGTGCACCGCGTCGACCCCGCCTTCATGGACACCTCGGCCCGGCTCGCGGCGATCTCCGAGGGCGACGGGTACGACGAGGCCACCGACCTCGCGGCGATCACCCTCTCCGGCGGCGCGGACGCGCTGGAGGGACCGGACAGCCTGGACCCGCTCTTCGGCGTCGAGGGCCGCGATCTTCGGCTGTCCGAGCCGGAGTTGCCGCCCACCGGTCCGCTGCCGTCGGTGATCGATCCGACCGTGCGGGAGAAGAACGCCACGTCGTCGTCGGCGCTGCCCACCGGTCCGACCGACCCCGCGTTACTCGAGGAGGCGCTCGCCGAACTGGAGCGCATGGTGGGCCTGGAGCCCGTGAAACGCCAAGTCAAGGCGTTGTCGGCGCAGTTGAACATGGCCCGGCTGCGGGCCGGGCAGGGTCTGCCGGTCCAGCCGCCCAAGCGGCACTTCGTCTTCTCCGGGCCCTCCGGCACCGGCAAGACCACGGTCGCCCGCATCCTGGGCCGCGTCTTCTACGCGCTGGGCCTGCTCGGCGGCGACCATCTCGTGGAGGCCCAGCGCGCCGACCTGGTCGGCGAGTATCTCGGGCAGACCGCCGTGAAGGCCAACGAGCTGATCGACTCCGCCATCGGCGGGGTCCTTTTCGTCGACGAGGCGTACTCGCTCTCCAACTCCGGTTACGGCAAAGGGGATGCGTACGGCGACGAGGCGCTGCAGGTGCTGTTGAAGCGGGCGGAGGACAATCGCGATCACCTGGTGGTGATACTGGCCGGGTATCCCGAGGGGATGGACCGGTTGCTCGCCGCGAACCCCGGTCTGTCGTCGCGCTTCACGACCCGGGTCGACTTCCCGTCCTACCGTCCTCTCGAACTCACCTCCATCGGCGAGGTGTTGGCGGCGGAGAACGGTGACGTGTGGGACGAGGAGGCTCTTGACGAGCTGCGGTCCATCGCGGGGCACGTGGTGGATCAGGGGTGGATCGACGAACTCGGCAACGGGCGGTTCCTCCGCACCCTTTACGAGAAGAGCTGCGCGTATCGGGATCTTCGGCTGTCGACGTATCCGGGTGTGCTGACGCGCGATGATCTGTCGACGTTGCGGCTGCCGGATCTCATGCAGGCGTATGGAGAAGTGCTGTCGGGACGGGGTCCTGCCGGGATGTAGCCGCGGGTTCGTCGTGGCTTGTCGCGCCCACGCGGCGGAGCCGCACATCGACACAGCCCCGCGCCCCCAATGAGGTAGGCGCGGGGAACCTGCGTCGGACGGCGCCGTTCGCTCTAGCCGGCCATCGCCTGCTCAGGGTCGTCGCTCGTTCGCGGCTCGGTCACCTTGACCTCTGGCGTCTCCCGGTGGGCCGGGTCCGTCACCTCGCCCACCAGTAGCTCCAGGACGTCCTCCAGAGCCACCAGTCCCAGTACCTTGCCGGAGTTGTCCGCGATCTGGGCGAGGTGGGTGGCCGCCCGGCGCATGACGGTCAGGGCGTCGTCCAGGGGGAGTTCGGCCCGCAGGGTCGTCATCGGGCGCCACAGTTGCTGCGGCACCGCGCGGTCGGAGTCCTCCAGGTCCAGGACGTCCTTCACGTGCAGGTAGCCCATGAAGGCGCCGTTGTCGGCGGCGATCGGGAAGCGGGAGTAGCCGGTGCGGCCGGTGAGTTCGACGATCTCGCCCGGGGTGACCGACGGGCTGACCGTGATCAGGGACTCGCGCTTGAGGAGTACGTCCGTCACCGGGCGGGAGCCCAGCTCCAGGGCGTCCTCCAGGCGCTCCTGCTCCTCGGGGTCGAGCAGGCCCGCCTGACCGGAGTCCTCCACCAGGCGGTTGAGCTGCTCGCTGGTGAAGACCGCCTCGACCTCGTCCTTGGGCTCGACACCGAAGAGCCGCAGGATGGCCCCGGCGCAGGCGCCGAGGGCGACGGTGATGGGCCGGCACACGCGGGCGAAGGCGACCAGGCCGGGGCTGAGCCACAGCGCGACCTTCTCCGGGGCCGCCATCGCGAGGTTCTTCGGAACCATCTCGCCGATCACGAGGTGGAAGAAGACGACGGCGGCGAGCGCGATGACGTAGCCGAGCGGGTGGATCATGCCGTGCGGCAGGTGGACCCACTCGAAGACCGGCTCCAGCAGGTGGGCGACCGTCGGTTCGGCGACCGCGCCCAGGGTCAACGAGCAGACGGTGATGCCGAACTGGGCCGCGGCCATCATCTGCGGCAGCCGCTCCAGGCCGTACAGCACCTGGCGGGACCGGGCCGTGCCGAGCGGTTCGATCTGGCTGCGGCGCACGGAGACGAGGGCGAACTCGGCGCCGACGAAGAAGCCGTTGGTGAGCACGAGCAGTCCGGCGAACAGGAGTTGGAGCACGCTCATCGGGCGACCTCCACGACCGACCCGGTCCGCACCAGGCGGACTCGTTCGGCGCGGTAGTGGCCGACGCGGCGCACGGTGAGCCGCCAGCCGGGCAGTTCGGCCCGGTCGCCGGCGGCCGGGATCCGGCCGAGCAGGTCGGCCACGAGACCGGCGACGGTCTCGTACGGGCCCTCGGGCACATCCAGGCCTATGCGTTGCAGGATGTCGACCCGACAGCTGCCGTCGGCGTCCCACGCGGGCCTGCCGTCCTCCGGCGGAGCGGCGGCGAGTTCGGGCACGTCCTGCCCGTCGTGCTCGTCGCGGACCTCGCCGACGATCTCCTCGACGATGTCCTCCAGCGTGACCACGCCGGCCGTGCCGCCGTACTCGTCGACGACGACCGCGATGGGCTGCTCGCTGCGCAACTGGCTGAGCAGCGGCTGCACCGGCAGGGTCTCGGGGACCAGCAGCGCCGGGCGGGCGATGCGGCCGACGGGGGTGCGCAGGCGGTCGTGCGCGGGGACCGCGAGGGCGTCCTTGAGGTGGACCATGCCGACGACCTCGTCGATCTTCTCCCGGTAGACGGGGAAGCGGGACAGGCCGGTGGCGCGGGTCAGGTTGACCACGTCCTCGGCGGTCGCAGAGGACTGGAGGGCGCTCACCTTCACGCGCGGGGTCATGACGTGCTGCGCGGTCAGTTCGGCGAGCGACAGGGTCCGTACGAAGAGGTCGGCGGTGTCCTGTTCGAGGGTGCCGGCCTGGGCCGAGTGGCGGGCGAGGGAGACGAGTTCGCCCGGGGTGCGGGCGGAGGCCAGCTCCTCGGCGGGCTCGACGCCCAGGGCGCGCACCAGGCGGTTGGCCACGGTGTTCAGCGCGGCGATGACCGGGCGGAACAGCCGGGCGAAGGCGTGCTGCGGGCCCGCGACGAAGCGCGCGACCTGCATGGGCTTGGACACCGCCCAGTTCTTGGGCACGAGTTCGCCGATCACCATCTGCACGGCCGAGGCCAGCAGCATGCCGACGATCACCGAGACGCTCGGGACTGCCCCTTCGGGCAGGCCGATCGCGGTGAACGGGCCGTGCAGCAACTCGGCGAGCGCCGGTTCGGCCAGCATGCCGACGACGAGGGAGGTGATGGTGATGCCGAGCTGGGTGCCGGAGAGCTGGAAGGAGAGTTCTTTGAGGGATTCCGCGACTCTGCGGGCCCTTCGGTCGCCCTCGGCCGCGGCCTTCTCGGCGTCCGTCGACTCGACCGTGACCAGGCCGAACTCGGCCGCCACGAAGAAGCCGTTGGCGAGGATCAACAGGAATGCCGCTCCGAGAAGCAGCAAGGGGATGGTCATGATGCCGCCGCCTCGATATGTCGTGAGGGGGCGGCGCAGGTACTACAGGACGATCCGTCCATCGCTGGAGGGAGTCACTCCTCGGGTAGCAGGGGGCCTCTGAGGACCGGGGGGAACATCAGTGGCGGAGGCGCAACGAAAACGCCTCCGCCAACAGATTAATCAAGACATGGGTCTCTAGGGCAGATCCCTTGTCGAGCGGGCTTCGGCGAGCGCCCTCAGGGCGCGCGCGTCGGCGATGGCGTGCTGCTTGGCGATGCCCGGCTGGATGCCGAGCGCGGGCAGGCTGGTGCCGTCGCTGAGGTTGAGGAACACCCAGGGGTCGCCCGGCCGCAGGTTGACCTGCAGAATCTCCGCCCAGGCGAGCCGGCGCCGGCTGGCGATGTTGACCACGGTCACTCCGGCCTCGTCGGCGACGACCTTCACCCGGGCGAGCATCGCGAGCACACCGAAGAGCAGCGCGGCCGTGACGATGAAACTCAGCCGTTCACCGGGGCCGAGCTGCTCCAGGAGCATCGCGACCGTCGTGATGACCACGAAGATCACGGCACCGGCCACAAGCAGCACGGCCCGGGTACGGCCCGGCCGGAACGTGACGGGAAGAACAGGCAGATCGGACATGACTCGTACGTCCCTCAGAGCCGGCAGGCGTGGATCGCCGTGGTCAGGATGGCGCGCGCGCCGATGTCGTACAGGTCGTCCATGATCCGCTGGGCCTCCTTGGAGGGCACCATGGCGCGGACGGCGACCCAGCCCTCGTTGTGCAGCGGGGAGACGGTCGGCGACTCCAGACCCGGGGTCAGCGCGACGGCCCTCTCCAGCTGCTCGACGCGGCAGTCGTAGTCCATCATCACGTACGTGCGGGCCACCAGGACGCCCTGGAGGCGGCGCAGGAACTGCTGCACCTTCGGCTCGGCGGCCTCGTCGGCGTCCGCGCCGGTGCGGCGGATCACGATCGCCTCGGACTTCATGATCGGCTCGCCGAAGACCTCCAGGCCCGCGTTGCGCAGGCTGGTGCCGGTCTCGACGACGTCCGCGATGACCTCGGCGACACCCAGCTCGATGGCGGTCTCGACGGCGCCGTCCAGGTGCACGACGGAGGCGTCGACGCCGTTGTCGGCGAGGTACTTGGCGACGATCCCCTCGTAGGAGGTGGCGACCGTCTTGCCCTTGAGGTCCGCGAGGGTGTTCGCGGCGCCCGGCTTGGAGGCGAAGCGGAAGGTGGAGCGGGCGAAGCCGAGCGGCAGGATCGCCTCGGCGCTCGCGCCGGAGTCGATCAGCAGGTCGCCGCCGGTGATGCCGATGTCGAGGCGGCCGGAGGAGACGTAGATCGCGATGTCACGGGGGCGGAGGTAGAAGAACTCCACCTCGTTGACCGGGTCGACGATCCGCAGTTCCTTGGACTCGCGGCGCTGCTGGTAGCCGGCCTCATGGAGCATGTCCGCCGCAGGTCCTGAGAGGGAACCCTTGTTGGGGACGGCGATGCGCAGCATGAGGTCGGCTTCCTTCGCGTGACGGTTTTATACGGGTTTACGTGGAACCAGGAGACTTGCAGGCCTGGAGACTTACAGGTGGGCGTAGACGTCGTCCAGCGAGATTCCGCGGGCGACCATCATCACCTGGACGTGGTACAGCAGCTGCGAGATCTCCTCGGCGGCCGCTTCCTTGCCCTCGTACTCGGCGGCCATCCAGACCTCGGCGGCCTCTTCGACGACCTTCTTGCCGATGGCATGGACGCCCTTGCCGACCAGCTCTGCGGTGCGGGAAGTGGCGGGGTCGCCGGTGGCGGCCTTGTGCTGGAGCTCGGTGAAGAGCTCCTCGAACGTCTTATTGGACATGATGGGGCTAAGCCTATGCGCAAGTGCGCGGCCCTTACCTCCAGGGTTCAGATACTGAGCGGAGCGTGGCCGCAGTCGCCACCGCGGCCGTCACCGCCTCGTGCCCCTTGTCCTCGTTGGAGCCCGCGAGGCCCGCCCGGTCCAGGGCCTGCTCCTCGGTGTCGCAGGTCAGTACGCCCATGCCGACGGGGACGCCCGTCTCGACCGAGACCTGGGTCAGGCCCTGGACCACGCCCTGGCACACGTACTCGAAGTGGGGGGTGCCGCCGCGGATGACGACGCCGAGGGCGACGATCGCGTCGTAGCCCCGGCCCGCCAACACCTTTGCCACGACCGGGAGTTCCCAGCTGCCGGGGACCCGGAGCAGGGTCGGCTCGTCGATGCCCAGGTCGTGCAGGGCGCGCAGGGCGCCGTCCACCAGTCCGTCCATCACCTTCTCGTGCCACTGTGCCGCGATCACGGCGACCCGCAGGTCTCCGACGTTGCGTACGGACAGGTCCGGTGCGCCCTTGCCGCTCACGTTCTCTTGTCTCCTCTGTGCCGGTCCGGGCCGGCTCGAATGATCTTGCTGTTACTGGTTGTTGCAGGTGGAGAGGGGTGCCGTCGGGGCCGCGTCCAGCCAGGGCAGGTCGTGGCCCATCCGGTCCCGCTTGGTGCGCAGGTAGCGGAGGTTGTGCTCCCCCGCCTGTACGGGCATCGGCTCCCGGCCGGTGACCTTGAGCCCGTGCCGCAGCAACGCGTCCGTCTTGTCGGGGTTGTTGGTCATCAGCCGCACGCTGCGCACCCCGAGGTCCTCCAGGATCTGCGCGCCGGCGCCGTAGTCCCGGGCGTCGGCGGGCAGGCCGAGTTCGAGGTTGGCGTCGAGGGTGTCGCGGCCGCGCTCCTGGAGCTCGTACGCCCGGAGCTTGGACAGCAGGCCGATGCCGCGGCCCTCGTGGCCGCGCAGGTAGACGACCACGCCCCGGCCCTCCTCCTGGATGCGCTCCAGGGAGGCCTCCAGCTGGGGGCCGCAGTCGCAGCGCAGGGAGTGGAAGACATCGCCGGTGAGGCACTCGGAGTGGACGCGGACCAGGACGTCCTCGCCCTCGCCGATCTCGCCGTGGACGAGCGCGACGTGCTCGACGCCGTCGACGGTGGAGCGGTAGCCGTACGCCGTGAACTCGCCGTGCTTGGTGGGCAGTCGGACCTCGGCCTCGCGGCGGACGGTGGGCTCGGCGGCCTGTCGGTAGGCGATCAGGTCCTCGATGGAGATGATCGTCAGGCCGTGCTTGCGGGCGAACGGGATCAGCTCGGGCAGGCGCAGCATGCGGCCGTCCTCGCCGGCGATCTCGACGATGGCGCCGGCCGGGCGCAGGCCCGCGAGGCGGGCGAGGTCGACGGCGGCCTCGGTGTGACCGTTGCGGGTCAGCACTCCACCGTCCCGCGCGCGCAGCGGGAAGATGTGGCCGGGGCGCACGAGTTCGTCGGCCTGGGCCGTGCCGCTCGCGAGCAGCCGGAGCGTGGTCGCGCGGTCGGCGGCCGAGATACCGGTGGTCACACCGTGAACGGCCGACGCGTCGACCGACACGGTGAACGCGGTTTTCATCGACTCGGTGTTGTCCTCGACCATCTGCGGGAGCCGGAGCCGGTCCAGCTCGTCGCCCTCCATGGGGGCGCAGATCAGGCCGCGGCACTCGCTCATCATGAACGCGACGATCTCGGGCGTGACCTTCTCGGCGGCGACGACGAGGTCGCCCTCGTTCTCGCGGTCCTCGTCGTCGACGACCACGATCGGGCGGCCGGCCGCGATGTCGGCGATGGCCTGCTCGACCGGGTCGAGGGACCAGTCCTCGATGCCGTCGGTGCTGTAGAGAATCGGTGCCGATGTCATGCCGGCGCTCCTTCCAGGACGGGCCGCGCGCCGTCGCGGGAGCGCAGCCACCAGTCGCGCATGCCCCACAGGACGAGTGCGCCGTAGATGACGTAGACGAAGCCGGAGAAGGCGTAGCCGTTGGCGAAGTTGAGGGGGACGCCGACGAGGTCGACCAGGAGCCAGGCGAACCAGAACTCGACCATGCCGCGCGCCTGGGCGTACATGGCGACGACGGTGCCGACGAAGATGTAGGCGTCCGGCCAGGGGTCCCAGGACAGGGACGGGTAGGCCTTGAAGAGCAGGGCCACCGCGACCGTGCCGACAGCGGCGGCGCCGATCATCGCGCCGCGCTCGCGCCAGGTGGCGAACCGCGGGGCGATGTGACCGTCACCGCCGTTCTCGGCCGTGCCCTTGTTGCGGTTCCACTGCCACCAGCCGTACAGCGCGACGACCATGACGACGGCCTGCTTGCCGGCGCTGCCGGTCAAGTGACCGTAGAAGGCGCCGAAGAGGATGAGGCCGGAGGCGAACTGCACCGGCCAGCTCCACAGGTTGCGCCGCCAGCCGAGGGCCAGGGCGATCAGGCCGAGGATGTTGCCGATCATGTCCGACCAGAGGATGTGCTGGCCGAACAGGACGAAGGCCTCGGAGTTGAGGGAGTTCACCTGCCCGCTCCCTGACTCGACGCGAGCAGCCGCTCGACGTACTTGGCGACGATGTCCACCTCGAGGTTGACCGGGTCGCCGGGCTGCTTGAGGCCGAGCGTGGTCAGGGCGAGGGTGGTGGGGATCAGGCTGACGGTGAAGTAGTCCGGGCCCGCGTCGACGACGGTGAGGCTGATGCCGTCGACGGTGATGGAGCCCTTCTCCACGACGTACCTGGCCAGGTCCGCGGGGAGGGAGATCTTGATGATCTCCCAGTTCTCGGACGGCTTGCGCTCCAGCACCGCGCCGGTGCCGTCCACGTGCCCCTGCACGATGTGCCCGCCCAGGCGGTCGCCCACGGCGGTGGGGCGTTCGAGGTTGACGCGGGAGCCGACGGCGAGGGCACCGAGGCTGGAACGGTTGAGGCTCTCGGCCATGACGTCGGCGGTGAACTCGTCACCCTCGTGCTCGACGACGGTGAGACAGACCCCGTTCACGGCGATGGAGTCGCCGTGCTTCGCTCCGTCGGTGACGACGGGGCCGCGCAGACGGAAGCGGGACGAGTCGCCGAGATTCTCGACGGCGGTGACCTCACCCAGCTCTTCGACGATTCCGGTGAACACTTCCCGGGTCCTCCTGCCACATCGGGCACGGACTCCGGGGCCTGTCGATGACGACAGAATGAAACGAACGAGAACACCGGGGCGACGCCGAAGGGACCCGCCCGAGAGGACGAGCCCAGATACGGCGGCGCGCACACAAACGATGCTCGCCCGCCGCGCACTGCCTCCCATCCGGACTTTAACCGTCGGTCCAGGAATTTCACCTGGTCAACCGGTCACTGGAAGTGACCGGGTCGCGGACTGTAACCGCCGGTTCGGACTTTCACCGACCCCGGAGTGCGCTGCTTCTGGTACATGGCCAGTCTGCCACGCCTGATCCAGGTCCATACGGGCGAACGATGTGGGGTGGCTCACAGGCGACGTCGCTGGACTTCTCAACAGGGCATTCCTTGGGGAACCCTTTGGTCTAGTCCTTTCCGCGGTACCCTGAACCGGTCCGGCGACGGTGACGACGGCCCTTGCCCGTCGCCGGGCCACCCAACGCGTGCCGCGGCGAGCGGCAAGCGGCCGATCGAGAGAGCGCACGTCTCATCGCCCCGGCGCGAACAGCTCCTCCTGCGCCCGGTCCCGCGCCGTCAGGAGCGCCCCGCGCAGCACCGCCCCGCCGCCCAGCGCACCGGCCCGCACCTCCGTCGGCAGCGGTGACATCCGGCGCAGCCGCGCCTCCACGCGCCCCGCCAGCTCCGCTCCCCCGGCCTGCCCGACCTCACCGCCGAGCACCACGCAGCCGGGGTCGAGGATCGCGACGACGGAGGCGACACCGACGGCGACACGGTCGGCGAGCGCGTCGAGGAAACGGTCGGCATCGGCACCGCGATCGGTCACGGCAGCGCGTACGAGCCCCGCGGCGACCGGCTCGTACGGGCCCGACTCCGCCGTCACCCCGTGCTCCTCGGCCAGTTCGGCGATCGCCGACGACCCCGCCAGCGTGTGGAAGCCGCCCTCGCAGTCGGTGGCGGACGGCAGGCCCGCCGTCCCCGGCACCGGCAGGAAGCCGATCTCGCCCGTGCCGCCGGAGGCACCGCGGCGCAGGGTGCCGTCCAGGACGACCGCCGCGCCCGTGCCGTGGCCGAGCCAGAGCAGGACGAAGGTGTCGCGGTCCTGGGCCGCTCCGTCGCGCTGCTCGGCGAGGGCCGCGAGGTTGGTCTCGTTCTCGACGCTGACGCGGGCCTCGGGGAGCCGTTCCTGAAGGGCGGTGGCCAGCCGGCGGTGCCAGGCGGGCAGGCCGGAGGAGTCACGGAGTTCGCCG
Organism: Streptomyces sp. NPDC002499; assembly: GCF_053595415.1. Lineage (NCBI taxonomy): Bacteria > Bacillati > Actinomycetota > Actinomycetes > Kitasatosporales > Streptomycetaceae > Streptomyces > Streptomyces sp. NPDC002499. Next base: position 92,372 of record NZ_JBSFXO010000007.1, read on the forward strand.
GTGACCGGGTCGATCAGGCCGGGGGCGCCGATGCCGACGGTGTGCAGACGGTCGGCGCCGGCCTCCTTGACCACCCGCTCGACCAGGGCGACCGCCTGCTCCACCGCGGGCCCGGTCCCGGTGTCGTCGCCGATCGGCACGGACGCCTCGGCGAGAACCTGCCCGACCAGATCCGACACGACCACCCAGACGCCCTCGGTACGGACGTCCAGGGCGGCCAGTTGGGCCCGGTCGGTGACGATCCCGTACAGCTTCGCGTTCGGCCCGCGGCGCTGTTCGCCCGCCTCGCCGACGACGGTGATCAGTCCGGAGACGGCGAGCCGTTCGACCAGGTCGGCGACCGTCGGGCGGGACAGCCCGGTCAGCTGCTTCAGCTGCCCCGCCGTCAACGGGCCCTCCTGCTGGAGCAGTTGCAGGGCGACCCGGTCGTTGATGGCCCGGGCGGTGCTCGGTGATGCGGGCATGCCGAGATCCTTCCAGATCGGCGCTGCCGTACGGCAGTTGGGACGGGTTGCTCGACCCCGTGCCCGTGCGGCCATTATTCACCTATCTATCAGGCAGGGTTCCTGATAGTTTACGCGGCGCAGGTGGGGAGCCGTGGAGATACGAAGAGATTCTGGGAGGGACCGGAGAATGAGCGACGTGGCATACGACGCGCACGAGGTGAGGCGGGCCCGGTACGCGGTGGCCGCCGTGTTCGCCGTGCACGGCGCCGTGACCGGCTCGTTCGCGACCCGTGTGCCGTGGATCCAGGAGCATGCGGATCTCAGCGCGGGCCAGCTGGGCTTCGCGCTCGCCTTCACGGCGTTCGGCGCCTCCTGCTCGATGCCGCTGGCGGGCCGCATCAGCCACCGCTTCGGCAGCCGTACGGCGCTGCGCGGTCTGCTCGCCCTGTGGACCCTGTCGCTGATCCTGCCGTCGCTCGCGCCGAACCTGTACACGCTGTGCCTGGCGATGTTCGTGTACGGCGCGAGCGCGGGCATGGCCGACGTCGCGATGAACGCGCTCGGCGTGGAGATCGAGGCGCTGCTCGGCAAGTCGATCCTGTCCGGGCTGCACGGCATGTGGAGCGCCGGCGCCCTGATCGGCTCGGCGGGCGGCACCCTCGCCGCGCACCTGGACTCGGACGCGCGCGTGCACTTCGCGCTGGCGGCGGCCACGCTCACCGCGCTCGGCATGCTGTTCTGCCGCTGGGTGCTCGACCTTCAGCCGGCCGAGGACGAGGAGCCGCCGCCGAGGTTCGCGCTGCCGCCGAAGTCGGCGCTGCTGATCGGTGCCGTCGGTTTCTGCGCGGTGTTCGCGGAGGGCGCGAGCCTGGACTGGTCGGCGGTCTATCTCCGTGACCAACTGGACTCCTCTGCGGGTCTCGCGGCGGCGTGCACGACCGGCTTCATGCTCACCATGGCGGTGGCCCGGCTGGTGGGCGACGCGGTGGTCAACCGCTTCGGCTCGGTCCGTACGGTCCGCATCGGCGGCTTCCTCGCGGCGGCGGGCGGCCTGCTCGTGGTGGTCGCGGGGCATCCGGCGGTGGCGATGACCGGGTTCGCGCTGATGGGGCTCGGCATCGCCGTGGTCGTGCCGCTGTGCTTCGCGGCGGCCGGGCGCAGCGGCCCGAACCCCAGTCAGGCCATCGCGGGCGTCGCGACCATCACGTACACCTCGGGTCTGATCGCGCCGAGCCTGATCGGCGGGGTGGCGCAGGCGTCGAGCCTGGTGGTGTCGTTCGTGCTGGTGTCGGTGCTGGCGAGCGGGCTCGTCGTGTTCGCGGGGGTGCTGCGGGCCGGCGACCGGGACCGGCCGAAGGTCAGTCGGCCGAGCGCAGCAGTGCCCGACCCGCGGCCCTGAAGTCCTCGCTCCACGGCGCCGGGCGCATGGTGACCGGGTCCAGCCGGACCAGGACCCGGGTGCCGCGCGCGTAGGTCACCGAGCCGTCCGCCGAGCAGAGGCGGAAGCCGTAGGTCAGTCCCGTGGTGCCGAGCCGGTCCAGCCACAGATGGACGGCGTACGCGCCCGGCTGAGTGACCGGTGCCTCGTAGCTGATCCGGAGTTCCTTCACCGCGTTGCAGGCGTCGCCGGCCGCCACCCAGTCGCCCGCGTAGTGGAAGCCGTGCTCCTTCAGGAACTCGCCCCAGGCCCGCTCGACCAGCAGCGGGTAGCGGGCGTTGTGCAGCAGGCCGAGGGCGTCCAGGTCGTCGAAGTGGACGGTGACGGGGGTGAGCCGGCCGTACGACAGAGGGGCGGAGGTCGGGGCTTCGGCGGTCACGGCGGGGCTCCTGGGCGTCACGGATGAAGCGGTGGGGACACTCCATCCTAAGCGGACGCTCAGGAGCCCCTGTCGGGAAGGGCCAGGTCAGCCCAGTGCGATCAGCAGACTCCAGTCGATCCACGCCGGTCGGTCGGCTCGGTCGATCCGTTCCGGTCAGCCGGCTATCGAGTCCAGCTGCTCGGCGGCCGGGCGCAGCGCCCAGAGGTCGCCGCCGGGCGGTGCCTCCAGCTTCGGCACGGCCTTCTGCGCGGCCTTGTCACCCGCGTCCGCCGCCGCGTGCACCACGTCGCTGGCCGCGAAGCGGTAGAACTCCAGTTCCGGGTGCGGCCACGGCGCGGCTCCGGTCGCGGCCGGCAGCAGATAGTCGACCGCCTTGAACAGGCTCTGCCCGTCCGGCCCTTGATGCGCCCAGAGGTTCACGCCGACGTGCCGACCGATGGCGGCGAGCCGGGTGTACGCGACCAGGTCGAAGGTCGAGTAGTGCCAGCTCCGCGTCCGCGCCAGCTCCTGCGGCTGGCTCCCGTCGGCCGCGATCTGCGGGTCGAGGCGCTTGGCGGCGGCGTCGCGCACGGTCCGCCGGGCCAGGCCCGTGTCACCGGTCGCGTAGGCGAGGGCGGCGACCTGCATGTCGTAGAAGGTGCCGTGGTTGTTGGCCGCGGCCCCCTCCTGCTTGCCGAAGTCGCTGTCGACCAGCCAGTCGAGGAAGTCGGAGTTCCAGCGGGTCATTCCGGTGCGGTCGGCCTTCGTCCAGCCGGGGGCGCCGGTGGCGAGCAGCGCGAGCGCGTCGACGACGCTGGTGTACGACTGCGAGAAGTCGATGATCCCGATCGCCCGGCCGTCGTACTTGCAGGGGATGAACTGGGCGTGGTTCAGGTTGGGGTTCATCTTCGTGGCGGGGTTCAGGAACCAGGTGCGCAGGACCTGCCCGGCCTTCTCGGCGTACTTCTTCTTGCCGGTGTAGTACCAGGCGAGCGAGAGGTCGTACGTCGAGTCGAAGACCTTCTCGACGTCCTGGCGGTCGGTGCCGGTGTCGACCTCGGGGTTGCGCTGTCCGTCGCGCTGGACGTAGGGGCAGCCCCAGGGGTTGTCGGCGGTGGGGGTCGTCGACGGCCACCAGTAGGGCGCCTGGCTCAGATAGTCGTGAACATCCCCGCCGGGGGCGGGCTTCGGCTTGTCGACGACCGTCCAGGGGCCCTGGTTCAGCCAGTTGTCGGCGCGGGTCGTCAAGTTCTGTACGGAGCGGCGCAGTTGGGTGTCGCCGCGGTCGAGCCGGGATTTGGTCTGCTGGAGGCGGGCGCCGTCGAGGACGGCGGTGTCCGGGGTCTTGGCCTTGGTGTGCATGGTGTTGGTGGCTTGTGCGGAGGGGACGAGCACGGCTGCGAGAGTCACCACGGCGGCGAGAACGACGGCCGCACGGGATCTTCCACTCATCTAGACACTCCGATCCGTAGAGCGGTGGGCCAGAAAGGCGATCGGATCATGAACGGTCATGAATGTGAACAGAGTTCATGAGTAGGACCGTGCGAGCGTAGATCTCGGCCATAGCTGTGGCAATGGTCCGGACAGCATTCATGTACGGAAACGGTTTGCGGGGTCCGCTACGACGACGCCAAGTCGTAGGCGTACGACGGGCTGAACGTCCCGGGGCTCCCCTTGCAGCCGTCCGACTCCCCCGGCAGCTTCACCCACAGGTAGGCGTCGATCCGGGCCTCGCCGGTGCCGAGCGTCGGCGTGCGGCCGATCTTGCGGCCCACCGGGTCGCACCACTCGCCGTCCTCCGGGGCACCGTTGCCGTTGCGGCTGGTGTCGATGACGGCGCCCAGACTCGCGGGGCCGCCCAGCGCGGCGAGGACCTGTCGGTCGTAGGCGATCTCGTTCGACGTGGTGTGGAAGTTGGAGACGTTGCTGAAGACGCCGTCGGAGGAGGCGGTGGAGGCGGCGCCCGCCTGGCGGAGCAGTTCGGCCTGTTTGCCGGCGGGGTTCCAGCCGGAGTGGCCGGCGTCGAAGTAGACCCGCGCCCTGGGGTCGGCCGCCTTGAGGACGCGGCCGGCGCGGGCCAACGAGGCGAAGCGGTCGGCCCGTTGACCGGCGCCGAGGCAGTCGGCCTGGGCTATGGAGTCCGGCTCCAGGACGACGATGACCTCGGCCGAGCCGAGCCCTCGCGCGAAGGCGTCGATCCAGGCGTCGTACGCGTCGAGATCGGGCGCCCCGCCCTGGGAGGCGCCCCCGCAGTCGCGGTCCGGGATCGCGTACGGCACGACGACCGGCACCCGGTCCTGCCCGGCGGCGCCCGAGGTGACCGCGCGGACCCGGGCGGCGATGGTGTCCGGCGCGTACTCGGCGAACCACACCGCCGCCGGCCGGTCGGCGATGCGTGACTCGATGACCGGAGTGCGCGGGTCCGAGGGGTTGGCGCGCACCCAGTCCAGGATCTGGGAGTCCGGGTAGCGATAGAGGCCTTCGGCAGCGGGGGCGGCCGGCTGCTTTGTCGACCTCTTCGGGGAGGAACTCGGGGAAGGGCCCGCCTTCTTGGGCGACGGCGAGGGCGAGGCCTTGGTGCCGGTCGCCGACGGGGACGGCACCACGGGCAGGCGCTCCACCTCGGGTGAGCCGGTCACTTCGGTTCCGGCCCGGTCCGTGCCACGTCCGTCGTCGAGGGCGGACAGCATGCCGGTCGCGGTGCCGACGGCGACCACGACGGAGGCAGCCGCGAGCATGGCGGAGCGGCGGGTCGCGCGGCGGCGCTCGGCCCTGCGCTCGGCCAGCCGCTGGGCGCGCAAGCCTGACACGGTGGTGTGTCCCCTCCCCCACGGCGGGTGCGTTCCCCCGTTCTGGGGAAGCGTCGGTCCCGCCGGCACTTCGGTCAGCGTATGACTGGGACCCTTCCCCCATGCCGCAATTGGAACAGATCACCACACCTGTGGACGTCGTCGTCTCCCGTATGCGCGCCCTGGACGCGGCTCTTCCGCAGCGGGACGGGATCGCGGTCTTCAACCGCGTCTACCTCGCCGTGACGGAGGCGGTCGACCGGCGGATCGACGCCGGGACCTTCAGGGACACGCGGGCCGCGATCACGCTGGACGTGCGGTTCGCGGAGCGGTACCTGGCCGCCGTGGGGGCGGCGACGGACGACCGGCGCCCGCCCGCCTGTTGGCGCCCGCTGTTCCAGCTCCGCCGCCATCCCGGCGTACGTCCGCTGCAGTTCGCCCTCGCGGGCATCAATGCGCACATCGGCCACGATCTGGCGCTCGCCGTGGTGGACACGTGTCGTACGCTCGGCTGCGAACCCGCCGAGGTGGAGGACGAGTTCGACCGCGTGGGTGATCTCCTCGTCTCGCTGGAGGAGCGCATCCGCGAAGATCTGATGCCGGGCCCCGACCTCTTCCAGATCGCCGACCCGCTCACCCACCTGCTCGGTTCGTGGAGTCTGGACCGCGCCCGGGAGGCCACCTGGACGGCGGCCCGGGCCCTGTGGGCGCTGCGCGGACTGCCCGATGTGGCCGAGGAGTTCACCGAGCGGCTGGACGCGGCGGTGGGCTTCGCGAGCCGCATGATGCTCACGCCGCTGCCCGACTGAGGTCCGATGGATGCCGGGCACTCGGTCCTCCAGGTACTCAGTCCTCCCGGCCCTCAGTCCTCCGGCAGCTCCACCGGCGCGATCTCGTCGTACACGTCACCCGGGCCCGGGTTGGTCGCGTCCGTCCCGCCGCCGAAGTGGTGCATGACGCCCCACACCGCGTTCAGCGCGGTCTGGATCGCGCCCTCGGCCCAGCCGGCCGTCCAGGAGATGTCGTCGCCGGCCAGGAAGATGCCCCGCTTGTCCGCAGGCAGCCGGTCCTGCATGAAGTGCGTGAACAGGCGCCGCTGGTAGCGGTAGTGACCGGGCAGGTTGGCCTTGAACGCGCCCATGAAATAGGGCTCGTTCTCCCAGGAGACGGTCACCGGGTTGCCGATGACGTGCTTCCTGATGTCGACCTTCGGATAGATCTCGCCGAGCGACTTCAGCATGACCTCCATCCGCTCGTTGGCCGACAGCGGCAGCCACTTGAGGCTGTCGTCGCACCAAGTGTACGAGAGGCAGATGACCGCCGGCTTGTCCGGACCGTCGTCCAGGAGGTAAGTCCCGCGCGTCATACGGTCGGTGAGGGTCATCGACATGACGTCCCGGCCGGTCTCCTCGTCCTTGTCCAACCAGAACGGCCGGTCCACAGGCACGAAAAGCTTCGAGCTCTCCATGTAATGCGTGCGCTCGATCGCCGTCCAGTGATCGATCGGGAAGAGCGAGTCGTCGCAGGCGATCTTGGAGAGCAGCATCCAGGACTGGGCGGTGAAGATCGCCGCCTGGTAGGTGCGGATGTCGCCGTTCGCGTCCGTCACCGTGATCCGGTTGCCGGCGCTGCGGTGCAGCCGGGTCACCGCGGGGCGGGGTTCGCCGTTCACGTGCAGGGACGCCAGCGAGGTGCCGTAGGGCCAGTGCACGATCTTCTGCGGCTCGCGTTCCCAGAGCCTGACCGGGAGTTGCTGGGAGCCGCCGACGATGCCGCGGTGGTGGTCGTCGGCCTCGGTGTAGACGACCCGCAGGATCTCCAGGATGGAGTTGGGGAAGTCGGTGTCCCAGCCGCCGGTGCCGAAGCCGACCTGGCCGAAGATCTCGCGGTGCCGGAAGGACTTGAACGCCTCGGAGTCGCAGAGGAAGCCGTAGAAGGTCTGGTTGTCGAGCCGTTCGACCAGCTTCGCCCAGATCTCGCGGATGCGCGGCACGTCCCGCTCGCGCAGGGCGCGGTTCATGTCGGAGAAGTCGGCGCCCTCTTCGAGGCACCTGTTCCAGGCGGTGGCGACATCTCGGTAGACCTGGGGCAGATCGGCGACCGTCTCGGCGTAGTGCGACTCGCCCTTGAGGTCGACGACGGTCGAAGGGGTGGCCTCCGCAAGGGGGTTGGGGAACGGCCGGGTCTTCAGTTCCACCAGGTCGATGTAGTGCTGGAGGGCGGTGGAGGAGGGCGGGAAGCGCATCGCGCCCATCTCGGCGGTCAGTTCCTCGGTGCCGGGGCCCTCGAAGCCGACGGTGCGCAGCCGGCCGCCGATGCGGTCGGCCTCGTAGACGACCGGCTTGAGGCCCATCTTCATCAGCTCGTACGCGGCCACGATGCCGGACAACCCGCCGCCGATGACGGCGACTTCGGTGCCGTGCTCGGTCGCCGGTATCTGGCCGAGGCCCGCCGGGTGGGCCAGGAAGTCGTCGTAGGCGTAGGGGAAGTCCGGCCCGAACATGGTGATCGGCGGCTGCTGCTGCTCGTCGGCGTGCTCGACGGCGTTGGGCACCGTGGACGTCATGGGGTGGGGACTCCTTGCGCGAAAAAGCTGATGGTGAAGGTGGGTTGAGTGGGGAAGGCCCGCGTCAGGCCAGCGACCCGTAGAGACCGGGGCGGCGGTCCGTCAGATACGGGTTCGCCGCACGGGAGGCGTTGAGCTGGGCGCGGTCGACGTCGGCGAAGGTCAGCTCCTCGCCGAGTCCCGCCCGGGCGCGGGCGATGCCGTCGGGCCCGGCCAGCGTGGAGAGGCCGAAGAAGTCGAACTCCCCTTCCCTGCCGATCCGGTTGACGTACGCCACGTACATCTGGTTCTCCCAGGCCCGCACCGGGATCACCGATTCGGCGACGATCTGGAACGGGTGCATGTTCGCCGTCGGGACGAGCAGGAGGTCGGTGCCGGCGAGGGCGTGGGCGCGGACGGGCTCCGGGAACTCGACGTCGTAGCAGATCATCAGCCCGACGGTCAGGCCGTCCAACTCGGCCTGGACGACCGGCTGTTCGCCCGGTGTGAAGTGGTCGCGCTCGAAGCCGCCGAAGAGGTGGGTCTTGCGGTAGTTCGCGAGGCGGGTGCCGTCGGCGGAGATCAGCTGGGCGGAGTTGAAGACGGCCTCGCCGTCCCGCTCGGGGTAGCCGTAGGCGATCGCGAGGCCGTGCCGACCGGTGATCTCGGCGATCGCGTCGGCCGACTCCCCGTCGGCGGACTCGGCGAGGCGGCCGATGTCGTCGCCGATCGCGTACCCGGTGAGGAACATCTCCGGCGCCGTGAGCAGCGCCGCACCCGCGGCGGCGGCCCGGCCCGCGGCCTCGTCGAGGACCTTGAGGTTCTCGACGATCGAGCCGGGGCGGCCGGAGCTCTGGAGCAGGGCGGTGCGCATGCGTGTTCCTCACCAGGACGAGAGGGGCGAAGTGCCGGAAAAGATGGAAGGGCCACCCATGGGACCCACTTAGACGGTACGGGCGTGGACGGCGGCGCGACAAGAAGGAGCCGTTGCGCGCCGGTGAGCGGTTCGTTGCGCGGGCCACCCGTCCGGCGGAGATTCGTTGCGCGACCCGGGGACCACCTCCGGTCCTCCTTGGGGCGCAGGTCACAGCCGGTTCCCCGCCGGACGGCGGAGGTGGGGTGCCTACTCGGGCGCGATGTGGCGGCGGGGTGGCGCCGGGAGAGTGGTGACCGTCCGCTTCACCTGCAGAAAGGTCCGTCATGCAGCGTCGTACGAAGGTCGCCGTGCTCGGGGTCGCGCTCCTGCTCACCGTCGGTCTGACGGGTTCCGCCGTGGCGGCGGGATCCGCCACGGCGTCCGGCACCGAGGGCAGGCCGCAGCGCGAGGCCGCCGCCCTCACCGGTACCGCGAAGCTCTACCGCTCGCTCGGCGACGACATCACCTTCTCCTTCGACGCCCACCTCGCGGCGAAGGACAACGCCGACCCGATGAAGGCCACCGGCACCTTCGAGTGGAGCCACTATCTGAACGGCGACGGCGCCTGGGCGAAGGCCAAGGTCGACTGCCTGGTCACCGGCGGCAAGGTGGCCGTCGTCTCCGGCATCGTCACCGACTCCGACCTCCCCGGCGCCAAGGGCACCCGGGTCGGCGTCACGGTCCACGACCTGGGCCGGCACGACCGGCTCGGCTACAGCTGGGCCACGACCGAGGACCTGGGCCCCAAGGACCTGCCCAAGTGCATCAGTTCGGCCCCCTTCGAGAAGGTGAAGCAGGGCACGGGCGACTTCACGGTGGTGCCGTGGGAGCCGAACTTCTAGACCCGGGGTCCTGAAGCAGACGCAGGACCCTGAAGGTCCCCGCGTTCGGAGCGCTAGATCTCCCGCAACCGCTCGACGATCTCCCGCAGCAACTCGGGGTCGGCGGCCGGCAGCACCGTCGACGCCGGCCGAGGAGGGTCGATCCGTACGAGACCGGCCTCGGCCAGATCGCCGAGCAGGACGCGTACGACGGTCAGCGCCAGGTCGGCGTCCGCGGCGAGCTCCACGACGGGCCGCGGGCCGCGCCGGAGCAGCGCCAGCAGACACGCGGCCGCGTGGTCGGGGCCGGGTGCCGTACCGGCCGGGATCAGCGCCGTGACCTGCGACATCAGGTCGATGTGATGCCGGCCGGAGGGGCGGGTGCGGCCCCGGGTGACGGTGTAGGGGCGCACCAGTGCCCCGGTCTCGCCCTCGTACCAGTGCTCGTCTCTCACCGTCGGGTCACGGGCCTGCCGGGGCCTCGGCCGACCGTACGGCGGCGGCCAGGTGGCGGCCCACCCGGCGGACCAGGAGGCCCATCTCGTGGGCGAGTTGACCGACGTCCGTCCGGGCCTCGCTCAGCACGGCCAGCCGGCTGCCGTCGCCTGCCGGGGTGATGAAGAGGTAGGCGTCGTCGAGCATCACCATGGTCTGCCGGATCTCTCCCGCCCCGAACCGCTCCCCCGCCGAACCGGCCAGTCCGTGGAAGCCGGCGCAGATGGCGGCGAGGTGCTCGATGTCCCGGGCGCGCATGCCGTCCGAGGCGCTGAGGGGCAGTCCGTCGGCGGTGAGCAGCACAGCCTGGCGGACCTGGCCGGTCCGGGCGACGAGGTCGTCGAGCAGCCAGCCGAGGCCGGTGCCCGGGGTGTCGGCGGGGGTGGCGGGGCTGAGGGCGGGTTGGGGGGTCCTCCGGTCACGGGGCATCGGGGGGCCTTGCCTTTCTCGTTGTCGGTTCGCCACGTGGGGTCGGAGTCCAGGGGGCAAGCCTCGGCGGCCTCGGGCGAGACCCTGTCGGAAGGCCCCGAAGGCGGCGCGCGTCTCCTCGGAGTTCTCCTCGCGCGGGGCCGCGAGGGCCACGCGGGGAGGCCGAGACGTGCCGTCCTCGCCCTCAGCCAACACCCCTTCGGGCAGCAGCACCAGCGCCTGCGTGACCGGCTGCCCGAGAGGTGCGGAATTCCTTGCGGATGACGTTACCGACTGTTCCTACTCACCGGTAGTGAATCGTCGCACAAGCTACGGGACCGTCCGCCGGGACCGCGCCGACCGGCCGACCGCCAGCACCGACGCCGTCACGAGGTACGGCACCGCGAACAGCGCGAAAGCGGTGCCGTTCGAGGCGCCCGTGGCGATCGTCGCGTACCCGGCGTAGACGGCGACCGTGCCCAGTTCGGTGCCCAGGCTCGCGACCGAGGTCAGAGTGGCCCGGCCGGCGTCGTCGTCGATGCGCTGCTGGAGCCGGACGTCGGCCAGCACGGTCGCCAGCTGGAAGCCGCCGAAGGCCACCGCCACCAGGCCGAGACCGGCCGTCGTCCGCGTCAGCGCCCCCGCGGCCAGGGCGATCCCGGCACCCGCGAGCACCGCCGCGAATCCCGCCGTACCCAACCGCTCGAAGGGTCCGGCGAGCAGGCTCCCGGCCGTGGCCCCGGTCCAGATCAGCAACAGCAGATACGGCACGGTCGTCTCCGCGACACCGGTGTCACGCACCAGCAGGGGCGTGTACTCGTCGAGCGCGCCCCAGACCGCGCCCACCGCGGGGATCAGCAGCAGCGCCCCGCGCAGCGACCGGTCCTTGCGGACCTCGGCGAGCCCGGAGCGCAGCGTCGCCGCCCAACTCCCGCCTCCGGAAGGGGAGACGACCCGGTGCTCCGGGAACCGCGTCGCCGTCACCGCGGTCGCCAGACAGGCCAGCACGCTCGCCGCGCCCACGGCCGGGTAGCCGCCCCACGCGAAGACCGGACCGGCGAACCCCATCGAGGCCATCACCGCGACCAGACCCGCGGCCCGGGCCCGGCCCATGACGCGGGCGTACCGGCCCCCCGCACCCACGTGCTCCAGCTCCTCGTAGACAAGCGCCTCCAGCGCTCCGGAACCCAGTGCTCCGCGCGCGCCCCACAGCACGAAGCCGAGGGCGAAGGCCCAGTACGAGGGGGTGAGCACCCACAGGGCGAAGCCGGCCGCGGTGAGCAGCGGACCGAGCCACAGCAGCAGCTTCCGGGACACGGCGTCGGCCCAGGCGCCCGAGGGCACCTCCAGGAACACGCCGGTCAGCGACCAGAGGGCGAAGAGGGACGAGATCTGCCAGACGGACAGTCCGGTGTCGCTGAAGAGCAGCGCGTACACCGGGTAGAGCAGGACGAAGTCGTCCAGGAACGCATAGCCGTACAGCGTGGCCGTGAGCCGGCGGACGCCGGTGCCGACCGGCACACGCGCAGGTGAGAGTGTCATGAGGCCTTCCCGAAGGGACGGATCGGATGCCGGAGGTACGGCGTCCGAGGCGGTCCTCGGGAGGCACGGCTGGTGGATCAATGTCGCCAGGTCATGTCACCGATGGTAGACACGGTCGGCGGATCCGTCCGGGGAATACTCCCGGGACTACGTGGGCGAGCCCGACGAGAAGCGGCGCAGCAGCGGTGACAGCACCAGCACCGACTTGGTGCGCTCGACGAACGGCTCCCCGGCGATCCGTTCCAGGACCCGTTCGAAGTGCCGCATGTCGGAGGCGAAGACCTGCACGACGGCGTCCGCGTCACCGGTGACGGTCGAGGCGGCCACGACCTCCTGGTAGCGCTCCAGGCCCCGCTGGATGGTCTCCGGGGAGGTGTTGGACCGGCAGTAGATCTCGACGAACCCCTCGGTCTCCCAGCCGAGCGCCGCCGGGTCCACCCGCACGGTGAAGCCGGTGATGGCGCCGCTGGCCCGCAGCCGGTCCACCCGCCGCTTCACGGCGGGCGCCGACAGGCCGATCAGCTGCCCGATGTCCGCGTAGGAGCGGCGGGCGTCCTCGGCGAGGGCGTGCACGATGCGTTCGTCGAGATCGTTCAGCACAGTGGGTCGTTCACTTCTCGGGTGGCGCGAATACGGAAGCGGCGGCGGCCGTAGGTGATGCGGCGCCGACCGTATACGAAGTAGACCACGGGCGAGCACTGCTCAGCGCTCGTCCGGCTCCCCCGCGAGGGCGCGCGCCTCGGCGGCGTCGGCCGCGTCGAACCCCAGCTGCCCGGGCCGCCCGTGCGCCGCCTCCTGCGTGTCGATCCACCGGGTGTGCGCCTCCCACGCGGCCTGCTTGCTGGTGCCGAGCGCGGCCCCGATCTGCGACCAGGAGGCCCCGGCCTCCCGAGCCGCCCGGACCGTCAACTGCCGCCCGTACGCGGCTTTCTGGGCCACGACCTCGCTCAGCGCGAGCAGTTCGAGCAGCTCGGCCCGCTCGAGGTCTTCCGGTCCCAGAGACTCGCGGATGCGCAGATCGTCGAGGCGGGCGACGGCGGTGAGCAGGGTGTGCTGCGGCTCGATGCTCCGGGGTGTCGTCATGGCTCCAGATTCTCGTCAAGCAGGCTTGACGTCAAGAGGGCTTGACGACCCTGAGGCCGCACCTCGCCCCCGGCCCTGGACACACCGGCGGCCCCCGCCGTCCGACAGGGGCCGCCGACAAGGGACTCGGGTCAGCTCCAGCTGGCGTGCAGCGGCTTGCCCTCGGCGTAGCCGGCCGCGCTCTGGATGCCGACGACCGCCTTCTCGGCGAACTCCTCCAGGGAGCCGGCGCCGGCGTAGGTGCAGGAGGAGCGGACGCCCGCGATGATCGAGTCGATCAGGTCCTCGACGCCCGGCCGGGCCGGGTCGAGGAACATGCGGGAGGTGGAGATGCCCTCCTCGAACAGGGCCTTGCGGGCCCGGTCGTACGCCGACTCGTCCGAGGTGCGGTTGCGCACGGCCCGCGCGGACGCCATGCCGAAGGACTCCTTGTAGAGCCGTCCGTTGGCGTCCTGCTGGAGGTCGCCCGGCGACTCGTACGTGCCCGCGAACCAGGAGCCGATCATCACGTTCGACGCCCCGGCGGCCAGCGCCATCGCGACGTCACGCGGGTGCCGGACACCGCCGTCGGCCCACACGTGCTTGCCGTATTTCTTCGCCTCGGCCGCGCACTCAAGGACCGCAGAGAACTGCGGCCGGCCGACGCCGGTCATCATGCGGGTGGTGCACATGGCACCCGGGCCGACCCCGACCTTGATGATGTCGGCGCCCGCCTCGATCAGGTCCCGGACCCCCTCCGCGGCGACGATGTTGCCGGCCGCGATCGGGACCCGCGGGTCGAGGGCGCGTACCTGCTTGATCGCGCTGATCATCGACTCCTGGTGGCCGTGGGCCGTGTCGATGACGAGCGTGTCGACGCCCGCGTCCAGCAGCTGCTTGGCCTTCTGCACGAAGTCGCCGTTGATGCCGACGGCGGCGGCGATGCGCAGCTTGCCGTCCGCGTCGGTGGCCGGGGTGTAGAGCGTGGCGCGCAGGGCGCCCTTGCGGGTGAGGATGCCGGCGAGCCGGCCGTCCTTGTCGACCGCGGGCGCGTACCGCCGGTTCGCCGCGTCGAGCCGGTTGAAGGCCTCGCCCGGGTCGATGTCCGCGTCGAGCAGCAGCAGGTCGCGGGACATGACCAGGTCGATCTGGGTGAAGCGGTCGACGCCGGTGAGGTCCTGGTCGGTGACGACGCCGACCGGCCGCCCGCTGTCGTCGACCACCACGCCGGCGTTGTGCGCGCGCTTGGGCAGCAGGGCGAGCGCGTCGGCGACGGTCTGGTGCGGGGTCAGCCGGATCGGGGTGTCCAGAACCAGGTGGCGGCTCTTCACCCAGGAGACGACGTCGGTGACGACCTCGATCGGGATGTCCTGCGGAATGACCACGAGCCCACCGCGCCGGGCCACGGTCTCGGCCATGCGCCGGCCGGCGATCGCGGTCATGTTGGCGACGACCAGCGGGATCGTGGTGCCCGTGCCGTCCGGGGAGCTGAGATCCACGCCCTGCCGCGAGCCGACCGCGCTACGGCTCGGGACCATGAAGACGTCGTCGTAGGTCAGGTCGTACGGGGGCTGGATGTCGTTGAGGAAACGCACGTGCTGCACATCCCAGTCGATCAGAGGTGGTCCCCGGACAGGTCAGCCAGGGGGAAGAGCACGTACTTCATTGTCCCATGTCGGCGGGTATGCGCTGCCTGGTCGGAACGTCCAGGCGGGTGGGCGGCCCGTTCGTCGCATCCTCCCAGACCTGAACGGCCCCCCGGGCTGACCCGGGGACCACCCCCGGCCTCCACCCCGGCCACCGGGTCCCGGGATCCCCGGGCGGTCCCGGAGCCCGCCACTGACGCGGTCCCCCGGCCGGTCTCCGTACGTTGGCGGCCGGAGCCCAGGTGAGGGCCCGGCCGACCACGGTCGCCGCGACCGGGAGGAGCTGATGAGCAGGAGTTGGAGTTCGGCGCTCACGGCGAGGTGCCTTCCACGAGGGCACCCTCCATGAGGGCGCTCGGTTCGGGGAAGTGGGCCATGCCGAAGCGGGAGGGCCCGCCGAGCGAGCAGGAAGAGCTCCAACCGGCCGCGGAGCCCCTGGAGAGCCGTGCTCAGTCGAGCGCCATCAGGACGACCAGCCCGGTCTCGCTCTCACGCCAGCGCGCCGCCGCGTCGGCGAAGAGCTCCTGCAGAATGCCCCACTCCTCGGGGCGGACGGTCGCGTACGCCTGCCAGTTCCGGACAAGGATCAGCCGCCCCCGTTGCGCGGGCCACCACTCCAGGTCGCTCAGGCAGTCGGCCAGGGCGTCCCAGTTGGCGCCGAACCAGTCGGGCAGCCGCAGCGCGACCGCGCAGGCCTGCATGAGACCGGCCTTGTCCGAGACTCCGGACAGATCCAGTACGGCCGTCTCCCAGCCAGCGTCACGCGCCTCCCCCAGCGCCACATCAGCCGTCATCCCAGCGGGCCAGGACAGGACTCCCGCGGACGCGTTGCCCTTGAGCACCTGCGCGAGCCGGTCGTCCGTCATCTCAGTACCGCCCTGAACGAGTTGTGGTGATCACCCAAGTAGTTGTATCCCGGCCCACGGCCCCGCACCACCACCCTCGACCGACTCGACGCCGACCCACAAGTCCGCCCGGAGCGCCGACCGCCGGCCGCGGTGCCGGCACGGGGCGCGAACACCGGAGCGCCGTCCCAGGAGGAACCCCGCGGCAGCAGCGCACCGACGCAGCCCTACGGGCCCTACGCGCCGCGCTCGACCCGGTCCAGCGTCTCCTCCAGGCCGGCCAGGTCCGGATGGGACCGCAGGTCCGCGAGTTCCGACTCCCGTCTGGCGCGCAGGAACTCGTGCATCTCCTCGGTGTAGGCGTCGGTCAACTCCTGTGGTGTGACGGCGAGTCCGGCCGCCATGCTCGCCGTGATCGCGGCGTCCAGGCCACCGGACAGGGCCATCGACGTGACGATCAGGAGCGTCGCGCGCATACCGGCGGCCTCCACGTCGTACCCGGCCGACCGGGCGTGGCCCAGCAGCCATTGAGCGAAGTGGGTCTTCGCTGCCTCTTCCCCGTACATGAGCTCTCCCTGCGTCGAGCCGGGTGGTCGCCCGGTGATTGTTCTTACGTACGCGAAGCCCCAGAACGCACCTCCGGGCCCGTCCACCACCGTCATCGGCGATATCTCGAACCCACGTGCTGAGCAAAATTGGCGGCCTCAGCGGCACCCTGAACGGGGTCGTACGCGGCCTGGGCGGGCCCCTGGACGGACGACGGACGCGGTGCGCGCGCCCTGTTCCGGGCTCCCTCTGACGGGCCCTCACTAGCCCGCTCACGACCTCCCCAAAAGTGCTCTGACCTGGTGTTTTCCTGGATTTCTCCTAGGGTGGAGACATCTGCCGGACGCCATTGGAGGGGTTTTCGTGAGTGGGGATGGCATGGGGTACGACGCTGCCCAGATCGAGGTCTTGGAGGGGCTGGAGGCCGTACGCAAACGGCCCGGGATGTACGTCGGCTCGACCGGTGAACGAGGTGTGTATCAGATGGCGTTCGAGGCCGTCGGGCACGCGGTGAACACGGCCGCGACCAGAGGTGGCGGCCGTATCGACGTCACACTCACGGCCGACGGCGGGGTGCGGGTCGCCGATGACGGGCCGGGGATTCCTTTTGAGGACGCGGGCGACACGGACACCGGTGACCAGGGCCTCGAAGCCCTGCTGACCAGAATGTGTACCTGCCCCGAGCCCAGGGGCCGGCACATCGCGCTGGTGGGCGGTGTCATCGCGGGGCTCTTCGTCGTCACCGCCCTGTCGAGCCGGCTGACGGCCGAGGTCCGTCGGGAGGGAGTCCATCGGTTCCAGGAGTACGCGCACGGTGTCGCCCTCGCCCCGCCCACCACCGTGGGCCCGGCGACCGGAAGAGGGACGACCATCACCTTCTGGCCCGACACCGAGATCTTCGAGACGACGCGGTTCTCGTTCGCCGTGCTGGCGGAGCGCCTGCGGCAGGTGGCCTTCCTCAACCGAGGCCTGCGGATCTCACTGACCGATGAACGCCCGGCGGGAGGGCCGCGGTTGGTCCGGTTCCAATTCCCTGAGGGTGTAAGGGACTTCGTGGCCGCTCTCGACGCGGAGGCGGGGTCACGCATGCCTTGGGACATCACCGGCTTCGAGCGGGAAGATCCGCGGATGGCGGGGACGATGGAGGTCGCCCTCGTGTGGAACGGCCGCCACGAGAAGCGCGTGCGCGGCTTCGCCAACAGTCTTGCCACGCACGAGGGCGGCACGCACGTGGAGGGCTTCCACGACGGAGTGCGGGCCGCGGTCACCTCGTACGCGCGAAAGCGAGGGCTGCTGACGGCTGCGGATCCCGGACCCGACGCCGACCGGATCGACGCGAGCCTCACGGCGGTCGTGTCGGTGAAGCTCGACCAGGTCGAATTCCTCGGCGCCACGCGGACGTTGCTGGGCAATACGCCTGTGCGCGCCTGTGTCTCAGAGGCCGTCGAGGAATACCTCGGCACCTGGTTCGAGGAGCACCCCGAACAGGCGGCGAGAATCGTCGAAGGGATCCTCCGGGACCGATCCCAGGACTATCACTACGACTGTCACCGGGGCTGAACCCCGGCTGACGACCACAAACAGCAGCAGACAGGGGACGGGCGGGGCGGCATCTCACCGATGCCGCCCCGCCCGTCCCCACATGACCTTCGTCGGGACCCGCGTCAGACCCTGTCAGGGTCCATCCGGATCCGTCCGGCTGAGCGCCGACTTCGGCGTCGGCCCCGACGTCATCAGCACGTCCGCCGCCGACGTGTCCGTCACCAGGCTGGTGACGAGCCCGGACCGCAGCACCGCATCGATCGCGGCAGCCTTCCGCGCCCCACCCGCGATCGCCACGACCTCGGGGATACGGCGGAGCTGATCCGCCTTGACCGTGATGCACCGCTCGCCGAGGTCCCGTCCGACCCGGCGGCCCTGCGCGTCGAAGAGGTGCGCGGACATCTCTGCGGCGACACCGAGCGAGGCGTAGTGGCCCCGCTCCTCGTCGCTGAGCATGTCGTGCACCGTCGAGATGCCGGCCTCCCAGGAGCCGATGGAGACGCAGGCGACCGTGACCTTGTCGAAGTACTCGAAGGCCCGGGCGATCCCGGTCTGGTGGCGCAGCGCCTCCGCGGTGGCCGCGTCCGGCAGCAGCATCGGCGCGTAGATCGGGTGGGCGTCGCCGCCGGCGACCTGCGCCGCCCGGCGCACCGCCTCCACCGAGCCGCGCTCGGCGGTCCCGGCGTCGTACACCCCCGTCAACTGCACCACCGTGCACGGCGGCAGCCGGTCGAGCGCCGCGGCCATGTGGATGGTGGAGCGGCCCCAGGCGAGGCCCAGCACATCGCCCTCGTTCAGCAGCTCGCCGAGCAGCTCCGCGGCCACCTCGCCGAGGTTCTCGGGGTCGGGCGACTCGTCGGGTTCGGCCGGGGACTCGACCACGACGGCGTGCCGCAGACCGTAGCGGGCGCGGAGCGCGTCCGAGCGCTCGGCGTCCAGTTCGGCCGGGACACGGATCTCGATGCGTACGAGATCTCGTTCGAGGGCAGTCTCCAGTACCCGGGCCACCTTGAAGCGGCTGACGCCGAACTCCTCCGCGATCTGGATCTTGGACTTGCCCTCGAGGTAGAAGCGGCGGGCCATGGCCGCCGCCTGCACCAGCTCAGCGGGTCCCATCCGCACGGCTGACCGGCCCGCCGACATACCCGACACGGCGTTCTCCTCACTGCTGTTCACACTCTGGATTCGCCGTTCATCCTTGCAGATCCGGCGCACTTGATCCGCCCTGATGGGCGCCGTTCACGTAGCTGTTCACCGTCCTGTGGCTCAGTGGTCGCATGCCCAGGACGCCTGGGCGATCGCCCCCTCCGCCTGGGTGCGCAGTGCACGTACCGCCGCGGCCGGGTCGGACGCGCCGTACACCGCCGAACCGGCGACGAAGACATCGGCGCCGGCCTCGGCGCAGCGCTCGATGGTGGACGCGGAGACCCCGCCGTCGACCTGGAGCCACAGCTCAAGACCGTGCTTGCTGATCAACTCGCGGGTTCGCCGGATCTTCGGGAGCATGATGTCGAGGAACGCCTGCCCGCCGAAGCCCGGCTCAACGGTCATGATCAGCAGCATGTCGAGCTCGGGGAGCAGGTCCTCGTACGGCTCGATGGGCGTCGCGGGCTTCAGCCCCATGGAAGCGCGGGCACCCTTGGCCCGGATCTCCCGGGCGAGCCGCACCGGCGCGGCGGCCGCCTCGACGTGGAAGGTGACGGAAGAGGCACCCGCTTCGACGTACTGGGGCGCCCACCGATCGGGGGCCTCGATCATCAGATGGCAGTCCAGCGGAGTGTCCGTCGCACGGGCCAGCGACTCTACGACCGGCACCCCGAGCGTGAGGTTCGGGACGAAATGGTTGTCCATGACGTCGACGTGGAGCCAGTCGGCTCCCGCGACCGCCTGCGCCTCGTCCGCGAGGCGGGCGAAGTCGGCGGACAGGATGCTGGGGTTGATCTGCGCGGCCATGCCCCAAGCCTGCCATGTCCGGGCACGTTTGTTCGCGCCGGTCCAGACCTAAGACGTTCATCGGATGTCGTACCGGGACCGTGCGTGCCATGCTGGGCCGCCGATCGGCACGACGTAGGTCGACGGGGGTCGCCATGACGGACGGAAACACAGACACCAACGCAGACGCCAACACGGACACGGACACCGGCCCGGAGACGGACGGCAAGGGCCATGGGCGCCATGTCCGCCAGGGGTTCATCGGCTTTGTGACCGGGCACCGCAGCAAGTGGGTCATCGTGGCCCTGTGGCTGGTGGTGCTGGTGGTCGCCGCGCCGCTCGCCTCGAAGCTCACCGACGCCCAGGACAACGACGCGGCCTCCTGGCTGCCGGGCTCGGCGGAGTCGACCAAGGTCCTCAACACCTCGAACGGCTTCCGGCCCGAGCAGATCCCGGCCGTCGTCGTCTACGCGCGCGAGGGCGGGCTCACCGCGCAGGACCGGGACAAGATCGCGCAGGACGCGGACCAGATCAAGAAGCTGACCGCACACGGCATCCGCGGCTCCGAGGTCCGCGGTCCCGTCTACAACAACGAGTCCGCGCCCGAGGCCGCCCAGATCTACATCCCGATCACGATGGACGAGAAGGGCTGGGAGGAGATCGCCCCCGCCGTCGACTCCATCCGCGACCAGACCGGCAAGAGCACGGGCGAGCTCTCCGTCCACGTCACCGGCCCCGGCGGCGTCTCCGCCGACTTCTCCAAGGCCTTCGAGGGCATCGACTCGACGCTGCTGTTCTCGGCGATGGGCGTCGTGATCGTGATGCTGCTGCTGACCTATCGCAGCCTGACGCTCATCTTCGTGCCGCTGATCGGCGTGGTCGTCTCCCTGTTCACCGCCCAGGCGCTGATCTATCTCCTCGCCGAACACGCGGGGCTGACGGTCAACGGCCAGAGCGCGGGCATCCTGACGGTCCTCGTCTTCGGCGCGGGGACGGACTACGCCCTGCTCCTGGTCGCCCGCTACCGGGAGGAGCTGCGCCGCCACGAGGACCGGCACGAGGCGATGGCGCTCGCCCTGCACCGCGCGGGCCCCGCCGTCCTCGCCTCCGGCGCCACCGTCGTCGTCAGCATGCTGGTGCTGCTGGCCGCCGAGATGAACTCCACCCGCGGCCTCGGCCCGGTGGCCGCCATCGGCGTGGCCGTCGCCCTCCTGGCGATGATCACGCTCTTCCCGGCCCTGCTGCTGATCTTCGGCCGCTGGATCTTCTGGCCGGCGATCCCGCACTTCGGCTCGGCCGATCCGACCGAGCGCGGGATCTGGGCCCGGATGGGCCGCTCCATCGCCCGCCGCCCGCGCGCCGTCTGGGCGGCCACGGCCGTCGTCCTGGCCGCCCTCTCCCTGGGCCTGCTGCAACTGCGCGCCGAGGGCATCAGCAACGCGGACGCCTTCACCGGCACCCCGGACTCGATCACGGGCCAGAAAGTCTCGGAGCGCTATTTCCCCGCGGGCAGCGGCGACCCCTTGGTGATCGTCTCCAACGAGGCCCAGGCCGACCAGGTCCGCAGCGCGGTCGCCGGCACCAAGGGCGTGGTCCCCGACAGCATCGCCGTACCTCCGGGCACGAAACCGTCGTACGAGGGTCAGGTGCTGTTCGAGGCGACGATGTCCGATCCCTCCGACAGCGAGGCCGCGAAACACACCGTCGACCGGGTCCGGGACGCCGTGCACGCCGTGCCGGACGCGGATGCCCGGGTGGGCGGCGGCACCGCGTCTCTGCTCGACATGGAGGCGGCGACGACGCACGACAACCTGGTCATCATCCCGGCGGTCCTGGTGGTCGTCCTGCTGATCCTGGGCCTGCTGCTGCGCGCCCTGGTGGCGCCGCTGCTGCTGATCGGCACGGTGGTGCTGTCCTTCGCGGCGGCCCTCGGCGCCAGCGCCCTGGCCTTCCGCCACCTGTTCGACTACGCGGGCGAGCAGACGGACTTCCCGCTGTTCGTCTTCGTCTTCCTGGTGGCGCTGGGCATCGACTACAACATCTTCCTGACCACCCGCATCCGCGAGGAGGCCGGCCACCAGGGCACCCGCACGGGCGTGGTGACGGGCCTCGCGGCCACCGGCGCGGTCATCACCTCCGCGGGTCTGGTGCTGGCCGGCACCTTCGCCGCGCTGGGCACGCTCCCGATGGTCGCCTTCGCGGAGATCGGCTTCACGGTCGCCCTCGGCGTCCTCCTGGACACCTTCATCGTCCGCTCCGTCCTGGTCACGTCCCTCTTCCTGGACGTCGGCCCGAAGGTCTGGTGGCCCCACCGCCTGGCCCACGACGACACCCCGACACCGACGGAGGCGGAACGGGTCGGCCAGACCTCCGAATGACCGCCGAATGACCGGCGATTGACCGTCGACTATCCGGCGCTCAACCGGTCCGCCGGATGAGCGCCAGATACATGGCGTCGGTCCCGTGCAGATGCGGCCACAGCTGTACGTCGGGACCGTCGCCGAGGTCCGGCACGCCGGGCAACAGCGGGCGGGCGTCGATCAGTTCGGCGTCCGGCCACTGCTTGAGCGCGTCGTCCACGACGGCCCTGGTCTCGGCGAGGTGCGGCGAGCAGGTCGCGTAGCCGACGACCCCGCCGACCCGCACGGACTCCAGGGCGGTACGCAGCAGGGCGCGTTGAAGCGGCGCGAACCCCTCAAGGTCCTCGGGACGGCGCCGCCAACGCGCCTCGGGCCGCCGCCGCAGAGCGCCAAGTCCCGTGCAGGGCACGTCCATCAGCACACGGTCGAAGGAACCGAGCTGCCACGGCGGCCGGGTCCCGTCGGCGGCGATCACCTGGTACGGCCCCGGATTCCCGGCCAACGCCTTGGCCACGAGCCCGGCCCGGTGCGGCTGCTTCTCGGCGGCGAGCAGCATGGCGCCACGCTCGGCGGCGAGGGCCCCCAGCAACGCGGCCTTGCCCCCGGGCCCGGCACACCCGTCGAGCCACTTCTCGTCGGAACCGTCCAGCGGGGCGTTGGCGAGGGCGATCGCCACGAGCTGGCTGCCCTCGTCCTGCACACCTGCCCGCCCGTCCCGCACGGCCTCGACGGCCCCCGGCTCCCCGCCCTCGGACAACCGCACGGCGTACGGCGACCAGCTCCCGGCCACGGCGGCCTCCTCGCCGAGCAGCTCCTCGACGGTGGACCGACCGGGCCGCGCGACCAGGGTCACCTCGGGCCGCTCGTTGTCGGCCGTCAGCAACTCCTCGATCCCGGCCCGCCCGCCGCCCAACGAGTCCCACAACGCGGATACGACCCAGCGCGGGTGCGAGTGCACGACGGAAAGATGATCCTCAGGATCCTCGTCATAGGGCGGCGCGACCTTCGCGAGCCACCCGTCGAGGTCGTCCTGAGCGACCTTGCGCAGCACCGCGTTCACGAACTTCGCCCGCCCGTCCCCGAGCACGACCCGAGCGAGCTCGACGGAGGCGGACACGGCGGCATGCGTAGGAATCCGCGTCCCGAGCAGCTGATGCGTCCCGAGACTCAGCACATCGAGCACAGGCGGATCGACTTCGCGCAACGGCCGGTCGACACAAGCCGCAATGATCGCGTCATACGTCCCTTGCCGCCGCAGCGTCCCGTACACCAGCTCGGTCGCGAGCGCCGCGTCCCGCGCGTCGAAGTCACCCTTCTCCCGCGCCTTGCGCAGCAACGGAGGCAGTACGAGATTCGCGTAGGCGTCCCGCTCGTCCACCGCCCTCAACGCCTCGAAGGCGATCATGCGGACGGGGTCCTTCTTGGGCCGCCGGTAGGGCTTGCCGCTGGGACGGGGCCGACGGGAGGTGTCGCTCACGAAAAAGGTGCTCCGGACATCAGGACGAGAGCGCGACGACAGCGCGCGGGATACGCACCAAGGGTACGTCGGCGGGACATTCTTGCCCTCTCGGCCGACGGCATCCGCTTGACTGCCACCGGCAATGGGGCCACCGGCTACCGGCCGAGCCGCTCCTCGTCGCCGATCCGAACGCCACGCGCCCAGTCCGCGGCCCGCATCGGCTTCTTGCCCTGGGCCTGCACCCACAACAGCTCGACGGCGTACGACCCGGACCCGACATGGACGCTGTTCTTGCCGACGGCGAGCTGCCCGGGCAGAAGGTCGGTTCGATCAGCCACGGGGGCCACCTGGATCAGCTTGAGCCGTTCGTTGCGGAAGGTGGTCCAGGCACCGGGAGCGGGCGTGCACCCGCGCACGACCCGGTCCACCCGGAGCGCCGGCGCGGCCCAGTCGATCTCGGCGTCCTCGACGGTGATCTTCGGCGCAAGGGTGATGCCGTCGGTGGGCTGCGGTACGGCCTTCAGCGTGCCGTCCTCGATGCCGTCCATGGTGGCGGCGAGCAGCCCGGAGCCGGCGAAGGCGAGCCGGGTCAGCAGGTCACCGCTGGTGTCGGTGGGCCGGATCTCCTCGGTGACGGTGCCGTAGACGGGCCCGGAGTCGAGGCCTTCCTCGATCAGGAAGGTGGAGGCTCCGGTGATCTCGTCGCCCCCCATGATGGAGTGCTGCACGGGCGCGGCCCCGCGCCAGGCGGGCAGCAACGAGAAGTGCAGGTTGACCCAGCCGTGGGCGGGGATGTCGAGGGCGACGCGGGGAAGCAGGGCGCCGTAGGCGACGACGGGACAGCAGTCCGGTGCGATCTCCCGCAGCCGCTCCAGGAACTCCGGGTCACGGGGCTTCCCCGGCTTCAGCACCTCGATGCCGGCCTCCACGGCCCGCTCCGCCACGGGTGACGCCACCAGCCTGCGCCCCCGCCCGGCCGGCGCGTCGGGCCGCGTGACAACAGCGGCCACCTCGTGCCGCCCGGAGGCGATAAGAGCGTCCAGAGCGGGAACGGCAACCTCGGGCGTACCGGCGAAGACAAGCTTCATGGGTGGATGGGGGCCTCTCGGACGGGGTGGGACGGGGGAAGGAACGGCGGGTCAACGCCCCAGTCTATGACGAGGGGGCGAGGGGGCCAGGGGGCCAGGGCCCCACGGCGAATCAGCCGCCGATGGCGCTGAGCCCCCACAGGCGACCTCAGCTTCTTGCCCAACTGGAAACGGGTGGTGCGTGGGTGGGCAAAGGATCGCCCGATGGCCGAAGGCCGAGGCGTAAACCCACCCCCAGGGGCGTACGCATATGCCCACACGCCCCCATTGCGTGACCCGCGGAGCGATCCCGCGTTGGTCAAGAAAGAGTTGACCACAACGGGCCGCCTACCACGCGGCCCGATCATTTTCACGCCGGTTCGAGAGGCTTGTTCATGGCCGACCACGCAACCCACGACGCCCAGGCTCGGGCCAGCCTGCACTTGCTGGTGCGGGACATCGAGCGGGTCCGCCGGCAGGTGGACGCGTTGCGCACGCTCACCGCCCAGCTGGGCAACGTCTACCGCCCGCGCCGCTCCGGCCCCTCCACGGGCTTCGTCGTCTACGGCCGCGCCCCCGCCCCCACGGTCCGTCTCGCGCAGGAGCTCCGGGACAGCGTCGAGACCCTGGTCACGGCCGCCGTCGACTTCGACCGCTCCCTCGGCTTCTCGTGGGACGCGGTGGGTTCCGCGCTGGGCGTCACGAAGCAGGCGGTCCACCGCCGCTACGGCGCACGCCGCGCCGCGACCCAGGCGGCCGCCGAGGCGGAGCGCACCACGGAGGCGGCGGGAGCCCGCCCGGTCAGTGTCAACACCGGTATCCCCACCGTGCCGACGGTCCCCGCGGCCCGCTCGATGCCGACCCAGCCGACGGCGGGCAGCCCGGTCCTGCGCGACCCGGTCCTCCGCGACGAGGCCAGACCCACGGCGTTCCCCGGCCCGCGCAACGGCTGACCCACCTCCATCTCCTGCCCTCCCGGAACTCCCCGGGAGGGCAGACGCATGAAAGGAGTCCTGCACCCCCACGCACCCTCCCCATCACCCAATATCCGGCGGATCAATCCGCACCCGCACCACAGCATCCCCACCACTACCGCTCCCACCCCCACTCCCACTCCCCCGAGCCATCCGAGCAGCCTGCGCAGTCTTCAAGGCAGCCGCCAAAGCCGCCCCACTCCCCGGCGGCACCCTCACCAACATCCGCTCCCAGTGCTCCCCCACCGGCGGCGCCCCTACCCGCCGCGGCCGCCCCACGGCAGTGCCCGGCACCGGCACGGGCCCCAACAGCTCGGCCTCCCGCGGCAGTTCAGCCGTACGCAGAAACTCCGCGACAGCCTCCGCGCTCCCCGTGACGGCCGCCATCCGCGAAACCGGCGGAAATCCCAGCTCGGCCCGCTCGGCAAGCTCCCGCACCGCATGCCCGACGGGATCCCACCGCACCAGCGCCTGCACAGGCCGCAGCGTCGGCTCGGCGACGACAACAACCGTGCCGCCACCCTGCGCACCCCCACCCCCCTGCGGCCGCACCAGCGCAGCCGCGGCGATCCACCGCCGCAGCGCGTCCTCGCCGGCCCGGAGATCGGGCCGCCCGAGCATGGCCCAGCCGTCCAGCAACAGCGCCGCCGCGTATCCGCCCTCGGCGACGGGCTCGGCCCCCGGAGTACTCACGACCAGCGCGGGGGCGCCCGGCACGGTGTCCAGCACATGCTCGCGCCCCGAGGTCCGCACGGGCACGGCGGGAAAGGCTCGCCCCAACTCCTCGGCGGTCCGCCGAGCCCCCACCACCTGTGCCCGCAACCGGAACCCACCGCACTCGGCACAGTGCCAAGCGCTCTCGTCGCGCCCGCACCACCCGCACCGCAGTGCGGCCCCCGCCTCCTGCCCCTCCAGCGGCCCGGCGCAGTGCCGACAGCGCGCGGGCGCACGGCAGTTGGCGCAGGCCATCCGGGGCACGTACCCGCGCCGGGGCACCTGAACGAGCACCGGCCCGTGCCGCAGCCCTTCCCTGACGGCCTGCCAGGCGAGCGTAGGCAGGCGAGCGGCTCGCGCGGCCTCGTCCCGCGCGAGATCCCCATCCCCGACGGTCCGCACGAGCGGCGCAGCCGCCCGTACCTGTTCCCGCCCTGCGACCACCGGCCGCGCCCACCCGCTCTCGACCAGCTGGGCGGCCTCCACGGTGCAACTCCAACTGCCCAGCAGAAACGCGCACTTGTCCTGCGCGGCCCGCAGCAACAACACCTCGCGCGCGTGCGGCTGAGGCGCGTGCAACTCGCTGTGGCTGTCGTCCCCGTCATCCCAAATAGCCACAAGCCCAAGATCCTGAACCGGCGCGAACATGGCAGCTCGGGTCCCCACCACCGCCCGTACGGCCCCCCGCCGTACCGCCAGCCACTCCCGGTACCGCTTCTCGGGCCCGGCGTCGGCGGTGAGCACCGCGTGCCGCCCCTCGCCCAACAAGGCGGTCAGCGCGGCGTCGACCCGGGCGACGGCCCGCCCGTCGGGCAGCACGACGAGCGCCCCACGCCCGGAGGCGAGGGTAGCCACCACGGCCCGCGCCAGCTCGTCGCTCCACTCGGGCCCGGGCAGCGCGTTCCACACGGCCCGCGGCGCACTGCCTGAGGCCAGCGCCGCCACGAACGCGGCCCCTTGCTCGTACCGCCCCCAACTCCCCGCCTCCGGCGCGGAAGGCGGCGGCAAAGGCTCGGGAGACGGCCGCTGCTCGGCCCGAGCACTGCGCGGCGGCACGGCGAGCTGCAACACATCGGCAAGACTCCCCGCATACCGATCGGCAACGGCCCGCGCGAGCCCCAGCAACTCCTCGCTCAACACCCGCTCGGGCGAAACAACCTGGGCCAGCGCAGCAAGGGGTCCCGAGTAGTCGGACTCGGCAAGCCGCTCGACGAGAAACCCGTCGATCAGCCCCCCGCCCTCACGCCGCCCGTCCCGCACCCGATGCCTACCGGCCCCGAACCGCACCCGCACCCGCACCCCGGGCTGCGCGTCCGCATCCAGCTCCTCAGGCACGGCATAGTCGAAGTACCGATCAAGATGCAGCACACCCTTGTCGACCAGCACCCGCGCGACCGGCAGATCCTTGGCCAACGCGGCGCCCCGCCAGGTCCGCGGCTTGGCCCGCGGCACCTCGGCCTTCCGCACACTCTCCCGAATCAACGCAAGCTGCTCAGGCGGCGCCCCCTCGGCCCCGCCGCCCCCCTGCCCGTCTTCGCTGCTCACGCCTGCATTCTTACCAAACCGCACTGACATCGGCGGACCGGCGGCCCAGGACCGGGACGCGCCGAGGCCCGGCTCCCCGAAGGAAACCGGGCCTCGAAAGGTGTCGCAGGACCTACAGCCCCGCAGCCTTCCGCAGCGCGTCCACGCGGTCCGTCTTCTCCCAGGTGAACTCGGGGATCTCGCGGCCGAAGTGGCCGTAAGCCGCCGTCTGGGCGTAGATCGGGCGGAGCAGGTCGAGGTCGCGGATGATCGCGGCCGGGCGGAGGTCGAAGACCTCGTCGATGGCCTTCTCGATCTTGTCCGTGTCGACCTTGGCGGTGCCGAAGGTCTCGACGAAGAGACCGACCGGCTCGGCCTTGCCGATGGCGTAGGCGACCTGGACCTCGCAGCGGGAGGCGAGGCCCGCGGCGACGACGTTCTTCGCGACCCAGCGCATGGCGTACGCGGCGGAGCGGTCGACCTTGGACGGGTCCTTGCCGGAGAAGGCGCCGCCGCCGTGGCGGGCCATGCCGCCGTAGGTGTCGATGATGATCTTGCGACCGGTGAGGCCGGCGTCGCCCATCGGGCCGCCGATCTCGAAACGGCCGGTGGGGTTCACGAGCAGGCGGTAGCCGTCGGTGTCCAGCTTGATGCCCTCGTCCAGGAGCGTCTTCAGCTCGGCCTCGACCACGAACTCGCGGATGTCGGGCGCGAGCAGCGACTCGAGGTCGATGTCGGAGGCGTGCTGCGAGGAGACGACCACCGTGTCGAGACGGACGGCCTTGTCGCCGTCGTACTCGATGGTGACCTGCGTCTTGCCGTCGGGACGCAGGTAGGGGATGGTGCCGTTCTTGCGGACCTCGGAGAGGCGCTTGGCGAGGCGGTGCGCCAGGAAGATCGGGAGCGGCATCAGCGTCGGCGTCTCGTCCGTCGCGTAGCCGAACATCAGGCCCTGGTCGCCCGCGCCCTGGCGGTCAAGCTCGTCATCGTCGCCCTCGACCCGGTTCTCGTAGGCCGTGTCCACGCCCTGCGCGATGTCCGGGGACTGCGCGCCGATGGAGACCGACACGCCGCAGGAGGCGCCGTCGAAGCCCTTCTTGGACGAGTCGTAGCCGATCTCGAGGATCTTGCCGCGGACGAGGGTCGCGATGTCCGCGTAGGTCTTGGTGGTGACCTCGCCGGCCACGTGCACCAGGCCGGTCGTGATCAGCGTCTCGACGGCGACGCGGGACGTCGGGTCCTCACGCAGAAGCGCGTCGAGAATGGTGTCGCTGATCTGGTCAGCGATCTTGTCGGGGTGGCCCTCGGTGACGGACTCCGAGGTGAACAGGCGACGGGACACAACGCTCCCTGGGGTTGCAGCGGCTGCTGGCTGATCATTGGCGGACGGGCTCGGAGGCTGCGCCCGGCATCGTCCGAGAACAGTTTATCGGTCGCGCTCGGCCAACGGCCCCCCTGTCTCGCGCCTCGGGAGTGCTGTGACCTGCGGCACGCGCATTCTGCCCAATACCGAGCGGCCTTGGCCAGAGTCGCCACGCCTCGTCGTTGAGGTTTGAGGTGACTGAGAGGCGAATGAAACATTCAGCTCAGGCGTCCCGTCACCAGGTCCCAGACGATTTCGGCCAGGGCCTCCTTGGGGCCGTGCGGCACGACGGTCTCGCTGCCGTCGGCGCCCAGCACCACGGCCTCGTTCTCCTCGGAGCCGAACGTCTTGCGCTCCCCCACCTCGTTCACCACCAGCAGATCGCAGCCCTTGCGCGCCAGCTTGGCGCGTCCGTTGGCCAGGACGTCGTCGGTCTCCGCGGCGAAGCCGACGATCACCTGACCGGGGCGGGCGCGGTCGGCGGAGATCTCCGCGAGGATGTCCGGATTCCGTACGAGGACGATCGGCTCGGGGTCGTGATCGTCCTTCTTCTTGATCTTCCCGGTCGCGTACGTCGCCGGGCGGAAGTCGGCGACGGCCGCGGCCATGACGACGGCGTCGGCGTCCGCGGCGGCCTTCAGGACCGCCTCCCGCAGTTGCACCGCCGTGCCGACCGGGACGACGTCCACGCCCGCGGGGTCCGGCAGTCCGGCGTTCGCGGCCACGAGCGTGACGCGGGCACCGCGGGCGGCGGCGGTGCGGGCGAGGGCGTAACCCTGCTTGCCGGAGGAACGGTTGCCGAGGAAGCGCACCGGGTCGAGGGGTTCGCGAGTGCCACCGGCGCTGACGACGACATGCCGGCCCGCGAGGTCCGGCTCGGTCACTCCGCGGGCCAGCACGCGGCGGCAGACCTCGAAGATCTCGGCGGGGTCGGGCAGCCGTCCCTTGCCGGTGTCGACGCCGGTGAGCCGGCCGACCGCCGGTTCGATGACGACGGCGCCACGGCGGCGCAGCGTCGCCACGTTCTCCTGGGTGGCCGCGTGTTCCCACATCTCCGTGTGCATCGCGGGTGCGAAGACGACCGGACAGCGGGCGGTGAGGAGGGTGTTGGTGAGCAGGTCGTCGGCGAGGCCGTGGGCCGCCTTGGCGAGCATGTCCGCCGTCGCGGGGGCCACGACGACCAGATCGGCGCCCTGGCCGATGCGCACGTGCGGGACCTCGTGGACGTCGTCCCACACCTCGGTCGAGACCGGGTGCCCGGACAGCGCGGACCAGGTGGCGGCGCCGACGAAGTGCAGTGCGGAGGCAGTGGGCACGACACGGACGTCATGGCCCGACTCCGTCAGTCTGCGCAGCAGCTCGCACGCCTTGTACGCCGCGATGCCACCGCTGACCCCCAGCACGACCTTCGGCTTGTCCACCGTCTCTCCCCGAGCTCGGAAACCGTACAACCCCATGACACACCACAGGCCCGACAGTCGCGCTGCCGGGCCTGTGGATAAAGCTGTCGCAGTCGGCGGATACGACTATCCGCCGACGCCGTACACGTCTCAGGTCGCGGGGCCCTCGACGGCCTCGGAGGTCAGCAGACCCGCGTTGATCTCGCGCAGGGCGATGGAGAGCGGCTTCTCGTGGACGTGGGTGTCGACGAGCGGACCGACGTACTCGAGGAGGCCCTCGCCGAGCTGCGAGTAGTACGCGTTGATCTGACGGGCGCGCTTGGCGGCGTAGATCACGAGGCTGTACTTCGAGTCGGTGGCCTCGAGGAGCTCGTCGATCGGAGGGTTGATGATGCCCTCGGGAGCGGTGATGGAAGAGGACACGCTCTGCCTTCCGAAAGATGGGATGAGATCGGAAAAACGATCACACAACTTCCATCAAGGCTAGCAGCTCGCGTGCTACGTCCTCGACGGAGGTGTTGACAAGGGTCACGTCGAACTCCGGCTCGGCGGCCAGCTCGATCTTCGCGGCCTCCAGACGGCGCTCGATCACTTCGGGCGGCTCGGTGCCCCGTCCGGTGAGCCTGCGCACCAGCTCCTCCCAGGAGGGCGGAGCCAGGAACACCAGCAGCGCGTCCGCCATGGACTCGCGGACCTGCCGGGCCCCCTGGAGATCGATCTCCAGCAGGACCGGCACGCCGGACTCCAGGTGCTCCAGCACGGCCGCACGCGGCGTGCCGTAGCGATTGCCGGCGAACTCGGCCCACTCCAGCAGCTCGCCGTTGGCGATCAGCTTGTCCATCTCCTCGTCGCTGACGAAGAAATAGTGGACGCCGTGCTTCTCGCCGGGGCGGGGCTTTCGGGTCGTCGCCGACACCGAGAGCCAGGCCTCGTCGTGTTCCTTGCGCATATGAGCGACGACCGTGCTCTTGCCGACCCCTGAGGGGCCGGAGAGCACGGTCAGCCGCGGACGTACGTCCGGGGGCTCGGGGGTCGTCCCCCGGAATGTTGCAGCCATGCAGCGATTATTCCAGCAATCCCGGACTGCCCGGGACTCCCTGTCCTAGTGATCAGGACTCAGGAGCCGGTGCTGCCGAACTCACGCTCCAGGGAAGCGATCTGGTTGGAGCCGAGACCGCGCACTCGGCGGCTCTCGGAGATGCCGAGTCGCTCCATGATCTGCTTGGCGCGGACCTTGCCCACGCCGGGCAGCGACTCGAGCAGCGCGGAGACCTTCATCTTGCCGATGACGTCGTTCTCCTGGCCCTGCTTGATGACCTCGTGCAGGGAGGCGCCGGAGTGCTTGAGTCGATTCTTGACCTCGGCCCGCTCCCGGCGAGCCGCGGCGGCCTTTTCGAGCGCGGCTGCGCGCTGTTCAGGGGTAAGGGGCGGAAGAGCCACGCCTACGTCACCTCGGATGTCGAACTGTCGGATACGGACCGGTGAGGAACCTAGTCGCCCCACACCTGGGGAGCTACGAGCAACACGCTTGCCCGTTAACTCTGCTCGGAGACTAGCGGCCAAGTACGCCAGAGTCAGCGAGAACAGCGGAAAAGTCCTGGTCAGCCTCCGCCAGGCCGGACATTAGGGACATAATGCCCAGGATTTGAGGATGTATTCAGGCTCAAGCGCTCCGCGGACCGTCACCGAGCCACTCATCGGAGGACTCCGACGACCAGCTCGAACGCCTGCGACGACCGTCGCGAAAGCCTCATACGGTCACGAGCCGCGCGCGACCACGGAACTCACCCGGTCATGAACCTCATGCGGCCGCGAGCGCGGCCCGGATCTCCTCGGCGAAACGATCCGCGGACGCCCGCAGCGCGCCCGTGTCGGGTCCGTGCCGCAGCACGCCCCGGCTGACGTTCGGGACGACGTTGGGCAGCGCGGCCCCGAACACCCCGGGAAGGTCCCCCGGCGTGGCCCCCTGCGCACCCACGCCCGGCGCGAGCAACGGGCCGTTGATCTCCAGGTCGTACGACGACAGGTCGCCCAGCGTGGCGCCGACGACGGCCCCGAAGGAGCCCAGCGGCTCCTCCCCCGCGTTCTCGGCCGCCAGGTGGGCCAGCATCGTCGCGCCGACGTTCCGCCCGTCCGCGCGGACCGCGTGCTGCACCTCGCCGCCCTCAGGGTTGGAGGTCAGCGCGAGCACGAACAGGCCCGCGCCGCTCTCGCGCGCCAGCTCGATCGCCGGCGAGAGCGACCCGTAGCCGAGATACGGCGACACGGTCAGCGCGTCGGAGAACAGCGGGGAGTCCTTGCGCAGGAAGGCCTCGGCGTACGCGGCCATGGTCGAGCCGATGTCGCCGCGCTTGGCGTCCATGACGACCAGGGCGCCAGCCGCCCGCGCCTCCTCGACCGTCTTCTCCAGTACAGCGACACCACGCGACCCGAAGCGCTCGAAGAAGGCGCTCTGCGGCTTGAAGACCGCGACCCGCTCGGACAGCGCCTCGACGACCGTGCGGCTGAACCGCTCCAGGCCGGCCACGTCGTCGTTGAGGCCCCACTCGGTGAGCAGGGACGCGTGCGGGTCGATGCCGACGCAGAGCGGGCCGCGCTCGTCCATGGACCGGCGCAGTCGCGCGCCGAAGGGTTCGAGAGGACTCATACCGGCTTCCTTACGTCGGCGCCGACCGCGTCGGCGAGGGTCGCGTACGGGCTCGTGCGCAGGCGCGCGGCGAGTCCCTTGTGAATGGCACGGCCCCAGAAGGGCCCCTCGTAGATGAACGCGCTGTAACCCTGTACGAGCGTGGCGCCCGCCAGGATGCGCTGCCAGACGTCCTCGGCGTTCTCGACGCCGCCGACGCCCACGAGGGTGATGCGGTCGCCCACGCGCGCGTAGAGGCGGCGCAGCACCTCGAGGGAGCGCGCCTTCAGCGGGGCGCCGGACAGGCCGCCGGTCTCCTTCACCAGTGAGGGTTCGGATGTCAGGCCGAGGCCCTCGCGCGCGATGGTCGTGTTCGTGGCGATGATCCCGTCCAGGCCGAGTTCGAGGGCCAGGTCGGCGACGGCGTCCACGTCCTCGTCGGCGAGGTCGGGCGCGATCTTCACCAGGAGCGGGACACGGCGAACGGTGACCGTACGGTCGGCCGCCTCGCGCACGGCGCTCAGCAGCGGACGCAGCGCCTCGGTGGCCTGGAGGTTGCGCAGTCCGGGCGTGTTGGGCGAGGAGACGTTCACGACCAGGTAGTCGGCGAACGGCGCGAGGCGCTCGGTCGATTTCACGTAGTCGCCGACGGCCTCCGTCTCCGGCACGACCTTGGTCTTGCCGATGTTGACGCCCACGACGGTCCTGAAGACCGGCTCACGGGCCGCCAGACGGGCCGCCACGGCCAGCGAGCCCTCGTTGTTGAAGCCCATGCGGTTGATGAGCGCGCGGTCCGGTACGAGGCGGAACAGGCGCTTCTTGGGGTTGCCCGGCTGCGCCTCCCCCGTGACCGTGCCGATCTCGACGTGGTCGAAGCCGAGCATCGTCATGCCGTCGATGGCGACCGCGTTCTTGTCGAAGCCGGCGGCGAGCCCGAAGGGGCCGTGCATACGCAGCCCGAAGGCCTCGGTGCGCAGCTCCTTGTGGCGGGGCGCGAGGGCGGCGGCGACGAAGGTGCGCAGCACCGGGACGCGGACGGCGAGGCGGATCCAGCGGAAGGCGAGGTGGTGCGCCTGCTCCGGGTCCATCCGTTTGAAGACGAGATTGAAGAAGATCTTGTACATGGTGTCCTCATGAAGAGGGGGACACCGTTTCCGGTGTCCCCCTCTTGGCTGCTAGTCGCGGGCCGCGGTCAAGTGTTCGGCGTGTTCCTGGAGTGAACGGACGCCCACGTCACCGTGGTTGAGGGCGTCGATGCCCTGGACGGCGGCGGCGAGCGCCTGGACCGTCGTCAGGCACGGGACCGACCGCGCCACGGCCGCCGTACGGATCTCGTAGCCGTCGAGGCGGCCGCCGGTGCCGTACGGGGTGTTGACGATGAGGTCGACGTCGCCGTCGTGGATGAGCTGGACGATGGTCTTCTCGCCGTTGGGGCCGGTGCCCTCGGACTGCTTGCGCACGATCGTGGCGTTGATGCCGTTGCGCTTGAGGACCTCGGCCGTGCCGGAGGTGGCGAGCAACTCGAAGCCGTGGGCGACCAGTTCGCGGGCCGGGAAGATCATCGAGCGCTTGTCGCGGTTGGCGACCGAGATGAAGGCGCGGCCCTTGGTCGGCAGCGGACCGTAGGCGCCCGCCTGCGACTTGGCGTACGCCGTGCCGAAGACGGAGTCGATGCCCATGACCTCGCCGGTGGAGCGCATCTCCGGGCCCAGGACCGTGTCGACACCGCGCCCGTGGATGTCGCGGAAGCGCGACCACGGCATGACCGCCTCCTTGACGGAGATCGGCGCGTCGAACGGCAGCTCGCCGCCGTCGCCGTTGGCCGGCAGCAGCCCCTCGGCGCGCAGTTCGGCGACGGTCGCGCCCAGCGAGATGCGGGCGGCGGCCTTCGCGAGCGGGACCGCGGTCGCCTTGGAGGTGAAGGGAACCGTGCGGGACGCGCGCGGGTTGGCCTCCAGGACGTAGAGGATGTCGCCGGCCAGCGCGAACTGGATGTTGATCAGGCCGCGCACGCCGACGCCCTTGGCGATGGCCTCCGTCGAGGTCCGCAGGCGCTTGATGTCGAAGCCGCCCAGGGTGATCGGCGGCAGGGCGCACGCCGAGTCGCCGGAGTGGATGCCGGCCTCCTCGATGTGCTCCATGACACCGCCGAGGTAGAGCTCCTGGCCGTCGTAGAGCGCGTCGACGTCGATCTCGATGGCGTCGTCGAGGAAGCGGTCGACCAGGACCGGCCGGGAGGGGCTGATCTCGGTCGACTCGGCGATGTAGGACTCCAGCCGGGTCTCGTCGTAGACGATCTCCATGCCGCGTCCGCCGAGGACGTACGACGGGCGGACGAGGACCGGGTAGCCGATCTCGTCGGCGATGGCCTTGGCGCCCACGAACGTGGTGGCCGTGCCGTGCTTGGGGGCCGGCAGGCCCGCCTCGGCGAGCACGCGCCCGAAGGCGCCGCGGTCCTCGGCGGCGTGGATGGCCTCCGGCGGAGTGCCCACGATCGGCACGCCGTTGTCCTTCAGCGCCTGCGCCAGACCGAGCGGGGTCTGGCCGCCGAGCTGCACGATGACACCGGCGATCGGTCCGGCCTGCTGCTCCGCGTGGACGATCTCCAGCACGTCCTCCAGCGTCAGCGGCTCGAAGTACAGGCGGTCGGAGGTGTCGTAGTCCGTGGAGACGGTCTCGGGGTTGCAGTTGACCATCACCGTCTCGTACCCGGCGGCGGACAGCGCGAAGGAGGCGTGGACGCAGGAGTAGTCGAACTCGATGCCCTGGCCGATGCGGTTGGGCCCGGAGCCCAGGATGATGACCGCGGGCTTCTCGCGCGGGGCGACCTCGTTCTCCTCGTCGTAGGACGAGTAGAAGTACGGGGTCTTCGCGGCGAACTCGGCGGCGCAGGTGTCGACGGTCTTGTAGACCGGGCGGATGCCCAGCGCGTGCCGGACCTCGCGCACGACGTCCTCGCGCAGGCCCCGGATCTCGCCGATCTGCTGGTCGGAGAAGCCGTGCCGCTTGGCCTCGGCGAGCAGCTCGGGGTCGAGCTTGGGGGCGGCGGCCAGCTCGTCCGCGATCTCCTTGATGAGGAAGAGCTGGTCGACGAACCAGGGGTCGATCTTCGTGTACTCGAAGACGTCCTCCTGGGTGGCGCCCGCGCGGATGGCCTGCATGACGGTGTTGATCCGACCGTCGGTGGGCCGTACGGCCTCCTCCAGGAGCTGGACCTTGTCACCGGGCTCGCCGACGAAGGTGAACTGGCTGCCCTTCTTCTCCAGGGAGCGCAGCGCCTTCTGGAAGGCCTCGGTGAAGTTGCGGCCGATGGCCATGGCCTCGCCGACCGACTTCATGGTGGTCGTGAGGGTGGAGTCGGCGGACGGGAACTTCTCGAAGGCGAAACGCGGGGCCTTCACGACCACGTAGTCGAGGGTCGGCTCGAAGGAGGCCGGGGTCTCGCGCGTGATGTCGTTCGGGATCTCGTCGAGGGTGTAGCCGACGGCCAGCTTGGCGGCGATCTTGGCGATCGGGAAGCCGGTCGCCTTGGAGGCGAGGGCCGAGGAGCGGGACACGCGCGGGTTCATCTCGATGACGATCACCCGGCCGTCGACCGGGTCGATCGCGAACTGGATGTTGCAGCCGCCGGTGTCGACGCCGACCTCGCGGATGATCGCGATGCCGATGTCCCGCAGGTTCTGGTACTCGCGGTCGGTCAGCGTCATCGCCGGGGCGACGGTGATCGAGTCGCCGGTGTGCACGCCCATGGGGTCGAAGTTCTCGATGGAACAGACGACCACGACGTTGTCGTTCTTGTCGCGCATCAGCTCCAGCTCGTACTCCTTCCAGCCGAGGATGGACTCCTCCAGGAGCACCTCGGTGGTCGGCGAGAGCGTGAGGCCCTGGCCCGCGATGCGGCGCAGTTCCTCCTCGTCGTGCGCGAAGCCGGAGCCGGCGCCGCCCATGGTGAAGGAGGGGCGCACGACGACCGGGTAGCCGCCGAGGGTGTCGACGCCCTTGATGACGTCGTCCATCGAGTGGCAGATGACCGAGCGGGCCGACTCGCCGTGCCCGATCTTCTGGCGGACGGCCTCGACGACGCCCTTGAAGAGGTCGCGGTCCTCGCCCTTGTTGATGGCCTCGACGTTGGCGCCGATCAGCTCGACGCCGTACTTGTCGAGCGTGCCCGCCTCGTGCAGGGAGATAGCCGTGTTGAGGGCCGTCTGACCGCCCAGGGTGGGCAGGAGCGCGTCGGGGCGCTCCTTGGCGATGATCTTCTCGACGAACTCCGGGGTGATCGGCTCGACATAGGTGGCGTCGGCGATCTCGGGGTCGGTCATGATCGTCGCCGGGTTGGAGTTCACCAGGATGACGCGCAGGCCCTCGGCGCGCAGGATGCGGCACGCCTGCGTACCGGAGTAGTCGAACTCGGCGGCCTGGCCGATGACGATCGGGCCGGAGCCGATGACCAGGACGGACTGGATATCGGTGCGCTTAGGCACGCTGGCCCTCCATCAAAGACGTGAAGCGGTCGAACAGGTAGGCCGCGTCGTGCGGGCCCGCCGCTGCTTCGGGGTGGTACTGGACGGAGAAGGCGGGCTGGTCGAGCAGCTGGAGCCCCTCCACGACGTTGTCGTTCAGGCAGACGTGGGAGACCTCGGCGCGGCCGAACTTCGTCTCGCTGACCTGGTCGAGCGGCGCGTCCACGGCGAACCCGTGGTTGTGCGCGGTGACCTCGACCTTGCCGGTCGTACGGTCCTGCACAGGCTGGTTGATACCGCGGTGGCCGTACTTGAGCTTGTAGGTGCCGAAGCCGAGGGCGCGGCCGAGGATCTGGTTGCCGAAGCAGATGCCGAACAGCGGGGTGCGGCGCTCCAGGACGGCGGTCATCAGCGCGACCGGGCCGTCGGCGGTGGCCGGGTCGCCCGGGCCGTTGGAGAAGAACACGCCGTCCGGCTCGACGGCGTAGACGTCGTCCACGCTCGCGGTGGCGGGCAGCACGTGCACCTCGATGCCGCGCTCGGCCATGCGGTGCGGGGTCATGCCCTTGATGCCGAGGTCGACGGCGGCGACGGTGAACCGCTTCTCGCCGATCGCGGGGACGACGTAGGCCTCCTTGGTGGCGACCTCCTCGTACAGCGAGGCGCCCTTCATCTGCGGCTGGGCCTGCACCTGCTCGACCAGTTCGGCCTCGGGGACGATCGCCTCGCCGGAGAAGATGCCGGCGCGCATCGAGCCGCGCTCGCGCAGATGCCGGGTCAACGCGCGCGTGTCGATGCCGGAGATGCCGACCACGCCCTGTGCGACGAGTTCGGCGTCCAGGGAGCGCTTGGCCCGCCAGTTGGACGGCACGCGCGCGGGGTCGCGGACGACGTAGCCGGAGACCCAGATGCGGGCCGACTCGTCGTCCTCGTCGTTCCAGCCGGTGTTGCCGATCTGCGGGGCGGTCGCGACGACGATCTGACGGTCGTACGACGGGTCGGTGAGGGTCTCCTGGTAGCCGGTCATCCCGGTGGAGAACACGGCCTCGCCGAAGGTCACCCCCACGGCCCCGTAGGCACGGCCGCGGAAGATCCGGCCGTCCTCCAGGACGAGTACGGCGGGAGCTGCCTTGTGCCTCTGCGAGGCCGCTCCCTGGATGGAGGT
Organism: Streptomyces sp. NPDC002499; assembly: GCF_053595415.1. NCBI lineage: Bacteria > Bacillati > Actinomycetota > Actinomycetes > Kitasatosporales > Streptomycetaceae > Streptomyces > Streptomyces sp. NPDC002499. The sequence continues at coordinate 130,821 of NZ_JBSFXO010000007.1, forward strand.
CGTCATCGTGCGCCTTCCGTGTTGTTGATCATGCTGTTCAGAGTCTCGACCCACTCGGCGTGCTCGGCCGCGTGGTCGGAGCGGAACCCGGAGTCGATCAGCTTGTCGCCGTGCGCCCAGGTGACGATCAGCAGACCGCCCTCGCTGAGGACCTTCCCGGCGATGCCCTTGCCGAGCAGGGCCTCGCGCAGCGCCTCGGCCGGCACGAAGAAGTCGGTTGCCCCGGGGCGTACGACGTCCAGGCCCGCGTCCGTCAGGGTCAGCTCGACCCGGCTGCGGGTGCCCAGGCCGTGCGCCACGATGCGGTCCAGCCACTGACCGGCCGTGGTGGAGCCGTGGTAGCGGCCGCTCATCGTCAGTTTCGCCGGACCGGGGTCGTCCGGCGCGGTGGGCAGCTCGGGCAGGTCGCCCTGGAGCGTGCCGCGCCACTTCCAGCCCTCGCGCATCAGCCAGTAGACGAGCGCGACGAAGAGGCCGAGGCCGACGAGCCAGCCGATGCGGGCAGCCCAGTCGGTGACGTCGGCCGACTTCTTCTCGGCGGCGAGCGATGCGGCGGCGAGCAGAGTTGCAGATGTCACGTGAGCTTCCCGTCGACGAGCGTGGCCTTGCCCCGGAGCCACGTGTGCGTCACATGGCCCGGCAGCTCACGCCCCTCGTACGGGGTGTTCCGGCTGCGCGAGGCGAAGCCCGCGGGGTCCACCGACCCACGGTATGCCGTGTCGACGAGCGTGAGGTTGGCGGGCTCACCAGCCGAGACGGGACGGCCGTGCCCCTTGGCCCGCCCGATCTCGGCGGGCTTGACGGACATGCGCTCGGCGACCCCGGCCCAGGTGAGGAGCCCGGTGTCCACCATGGTCTCCTGCACCACTGACAACGCGGTCTCCAGGCCCACCATCCCCATGGCGGCCGCGGCCCACTCGCAGTCCTTGTCCTCGTGCGGGTGGGGCGCGTGGTCGGTGGCGACGATGTCGATCGTGCCGTCGGCGAGGGCCTCGCGCAGGGCGAGCACGTCCCGCTCGGTGCGCAGCGGCGGGTTGACCTTGTAGACCGGGTTGTAGCTGCGCACCAGCTCGTCGGTGAGCAGGAGGTGGTGCGGGGTGACCTCGGCGGTGACGTCGATGCCGCGGGACTTGGCCCAGCGGACGATCTCGACGGAGCCGGCGGTCGAGAGGTGGCAGATGTGGACGCGCGAGCCGACGTGCTCGGCGAGCAGGACATCGCGGGCGATGATCGATTCTTCGGCCACCGCCGGCCAGCCGCCCAGGCCCAGCTCGGCGGAGACGACGCCCTCGTTCATCTGGGCGCCCTCGGTCAGCCGCGGCTCCTGCGCGTGCTGGGCGACGACCCCGCCGAAGGCCTTCACGTACTCCAGCGCCCGGCGCATGATCACGGCGTCGTCGACGCACTTGCCGTCGTCGGAGAAGACGGTGACGCCGGCCGCGGACTCGTGCATGGCGCCCAGTTCGGCGAGCTTGCGGCCCTCCAGGCCGACGGTGACGGCGCCGATGGGCTGCACGTCGCAGTAGCCGTGCTCCTGGCCGAGCCGGTAGACCTGCTCGACCACGCCGGCGGTGTCGGCGACCGGGAAGGTGTTGGCCATGGCGAACACGGCCGTGTAGCCGCCGGAGGCCGCCGCGCGCGTGCCGGTCAGCACGGTCTCGGAGTCCTCGCGGCCGGGCTCGCGCAGATGGGTGTGCAGGTCGACGAGGCCCGGCAGGAGCACCTTGCCCTCGGCGTCCACGACCTCGGCGCCCTCGTCGGACAGCCCCGGGCCGACGGCCTCGATGACCGAGCCGTCGATCAGGACGTCCTGCGCCTCGCCGCCGAGCACCTTCGCACCACGGATCAGGATCTTGCTCATGGGACTTACTTCTCCTCGATGGTGCGGGCGTGGGAGACGGCGGGTTCGTTGCCGCCGAGCAGGAGGTACAGAACGGCCATCCGGATGGACACTCCGTTTGCGACCTGCTCGATCGCGGTGCAGCGCTCGGAGTCGGCCACCTCGGCGGTGATCTCCATGCCGCGAACCATGGGCCCGGGGTGCATCACGATGGCGTGCTCGGGCATCTTCGCCATGCGGTCGCCGTCCAGGCCGTAGCGCCGCGAGTACTCGCGCTCGGTCGGGAAGAAGGCCGCGTTCATCCGCTCGCGCTGGACCCGCAGCAGCATCACCGCGTCGCTCTTGGAGAGCGTGCTGTCGAGGTCGTACGACACCTCGCAGGGCCAGGACTCGACGCCGACCGGCACCAGGGTGGGCGGGGCGACGAGGGTGACCTCGGCGCCGAGGGTGTGCAGCAGGTCGACGTTGGAGCGGGCGACACGGCTGTGCAGGATGTCGCCGACGAGCGTGATCCGCTTGCCGTCCAGGTCCTGCCCTATCCCGGCGTCCCGCCCGATGAGCCGACGGCGCATGGTGAAGGCGTCCAACAGGGCCTGCGTGGGGTGCTGGTGGGTGCCGTCGCCGGCGTTGATGACGGCCGCGTCGATCCAGCCGGAGTTGGCGAGGCGGTAGGGCGCTCCGGAGGCGCCGTGCCGGATGACGACGGCGTCGACACCCATGGCCTCCAGGGTCTGGGCGGTGTCCTTCAGGGACTCGCCCTTGGAGACGCTCGACCCCTTGGCGGTGAAGTTGATGACGTCCGCGGAGAGGCGCTTCTCGGCGGCTTCGAAGGAGATACGCGTACGCGTGGAGTCCTCGAAGAAGAGGTTGACGACGGTACGGCCGCGCAGGGTCGGCAGTTTCTTGATCGGCCGGTCGGCGACCCGGGCCATCTCCTCGGCGGTGTCGAGGATCAGGACGGCGTCGTCGCGGGTGAGGTCGGCGGCCGAGATGAGATGACGCTGCATCTGTCAGGCTCCGTAAGGCAATTCAGGAGTTTTCGGGCATACGGGCATGCGTGAGCGCACTTCGACGGGAGCCGGAGTGCTACTGCGACGCGCCCGGGGCGGCCGGCTTCGCACCGAGCAGCACGGTGTCGCGACCGTCCTCCTCGGCGAGCAGGACCTTGACCGTCTCCCGCAACGACGTGGGGAGGTTCTTGCCGACGTAGTCGGCGCGGATGGGCAGTTCGCGGTGGCCGCGGTCGACCAGGACCGCGAGCTGCACCGCGCGCGGACGCCCGATGTCGTTCAGGGCGTCGAGGGCGGCGCGGATGGTGCGACCGGAGAAGAGCACGTCGTCGACGAGCACGACCAGTCGGCCGTCGATGCCGTCACCGGGGATCTCCGTACGGGCCAGCGCACGCGGCGGGTGCATGCGCAGGTCGTCGCGGTACATGGTGATGTCGAGGGCGCCGACCGGGATCTTGCGGTCGGTGATCTCCTCCAGCTTGACGCCCAGCCGCTGGGCGAGGAAGACGCCTCGGGTCGGAATGCCGAGGAGCACCACGTCGTCGGCGCCCTTGGCGCGTTCGACGATCTCGTGGGCGATACGGGTCAACACCCGCGCGATGTCGGGCCCTTCGAGCACGGGCCGGGCATCGGAGGCGTACGTGTCGTGCTTGTCCTGCTTGTCCATATGAAACGGACCTCCTTCTCCGCCTCACGGGACGGACGTTAAAGGACGTCGGATTTGCGCCATCCACGGTAGCAGGCCCGGACGACGTCCCTGATCACCCCCCTGGCGTAATCAGCCACGGGTTCCCCAGAAGAGGCGGTGTGGACCATTCGGCTTGACGGGCGAGAGTCACGCTGCGTAACCTCACAGTGAGTTACCAGACGCGCGGCTCGGAAACACCATCGGTCGCGTCGATCCAGTGTCCGGGGAGCTATATGTCCAGCGAATACGCCAAACAGCTCGGGGCCAAGCTCCGGGCCATCCGCACCCAGCAGGGCCTTTCCCTCCACGGTGTCGAGGAGAAGTCCCAGGGACGCTGGAAGGCGGTCGTGGTCGGGTCGTACGAGCGCGGTGACCGTGCCGTGACCGTGCAGCGCCTCGCCGAGCTGGCGGATTTCTACGGTGTGCCGGTGCAGGAGCTGCTGCCGGGCACGACCCCGGGCGGTGCCGCCGAGCCGCCGCCGAAGCTGGTCCTCGACCTGGAGCGGCTGGCCACGGTGCCGGCCGAGAAGGCGGGCCCGCTGCAGCGGTACGCGGCCACGATCCAGTCCCAGCGCGGCGACTACAACGGCAAGGTGCTGTCGATCCGCCAGGACGACCTGCGCACACTCGCCGTCATCTATGACCAGTCCCCCTCGGTCCTCACCGAGCAGCTGATCAGCTGGGGCGTCCTGGACGCGGACGCCCGCCGCGCGGTGGCCTCCCACGAGGAGAACTGAGCCGTACAGCACAAGAGCAGAAACGTGCCGCCGGGGTGGCCGGAACTTTAGGGTTCCGGGCGCCCCGGCGTTCTTTTGTCGGTGCTCCCGCCGTTCAGCGCGACAAGCCCCAGACGGCCCGCAGCCGCCCTAAAACGACACCACCCACCCCCTGGGCGCACAAGAACGCCGGGGGCCCGCAGCAAGCACGCTGCGGGCCCCCGGCGTTCTTCGTACCGGAAGGCCTACGCCTCGTCCCGGCGCAACGAGGGCTTCAGGTCCTTGAAGCGGGCCAGCAGACCATTGACGAACGCGGGCGACTCGTCCGTCGAGAACTCCTTCGCCAGCTGCACCATCTCGTCGAGGACGACCGCGTCCGGGGTCTCGTCGACCCAGATCAGCTCGTACGCGCCCAGCCGCAGGATGTTGCGGTCCACGACCGGCATCCGGTCGAGCGTCCAGCCGACCGAGTACTGGGAGATCAGATCGTCGATACGCCGCTCGTGCTCGGCGTAGCCCTCGACGAGCTGCATCGTGTACTCGCTCACCGGCGGCTGCCGGGTGTCGTCCCGGGAGAGTCGGATCCAGTCCGCGAGGACCGTCAGGACGTCGGCTCCGCGCTGGTCGCCCTCGAAGAGGATCTGGAAGGCGCGCTTGCGGGCCGTGTTGCGAGCAGCCACGGTTAGCTGTTCACCCGGCCGAGGTAGTCGCTCGTACGGGTGTCGACCTTGATCTTCTCGCCGGTGGTGATGAAGAGCGGGACCTGGATCTGGTGGCCCGTCTCCAGCGTCGCGGGCTTGGTGCCGCCGGTGGAGCGGTCGCCCTGGACGCCCGGCTCGGTCTCCTGGACGACCAACTCGACGGCGGCCGGCAGCTCGACGAAGAGCACCTCGCCCTCGTGCTGCGCCACGGTGGCCGTGAAGCCCTCGATCAGGAAGTTGGCGGCGTCGCCGACGGCCTTGCGGTCGACCATGAGCTGGTCGTAGGTCTGCATGTCCATGAAGACGAAGTATTCGCCGTCCATGTACGAGAACTGCATGTCGCGCTTGTCGACAGTGGCCGTCTCGACCTTGACGCCGGCGTTGAACGTCTTGTCGACGACCTTGCCGGACAGCACGTTCTTGAGCTTGGTGCGCACGAAGGCAGGGCCCTTGCCGGGCTTGACGTGCTGGAACTCGACGACGGACCAGAGCTGGCCTCCGTCGAGCTTGAGCACCAGGCCGTTCTTGAGGTCGTTCGTGGAAGCCACGGTTGCGGAATCTCCTGGACTGACGTGGACGACCACGGGGCACGCGCGTTACAGCGCTAGGAGCTCCTTGGTCGTGATGGTGAGTAGCTCGGGTCCGCCGTCCGCCTCGGGGCGGACGACGAGCGTGTCATCGATCCTGACACCGCCCCGGCCCGGGAGGTGAACCCCCGGTTCGACGGTGACCGGCACGCAGGCGTCCAGTTTACCCATGGCCGCAGGGGCCAACTGCGGCTCCTCGTCGATTTCGAGCCCCACCCCGTGCCCCATCAGCGCCGACAGCCTCTCCGCATGCCCCGCCGAGTCCAGTACCTGGCGTGCCGCCCGGTCCACATCGCGGTAGGCGGCGCCCGGCGCCAGAGCCTCGCGGCCGGCGCGCTGGGCGGCGAAGACGAGGTCGTAGAGCTCGATCTGCCAGTCGGCGGGCGAGGTCCCGATGACGAACGTACGGCCGATCTCGCAGCGGTAGCCGCGGTACCTCGCGCCGAGACAGACGGAGAGGAAATCTCCCTCCTCGACGCGGCGGTCGGTGGGCAGGTGCGCGCGTCGGCCGGCGTTGGGGCCGGTCGCGACGGAGGTGGCGAAGGCGGGGCCGTCGGCGCCGTGGTCGACCAGGCGGCGCTCCAGCTCCAGGGCGAGATGGCGTTCGGTGCGGCCGACGAGGATGGACTCCAGGAGTTCGCCCAGGGCCTGGTCGGCGATCTCCGCGCCGATGCGGAGACAGGAGATCTCCTCCTCGTCCTTGACGACCCGGAGCTGTTCCACCGCCCCGCCGAGGTCTGCGACGCGGATGCGCGGTGCGACCGAGCGGATCTCTCGGTGCCGGGCGACGGTGAGGTGGTGTTCCTCCACGGCGAGGGATTCCGCGCCCTGGGTCTTGGCGAGGCCTGCGGCTGCTACGGCCGGGTCGCCTGCGCTGCTCGGGAGGCTCTGTACGCGGATGGTCTCGTCGGGGCGGCCGTCCGTGGGTCTTTCGTCCGGGGGGCCGGTGCAGAGGAGGAGGTCTTCTGTCTTCCCCAGGAGCAGGACCGCGCCTTTGGGGGACGCGCCTGCGAGGTAGCGGACGTTGGCCGGGCGGGAGACGAGCGCGGCCGTGTTGCCGGCGGCGTTGCACTGTTCCCTGAGCCGGGTTCGGCGGATCGCGTACATCTCTGACATGAGATGAGCGTAGGAGGGGTGGGTGATTTGTGCCGGTTGGGAGGGTGCCGTTTGGGGGACGCGGGGGGGTGGTGACGGTCGTGTCCCGACTGACGGCCGGTGGGGGTTGCTCGCGCAGTTCCCCGCGCCCCTGGGTTGGCAAAGTCCCCGGCGTCTACCAGTTCGGGGGGCTTGCGATGGAGCGGGCCAGTACGTCGTTCAGGACCGCTGCCGTCTGGGCCACGTCCAGCTGGGAGTTGTCGATGATGGGGAGGCCCGAGCCGTACCAGCCCGCCATGCGGCCGTGGATGCGGGCCACCTCTTCGTCGGTGAGGCGGCGATTGCCCGCGCGTTCGGCGTTGCGTTCCAGGACCACTTCGAGGCCGGGGAGGAGGACGACGGGGAGGAGGCCGGGGCCGACGTGGCGCTTCCAGCCGCCGAGGCCGACGACCGGGCGGTCCGGGAAGACGGCGTCGTCGAGGATGCAGGAGATGCCGTTGGCGAGGAAGTTGCGGGCGGCGAAGCCGCAGGTGCGGCGGGCGAGGCGGTACTGGGCCTCGGAGTGGTCGTTCCAGCCGGACTGGGGGTCGGCGAAGCCCGAGCGGACCCATTCGCGTACGTCATCGAGGCTGATGTGTGCCGTGGGGACCCGGCGGTGGTCCGCCCAGTACTTGGCGACGCTCGTCTTGCCGGCGCCCGCGGGGCCGATCAGCAGGACGGCGAGTGTCGTGGACGTCGGGTCCGCGCCGGCCGTGGCGGTCGGCGGGACGCTGGGCATGGCGACCGGGCCGCCGGGCGGCAGCGGGACATGGCCGGTGGTGTCCGGGACCGGTGGCGGCGGCGTCGGGGCCTGGGGTGGTGCGGGCGGCGGGGCCATGGCCGGTGGGGCTCCCGGGTAGCCCGGGGCCTGCGGCGGCGGTGGCACGGGGGCCGCGCCCTGGTGCGGGCCCGGGTGACCCGGGTGGTGCGCGGCCGGCGACCAGCCGGCGGCGGGTCCGTGCCCCGGCTGATGGGGCGGCGGCAGCGGAGAACCCACTGCGTGCTGCATCCGGTGCCACTCCGTCTCGTACAGGCAATTGGCGCTGGCGACGGGGGCTGGCCCCCACTCCCTACCGAACGGTACCTTCCCCGGCCGCCGTTTGGTGAACGGCCGGGGGCGGTCCGAAGTGCCCGTGCCCACAAGGGCAGATCGGCATTTCGGACGGACGGCGCTCCAGTGGACTTACTCGCCCACCTCGCCGTACGCGGCGAGCAGGACGGCCGGGTCGGGGCCCTCCAGGACGGTCGGCTTGGCCAGGCCGTCCAGGACGATGAAGCGGAGCAGGTCGCCGCGGGACTTCTTGTCGACGCGCATGTTCTCCAGGAGCTTGGGCCACTGGTCGTAGCGGTAGTGCAGCGGCAGGCCGACCGATTCGAGGATCGTGCGGTGGCGGTCGGCCGTCGTGTCGTCCAACCGGCCCGCCAGACGGCCGAGTTCGGCGGCGAAGTGGAGGCCGACGGAGACGGCCGCGCCGTGCCGCCACTTGTAGCGCTCGTTCTTCTCGATGGCGTGGCCCAGGGTGTGGCCGTAGTTGAGGATCTCGCGCAGACCGGCTTCCTTGAGGTCCGAGGAGACCACCTCGGCCTTGACGCGGATGGAGCGCTCGATCAGCTCGGCCGTGTGCGGGCCTGCGGGCGTGCGGGCCGCCTCGGGGTCCTCCTCGATGAGGTCCAGGATCACCGGGTCGGCGATGAAGCCCGCCTTGATGATCTCGGCGAGTCCGGAGACGTAGTCGTTGACGGGCAGGGAGTCCAGCGCGGCCAGGTCGCACAGCACGCCGGCCGGCGGGTGGAAGGCGCCGACCAGGTTCTTGCCCTCGGCGGTGTTGATGCCGGTCTTGCCGCCGACGGCCGCGTCCACCATGGCCAGCACGGTGGTCGGTACGGCGATCCAGCGCACCCCGCGCAGCCAGGTCGCGGCGACGAATCCGGCCAGGTCGGTGCTGGCCCCGCCGCCCACGCCGACGATGACGTCGGAGCGGGTGAAGCCGGACTGGCCGAGCGCCTTCCAGCAGTAGGCGGCGACCTCGGCGGTCTTGGCCTCCTCCGCGTTCGGCACCTGGATGGCGACGGCCTCGAAGCCCTGCTCGGCCAGGTCCGCGCGGAGCGCCTCACCGGTCTCGGCGAGCGCCTCGGGGTGCACGACGGCCACCCGCTTGGCCTTCTCGCCGATCAACCCGGCCAGCTCGCCCAGGAGTTGACGGCCCACCAGGACCTCGTACGGTTCGTTGCCCGCTGTGCCGCCGACCTGGATCCGGGTCACTGCCTCGCTCATGCTTCCTTCAACTCCAGTGCGTCCAGGGCGACTTGGGTGACCTCTTCGGGCGTACGGCCATCGGTGGCCACGACTGCGGTGGCGATCCCCTCGTACAAGTGCCGCCTGACCTCCATCAGTTCGCGCCACTGCTTGCGCGGGTTGATCATGAGGAGCGGGCGAGCGGCGTTGAGGCCGGTGCGCTTGACGGCTTCTTCCACGTCCATCGAGAGGTAGACGACCCGCTGGCCGGCCAGCAGCGCGCGGGTGTCCTCGTCGAGGACCGAGCCGCCGCCCAGGGCGAGGACTCCGTCGTGCTCGGCGAGCGCCCGGCGCACCGCCTCCTTCTCGATCGCCCGGAAGGCGGGCTCGCCCCCGTCGACGAAGATCTCGGCGATGGTCCGGCCCTGTTCGGCGACGATGTCGTCGTCGGTGTCCCGGTAGCCGACGCCGAGGCGCTCGGCCAGCAGTTGTCCGACGGTCGACTTGCCGACCCCCATCGGGCCCACCAGCACGACCACGGGTGCGGGGCTCACCGGATGGCCAGGTGCTCGAGGTAGGAACGCACGTTGCGGCGGGTCTCGGGGACCGAGTCGCCGCCGAACTTCTCCGCGACCGCGTCCGCGAGGACGAGCGCGACCATCGCCTCCGCGACGATACCGGCGGCCGGCACCGCGGACACGTCGGACCGCTGGTGGTGGGCCTGCGTGGCCTCGCCGGTGACCACGTCGACGGTCCGCAGGGCGTGCGGCACGGTGGCGATGGGCTTCATCGCGGCGCGTACCCGCAGCAGTTCACCGGTCGAGAGGCCGCCCTCGGTGCCGCCGGAGCGGCCGGACACCCGGCGGATGCCCTCGTCGGTCTTCACGATCTCGTCGTGCGCCTGCGAGCCGGGCACCCGCGCCAGCTCGAAGCCGTCGCCGATCTCGACGCCCTTGATGGCCTGGATGCCCATGAGGGCACCGGCGAGGCGGGCGTCCAGCTTGCGGTCCCAGTGCACGTGCGAGCCGAGGCCCACCGGCACGCCGTAGGCCAGGATCTCGACCACACCGCCGAGGGTGTCACCGTCCTTGTGGGCCTGGTCGATCTCGGCGACCATCGCCTTCGACGCGTCCGCGTCCAGGCAGCGCACGGGGTCGGCGTCCAGCTTCTCGACGTCGGCCGGCGTGGGCAGGACGCCCTGCGGGGCCTTCGCGGAGGCCAGTTCGACCACGTGCGAGACGATCTCGATGCCGGCCGTCTCCTTGAGATACGACCGGGCCACCGCGCCCAGCGCCACCCGGGCCGCGGTCTCTCGCGCCGACGCGCGCTCCAGGATCGGGCGGGCCTCGTCGAAGCCGTACTTCTGCATGCCCGCGAGGTCGGCGTGGCCGGGGCGCGGGCGGGTCAGCGGGGCGTTGCGGGCGAGCCCGGCGAGGATCTCCGGGTCGACGGGGTCGGCCGCCATGACCTGGTCCCACTTGGGCCACTCGGTGTTGCCCACCATGATCGCGACGGGGGAGCCGAGCGTGAGACCGTGCCGGACGCCGCCGAGGAAGGTGACCTCGTCGCGCTCGAACTTCATACGGGCACCGCGGCCGTAGCCGAGCCGACGCCGGGCCAGGTGGTCGGCGACCATGTCGGTGGTGATCGGCACGCCGGCGGGAAGGCCCTCCAGCGTCGCGACAAGTGCGGGACCGTGGGACTCTCCCGCGGTCAGCCAGCGCAGCCTGCTCAACGATGCTCCTCAGTGCTCGCGCCCTGGTACTGCCTGTGTACGCGCGTCCTCGCGTACGACGACGGCCCGACCAGGTGCGCGGCCCTGGCCCGCCACCCCCGATCCTCCCACGTCCGGGCGCCGGGCCCGGCCGCCGGTCCAGCAGACGGACGGCGGCGAGTCAGGAGGAGGCGTCCTGCTGACGCGGCTGCGGGGCGTAGGCGCCCAGGTGGTCGGCGCCGCTCCCCTGGCTCTGGTTGCTCTGGGCGGTCTGCGCCTGCTGCGGCGCGTACTCCCCCAGGTAGTCCGCGCCGCGTCCCTGTCCGTACTGCGCCGCCGCGTGCACCGGTACTCCGTTGCGCACGGCACGCCGGTACTTGATCTTCGCGACCAGCTTCAGCACCCAGGACGCGACGACGGCGAGCACGATGAGGCTGAGGACGGTGATCTGCACCCAGTCCGGCAGGAACTTCAGGACGGCCTCGAAGATCTCGCTCTTGCCGGACGCCAGCGGCACACCTGTGGCCATGACCCACTCCCCCGAATACCGTTCCGCCCCCTGCGGAACAGGCGAATCCTAGCGGGATTCGAGTGCGTGTTCGCCCGCTTTTCGCATGGCGCCCAGGGGGGCCGGCACGTGTCCCGTCATCTGCTCGACCTGGAGCACGGCCTGGTGCACCAGCAGGTCGAGACCGCTGACGACAGCGCCGCCGTACGCCGACCAGCGGGCCGCGAGTGCGGTCGGCCAGGGGTCGTAGAGCACGTCGAAAAGGGTGGCGGGCCGCTCGGGGACGGCGGCGGAGAGGGCGTCCGTGGTGCCGGCCGGGGTGGTGGCGACGACCAGGGGTGCCCGAAGGGCCTCGGCCGCGTCCGTCCAGTCCGCGATGCGCACCTCGACGTCGAGCCGCTCGCCCCACTCCCGCATCTCGGCGGCGCGGGCCGCGCTGCGGACGTAGACCACGACGTCGCCGGTGCAGACGCGGGCCAGTGCGGCGAGTGCGGAGGAGGCGGTGGCGCCGGCGCCGAGGATCGCCGCGGAGTCGACCTGTTCGATGCCGTGCTCGCGGAGGGCGGCGACGATGCCGGGGATGTCGGTGTTGTCACCGAGGGCGCGGCCGTCCTGGGTGAAGACGACGGTGTTGACCGCGTCGACCGAGGCGGCCGTCTCGCTGATCTCGTCGAGCAGGGGTATGACGGCCCGCTTCAGCGGCATCGTCAGCGACAGCCCGGCCCATTCCGGCCCGAGTTTCTCGAAGAAACGGGACAGCGTGGTCTCGTCGACCTCGAACCGGTCGTAGGACCAGTCCGCCAGCCCCAATTCCTGATAGGCGGTGCGGTGCAGCACCGGCGAGAGGGAATGGGCGATGGGCTTGCCCAGTACTGCTGCCCGACGGGTGTCAGCTGCCCGTGGCCTCATTGAACTTTTCCTTGAGCTTCAGGAATTCGGCGTGCGTCTTGGCGAATTCGGTCTTGTTCACACCGTCGGTCGCGACGAAGTAGAACCAGCCGTCGTCCGTCGGATTCAGCGCCGCCTTAAGCGCGACGTCGCCCGGATTGTCGATCGGACCGGGCGGCAGGCCCTTCTGCGTGTACGTGTTGTACGGGTCCTGGTTCTTGTTGATCTCCGACTCGCTGATGTTGATGTTGCTCTGGCCCTTCAGGTAATTGAAGGTCGAGTCGAACTGCAACAGACCGTAGGTCTCGGGGTTCGCCAGATTGAGGCGGTTGTAGACCACCTCCGCCATCTTGCGGTAGTCGTCCTCGGTCTTCCCCTCGGCCTGGACGAGGCTCGCGACGGTGATGACCTGCAACGGGCTGTCCAGCTTGAGCTCTTTCGCCTTCGCCTCGAGGTCGTACTTCTCGTAGGCCTTGGCGGCGTCACCGACCATCGACTTGAGGACCGCCTCGGGCTTCATGCCCTTCGCGGCGGGATAGGTGCCCGGGTAGAGGAATCCCTCCAGCGGGTCCTTGATCTCCTTGTTGTCGTTCGCCCAGCTCGGCAGTCCGAGGGTCTTGTACTTCTCTTTCGCGATCTTCCTGGTGGCACCGGACGACAGGTCGAGTTTCGCGTCGATCGCCTTGTACACGCTGACATTGCGCTGGCCCGGAGTGACCATCACGTTGTTCTGGCTCTTGGGGTCGAGCATCATCGCGACGGCGCTCTCGGCGGACATCTCCGTCTTCAGGAGATAGGCGCCTGCCTGAATCGATTTTCCTTTGGGGTTCTGCGACTGGGCGGCGACGAAAGCGTCGACGCTCTTGACGACACCCGCCTCCTTCAGCCGCCGGCCGATCTCGTAGCCGAGGGCGCCCTTCGGGATCTCGACGCTCACCATCTTGCTGGTGCCGTCACCCGCGTAGTCCGGCGCCGAGCCGAAACGATTTTGGTAGAAGTGGTACCCGAAGTAGGAGACCCCGGCGAGTCCGCCGCCGAACACCAGCACCACGACCAGGCAGGCGCAGCCGCTGCGACGCTTCTTCCCTTTGCCCTTGCCGTCCTTGCCCTTCCGGTCGCCCCTGCCACGGCGACTGTCGGCCTCGTCGTCGGGCTCCTCGTCGTCATCGTCGCCACCGCCGCCCGCGAAGAAGGCGTGCTCGCCCTGGTCGGGTCCGGGATCCCAGTCGGGTTTCGGCTCCGGCTCGGGCTGCCGGCGACTGGGCGGCTCCGGCGGCGGATACGCGTCCGGCGTGCCGTAGTAGTCGGGCTGCTCGCCCCCGTATGCGGCGGCCTGCTGGCCGTACGGATCCGAAGGATCCGTGTACTGGACGTGCGTGCCGGAACCCCAGGCTCCGTTGTCGTAGGGCTGCTGCTGGGGCTGGCCGTTGTTGTCGTAGGGCTGCTGGGTGTGACCCGCGTAGTTCTGCTGCTGTCCCTGGACGCCGTACTGCTGTTCGTACTGCTGCTGGGCATACTGCTGTTGGTCGTATTGCTGCTGGTCGTACTGGGGGTACTGCTGCTGCGCCTGACCGTAGGCGTTCTGGCCGCCGTCGCCCCACTCGCCGTACTGCTGCTGTTGGGGCTGCTGCTGGTCCGAATATTGCTGCGGCTGGCCGCCGTAGGACTGCTGACCCTGCTGGGCCTGCTGTCCCTCCCATCCACCGTCCCCGAACAACGGGTCCTCGGGATGCCACGGTTCGGAGCCGTGACCCCGGCCATACTCAGTCATCGATCCCCTAGAGCCGACGGACGGCGCGGCACGCGGCTGGTGGGCCGGATTCCGTTTCGCCTCTTGCTGTGCGGTGGCTGTTCGAAAACCATCGCATCGCGCGGAACGTTACCGTATCGCGATCAGATGACCACTTCGACGCCTTCGCCGGGCGCTTTACCTGACACCCGTTCGGATTCAAGTGCTTGCTGCAAAATAATCACAGCGGCGGCCTGATCGATGACGGAGCGTCCCTTTTTCGCCTTCACGCCGGAGGCGCGCAGCCCCTGACTGGCCGTCACCGTGGTCATCCGCTCGTCGACCAGCCGGACCGGGATCGGCGCGATCCCCTTGGCCAGCTCCTGGGTGAAAGTTCGGACCTTGACCGCGGCCGGTCCCTCGCCCCCCTTGAGGGAGCGGGGCAGACCGACGACGACCTCGATCGGCTCGTACTCCTCGACGAGTTCCCGCAGCCGGCGATGGGCCGCGGGGATGTCCCGTCCGGGAACCGTCTCCACCGGAGTGGCGAGGATCCCGTCGGGGTCGCACGAGGCGACCCCGATGCGGGCGTCCCCGACGTCGATGGCGAGCCGACGCCCTCTTCTCATCGTCGGACCGCTTCTACTTGGCCGTCTCGGCGACGAGCCGCTCGACGGCGTCGATCGCCTCGCCGACCGCGGCCGGGTTCTGGCCGCCGCCCTGGGCCACGTCCGGCTTGCCGCCGCCACCGCCGCCGAGGGTCTTGGCGGCCGCGCGGACCAGTTCACCGGCCTTGAGACCGCGGTCCCGGGCGCCGTCGTTGGTCGCGATGACCGTGAGCGGCTTGCCGTTGTTGACCGTGAAGAGCGCGACCACGGCGGCCCGGCCGCCCTGGATGCGACCGCGCACGTCGAGGACCAGGCGGCGCAGGTCGTCCGGGGTGGTGCCGTCCGGGACCTGCCCGGTCACGACCGCGACACCCTGCACGTCCTTGGCCGACTCGACGAGTCCGGCGGCGGCCTGCAGCACCTTCTCGGCGCGGAACTTCTCGATCTCCTTCTCGGCGTCCTTCAGCTTGCCGAGCATCGTGGAGACCTTCTCCGGCAGCTCCTCCGGACGTCCCTTGATCAGCTCCTGGAGCTGGGCGACGACCGTGTGCTCGCGGGCGAGGAAGTTGTAGGCGTCGACACCGACGAGCGCTTCGATACGGCGGACACCCGAGCCGATCGACGACTCGCCGAGCAGCTTCACCAGGCCCAGCTGGGCGGTGTTGTGCACGTGCGTGCCGCCGCACAGCTCCTTGGAGAAGTCGCCGATGGTCACGACCCGGACCCGCTCGCCGTACTTCTCGCCGAACTCGGCGATGGCGCCTTCCTTCTTGGCCTGGTCGATGCCCATGACCTCGGCGCGCACGTCCAGGTCGCGGGCGAGCACCTCGTTGATCTTCTGCTCGACGTCGGTCATCACGGCCGTCGGAACGGCGGACGGCGAACCGAAGTCGAAGCGGAAGCGACCGGGCTGGTTCTCGGAACCGGCCTGCGCGGCCGTCGGGCCGAGGGCGTCCCGCAGCGCCTGGTGGGTGAGGTGGGTGGCCGAGTGGGCGCGGGCGATGGCCGTGCGCCGGCGGCCGTCGATCGAGGCCAGCGCCTTGGCTCCGACGGTGACCTCGCCGACCTGGACGACGCCCTTGTGGACGTAGACGCCGGGGACCGGCTTCTGGGTGTCGCGGATCTCGATGACGGCGCCGGTGTCGACCTTGATCCGGCCGGTGTCGCCGATCTGGCCGCCGCCCTCGGCGTAGAAGGGGGTGCGGTCGAGGACGATCTCGACCTCGTCGCCCTCGGTGGCGGCCGGCGAGGAGACGCCGTCGACGAGGATGCCGACGACGGTGGTCTCGCTCTCGGTCTCGGTGTACCCGATGAAGTCGGTGGCCCCGGCGGCGTCGGCGATCGCCCGGTACGCGCCGGTGCCGGCGTGGCCCGTCTTCTTGCCCTGGGCGTCGGCCTTGGCGCGCTCCCGCTGCTCCTTCATCAGGCGGCGGAAGCCGTCCTCGTCCACCGAAAGGCCCTGTTCGGCGGCCATTTCGAGGGTGAGGTCGATCGGGAAGCCCCAGGTGTCGTGGAGCAGGAACGCCTTGTCGCCGGCGAGGACCGTGCCGCCGCCGGCCTTGGTCTCGCCGACCGCGGTGTCGAGGATGTTGGTGCCGGCCTTCAGCGTCTTGAGGAACGCGTTCTCCTCGGCGACGGCGACCTTCTCGATGCGCTCGCGGTCGGTGACCAGCTCCGGGTACTGCTGGCCCATCATCGAGATCACGGTGTCGATCAGGTCGAGGACGACCGGACCGGTGGCGCCCAGCAGGCGCATGTTGCGGATGGCGCGGCGCATGATGCGGCGCAGCACATAGCCGCGGCCCTCGTTGCCGGGGGTCACGCCGTCGCCGATGAGCATCACGGACGTCCGCATGTGGTCGGTGACCACGCGCAGGGAGACGTCGGAGTCGTGCGCGGCGCCGTACTCGATGCCGGTCAGCTCGGTGGCCTTCTTGATGACCGCCATGGAGGTGTCGATCTCGTACATGTTCTGCACGCCCTGCAGAATCATGGCGAGGCGCTCCAGGCCGAGGCCCGTGTCGATGTTCTTGCTGGGGAGTTCGCCGAGGATCTCGAAGTTGTCCTTGCCGATGCCCTCGCCGCGCTCGTACTGCATGAAGACGAGGTTCCAGATCTCCACGTACCGCTCGTCGTTGACGGCGGGACCGCCCTCGGCGCCGAACTCGGGGCCGCGGTCGTAGTTGATCTCGGAGCACGGGCCGCAGGGTCCGGGGACGCCCATGGACCAGTAGTTGTCCTTCATGCCCAGGCGCTGGATGCGCTCCTTGGGCACGCCGATGACGTCGTGCCAGATGCGCTCGGCCTCGTCGTCGTCCTTGTAGACGGTGATCCAGAGCTTCTCCGGCTCCAGGCCGTAACCACCCTTGTCCTGGGGGCTGGTGAGCAGCTCCCAGGCGTACTTGATGGCGCCTTCCTTGAAGTAGTCGCCGAAGGAGAAGTTGCCGCACATCTGGAAGAAGGTGCCGTGGCGGGTGGTCTTGCCGACCTCTTCGATGTCGGGTGTGCGCACGCACTTCTGCACGCTGGTCGCGCGCGCCCACGGCGGCTTGACCTCACCGAGGAAATACGGCTTGAAGGGGACCATGCCGGCGGGGACCAGGAGCAGAGTCGGGTCGTCCGCGATGAGCGACGCCGAAGGGACGACGGTGTGGCCGCGCTCCTCGTAGAAGCTCAGCCAGCGGCGGCGGATCTCTGCCGACTCCATCAGTGGTCCTCATTCCGGTTGTACGGGTTCTTCGTCGACGAGTTGTTCGTCGGCGAGGACGTCGGGGCTTCGATGTACTTGGTGGCGCTGCGGTTCTCGATGGCCGCGTAGCGCCGGGGCGCGGGGAGTTCGGGGGACGCGTTGATGCCCAGCGCCTCGCCCAGCTCTTCCTCCCGCCGGGCCATGTTGTCGCGGACGTCGAGCGCGAAGCCGACCGCCCGGTCCTTGAGCCGGTGACCCGCGTCGAGCGCCTTGTTGGCCGCCGCGGCGGCCAGGTTCTCGGGGGTCAGCTGCTTCAGCTTGCGGTTGACCTTGGTGGTGGCCCAGACACCGGCGGCGACGCCGGTCGAGAACCAGAAGGTACGACGGAACATCGCTGGTCTCAGTCCCTCTTTCCGCGGAGGTCTCGCTTGCCCCGCCGCGTGCCCGGGACGGTGCGGCCCACGATCACCGTACGCCTGGACGCCTTGGCGGGCGCGGGCACGTCGTCCCGGCGGGCGCCGAGGGCGCGGCGGACGCCGTAGCCGAAGGCCGCGACCTTGACCAGGGGGCCGCCGAAGGTGGAGGCGACGGTGGTCGACAGCGCGGACGCGTTCGACGTGACCTCCTGGACGTCGGTGGCGATCGCGTCGACCCGGTCGATCTGCGTCTGCGCGGAACGCACCGCCGAGGAGGCGTCCGCCAGAAGCGGGACGGCCTGGTCGGTCACGTCCGCGACGAGCTTGGTCGTCGCCTTGAGCGTCTGGGCCAGCCTCACCAGCGCTACGGCGAGGAAGGAGACCAGGATCGCCCAGAAGACGGCCACCAGGATCCCGGCCACCTCTCCACCGGACACCGCGTGCACCCGCTCCCTGAAACGTGCCTGAACATCGAGAAAGTCGTGACCGAGCCTATCGCGCCGGGGATGCCGCTCTGTACCGGATTCCGGGCCGCGAGGGCAAGAGTTGAGGGAAGCGATTGTACGGAGTGATTACGGTTCAGTACGCTCCGTGTCCCATGCGAGGTTCTCAGCCAGGCGGCACCCCTGTGAACGGCAATCTGCCCCTGGAACTAGACGCCTTCGTCGGCCGCACGGCCGAACTCGCCGCACTGGCCCGGTCTCTGGACGCCACGCGGCTGGTCACCGTGACCGGAGCCGGCGGGGTCGGCAAGTCACGGCTCGCGGTCCGGGCGGCCTCGCGGCGCGCGCCACGGGACGGGGTGTGGCGGGTCGAGCTGGCGCAGGTGAGCGATCCGGACTTCGTCGACTACGCCGTCGTGGACGCCCTCGGCCTCACCGACCACACCACCAGGCCCCCGCGCGAGACGCTGCTCGCGCATCTCGCCGAGCGTCAACTCCTGCTGGTCCTGGACGGGTTCGAACATCTGGTGGACGTCTGCGCCGACCTGGTGGGCGTGCTGCTGCGGGAGGTGCCCGGGCTCCGGGTCCTCGCCGTGGGCCGCAGACCACTGGCGGTGGCAGGCGAGCGCGTGTTCCCGCTGGCGCCTCTCGACGAGCGCGAGGCGGTGGAGCTGTTCCTGCGCCGGGCCGCGCAGCAGGGGCTGGAGACGGCGGACGGACCGGAGGTACGGGAGCTGTGCCGGCGCCTGGACGGCATCCCGCTGGCGATCGAGCTGGCCGCGGGACGGCTGCGGGCCCTGCCTCCCGAAGAGCTGCTGGCGCGCCTGGACGACCGTTTCCGGCTGCTGACCGGCGGCGGCCGGGACGCGCTCCCGCGCCATCAGACGCTGCGGACGGCGATCGGCTGGAGCCATGAACTGTGCACGCCCGAGCAGCGGTTGCTGTGGGCACGGCTCGCGGTGTTCGCCGGCCAGTTCGACCTGGAGGCCGTCGAGTACGTGTGCAGCGGGCACGGCCTGGTCGCCGACGGCGTCCTCGACGTGCTCTCGGAGCTGCTCGCGCAGTCGGTGGTCGTGCGCGAGGAGACGTCCTCGGGTCTGCGCTACCGCATGCTGGACACGGTCCGGGCCTACGGCGCCGACTGGCTGGAGGCGACCGGGGACGCGGCCCGGCTGCGGCGCCGGCACCGCGACTGGTACCTGGGCCTGGCCACCTGGTGCGAGCTGGACTGGTTCTCACCGCGCCAGGCGGAGGTCGCCGTGCGCGTGGAGGCCGAGCTGCCGAATCTGCGCAGCGCCCTCGAACACTGCCTCACCGAGCCGGAGGAGGCGCACCTGGGCCAGTACCTCGCGGCCTCGCTCTGGTTCTACTGGGCCGGCTGCGGCCGTCTCTCCGAGGGCCGGCACTGGCTGGAGCAGGTCGTACGGCTGGACTCCGGCCACGAGGACTCCCGCCTGAAGGCGCTGTGGGTGCTCGGCTACGTGGCGATCCTCCAGGGCGACAAGGTGCCCGCGCTCGCCGCCCTCCAGGAGTGCCGGGAGGAGGCGGAACTCTCCGCCAGTCCCACGGCGGTGGCGTACGCGGAACACCGCACGGGCTGTCTGGCCCTGGTCACGGACGACATGCCCCGCGCGGAGAAGCTGCTGCGCTCGGCGCTCGACCGCTACCAGGAGATCGGCGAGCTGAACAGCAATGTGCTGATGGGCCAGGTCGAGCTGGCCATGTCGCTCGCGTTCCAGGGCGATCTGGCCGGCGCGGTGGGCCTGTGCGAGGACGTCCGCCGGGTCTGCGAGGACCACGGCGAGCGCTGGACCCGCGCCTACGCGCTGTACGTCCTGGCGTACGCGGCCTGGGCGGACGGCGACACGGCCCGGGCACGCGCCCTGCTGACCGACTGCCTCGGAAGTGCCCACGCCTTCCACGATCTGCTCGGCTCGGTGCTCTCGGTCGAGCTGCTCGCTCTGGTCACGGCGGTGGAGGGCGACGCGGCCGAGGCAGCGGTGCTGCAAGGGGCGGCCGGGCGGATGTGGCGCTCGGTGGGCCTGCCGCTGTTCGGCTCGGCGTACTACAACGCCCCGCACGAACTGTGCGAGGCGAAGGCCCGGGAGGGCCTCGGCGACGCGCGGTACGAGGAGTGCGTACGGGAGGGGGCGCGGTTGGTGCGGGATGTGGCGGTGTCCCGGGCGCTGGAGCGGCCGCTGGACGGGCTGCCCGCGCCGCGGGGGCCGGTGCTGCGGGCCACGGCGGGGGTGCAGACGCACGAACCCGCCGCCTCCCGCGCCCACAAGGGCGGGGAGACGGCGGGCTGAGGTGGTGCTAACGCCTGCCGGTGATCAGCGGGCGTAGTACTCGACGACGAGCTGCTCGTCGCAGATGACCGGAACTTCCTTGCGGTTCGGCTCGCGGTCCAGGCGGAAGGCCAGGGCGCGGAGGTTCACCTGGAGGTAGCGGGGGGTCTCGCCGTCGGGGGCGAAGCCACCCTCACGCGCGACCTGGAACAGGGTCTTCTCGCGGCTGCGCTCGCGGACCATCACGACGTCGTCGGGACGGACACGGAACGACGGCTTGTCGACCTTGCCACCGTTGACCTCGATGTGGCCGTGCACGACCATCTGACGGGCCTGGTAGATGGTGCGGGCGATGCCCGAACGCAGGACCAGGGCGTCGAGACGGCGCTCGAGCTCGACGATCAGGGCCTCACCGGTCTTGCCCTGCACCTTGGAGGCACGCTCGTAGGCACGGACCAGCTGGCGCTCGGAGAGGTCGTACTGCGCGCGCAGACGCTGCTTCTCCAGCAGACGGACCTTGTAGTCCGAGTTCTGCTTGCGGCCACGGCCGTGCTCGCCCGGCGGGTAGGGGCGGGCCTCGAAGTACTTGACGGCCTTCGGGGTCAGCGCGATGCCGAGGGCACGCGACTTCTTGACCTTGGGGCGGGACTGATTCGCCACTGTCTCTCATTTCTTGTGTTCGGCTTGTCAGAGTCGTGGGAGGTCGCATCCGCAGCCGGGGAAACCCGCCTCGTCCTGACGGACTCGGTGGGCAGCCGCTCCCCTGATCTGGGCACTCTGTGCAGCACGCGAGTGGCCCACCGACCGGTCCCGTCCTGCGACGGGTGGTGATGGGCTGCCCGCGACACCGTTCAACGGTGCGCGACGCTCCTGGAGCCGATCCACGAGGGACCGGGTCTCCGGCCGGTTGTCCCGCTCTGACTGCGCGGGACTCGGCACTTCGAGGGATTCTACAGGGTACTCAGGACCGCTTTCGACCGAGGTGCTTGCGGGTCCACTCCACCGCGTCCGCGTACCGCGCCTCCGCGCCGTGCCGGGTCGGGGTGTAGTACTCGCGGTCCTTCAGCTCCTCCGGCGCGTACTGCTGCTCGGCGATGCCTTCCGGCAGGTCGTGCGGGTAGACGTACCCCTGCGCGTGCCCGAGCTTGGCCGCGCCCTTGTAGTGCCCGTCCCGCAGATGCATCGGCACCGGTCCCGCATGGCCCTTGCGTACGTCCTCCAGGGCGGCGCCGATCGCGGTGGTCGCCGCGTTGGACTTGGGGGCCAGGGCGAGGGCGATGGTGGCGTGGCTGAGGGTCAGCGCGGCCTCCGGGAAGCCGATCATCGCCACAGCCTGGGCGGCGGCCACCGCCGTCGGCAGGGCGTTGGCGTCGGCCAGGCCGATGTCCTCGCTCGCGGAGATCATCAGGCGGCGGGCGATGAAGCGAGGGTCCTCGCCGGCCTCGATCATGCGGGCCAGGTAGTGCAGGGCCGCGTCGACGTCGGAGCCGCGGATGGACTTGATCAGGGCGCTGGCGACGTCGTAGTGCTGGTCGCCGTCGCGGTCGTACTTCACAGCGGCCCGGTCGACGACCTCCTCCAGCGTCTGGAGGGCGACCTCCGCCTCGCCCTTGTCGAGGGCGGCCCCGGCGGCGGCCTCCAGGGCGGTCAGGGCGCGGCGGGCGTCACCGCCGGCGATGCGCAGGAGGTGCTCCTCGGTGTCCTCGGGGAGGGTGACGGCGCCCTTGAGACCGCGCTCGTCGGTCAGCGCGCGGCGGAGCAGGGCGCGCAGGTCGTCGTCCGTGAGGGGTTCGAGGGTCAGCAGCAGGGAGCGGGAGAGCAGCGGGGAGATGATCGAGAAGTACGGGTTCTCCGTGGTCGCCGCGATCAGGGTCACCCAGCGGTTCTCGACGGCGGGGAGCAGGGAGTCCTGCTGGGCCTTGCTGAAGCGGTGGATCTCGTCCAGGAAGAGGACGGTCTCCTTGCCGTAGCCGCCGGTGGCGCGGCGGGCGCCCTCGATGACCGCGCGGACCTCCTTGACGCCCGCGGTGATCGCCGACAGCTCGACGAAGCGCTTGTTGGTGGCCTTCGAGACGACGTACGCCAGGGTCGTCTTGCCCGTGCCCGGCGGTCCCCACAGGATCACGGACGACGCCCCGGCCGGGCCGCCGGCGCCCTCGCCGACCAGTCGGCGCAGGGGCGAGCCCGGCTTCAGGAGGTGCTGCTGGCCCACCACCTCGTCGAGGGTGCGCGGGCGCATCCGAACGGCCAGGGGGCTGCCGGTCGGGTCCTTCTCCTGGCGTTCTTCTGCTGCTGCGGTGAACAGGTCGGGCTCCACGCTGAAACCCTAGTTCACCGCACTGACAGTCGGGTCCGGGCCGTCGGACGGTCCGTACCCATCCCCGTCAGCTGGTCCAGAAGTCCCACCAGCGGGTCAGGATCAGCATGCCGATGATGCCGATGTGCAGGACCGGCAGCACCCAGGTGAACTCGCCGAAGAACGACTTCAGCCAGCCCGGGCTCGGCAGGAAGCCCTTGCGGATGTTGAACGAGGTCACGTACCAGAACATGATGATCGTGGCGACCCAGGCCAGCGAGCACCACAGGCACAGCGCGTTGATCCGGTACAGGGACTGGAACTGCAGCCAGGTGCAGAAGCCCACGCCGAAGAGCGTGCCGAAGTTGAAGGTCAGCCAGTACCAGCGCGGGTAGGTGGCCCGCGCGAGCAGGCTGATGCCGACGCAGATGACGATGCCGTAGCAGACCAGGCCGAGCATCGGGTTCGGGAAGCCGAAGGCCTCCGCCTGCTTGCTCTCCATGACGCTGCCGCAGGAGACGACCGGGTTCAGGCTGCAACCGGGGGTGAAGGACGTGCCCGCCACCTTGGCTTCCAGCAGCTTGAACTTGTCGACCGTGATGACCCACGCGGCGAGCAGACCGGCCGCGCCGGTGATGATCAGCAGCAGGGCGAGGGCACGGCTGCCGCCCTCCGTGCGCGGTCCCGCCGAGGCGCTTTCCTCGGAAGGCTCGGGCTCGGTGGAGACGTCTTTGACTGTCGTCTTGCTCATCACGCCGATTCCATCTGCTTGAGAGTTGGACCTTCTTCAGGCAGGTGCCATTGTGCCGCACGGAGGCCTCTGTCCACCGTTCGGTGGACATAAGGAGGTACGCACGGTCGTCCCTGAGCGTTCGATTCCGGACGACGCTGTACGGCATGACAGCACACGCGAACGAACTCGCCGTGGACGTTCGAGGCCTGCGTAAGCGGTACGGGGACGTGACCGCGGTCGACGGGATCGATCTCGGCATCCGGCGCGGCGAGGTGTTCGGCCTGCTGGGGCCCAACGGCGCCGGCAAGAGCACCACCGTGGAGATCCTCCAGGGCAACCGCGCGCGGGACGCCGGGGAGGTGTCCGTGCTGGGCGCGGACCCGGCGAGCGCCACGCGTGCGTGGCGATCTCGTGTCGGAATCGTCTGGCAGGACGAATCCGCGCCCGCCGAGTTGACGGTCCGCGAGACCGTGCGGCACTTCGCCCACTACTACCCGAGGCCGCGCGACCCCGAGGAGGTCATCGGCCTGGTCGGTCTGGAGGCCAAGGCGGGCGCCCGGATCAAGGCCCTCTCCGGCGGCCAGCGCCGCCGCCTCGACGTGGCCCTGGGCGTGATCGGCGACCCCGAACTGCTGCTCCTGGACGAGCCGACCACCGGATTCGACCCGGCGGCCCGGCGCCAGTTCTGGGACCTGATCCGCAAGCTGTCCGGCGAGGGCACCACCATCCTGCTCACCACGCACTACCTGGAGGAGGCCGAGGCACTCGCCGACCGGCTCGCCGTGATCGCCGAGGGCCGGGTCGTCGCCGAGGGCGAGCCCGCCACCCTGCGGGAGCACTACGGCACCGGCGCGACCGTCGGCTGGACCGAGCCGGACGGCACCGCGCGCAGCGAGCACACGGACACCCCCACCAGGACGGTCGCCGCCCTCATGCACCTCTTCGACGGCGAGATCCCGGGCCTCACGGTGGCCCGCCCCACGCTGGAGGACGTCTATCTCCGGCTGACCGGACAGGAGGTCGGACGGTGACCACGACCGCCGTACAGAACCGCACCGACGCGCCCGCCGGCAGGCTGCCCGGGACCTGGGGACTGGGCATCAGGCGAGGCGGCTTGGAGATCAAACAGTTCTTCCGGCAGCGCGACCAGGTCGTGTTCACGTTCGCGTTCCCGGTGGTGTTCCTGTTCCTTTTCGCGTCGATCTTCCACGACGACGTGCACGGATCGGGCGTCACCGCCTCGCAGTTGTACGTCCCCGCGATGATGGCCTCCGGCATCATGTCGACGAGTTTCCAGTCGCTGGGCATCTCGATCGCCGTCGAACGGGACGAGAAGGTGCTGCGCCGGCTGCGCGGAACGCCGATGCCACCGACCTCGTACTTCCTCGGCAAGATCTGGCTGGTTCTGTTCACCGGAATCCTGGAGACGGCCATCCTGCTGCTCGTCGGCACCACCCTGTACGACGTCGACCTGCCGTCGGACGCGACCAGGTGGCTCGACTTCGGCTGGATCTTCGTGCTCGGTCTGACGGGGTGCGCACTGCTCGGCATCGCGATCAGCTCGGTGCCCAAGTCGGCCAAGAGCGCCAGCTCCGTGGTCGTACTCCCCTTCCTGGTCCTGCAGTTCATCTCCGGGGTGTACATCTCCATCGACACCATCCCGGACTGGATGCTGAACGTCGGCGCGCTGTTCCCGCTGAAGTGGCTGTGCCAGGGACTGCGGGGTGTCTTCCTGCCCGACTCGGCGCAGGTCCTGGAGCAGGCCGGGAGCTGGGAGTTCGGGCGGATCGCGCTGGTGCTCGCGGCCTGGTGCGTCGGAGGATTGGTCCTGTGTCTGCTGACCTTCCGCTGGAAGACCCGGCGCGACGGATGACCGGCCCGGGCGTGGCCCGCGACGAGCACGCCTGGGACCGGACGATCCGGCTCTGGGACGGGTACTTCGCGGTCGCCTGGGCGGCCACCCTCGCCTTCGTGCTCGCCGCGGCGCATCCGTCCCTGCCCGTCCGCGCGGTCGCGGCGGCGCTGCTTGTGCCGCTGGTGCCCTGGTACGCCCTGGTGGGGCGCCGGTTGCTCCAGGAGGACCCGCCGGACCAGCGGCAGGCACTGCGCTATCTCGCCGGGGCGATCGCGCTGTTCCTGCCGTCGGCGGTACTGGTCGGGGAGACCCGGCTGATGGCGTTCGCGCTCGTCCCGCAGTGCTTCATGACCCTGCGGATGCGCTGGACGCTGGTGACGGTGAGCCTGATCAACCTGGCGCCGGTGGTGGGCTGGGCGCTGCTGTGGCGCCCCAGCGGCGAGGACCTGTTCGCCAACTCCCTCTTCGCCGTGGTCACCTTCGTCTTCTCAGTGGTGGTAGGCAGCTGGATCGTCCGGATCATCGAACAGAGCTGGGAGCGGGCCGAGTTGATAGCCGAGTTGGACGCGAGCCGCCACGAGGTCTCGCGCCTGTCCGCCGCACACGGCGCGCTGGCGGAGCGCGAGCGCATGGCCCGCGAGATCCACGACACGCTCGCGCAGGGCTTCACCAGCCTGCTGATGCTGATCCAGGCCGTGGAGGCGGAACTGGACCACGATGCTCCGCAGGCCCGTCGCCACTTGGCGCTCATGGACGCGACGGCCCGTCAGAACCTCGCCGAGGCCCGCGCCCTGGTCGCCGGCGGCGCACCGGCCGACCTCGACGGCGCGTCCCTCCCGGACGCGCTGCACCGCCTCGCCGCCCGGCACGAGGCGACCCTCGACGTGACGGGCCCGGTCCGCCCGCTGCCGGCCGCGCCGGAGGTGGTGGCCCTGCGCTCGTGCCAGGAGGCACTGGCCAACGCCCGCAAACACGCGGGGAGTTCGGCGACGGTGGACGTGGCTCTCGCTTACGCCGACGACACGGTGACCGTGTCCGTCCGGGACGACGGCTGCGGTTTCGACCCGGGCGTGCCGTGCGCGGGCTACGGCCTGGCCGGGTTGCGAGCACGGGCGACCGAGGTCGGAGGGAAGGCCCGGATCCACAGCTCACCCGGCGACGGCACGACGGTGACGGTGGTCCTGCCGGTTGCCATCCCGAGGAGTACTCCGTGACGATCCGGATCATCCTGGCCGACGACCACCCCGTCGTACGGGAGGGTCTGCGCGCGATGCTCAGCGCCGAGCCGGACCTCGAGGTCGTCGCCGACGCGGCGAGCGGTCCGCAGGCGGAGGCGTTGGCGGCCGAACTCCGGCCCGACATCGTGCTGATGGATCTGCGGATGCCGGGTGGTGGGGGCGTGGACTCGATCGTGCGGATGAGCGAGACGGGGTTGGCGTGCCGGGTGATCGTGCTGACGACTTACGAGACGGACCGCGACATTCTGCGGGCGGTGGAGGCCGGGGCGGCGGGTTATCTGCTCAAGGACATGCCGCGGGCTCAACTGGCGGAGGCGGTTCGCGCCGCGGCGCGGGGGGAGACGGTGTTGGCGCCCTCTGTGGCCGCGCGGTTGGTGGACCGGTTGCGGGTGCGGCCGGAGCGGCCTCGGTTGTCGGAGCGGGAGGTTGCGGTGCTGCGGTTGGTGGCGGAGGGGTGTACCAACGCGGAGATCGGGCGGCGGTTGTTCATCGGAGAGTCGACGGTGAAGACCCATCTGCTGCGGGTCTTCGGGAAGTTGGGGGTGGATGACCGGACCGCGGCGGTCACTTGTGCGATGCGGTACGGCTTGCTGGACTGAGTTTTCTTCGCCCCCGCCGCCCCTACCCGTCCCATCCTGGGGCTCCGCCCCAGACCCCGCTCCTCAAACGCCGGAGAGGCTGAGTTTTCACCGGCCTGGGCTTGAATCTTTTAGCCCGTCCGGCGTTTGAGGACGAGGCCCGTTCAGGGCCGAAGCGGGGGTCTGGGGGCGGCAGCCCCCAGGGATGGGACGGGTAGGGGCGGCGGGGGCGAAAGAGGCAGGTCTCAGCCGAGCCTCGACTCCAGTTCCGCCACGATCTCGTTCACGCCGACCGCCGTCTGCTCCCCGGACTCCATGTCCTTCAGCTGGACCACGCCCTCGGCGAGGTCGCGTTCGCCGGCGACGACAGTGAAGCGGGCGCCACTGCGATTCGCGTTCTTCATCGCACCCTTGAGGCCCTTGTGCCCGTAGGAGAAGTCCGCCGCGATCCCGACCTTCCGCAACTCCGTGACCTTCGCGAACAACAGCCGACGAGCCTCCTCGCCCAGCGGCACCGCGAACACACTGGTCGTGGAGGGGAGTTCGAGCTCCACGCCCTCCGCCTCAAGGGCCAGGACCGTGCGGTCGACGCCCAACGCCCAGCCCACGGACGGCAACGCCGGGCCACCGATCATCTCGGACAGGCCGTCGTAACGACCGCCGCCGCCCACCGCCGACTGGGAGCCCAGCCCGTCGTGGACGAACTCGAAGGTCGTACGCGTGTAGTAGTCGAGGCCACGCACAAGACGGGGGTCGTCCTCGAAGCTCACGCCCGCCGCCGTGATCAGCTCGCGGACCTCCTCGTGATACGCCTTGCATGCGTCGCACAGGTAGTCGCGCAGCAGCGGCGCGTCCGTCAACTGCTTCTGGACGTCGGGGCGTTTGTCGTCCAGGACGCGCAGGGGGTTGATGTCCGCCCGGCGGAGGGTCTCCTCGTCGAGGTCGAGGCCCCGGAGGAAGGTCTGCAGCGCCTCCCGGTAGACCGGACGGCACTCCTTGTCGCCCAGGCTGTTGAGGAGGATGCGGAACTCGCGCAGGCCGAGGGAGCGGTACGCCTGGTCGGCCAGGATGATCAACTCGGCGTCGAGCGCCGGGTCCTCGGCGCCGATCGCCTCGGCACCGACCTGCGAGAAGTGGCGGTAACGGCCCTTCTGGGGACGCTCGTAGCGGTAGTACGAGCCCGAGTACCAGAGCTTGACCGGGAGGTTGCCGAGCTTGTGCAGGTTGGCCTCGAGTGCCGCACGCAGCACGGAGGCCGTGCCCTCGGGGCGCAGGGCGAGCCGGTCGCCGCCCTTGGTCTCGAAGGCGTACATCTCCTTGGTCACGATGTCGGTGGACTCGCCGACTCCGCGCGCGAAGAGCTCCACGTTCTCGAAGCCGGGGGTCTCGATGTAGCCGTAGCCGGAGTTGCGCAGCGGCGCGGCGATGGCCTCACGGACGGCCAGGTACTTGGCGCTGTCCGGCGGGATCAGGTCGTACGTGCCCTTGGGGGCCTGAAAGGTGCTCACGGGAGGTCTCTCGTCACATTCCTCGTCGGGGAGCGTCCGCGCTCCCGAGGCCGGCGGCCACCTGCCGCAGATACGGGTTGGTGGCGCGTTCCTGGCCGATGGTCGTGTATTCGTTGTGACCGGGCAGCACCACGGTGGCGTCGTCGAGCGGCAGGACCACGCGGGCCAGCGATTCGAGCATGTCGTCCATGGAGCCACCGGGCATGTCGGTGCGTCCGATGGAGCCGGCGAACAGCAGGTCGCCCGAGAAGAAGACCGGCGGGATGTCCGCCGACTCGGGCAGGCCGAAGGTCACCGACCCCTTCGTATGGCCGGGCGCGTGCGTGACGGACAGCTCAAGACCCGCGAGCTCCAGTTTCGCGCCGTCGGTCAGCTCCTTGACGTCGTCCGGCTCCCCCACGGTCAGCTCGCCCATGAGCGGCATGCCGATGCTGCGGCCGATCGCCTTCTCGGGCTCGGCCATCATGTAGCGGTCCTCGGGGTGGATCCAGGCGGGTACGCCGTGCGCGCCGCACACCGGGACGACCGAGGCCACGTGGTCGATGTGGCCGTGGGTCAGGACGACGGCGACGGGCTTGAGCCGATGCTTCTTCAGCGTTTCCTCGACTCCGGCGGCGGCCTGGTGGCCCGGGTCGATGATCACGCACTCCTCACCGGCGGCGGGGGCGACGA
This sequence comes from Streptomyces sp. NPDC002499, assembly GCF_053595415.1. Taxonomy (NCBI): domain Bacteria; kingdom Bacillati; phylum Actinomycetota; class Actinomycetes; order Kitasatosporales; family Streptomycetaceae; genus Streptomyces; species Streptomyces sp. NPDC002499. The sequence continues at coordinate 159,896 of NZ_JBSFXO010000007.1, forward strand.
GAAAACAGTTCGTCCCCCAGGCCCCGGCGGGGAACCCGGCAATGAGCACGATCGTCCTTCGTTGTGTCGATACGGGTGCGCCTGGAAGAGGTGGCACCTGCCGTCAGAGCCTACCGGCGCTGCCGAATCCTCAGCGAACCCATATACGGTACGGGACACACGCAGGCGGTCGGCACAACAAGACGCACGCGTCCCAGTAGACGTACGAGACGCATGAGGAGAAAACCCCGTGGTCACCCAGGAACAGCGGAAGCGGCAGCTAGCCCGGGAGAAGTTCTTGCGGCAGCAGCAGCGGCGCACGGCCTCGCGGCGCAAGGCGCGCATGCGCAACTCGGTGATCGCGTCGGTGCTCGGCGTGATCCTGATAGGCAGTGTCGCCCTTTACACGACCGGGGTCCTGAAGGACGACGACAAGGCCAACGCGAGTTCGGACACGACTCCCAGCGCCGCGGCGTCCAGCAAGGCACCGACGGATCCGTGCGAGAAGCCGGCCGCCGGCTCGGTGAAGAAGCTGAGCTGGAAGAAGGAGCCGGCGGTCACCATCGACAAGTCGGCGAAGTACACGATGACGCTCGCGACGACGTGCGGTGACATCGGCATCGCGCTGAAGACGTCGGCGGCCCCGCACACGGTGAATTCCTTCGACTTCCTCGCGGGCAAGGGATTCTTCGACCACACGAAGTGCCACCGGCTCACCACCAACGGCATCTACGTGCTGCAGTGCGGCGACCCGACGGCCGCCGGCAGCGGCGGTCCCGGATACACCATTCCGGACGAGAACCTGAAGGACGCCTCCCTCAAGGGCGGCATCTATCCCGCGGGCACCGTGGCGATGGCCAACACCGGTCAGAAGCACACCGGCGGCAGCCAGTTCTTCCTGGTCTACCAGGACAGTCAGCTGCCGGCGAGCTACACGCCGTTCGGCACGATCTCCGACTCCGGGATGAAGGTCCTGAAGAAAATCGCCGCCGCCGGAGAGAACACCGGAGCCGGTGACGGAGCCCCGAACGCGACCGTTGTGATCAACAAGGCGACGGTCACGAAATCCTGATCCCGTCCTGATCCATCCCGACCGCATCCCGCCCCGAGGTGCGAAACTTCGGTCGCGCGGGATGCGGACAGGCAACCCGCCGGTCGCCTATGTTGGCCGTGACGAAACTGTGGACGATGCCCGGGGGCGCTGACGCCCCACGCAGGCATCATGTGGAGGAGGCGCTGTGAGCAGCGACCCGTGGGGCCGCGTCGACGAGACGGGGACCGTGTACGTGCGTACGGCCGACGGCGAGCAGGTCGTCGGTTCCTGGCAGGCGGGCTCCCCTGAGGAGGCGCTGGCCTATTTCGAGCGCAAGTACGAGGGCTTGGTCGTCGAGATCGGCCTCCTCGAGAAGCGAGTGAAGACCACCGACCTGTCCGCCAAGGATGCTCAGGCAGCCATCGACCACATCCGCGAGCAGGTGGACGCCCATCACGCGGTGGGCGACCTGGCCGCGCTGCGGGTGCGGCTCGACAAGCTGGTGGAGACCGTCGAGTCGCGTCGCGAGGAGCGCAAGCAGCAGCGGGCGAAGCAGTCGGACGAGGCGCGCAACTCCAAGGAGGCGCTGGTCGCCGAGGCGGAGCAGCTGGCGCAGTCCGACCAGTGGCGGGCGGCCGGTGAACGGCTGCGCGCGCTGGTGGACACCTGGAAGGGGCTCCCCCGCCTCGACCGCAAGTCGGACGACGAGCTGTGGCACCGCTTCTCGCACGCCCGGTCGGCCTTCTCCAAGCGCCGCAAGGCGCACTTCGCGTCCCTGGACGCGCAGCGCGAGGAGGCCCGCAAGACCAAGGAGCGGCTGGTCGCCGAGGCCGAGGGGCTGTCCGCTTCGACGGACTGGGGTCCCACGGCCGCGCGCTACCGCGAGCTGATGGCCGAGTGGAAGGCCGCGGGCCGCGCCCAGCGCGAGCACGAGGACGACCTGTGGAACCGCTTCCGCGGCGCCCAGGACGTCTTCTTCGCCGCCCGCAGCTCGGTCTTCGCCGAGCGGGACGCCGAGCAGACGGAGAACCTGAAGCTCAAGGAGGAGCTGGCCGAGGAGGCCGAGAAGATCCTCCCGATCACGGACCTCCGTACGGCACGCGCCGCCTTCCGCTCGCTCAACGAGCGCTGGGAGGCCATCGGCCACGTACCGCGTGACGCGCGGCCGAAGGTCGAGGGCCGGATGCACGCCGTCGAGCGGGCGATCCAGGAGTCCGAGGAGGCCGAGTGGCGCCGGACGAACCCGGAGGCACGCGCGCGTGCCGCGGGTCTGACCGGTCAGCTCCAGGCGGCCGTGGACAAGCTCCGCGGCCAGATCGAGCAGGCGCGCGCCCAGGGCAACAGCTCCAAGGCCGAGAAGCTGGAGCGCGAGCTGGAGGGCCGCCAGGCCCTGCTGGACCAGGCGCTCAAGGGCTTGCAGGAGTTCGGCGGCTGACGCGCCTCCCGCGCATCGGCCTCGCGCACCACGAAAAGGGGCTCCCGTACGTCACGTACGGGAGCCCCTTCTCGTATCCGCTGGAATCTATCTCTGCCCTACGACCTGCTGCGCGCCGACGTCACCCGGTACACGTCGTAGACGCCCTCCACGCCCCGGACCGCCTTCAGGACGTGACCCAGGTGCTTGGGGTCGCCCATCTCGAAGGTGAAGCGGGAGGTGGCGACGCGGTCGCGGGAGGTCTGGACGGCCGCGGAGAGGATGTTGACGTGCTGGTCGGACAGGACGCGGGTGACGTCGGAGAGGAGCCGGGAGCGGTCCAGGGCCTCGACCTGGATGGCGACCAGGAAGACCGAGGACTGGGTGGGCGCCCACTCGACCTCAAGAATGCGTTCGGGCTCGCGGGACAGTGACTCCACGTTGACGCAGTCGCTGCGGTGAACCGATACGCCACTACCCCGCGTGACGAAACCGATGATCGGGTCGCCGGGTACCGGTGTGCAGCAGCGGGCCAGCTTGACCCACACGTCGTCGACGCCCTTGACGACGACGCCCGGGTCGGCGTTGGAACGGCGTTTGCGGCTGCGGCTCCTGGTCGGCGGGACCGACTCGTCGATCTCCTCGGTCGCGGCCTCCTCGCCGCCGAGGGCGGAGACCAGCTTCTGCACGACGTTCTGCGCCGAGACATGGCCCTCGCCGATCGCCGCGTACAGCGCGGAGATGTCCGGGTAGCGCATCTCGTGCGCCAGCGTGACCAGGGAGTCGCCGGTCAGGATGCGCTGGATCGGCAGGTTCTGCTTGCGCATCGCGCGGACGATGGCGTCCTTGCCCTGCTCGATCGCCTCGTCACGGCGCTCCTTGGAGAACCAGGCGCGGATCTTGTTGCGGGCCCGCGGCGACTTGACGAAGCCGAGCCAGTCCCGGGAGGGACCCGCGCCGGCCGCCTTGGAGGTGAAGACCTCCACCAAGTCGCCGTTGTCCAGGGTGGATTCGAGGGGTACGAGTCTTCCGTTGACCCGTGCTCCTATGGTCCGGTGGCCGACCTCGGTGTGGACCGCGTACGAGAAGTCCACCGGGGTGGAGCCGGCCGGCAGCGCTATCACGTCACCCTTCGGCGTGAAGACGAAGACCTCGTTGCGGGACAGGTCGAAGCGCAGGGACTCCAGGAACTCCCCGGGGTCCTCGGTCTCCTTCTGCCAGTCGAGCAACTGGCGCAGCCACGCCATGTCGTTGAGGTGGTCCTCCTTGCCGGTGCTCTTGGGCGCGTCCGAACGCACCTTGGAGGCGCCGGCGACGGCCTCCTGCTTGTACTTCCAGTGCGCGGCGATGCCGTACTCGGCCCGGCGGTGCATGTCGAAGGTGCGGATCTGGAGCTCAACAGGCTTGCCGTTGGGGCCGATCACCGTCGTGTGCAGCGACTGGTACATGTTGAACTTGGGCATCGCGATGTAGTCCTTGAACCGGCCGGGGACCGGGTTCCATCGCGCGTGCACGGTGCCGAGGGCGGCGTAACAGTCCCTCACCGTGTCGACAAGGACACGAATACCCACCAGGTCGTAGATCTCCGCGAAGTCGCGACCGCGGACGATCATCTTCTGGTAGACGCTGTAGTAGTGCTTCGGCCGGCCCGTGACGGTCGCCTTGATCCGTGCGGCGCGCAGGTCCTGCTGCACCTCGTCGGTCACTATGGCCAGGTACTCGTCACGCTTCGGCGCCCGCTCGGCCACCAGCCGCACGATCTCGTCGTACATCTTGGGGTAGAGGATCGCGAAGGCGAGGTCCTCCAGCTCCCACTTGATGGTGTTCATGCCCAGGCGGTGGGCGAGCGGCGCGTAGATCTCCAGCGTCTCGCGCGCCTTCTTCTCCTGCTTCTCGCGCTTGAGGTACCGCATGGTGCGCATGTTGTGCAGCCGGTCGGCGAGCTTGATGACCAGGACGCGCGGGTCCTTGGCCATGGCCACGACCATCTTGCGTACGGTCTCGGCCTGCGCGGCCTCGCCGAACTTGACCTTGTCCAGCTTGGTGACGCCGTCGACGAGCAGCGCGACGGAGTCGCCGAAGTCGCGGCGGAGCTGGTCGAGGCCGTACTCGGTGTCCTCGACGGTGTCGTGCAGCAGCCCGGCCATCAGGGTGGCCGGATCCATGCCCAGCTCGGCGAGGATCGTCGTCACGGCGAGCGGGTGCGTGATGTACGGGTCGCCGCTCTTGCGCTTCTGGCCGCGGTGCCAGCGCTCGGCGACCTGGTAGGCCTTCTCGATCTGGCGGAGCGTCGCGGTCTCGATCTTCGGGTCGTTGCTGCGCACTATCCGCAGCAGCGGCTCCAGGACCGGGTTGTACGGGTTGGAGCGCTGCACTCCGAGGCGGGCGAGGCGGGCGCGGACGCGGTTGGAGGAGCCGCCGGAACGGGCGGGCTGGCCGGTGTTCGGGCGGACCGCGGGCGTGGCCGACGGCGTCGCGTCGGCCGGGGTGGGCTCGGGTGCGGGGGGCGGCTTGGGGCGCGACTCCTCGGCCGACTTGTCCACGGGGCCGGACTGGGCGTGCTCGACCGTCCCGCGGGAGTCGTTCTTCGCGTGCGGCTCCGTCGGCGCAGGCTTGGCCGCGGCTGCCGAGGCGGACTCGGGCTTGGCGGCGGTCAGGTGTTGGGCCTCGTCTGGCAAGAGGACTCCTCGTGCGCGATCCGGGTCCCCCGGTCAGGCTCCGGAGACCCCATGGTAGCGATCCTGCGCCCCAGGATCGCCTTCAGCCCGATGTGAGGGCCGTCTACCCCTGAAACACGAGGGGCTCCCGCCGGATTCCGGAGGGGTGGCTTCAGGGTGATCGAGGGATGTCTTGGGGGTGACTGTGGGGGCCCGCGGGTTTGCCGGGGGGGCGTGGAGGTGACTCGGGGCGGGAGGTGCACGGCGGGGGCTGAGGAAGGGGCAGGGGGAGCGACTGTACGCCTGCGCATCGGGGCACGACCCGAGCGCGTGGGGTGAGCGGGAGGGCGCGCGTCCAGCGGGAGCGCGGTGGCTACGCCTGGTGCGGGCTGTGAGTGTCCGGGGCACACCCGCTGCTGGCCGGCGCGTGGGCGGGGGCCGCAAGGGGGTCACGCGTCGCCCGGCCGTCGGCACGCTGAGGGCCGCGTCCACGGGGCGGGCGTGGCCGCGGGCCCGCGAAGGCTTCGGTGACCTGGGGCCCTTGCGAGCAAGCGGCCCCGTCAAGCGCGTACGAGAGGCCGGGTGCGAGGGGCGGAGCGGGCGAACCTGGTGCGGGCGCGCGCGTGGGACAGGACGGTGGGGCGCGTGGCCCGTCCGAAGCGTCACCGCGTCGGCGTGGCCGGATGCACGCCCCTGGCCGCGCCTGCCAGGCGAGCGTGGCTGAGGCCCGCGAAGGCGTACGTGACCGGAGCCTCCAACGCGGAACGCTGTCGTCAAGCCCTCACGCGGACGCGCGTCGGGCACGAGCGCGGGTGTGCAGGCCCTCCGGGCGCGAGCGTGCGGCGAGCCTCAGCGGCCGTACCGCATCGCGGCCGAGTTCCCGCCGTGGACAGATCGTCGAGCCGCCGGAGGCAGACATGCGAACGGCCGTTCCGGTGGGACCGGGACGGCCGTTCGGGGGCGTGCTGTGTGGTGCTGGGGTCAGACGACCAGGAGTGCGTCTAGCGGGGCGTCCGCGAGGGCCGGTTCCAGGCGGGCCCGGCCGTTCAGGAAGCCGAGTTCCATCAGGACCGCCAGGCCCGCGATCTCGGCGCCCGCGCGGCGGATGAGCTGGATCGAGGCCTCGGCGGTGCCGCCCGTGGCGAGGACGTCGTCGACGATCAGGATGCGGTCGCCGACGCTTAGATCCTCCGCGTGCACCTCGATCTCCGCCGAGCCGTACTCCAGCTCGTACGACTGCGCGAGGGTCGCTCCGGGGAGCTTGCCCGCCTTGCGTACGGGGATGAAGCCGAGGCCCGCCCGGACGGCGACCGGAGCACCCAGGATGAAGCCACGGGCCTCCAGGCCGACGACCTTGGTCGCGCCGACGCGCTCCGCGATCTCGGCCAACGCGTCGGTAAGCGCCGTGAAGGCCGCCGGGTCCGCCAGGAGCGGGGTGATGTCCTTGAACACCACACCCGGCTCCGGGTAGTCCCGCACATCGCGGATCCGGCTGAGCAGCAGCTCCTGGATGTCGGTCATCGGCGCTTCCCGGACGGCCGACCGCGGCCACGGTTGCGGGAGGCGGGCTGGTTGCGCGGCCCGACGACCGCGTGCGCGGCGTCCTCCGGCTCGTCGTCGTACGCCGTGTCCGCGTCGTCGTGCGACTGGGCCGGCTCCCCCTCGGCGGCAGCCTGTGCCCGCTTGGCGAGGACGCGCTTCTTGAGCGCCTTCATCTGCGGCTCCGCCTCCTTGAGGTCGGCGACGAGCGGCGTGGCGATGAAGATCGAGGAGTACGCACCGGCCGCGAGGCCGACGAAGAGCGACAGCGAGATGTCGTTCAGCATGCCCGCGCCGAGGAAGGCGCCACCGATGAACAGCAGGGCCCCGACCGGCAGCAGCGCCACCACCGTGGTGTTGATGGACCGCATCAGGGTGCTGTTGATCGAACGGTTGGCCACATCGCTGTAGGTCCACCGGGTCTGCTTGGTGATGTCCTTCGTCTGCTCCTTGAGGCTGTCGAAGACGACGACCGTGTCGTAGAGCGAGTAACCGAGGATGGTCAGCAGACCGATCACCGTACCCGGCGTGACCTCGAAGCCGACGAGGGCGTAGATACCGGTGGTGATCGTGATGTCGTGGATCAGGGCGACCAGGGCCGCCAAGGCCATTCGCCACTCGAAGGCGATCGCCAGATAGATCACCACCAGGACCATGAAGATCGCCAGGCCCTCCCAGGCCTTGTTGGCGACCTGGTCACCCCAGCTGGGACCGACCAGGTCCGCGGCGATGTTCTCGGAACTGACCTTGAGGTCCTTGGACAGCTGCGTCTTGATGCCGTCGGACTTGTCGGTGTCGATACCGGCGATCTGGATGCGCAGGCTGCCGTCGCCGAGCTTCTGCACGATCGCGTCGTGCCCGGAAGCCTCCTCGGCGTAGGTCTCCGCCTGGTTCACCGAGACGGTCATGTGCTTGGGCGTGGTGAAGACCGCGCCGCCCTGGAACTCGATGCCCATGTTCAGGCCGCGCACCGCCAGGCCGAGGATGGCCGTGATGGTGATCAGGATCGAGATGCCGTACCAGATCTTGCGGTTGCCGACGAAGTCGTAACCGACCTCGCCGCGGTGCAGTCGGGCGCCGAGGCTGCCGAGTTTCGACATCTCACGCCTCCTTCGGGTCGACGGGGGCGTGGGGACGGCGGGTGCGGCGCAGCGGCGCCTTGGCTCCCAGGGCCTTCGGGTCGAGGCCGGACCACTTGTGACCGTTCGCGAAGAACTTCCGGCGGGCCAGGAGCGTCATCAGCGGCTTGGTGAAGAGGAAGACGACGACCACGTCGAGCACGGTGGTCAGACCGAGCGTGAACGCGAAGCCCTGGACCTTGCCGACGGTGACGATGAACAGCACCGCGGCGGCGAGGAACGACACGAAGTCGGAGACCAGGATGGTGCGCCGGGCGCGCGGCCAGGCCCGCTCCACCGCGGGACGCAGCGTGCGGCCCTCGCGGATCTCGTCCCTGATGCGTTCGAAGAACACGATGAACGAGTCCGCGGTGATACCGATCGCGACGATCGCGCCGCAGACGGCCGGCAGGTTCAGCGCGAAGCCGATGGCCGGGCCGAGCAGCGCCATGATCACGTAGGTGAGGATCGCGGAGACCAGCAGCGACGGGATGGCGATGACCGAGAGGCCGCGGTAGAAGATCAGCAGGTAGATGACGACCAGCGCGAGGCCGATCGCGCCGGCGATCAGACCGGCGTGCAGCTGCTCACCGCCGAGGGCCGCGGTCACCGTGGTGACGCTGTCCTCCTTGAAGGTCAGCGGCAGGGCGCCGTACGACAGCATGTTGGCGAGGCTCTGGGCCTCTTCCTGGGTGAAGCTGCCGGAGATCTCCGCGCTGCCGCCCGCGATGGACGAGCTGACACTCGGGGCGGAGACGACCTGACCGTCGAGGACGATGCCGAACTGGTTCTGCGGCTGCTGGTTCTGCGCGAGCTGGCCGGTGATGTCGGCGAACTTCTTGGAGCCACTGCCCGTGAAGTCCATCGTGACCTGCCAGCCGGCGGCCGTGGTCGTGTTGTAGATGGCCTGGGCCTTCTTGACCTCGGTGCCGTCCACGGCGGCGGGGCCGAGCAGGTACTTGAACCAGACGCCGTCGTTCTCGCCGCACGCGACGGTCGACTCGCTGGCCTTGGCGCTCTTGCCCGCCGTGTTCTGGACCGACTTCTTGGAGCAGTCCAGCGCGGTGTACTGGGCCTCCAGCTTGGCGTTCGCGTCACTGGCGGCGCTGCTGCTGCTCGGCGACGGGGAGGCGCTGGAGGAGGCCGAGGAGCTGGCGCTGGCGGACGGGGTCTCGTCGGCCTTCAGGCCGTCGGTGACGGCACGGCCCTGCGAGGTGGCGGTGTCCGAGGGGCTCGCGGAGCTCGACGCGGACGAGGAGCCGGTGGCCTTGGGAGAGGTCGAGCTCGACGGGCTGCCGGAGGCGCTGTCGGACGCGCTGGGCGAGGTGCTCGGCGTCGCGCCGGCGGAGGCCTCGGTGGCGATCACCGGGCGGAAGTACAGCTTGGCCGTGGTGCCGACCTGCTGGCGGGCTTCCTCGGAGTTCGTGCCCTTGGGGATGTTGACGATGATGTTGCGGTCGCCCTGGGTCTGAACCTCCGCTTCCGAGACACCGAGACCATTGACACGGCGGTTCATGATGTCGACCGCGGTGTCCATGTTGGTCTTGTTGATCGCGGACTCCTGGCCCTTCTCCGGGACCGCCCGGAGAGTGATGCTCGTGCCCCCGGCCAGATCGATACCGAGGCGCGGAGTGGTGTGCCCGGAGGCGAACATCCCTCCGGTGAGCGCCACGATGGCGATCAGGATGAGGGCCAGCGAACGCCCTGGCTTGCTCTGGGCACTCGCGCTCCGGCCCTTCTTAGGTGCTGCCACCTTCTCGTACTCCCTCTCGGGCCGCCGCGCGCCGGATCTGCGGGCGGGCGGCCATGACATGGTGTCGGGACCCCGTGCGAGCTGCGCGTGCTCCAGGGCGTGCGGGAACGGTCCGCACGCCCCTTGGCGCGGCTACTTCGCCTCGGACTCGCCGTCCTTCTTCTTCGGCTCTTCGTCCGACTTCGCCTCAGCGGTCACGATCTCGTCGGCCGGTTCCTCGGGCGCGTCCTTCTTGCCGAGGTCGACGGACTTGTCGTCGGAGGCGGCGGCAGCTTCGTCGGCGGAGTCGTCGGTCTCGGTGAGGGAGGAGGCGTCGTCCGGGACGACGTCGGAGTCGGACTTCAGGTCGTGCTCGACACCGTGGACGATGCGGTTGTACTCGTCGTCCGACAGAACGGCGCCGATGGCGTTCTTCGCGAAGAGGAGATCGACGCCGGGACCGGCGTCGAGGAGGACCGTCTCCTCGTTTACCTCCTTGACCGTCGCGTAGATACCCCCGATCGTGCGGACGCCGGAGCCTGGCTGCATCTCGTTCCGCATGGACGCGGCCGCCTGCTGCTTGCGCTTGGCCGAGCGGGTCATCAGGAACATGGCCCCGATGAGCACGATGAACGGGAGAAGGGTCACGATATTCACGGGACGGAATTTCCTTCGCACGACCGCGACGGAGAGCGGCCTCATGGATGGGGGTATGCATACCGCCGACAAAGGCGGCATCGGCGGAGTCTAAGCGAGTCCGCGCGCATGGAACAACGCTCAGCATGGCACCTGGGTTCCTGACTGGGCCAATGCCGGGTCGTCACGATGCCGTCACGTCCCGAACAGGTCCTGTTGTCCGTTTCCCGGCTGCGCGGCCTGCGGTGGTGTGAGGCCGAGATGTGACCAGGCGGCGGGCGTGGCGACCCGCCCGCGCGGGGTCCGGGCCAGCAGTCCTTCGCGTACGAGAAAGGGTTCGGCGACCTCTTCCACCGTCTCGCGCTCCTCCCCCACCGCGACGGCGAGCGTGGACAGGCCGACCGGTCCGCCGCCGAACAGCTTGAGCAGGGCCTGCAGAACGGCTCGGTCGAGGCGGTCGAGACCGCGCACGTCGACCTCGTAGACGGCGAGGGCCGCGGCGGCGATGTCCCGGTTGATCACGCCGTCCGCCTTGACCTGGGCGTAGTCGCGGACCCGGCGCAGCAGGCGGTTGGCGATACGGGGCGTGCCGCGGGAGCGGCCGGCGATCTCGGCGGCGCCCTCGGTGTCGATCTCGACGTCGAGCAGGTTCGCCGAGCGGTGGATGACGCGCTCCAGTTCGAGGGGTTCGTAGAACTCCATGTGCCCGGTGAAGCCGAATCGGTCGCGCAGCGGGGGCGGCAGGAGTCCCGCGCGCGTGGTGGCGCCGACCAGGGTGAAGGGCGGCAGCTCCAGGGGGATGGCGGTGGCGCCGGGGCCCTTGCCGACGATGACGTCGACGCGGAAGTCCTCCATCGCCATGTAGAGCATCTCCTCGGCGGGCCGGGACATGCGGTGGATCTCGTCGAGGAAGAGGACCTCGCCCTCCTGGAGGGAGGACAGGATCGCCGCGAGGTCGCCGGCGTGCTGGATCGCGGGGCCGCTGGTGATGCGGATGGGGGCGCCCATCTCCGCCGCGATGATCATCGAGAGGGTGGTCTTGCCGAGGCCGGGGGCGCCGGAGAGCAGCACGTGGTCGGCCGTGGCGCCCCGCGCGCGTGCGGCGCGCAGGACCAGGTCCAGCTGCTCGCGGACCTTCTCCTGGCCGATGAACTCGCCCAGGTCCTTGGGGCGCAGGGCGGCCTCGACCGCCTGGTCCTCACCGTCGGCGACCGAGCCCACCAGCCGCTCGGGGGCGGTCTCGTCGGTGGTGTCGTCCCAGTTCACTGACGGTCTCCTAGCGGGCGCGGTTCAGGGTCTGAAGGGCGGCCTTGAGCAACTGGCCCACCTGGGGCGCGCCCTCGGCGGCCTCGGCCTGCGGGGTCACGGCGGCGACGGCCTCGTCGGCCTCGCGCGTGGCGTAGCCGAGGCCGATCAGGGCGGCGTGCAGCTGATCGCGCCAGCCGCTGCTGATCGGGGTGCCGACCACCGCGGCGCCGATCGGCTCGCCCAGCCGGTCCTTGAACTCCAGCAACAGCTTCTGCGCGCCCTTCTTGCCGATGCCCGGGACGGCCATGAGCGCCTTCTCGTCGCCCGTGGCCACCGCCCGGCGCAGGGCGTCCGGGGTGTGCACGGCCAGCATGGCCTGGGCGAGCCGGGGGCCGACGCCGGTCGCGGTCTGGAGCAGCTCGAAGATCTGGCGTTCGTCGTCGTCAACGAAGCCGTACAGGGTCAGCGAGTCCTCGCGTACGACGAGGGAGGTGGCGAGCTTGGCCTGCTTGCCCAGGCGGAGGGTGGACAGCGTGTTCGGCGTGCACTGGACGGCCATGCCGACTCCGCCCACCTCGACCACCGCGGCATCGGGAGCGAGTGCGGCGACCGTGCCGCTGACGAAGGCGATCATGCGAGGCGGCCTTTCGGGGCGTTCGGGGCTTTGGCCGGGATCGTTGCTTTGGCCGCGTGCAGGGCGACGGCCTGCTGGAGTCGGTTCTGGGCGGGGGCGCGCCAGATGTGGCAGATGGCGAGCGCGAGGGCGTCGGCGGCGTCGGCCGGCTTCGGGGGCGCGTCGAGCCGGAGCAGTCGGGTCACCATGGCGCCGACCTGGGCCTTGTCGGCGCGGCCGCTGCCGGTGACGGCGGCCTTGACCTCGCTCGGGGTGTGCAGGGCGACGGGGATGCCGCGGCGGGCGGCGCAGAGCATGGCGACGGCGCTGGCCTGGGCGGTGCCCATCACCGTGCTCACGTTGTGCTGGCTGAACACCCGCTCCACAGCGACGAATTCGGGCCGGTGTTCGTCCAGCCACGCTTCGATGCCCTGTTCGATGGCGACCAGGCGCAGCCCCAACTCGGCGTCCGCCGGGGTCCGTACGACACCGACGCCCACCATGGTGAGCGGCCGGCCCGCGACGCCTTCGACGACGCCGACACCACACCGCGTGAGACCGGGGTCCACCCCGAGTACCCGCACCGTGCCCCCCTTCGCCTCTTCGCAGCCGAACGTGATCTTTGACTTCACGCCAGGCTATCCGCTGCCACCGACAACAGCGGCGGGCCGGGGGACGTGTGTCCCATCCGGCCCGCCGATACCGCTGAACTCGCGGCAGCGCTACGCGTCGACCTTCTCCATGACCTCGTCGCTGACGTCGAAGTTGGCGAAGACGTTCTGCACGTCGTCGCTGTCCTCGAGGGCATCGATCAGCTTGAAGATCTTCCGCGCGCCGTCCTCGTCGAGCTCGACCTGCATGGTCGGGACGAAGTTGGCGTCGGCGGAGTCGTAGTCGATGCCGGCGTCCTGGAGCGCGGTGCGGACCGCGACCAGGTCGGTGGCCTCGGAGATGACCTCGAAGGACTCACCGAGGTCGTTGACCTCCTCGGCGCCCGCGTCGAGCACGGCACCCAGGACGTCGTCCTCGGACAGCTCGCCCTTGGGGACGACGACGACGCCCTTGCGGTTGAAGAGGTACGAGACGGAGCCGGGGTCGGCCATGTTCCCGCCGTTGCGGGTCATGGCGACGCGGACGTCCGAGGCGGCGCGGTTGCGGTTGTCGGTGAGGCACTCGATGAGCACCGCGACACCGTTGGGGCCGTAACCCTCGTACATGATCGTCTCGTAGTCGGCGCCACCGGCTTCGAGACCGGCGCCGCGCTTGACGGCGGAGTCGATGTTCTTGTTCGGGACCGAGCTCTTCTTGGCCTTCTGGATGGCGTCGAACAGCGTCGGGTTGCCGGACACATCGGCACCACCGGTACGGGCCGCGACCTCGATGTTCTTGATCATCTTCGCGAAGAGCTTGCCGCGCTTGGCGTCGATCACGGCCTTCTTGTGCTTCGTCGTAGCCCATTTAGAGTGGCCGGACATCTGCCTGTCTCCTTCGCGTAACCCAACTCTTTACGAACCCCAGGAATCCTACTAGGACCCCGGCGCCAGGTTCGCGCGCACCATGTCGACGAACAGGGAGTGCACGCGGTGGTCGCCGGTCAGTTCTGGGTGGAACGACGTGGCGAGCGCGTTGCCCTGGCGGACCGCGACGATGTGGCCGTCGTGCTCGGCGAGCACCTCGGTCTCGGCGCCGACGGACTCGACCCAGGGGGCGCGGATGAAGACGCCCTCCACAGGATCGCCCCCGACGCCCTTCACGTCGACCGTCGCTTCGAAGGACTCGTTCTGACGTCCGAAGGCGTTGCGGCGCACGATCATGTCGATGCCGCCGATCGTCTCCTGGCCCGAGCGCGGGTCGAGGATCTTGTCGGCGAGCATGATCATGCCGGCGCAGGTGCCGTAGACGGGCAGACCGGCACGCACGCGTGCGCGCAGGGGGTCCATCAGTCCGAAGAGGACGGCCAGCTTGGAGATGGTGGTGGATTCACCGCCGGGGATGACCAGTCCGTCCACCTCGGCGAGTTCCTCGGGGCGCCTGACCTGCCTGGCCACGGCGTCGGCCGCGGCCAGGGCGATCAGGTGCTCCCGTACGTCGCCCTGGAGGGCCAGGACGCCTATGACAGGGGCTGTCTCGCTCATCTACGTGACTACCAGCCGCGGTTGGCGTAGCGCTCGGCCTCGGGGAGGGTGTCGCAGTTGATGCCGACCATGGCCTCGCCGAGGTTGCGGGACGCGTCCGCGATGATCTTCGGGTCGTCGTAGAAGGTCGTCGCCTTCACGATGGCGGCGGCGCGCTTGGCCGGGTCGCCGGACTTGAAGATGCCGGAGCCGACGAAGACGCCCTCCGCGCCGAGCTGGCGCATGAGCGCGGCGTCGGCGGGGGTGGCCACGCCACCGGCGGAGAACAGGACGACCGGGAGCTTGCCGAGTTCGGCGACCTCCTTGACGATCTCGTACGGGGCGCGCAGCTCCTTGGCGGCGGCGTACAGCTCGTTGTTGTCGTAGCCGCGCAGCCTGGCTATCTCGTTCTTGATCTGGCGCAGGTGGCGGACCGCCTCGACGACGTTGCCGGTGCCGGCCTCGCCCTTGGAGCGGATCATCGCGGCGCCCTCGGCGATGCGGCGCAGGGCCTCGCCCAGGTTGGTGGCACCACAGACGAAGGGGGTGGTGAAGGCCCACTTGTCGGAGTGGTTGACCTCGTCGGCCGGGGTGAGGACCTCGGACTCGTCGATGTAGTCGACGCCGAGGGACTGGAGCACCTGGGCCTCGACGAAGTGGCCGATACGGGACTTGGCCATGACCGGGATGGAGACGGCCTCGATGATGCCCTCGATCATGTCCGGGTCGGACATCCGGGCCACGCCGCCGTCCTTGCGGATGTCGGCCGGGACCCGCTCCAGGGCCATGACGGCGACGGCGCCCGCGTCCTCGGCGATCTTCGCCTGCTCCGGCGTGACGACGTCCATGATCACGCCGCCCTTGAGCTGCTCGGCCATGCCGCGCTTCACGCGCGCGGTGCCGGTCTCGGGGGTCTGGTTTTCGGAGAACGTGCTGGACACGGGTGACCTCGCTCGGTGAAAGAGGGTTTCTGCACCACCGAGGAAACGCGAGTGGACCAGTCCACTGCAAGGGCCAATGGGTAGGCGGTGGATCCTTTTCGCGTGCGAGGGACCGCGCGATCGCCCCGAACAGGCCTTAGGCCGCCCGGTCCACCAGTGCCGCCGGCGGCTCGTCGTCCATCTCGAATGCCATCGGGAACGGGGCGTGTCCTGCCAGGTGGAACCAGCGGACCTTGCGGTGGTCGCGCAGCCGGCGGGCCGCGCCGACCGCGTCGTTGTGGAAGCGCCGGGCCATCGGCACGCGGCGTACGGCCTCGGTGAGTTCGTGGGCCGCCGAGTCTCCTCCGGGGGCCTCGCGCACGACCTCCACCTGCTGGGCCTCCGCGAAGACGGCCCGCAGCGCCTGGCTCAGGTCGCTCTCGGCGACCTCGCGCTGCTCCTCCTCGGCCTGCCTCGCCGCGTGCGCTGCCTCGTACAGGACGATCGAGGCCGCCGGGTCGAGGACACCGGAGGTCGCCAACTCCTGCGCCACGGAAGCCCTGCGGAGCAGCTGGGCGTCGAGTGCCGCGCGCGCGGCGTCGATCCGGGCGTGCAGCCGGTCGAGGCGGCCGGCCGTCCAGCTCAGGTAGAGGCCGATCGCCACGAGAACGACGAGGATCCAGATCAAGGTAGCGCTCACGCGCCGCACCCTACGCTCTGCGGGTTCGGCGTTGTGACGTGCGGGGTGTCGCGGCGGCGTGCGGGGTGTTGGCGTGGCCGTCGCTCTGGGGGCTGCCGCCCCCAGGCCCCCGCTTCGGCCTGGACGGCCTCGTCCTCAAACGCCGGACGGGCTGAAGGATGCCGCCCGGCGTCGAGAAGTGCGCCTCAGTCCCGCGCCAACCCGAACCGCGCCCGCAACCCCGGTCCCCGTCCCTCGTCGTCCGCCGCCGCCACCGCTGCCGCGCCCTGCGTCACCGTCTCGTACACCGAGAGGATGTCCGCGCCGACCGTCGACCAGTCGAAGCGGCGTACGTGGGCGCTGCCCCGGGTGCGGAGTTCGGCGAGGCGGGTCGGGTCGGCGAGCAGGCGTACGGCCGCCTCGGCCAGGGAGTCGGGGTTCTCGTTGGTGAAGAGCTCGCCCGCCGCGCCCTGGTCCAGGACCTGGGCGAAGGCGTCCAGGTCCGAGGCGAGGACGGGGGCGCCTGCGGACATGGCCTCCACGAGGATGATGCCGAAGCTCTCGCCGCCGGTGTTGGGGGCGATGTAGAGGTCGACGCTGCGCAGGAAGCGGGCCTTGTCCTCGTCGCTGATCATGCCGAGGAACTCGACGCGCGGGCGGAGTTCGGCGGGGAGCGACTCGACCGCCTCCTTCTCGTCGCCGCGGCCCGCCACCAGGAGCCTGGTCTGGGGGCGCTCGGCGAGGATCCTGGGGAGGGCGCGCATCAGGACCGGCAGACCCTTGCGGGGCTCGTCGATGCGGCCGATGAAGCCGATCGTGTTGCCCTGCCACTCGGGCTTGGACTCGGCGCGGGCGAAGAAGTCGACGTCGACGCCGTTGGGGATGACGACCGCGTCGCCGCCGAGGTGCTCGACCAGCGTGCGGCGGGCGTACTCGCTCACCGCGATGCGCGCGCTGATCTTCTCCAGGGCCGCCTGGAGGATGGCGTACGCGGCGATCATGGCCCGCGAGCGCGGGTTGGAGGTGTGGAAGGTCGCCACGATCGGGCCCGAGGCGGCCCAGCAGGCCAGCAGGCCGAGCGAGGGCGAGGTCGGCTCGTGGATGTGGATGACGTCGAACTCGCCGTCGTGCAGCCAGCGGCGCACCCGCGCGGCGCTCAGGAAGCCGAAGTTGAGGCGGGCCACCGAGCCGTTGTACGGCACCGGGACCGCGCGGCCCGCCGAGACGACGTACGGCGGCAGCGGGGTGTCGTCGTCGGCCGGGGCGAGGACGGAGACCTCGTGGCCCAGCCGGATGAAGTAGGCGGCGAGGTCGCGGATGTGGAACTGGACGCCACCGGGCACGTCCCAGGAGTAGGGGCAGACGATGCCGATCCTCACGTGGTCCCCTTCTCGGGGTCGCCGGGGTTCTTCGCGGGGTCGAGATCCTTGAGCCACAAGCGCTGGAGCATGTGCCAGTCCTCCGGGTGGTCGGCGATCCCCGTGGCGAAGGCATCCGCCAGCGCCTGTGTCATGACAGACGTCTTTTCGGCCCGGCCACCTGTCTCCGGGACCGCGATCGGTGGATGGACGCGTCCCCGCATCACGGGCGAGTCGTCGTACCAGAGCGTCACCGGGAGCAGCAGCGCGCCGGTCTGCTGGGCCAGCAGTGCCGGGCCCGCCGGCATCCGGGTGGCCTCGCCGAAGAACTGCACCTCGACGCCGGAGGAGGACAGGTCGCGCTCGGCGACCAGACAGACCAGGCCGCCGTCGCGCAGCCGTCGGGCCAGCGTGCCGAAGGCGGTACCGCCGCTGTGCGGGAGGACCTCCATGCCGAGGCCCTCGCGGTAGGCGACGAAACGGTCGTACAGGGTCTCCGGCTTGAGGCGTTCGGCGACCGTGGTGAACGGTGTCTCCAGCTTGGTGGTGACCCAGGCGCCGGCGAGATCCCAGTTGGCCATGTGCGGCAGCGCGAGGATGACGCCCTTGTCGGAGGCGATCCCGTCGGTCAGGTGGTGCACGTCCTTGGGGTCGAAGCCGTTCCTGACCCGGTCGGCGCTCCAGGCGGGCAGCCGGAAGGACTCCATCCAGTAGCGCAGGTACGAGCGCATGCCCGCGCGCGAGAGCTCGGCGAGGCGCTCGGGGCTCGCGTCGGGCACCACGCGCGCGTAGTTGCTCTCAAGCCGTTGGACGCCCTTGCCGCGGCGCTTCCAGGCCAGGTCGGCGATGGTGCGGCCGAGCCGGACGGCGACGGGTTCCGGGAGCTTCTTGACCGTGCCCCAGCCCAGGCCGTACAGCCCGTCCGTCAGCCGGTCCCGCGCACTCACGTGGCCGCACCGCTCTCCTGCTCGGCCGCCTCGGCCTCGGCCTGCGCCTCCGCCTCCGCCGACTCGCGGCGCACGGTGACCACCCGCTGGACCAGCGTGACCAGGCTGCCGACGGCGACGATCCACAGGGCGACGGGCAGCAGGTACTGGATGCCCGGGACGCCGAACTTGTGCAGACCGGCGAGGCCGCACGCGACCAGCGAGATCACCAGCCGCTCGGCCCGCTCGATCAGCCCGTTGACGGCGACCGGCAGGCCGATCGACTCGCCGCGCGCCTTGGTGTACGACACCACCTGACCGCTGGCCAGGCAGAAGATCGAGACGGCGCACAGGGCGATGTCGTCGCCACCGCCCGCGTACCAGAGCGCCAGGCCGCCGAAGACCGCGCTGTCGGCCACCCGGTCCAGCGTGGAGTCCAGGAACGCGCCCCAGCGGCTGGAGCGGCCCAGCTGACGGGCCATGTTGCCGTCGACGAGGTCGGAGAAGACGAAGAGCGTGATCACGACCGTGCCCCAGAAGAACTCGCCCATGGGGTAGAAGACCAGCGCGCCCGCGACCACTCCGGCGGTGCCCAGGAGCGTGACCGTGTCGGGGCTGACGCCCCGCCGGATCAGGAACGAGGCGAACGGCGTGAGAACACGCGTGAAGAAAGCACGCGCGTACTTGTTCAGCATGGCCTTCCCGAGGGTCGGTGTGGCCGCGCGGCCCCTGCTGGCCACCGGCTGGCCCATCGTAGCCACGCGTGCGCGTGTACGACGTCCGGGCACCCGGACGCCCGGGCCCGAGATCCGGCGGACGGCTCATGAGGGACAGCATGCGGCGGGATCGCGTCCGCTGTATGGACGCACCGTGACGGGAGTGGAAAGCTCGAAGCACCGCGGGCGTCATCGGAGCCGCCACCGCACGCGGCCCCCGCATGTCCGCGCCCACAGTGACCTCACCGTGCACGGGAGGCAAGGCCATGGGCGACAAGGCGAACGCACACCCCGGAGCCGCCGGCAGGGCAACAGCGGCCGACCACCCCGCGTCCGTACGGAATGTGGTGCTGGTCGGCCACTCCGGATCGGGCAAGACGACTTTGGTGGAGGCTCTCGCGCTCACCGCGGGGGCCGTGAACCGGGCGGGCCGCGTCGAGGACGGCGGCACCGTTTCCGACTACGACGAGATAGAACACCGACAACAACGCTCGGTGCAGCTCTCCCTGGTGCCGGTCGAATGGGACGGCATCAAGGTCAATGTTCTCGACACCCCCGGATACGCCGACTTCGTCGGGGAACTCAGGGCCGGTCTGCGAGCGGCGGACGCGGCCCTTTTCGTCGTCTCGGCCTCCGACGGCGTGGACGGCTCGACGCGCATGGTGTGGGAGGAGTGCGCGGCGGTCGGCATGCCGCGGGCCATCGTGGTCACGCATCTGGAGGCCGCTCGGGCGGACTTCGACGAGATGACCCGGACCTGCGCCCAGGCCTTCGGCCGGGACGACCCCGACGCCGTGCTGCCGCTCTATCTGCCGCTGCACGGCCCGGAGGGGCCCGACGGGCACGCGCCCGTGACCGGACTGATCGGGCTGCTGTCGCAGAAGCTGTTCGACTACTCCTCCGGGGAGCGCAAGGAGTCCGAGCCGGGGCCGGAGCAGCTGCCCGAGATCGAGGAGGCGCGCAACCGGCTGATCGAGGGGATCATCGCGGAGAGCGAGGACGAGACCCTCATGGACCGCTATCTCGGCGGCGAGGAGATCGACTTCAAGACACTCGTGGAGGACCTGGAGCGAGCCGTCGCGCGCGGTGTCTTCTTCCCGGTCCTGGCCGCCGCCCCCGCGGCCGAGGGCGCCCGGCAGGGCCTGGGCACGGTCGAGCTCCTGGAGCTGGTCACCGGCGGCTTCCCGACCCCGCTGGAGCGCGCGGCGCCCGGGGTCACCACGGTCGCGGGCACACCGCGCGAGCTGAAACCGTGCGACCCGGACGGGCCGCTGGTCGCGGAGGTCGTGAAGACGGCGTCCGACCCGTACGTCGGCCGGGTCTCCCTGGTACGGGTCTTCTCCGGCACCCTGCGCCCCGACGAGACGGTGCACGTCTCCGGGCACGGGCTCGCCGACCGCGGGCACGAGGACCACGACGTGGACGAGCGCGTCGGCGCCCTGTCCGCGCCCTTCGGCAAGCAGCAGCGGAGCCTCACCCACTGCATCGCCGGCGACCTCGCGTGCGTGGCGAAGCTGAACCGCGCGGAGACCGGCGACACCCTCTCCGCCAAGGACGACCCGCTGCTGATGGAGCCGTGGGAGATGCCCGACCCGCTGCTGCCGCTGGCCATCGAGGCGCACAGCAAGGCGGACGAGGACAAACTCTCGCAGGGCCTGTCCCGGCTGGTCGCCGAGGATCCGACGATGCGGCTCGAACAGAACCCGGACACGCACCAGGTGGTGCTGTGGTGTCTGGGCGAGGCCCATGCGGACGTGGCACTGGAACGGCTGCGCAGCCGGTACGGCGTCCAGGTGGACGTCGTGGCGCACAGGGTCTCCCTGCGGGAGACGTTCGCCGGCCGGTCGGCGGGACGCGGCCGGCACGTCAAACAGTCCGGTGGGCACGGGCAGTTCGCGATCTGCGAGATCGAGGTGGAGCCGCTGCCCGGCGGTTCCGGCATCGAGTTCGTGGACAAGGTGATCGGCGGCGCGGTACCACGCCAGTTCATCCCCTCGGTGGAGAAGGGCGTACGCACCCAGGCGGCCAGGGGCGTCGCGGCCGGCTATCCGCTCATCGACGTCCGGGTGACGCTGCTCGACGGCAAGGCGCACTCCGTGGACTCCTCGGACGCGGCCTTCCAGACGGCCGGCGCACTGGCGCTGCGGGAGGCCGCCTCCGACGTGGGCATCCATCTGCTGGAGCCGGTGGCCGAGGTGACGATCCTGGTCGGCGACGACTACGTGGGCGCCGTGATGAGCGACCTGTCCGGGCGGCGCGGCCGGGTGCTGGGCACGGAACAGACCAGCGGCGCCCGCACCCTCGTACGGGCCGAGGTGCCCGAGATCGAGATCGGGCGGTACGCCGTCGATCTGCGGTCCCTCTCGCACGGCACCGCGCGCTTCAACCGGGCGTACGCCCGGCACGAGCCGATGCCCCCGCAGATCGCCGAGAGGATCCGTGAAGAGACCGACCACGCCTCGTAGTTGACGCCGGAAGCGCCCGTCGAACGGTCACCGGGCGCTGTTCCGGCGGCTGTTGCGGAACGTTTCCCTCCGTCTCGGCGGGCGGCTTCGGCCGTCCGCCGACGAATGTCGGTGCCTGCGGATACGCTGATGACCTGATCAACAGGTGTGCGGAGCACGGAAGTCGGGAAGGCCGCAGGAGCGACACCGGCGGCGATCGGGGGCGGTAGATGACAGTCGGGACCGGTTACGAGGACGCCTTCGGGCCACAGGTGCCTCTGTCGGGCGGTGGCAGCCAGACGGCGACGTTCGCCCTCGCGTCCGCTGCCTACCGGGACAATCCGATCGAGGAGATCAAGAAGGCCGACAACGAGTGGCACCAGACGACCCTCAAGGAGGGCCAGAAATGGTCCACGGGGCTGTTCAAGCCCAACCTCGGCGAGGCGTTCTCCAGGGCCGTGATCGACCGCATGATCGGCCCGGGCCGCAAACCGCTCATCCAGTCCTTCGGCATGGAGCCCCAGGTCGTCGTCGAGCACTGCCTCGCCGCGTACCGGCTCCGCCGTGAGCGCGACAAGCGCCTGTCCACCGTCATGGTGCTGTGCGGGCTGCTGTTCCTGCCCGGGCTGCTGGTCTGGCTGGCGGTCTTCCAGATCCGCACGATGATCGACAAGAACACCAACAAGCGGGCCTCGGCCCTCGCCACGGCCCTGCTCGTCGGCGTCGGCGCGCTCGCCGTCATCTTCCTGGTCCGCATGCCGTTCACGGGCTTCTGGGCCTGGTACGCGCGTGCCTGCGTGATCCTTCCCGTCCTCGGCTGGTTCTGGGCCAAGCAGATCTGCGAGAACGCGGCGAAGGACCTGCGGGGCCGCTGGGACAGCCTGCTCGCGGGCAGCAGCATCGGCGCCCAGGTCCCCGAAGCGGTGCCGACCAGCCCCGCCCAGACGCAGGCCGAGCAGCTGCGCCAGTCGCTCGCCAGGCTCAGCGCCGAGCAGCAGTCCAACGCCGTCTTCTACGCGGGCCCCAAGGGCATCCTCGGCATGGGCACGCGCTGGGGCAGCTGGCAGCTCGCCGAGGACCTCAAGGCGGCCGACCCGACCCGCGAGATCCACCCGTTCCGCAGCTGGGACGTCATACGCGCGATCCACGACCAGCTGCGCATGCTGGAGCGCGGCCCGCTGAACACGGGCGGTTTCCCGCCGCCCTCGATACGGCACTGGATCGTCACGCCGATCGGCGAGGGCGCGAAGGCGGTGTCCCGGACCGAGCAGTCGGCGGACGTGGAGGCCTTCCAGCACCGGACCCACTCGATACAGGACATCTGCAACAAGCAGCAGTTCGGCAGCGGGGAGCGGCACTACCTCGGCGTCCAGTGGACGCTGTGGGACGGCCAGTTGATCATCACGATGATGATCACCGTGACGGTGCTGCACGAGACGCTGCGCATCGAGGTGACCGGGCATGCGCTCGGGCCGGTGAACCCCCTCTTCATGGACAAGCCCTCGGCCCCGACCAGGAGCGTCCAGAAGTCGGTCAAGCGCTGGGAGAGCCGGACGGTGAAGCTGCCGCTGGTCCCCACGAACGAGGTCGTACGGCTCGCCGTCCGCGCCCCGATCACCTGGTACCCACCGCTGCTGAACTACCTCGGCGGCACGATGGCCCTGCCCGAGCCGTTCGGCATGCGGCACGCCTGGGCCGACCAGCCCTGGCGCCACCGCTTCATGGCCGACGACGCGCTGCGCGCCGCCACGCCGGTCCTGCGGGTCGTGCACGCGGCGGCGATCAAGGTCCTCGCGGAGAACGGCGTGGACACGGAGAAGTTCGGCGCGAGGTCGGCGTTCCTGAGCGGCGCGGTCCAGGACCCGAGCCCACGAAAGGCCGACCTGTACGACGCGTAGAGGTCAGCCGAGGCCCGCGGGCGGCACGTCAGCCCGTGGGCCAGGCGTCCGCCAGCATCTTCCGGGTGTCCGCCAGCAGCTGCGGCAGCACCCGCGTATGTCCCACCACCGGCATGAAGTTCGTGTCGCCGCCCCAGCGCGGGACGATGTGCTGGTGCAGATGCGCGGCGATGCCGGCGCCGGCGACGGAGCCCTGGTTCATGCCGATGTTGAAGCCGTGCGCGCCGGAGGCCGTACGCAGAGCCGTCATCGCCTGCTTGGTGAGCGCGGCCAGCTCGGCCGTCTCCGGGTCGGTGAGATCCGTGTAGTCGGCGACGTGCCGGTAGGGCACGACCATGAGGTGACCGCCGTTGTACGGGTACAGGTTGAGCACCCCGTACACATGCTCACCGCGCCTGACGATCAGACCGTCCTCGTCGGATTTCGCCGGGATCGAGCAGAAGGGGCAGCCGTCGTCGGCGCCGGGGCCGGTCGGCTTGTTCTCGCCCTGGATGTAGGCCATCCGATGCGGCGTCCACAGGCGCTGGAAGGCGTCCTGCGTCCCCACTCCCAACTGCTGCTCCGGCTCACTCGTCATGCAGTGCAGCATATTGCGTCGCCCGTTCGCGGCGTGTCGCCGGGGTTGCGCGAAAAGCCCGCCGGGCCAAGCTGGGCCGATGGACGATGCGATGGACGACGACAGCCCCAAGGCCCGCTGGGAACGGCGCACGGAGGTCCCCCTCGCCGTGGCGTCGATGGTCTATCTCGCCTCGTACGCGACCCAGGTCCTCGCCCGGGGTCTGCCCGACGATCTGCGGGACCTCTGCCTGGCCGTACTGCTGCTCGCCTGGGCGCTGTTCGCCGTCGACTACGCGGTCCGGTGGCGGCTGAGCGGACAGCGGCTGCGCTTCGTACGGACGCACTGGCTGGACACCCTGGTGCTGATCCTGCCGCTGCTGCGCCCGCTGCGGGTCGTGCGGGTCTACGAGGCCGTGCAGCGCCGGCACGGCAGACCCCGGCTCGTGCTGCACGCGCGCGTGATCGTCTACGCAGGGCTGTCCACGGTGCTGCTCGGCTTCGCCGGGGCGCTCGCCGTCTACCAGCAGGAGCGCGGGGCGCCGGACGCGACGATGCGCACCTTCGGGGACGCGGTCTGGTGGACCTGCTCGACCCTGGCCACCGTCGGCTACGGCGACATCGCGCCGGTGACCCCGCTGGGCCGGCTGATCGCGGTCGGCATGATGGCCATCGGCCTGGCCCTGCTCGGCGCGGTGACCGGCACGTTCGCCTCCTGGCTGCTCCAGGTGTTCTCGCGGGAGGACGACGAGAGGCCCCCGGGGAGGTGAACTCCCCGGGGGCCACGGCGTCTTGGATCAGGCGGGATCAGACCTGAACGCGGTCCTCGACGACCTGCTGGATCTTCGCGATGGCCTCGTCGAACGGGATGCCGTTCTCCTGCGAACCGTCGCGGTAGCGGAACGACACCGAGCCGCCCGCCATGTCCTCGTCGCCCGCGATGACCATGAAGGGCACCTTCTGCTTCTGGGCGTTGCGGATCTTCTTCTGCATCCGGTCGGACGAGGAGTCGACCTCGACGCGCAGCCCCTTCTTCTTGGCCGCGGCGGCGAACTTCTCCAGGTACTCGACGTGACCGTCACCGATCGGGATGCCGACCGCCTGCACGGGCGCGAGCCAGGCCGGGAAGGCGCCCGCGTAGTGCTCCAGGAGCACCGCGAAGAACCGCTCGATCGAGCCGAAGAGGGCGCGGTGGATCATCACCGGGCGCTGCTTGGCGCCGTCGGGTCCGGTGTACTCCAGGTCGAAGCGCTCGGGCAGGTTGAAGTCGAGCTGGATCGTCGACATCTGCCAGGTCCGGCCGATCGCGTCCTTGGTCTGGACGGAGATCTTGGGACCGTAGAACGCGGCGCCGCCCGGGTCGGGCACCAGGGGCAGCCCCTGCTTCTCGGCCACCTGACGGAGGGTCTCCGTCGCCTCTTCCCAGGCCTCGTCGGAGCCGACGAACTTCTCCGGGTCCTTGGTGGACAGCTCCAGGTAGAAGTCGGTCAGACCGTAGTCCCGCAGCAGGCCGAGGACGAAGGTGAGCGTCTTGTCGAGCTCCTCCGACATCTGCTCGCGCGTGCAGTAGATGTGCGCGTCGTCCTGCGTGAAGCCACGCGCGCGGGTGAGGCCGTGCACGACGCCCGACTTCTCGTACCGGTACACGGTCCCGAACTCGAAGAGGCGCAGCGGGAGTTCACGGTAGGAACGGCCGCGCGCATCGAAGATCAGGTTGTGCATCGGGCAGTTCATGGGCTTGAGGTAGTAGTCCACGCCCTCGTCGAGCTGCATGGGCGGGTACATGCCGTCGGCGTACCAGTCCAGGTGCCCGGACGTCTCGAAGAGCTTCCCCTTCGTGGCGTGCGGGGTGTAGACGAACTCGTAGCCCTCCTCCTCGTGCCGGCGGCGCGAGTAGTCCTCCATCACGCGGCGGATGATGCCGCCCTTGGGGTGGAAGACGGCGAGGCCGGAGCCGATCTGCTCGGGGATCGAGAAGAGGTCCAGCTCGGAGCCGAGCTTGCGGTGGTCGCGCTTCTCGGCCTCGGCGAGGAAGTCGAGGTGGCCCTTCAGCTCTTCCTTGGTGGGCCAGGCGGTGCCGTAGATGCGCTGGAGCATCGGGTTCTTCTCGCTGCCGCGCCAGTAGGCGGCCGCGTTGCGCATCAGCTTGAACGCCGGGATGTTCCGGGTGGAGGGCAGGTGGGGACCGCGGCACAGGTCCTTCCAGCACAGCTCGCCGGTCTTGGCGTCCAGGTTGTCGTAGATCGTCAGCTCGCCGGCGCCGACCTCGACGTCCGCGCCGTCGTCGGTCGAGGCGGAACCCTTGATGCCGATCAGTTCGAGCTTGTACGGCTCCGAAGCCAGCTCCGCGCGGGCCTCCTCGTCGGTCACCACGCGCCGCGAGAAGCGCTGCCCGCGCTTCTGGATCTCCTGCATCTTCTTCTCGACGGCCTTGAGGTCCTCGGGCGTGAACGGCCGCTCGACGTCGAAGTCGTAGTAGAAGCCGTCCTTGACCGGCGGGCCGATGCCCAGCTTGGCGTCGGGGAAGAGCTCCTGCACGGCCTGCGCCATGACGTGCGCGGTGGAGTGGCGCAGGATGTTGAGGCCGTCCTCGGAGGAGATCTCGACGCCCTCGACCTCGTCACCGTCGGACAGTTCGTACGCGAGGTCCTTCAGCTCGCCGCCCACGCGCGCGGCGACGATGGAGCGCTCGCCCGCGAAGAGGTCGGCGGCCGTAGTGCCCGTCGTCACCACGCGTTCGTCCCGCTCGGAATCGCGTTGGATGATCACACGGACGTCTGACACCGGTCTCTCCTGACTGAAGGTGGGTGCGGCGCCATACCAGGAGCGCGCGCAATAGGGGATCGTACCGACCCCGACCCACCCACCGCGAAACGACCGCCCCAGGGCCCGCCCGGCAGACCATGGCGACGCCGCAGGCCCTGACCCGCACTTCGCCACCGCCTCACCGGCGGGCTCAGTCGCAGTCGTCCCCCGTGCACGCCTCCTCGAAGAAGTCGAGGTTGTCCTGGAGGGACTTCATCAGCCGGTCCCGCTCCGCCTCGTCCACCTGCATCGGTACGACCCCGCCGGCGCCGCTCAACCGACGGAAGCCGCCCCGGCTCTCCAGCCGCCCGTGCACCCGCACCGGCAGTCCTACGAGGTGGGCGTGGCCGGCGATGCGGTAGTCCTCCTCGTCCAGGGCGACGCGCAGGTGCGGGACCTCGGCGCCGGCGATCACGCGCAACCGCACGCTGCCCTCGCCGCGCGGCCCCGACCGGTGCATCCGGACCACCGTCCCGGTGATGCGGACGGGCACGGACGGTTCGTCGCGCAGGAAGCGGGCGCCGGCCTCGCGCAGCACGGGCAGGTCGCCCGGCGAGAACTCGACGGGCTCCACACCGGCCGCGCAGTCCGCGGGCACCCCGGCCGCGGGCGCCCACTCGACGGCGATCCGGGCACCCTCGGTGCCGCGCACGAGGGCGATCAGCGCCTCGGTGAGCTCCCGGCTGACGCCCGCCTCGACGGCCCCGTCGAAGGCGTCCATGCCGCCGGTGGCCCGCTGGTAGTCGATGGCCTCGCGGGCTGCGTACAGGGCCTGGTGGAGGCTGACGGCGAGCGGGCGTGCCGCGCCGACGGGCACGAAGGCGGTCAGCCGGCCGCCGCCGGCCGCGGAGCCGACCAGGACGCTCTCCAGGAGCGCGGCGGCGGCACGGCGGTGCCGCGCGCCGTAATAGCCGGCACGCGCGCGTGTGGCGAGCGCGCCGGCGAGCAGCATCTGCCGGGCGGCGCCGCGCAGTTGCTCCTCGACGGTCCACGGCGTGGAGTCGGCGGGGCCGGTGGGCACGTCACGCCACCAGCGGATCTCGTCGCTGGGCACGGCGAGCCCGACGAGCACCTCGCGCGCGGAGGGCGTGCCGCTGCGGGTCAGCGCGAGCAGCGCCTCGCCGAGCAGGTCGTCGCTGTCGGGGAAGGCGCGGCTCTCGGGCACGAGCAGACTGGTGCCGCCGCCACCCGGTCCGGGCGGGGTCCAGCGGCCGTAGCGCCCGGCGGCTCCGCCGCGCCGCTGCCAGCCGTGCCGGCGCAACAGGGCGCTGAGCACGGCGGGGTCGACCTGGTCGGGCTCGGGGGGACGGTGCCAGACACCGTCCACGGGATGCGGCCTCACCGGTCGGAGTGGCTCCTCCAGGGGGCGGTGCGTCACGGTCTGCCTCCCGTCCCGACCCGCGTCATGATCTCGCACAGCGCGCGGTCGTCGAAGATGCGTGAGGTCGGTACGCGCACGGTGGTCCGGGTCCGGCCGGTGATCGCGTGCCCGGCCAGGTTGACCCAGTAACAGCAGTGCCGCAGATCGAGCCGGTCGTGGCTGGCGCGCAGCCAGTCGTCCTGGGATCTCGGTACGAGCATCACGACCATGATCTTGTGCACCGAGACCGGCGTGCGCGCGAGCTTGCGCAGGTGCTCGTTGTCCAGCGTGAACGAGAAGAAGCGGCCTGGTGGGTTGGGCGCTATCTGGTACGTGCACTTCAGCTGCACCTTGATGGTGACCTCGTCGTCGACCGTGTGTCCGGGCGAGCCGTGACTGACGTGCCAGTCGATGCCGTTGTCCGGAAACGGCTGCGACAGCGAGCAGCCGGCCGCCGCGGCGACGGCGTGCAGATACCCCACCTGCAGTGTCTCCATGCAGGCGGTGGTGGCGAGTGTGCCGCGATGGGGGCCCGTGCGTTCGGGCAGCAGCCCGCTCCGCTCGGGCTGCGCTATCGCCATGACCAATAGCCTTCCAAGCCAAGTGAATCCCCGTGTCGGGCCGCTGAACTGCAAAGACCCGTACTCCTGTTGTGTCCTTCCGGCGTACGGCGCAAACAGCCCGGGTATCACCAAACAGGCAGAAGACGGGACGTCAGCTGCCGTGGGTGAACGAGGAGTTGTGTAGGCATGACGTGCTGGTACGAGGGGCCACTGGCCGCCTTTGACACGGAGACCACGGGCGTCGACGTCGAGACCGACCGGATCGTGTCGGCCGCCGTGGTCGTCCAGGACGCCCCGGGCACCCGCCCCCGGGTGTCCCGCTGGCTGATCAACCCGGGCATGCCGGTGCCGGAGGCGGCGACCGCGGTGCACGGGCTGACCGACGAGCATCT
The DNA here is from genome assembly GCF_053595415.1 of Streptomyces sp. NPDC002499. Lineage (NCBI taxonomy): Bacteria > Bacillati > Actinomycetota > Actinomycetes > Kitasatosporales > Streptomycetaceae > Streptomyces > Streptomyces sp. NPDC002499. The sequence goes on from NZ_JBSFXO010000007.1 coordinate 188,595, forward strand.
GGCGCGCAACGGCCGCTGGCCGGCGCCGGTGATGTACGAGATAGCGGAGGTGCTGGCCGAGCAGGCTTCGGCGGGCCGTCCGCTGGTGGTGATGAACGCCCCCTTCGATCTGACCCTGCTGGACCGCGAGTTGCGCCGCCATCGGGCGTCCTCGCTCGACCACTGGTTCGAGGCGACCCCGCTGCGGGTGCTCGACCCACGGGTCCTGGACAAACACCTCGACCGCTATCGCAAGGGCCGCCGCACACTGACGGACCTGTGCGCGCACTACGGCGTCACGCTGGAGGGCGCGCACGACGCGGGCGCGGACGCGCTGGCCTCACTGGATCTCGTACGCGCCCTCGGGCGCCGTTTCGCGGCCCGGCTGGAGCGCCTGACCCCCGCCGAGCTGCACACGTTGCAGATGACGTGGCACGCGGCACAGGCGCGGGGCCTCCAGGCGTGGTTCGCGCGCAGCGGCACCCCGGAGTTGGTGAACACGTCCTGGCCGCTGCGTCCGGATCTGCCGGCCGCTGCGTAAAGGCGACTTGGCCGAGTGGCGGTCGACATGAAGAAAGCCGGTCCGCGTCATGCGGACCGGCCTTTTCCCGGCGGTGGGCGATACTGGGTTCGAACCAGTGACCTCTTCGGTGTGAACGAAGCGCTCTCCCACTGAGCTAATCGCCCGGGAACGCACTGAACAATACAGGCCTTCGCGGGTTTCCTTCAAACCGCTTCCAAGTAGGCAGCGAGTCCCCGCCGTCCGGCCCGCATCATCAGCCGGTGGTTGGCGCGGAACAACGGTCGGCCGGGCACGGCGAGGTGCCTGAGCAGCGGCTTGCGCACGTCGACGACCTGGTCGTAGCGGGCGAGCGTGGCGCCGGAGTCGGCGGCGTCGGCACCGAGCGTCCAGCGCGCCCAGCCCTCCAGGTCCCCGGACATGGCGATCTCCAGCACCCCGGCCACCGGATCGCGCCGTGCCTCGCGCGCGGTGAAGGTCAGGTCGTACGGGAGGAGGGCGCGGATCCGGATGGTGCCGGTGGCGTCGTCGACCCTGGTCACCTCACGCACCTGGGGCCACCAGCGCGGGTAGTCCTCGGCCTGTTCGAGAACCTCGTACACCCTCGCCGGGGGCGCGGGCAGCGGCCACAGGCTGCGGAAGCGGTAGTGGGACCAGTCCATGGGGAGAGTCTGCCCGTGCACAGAGCCCTCGCCACGGAATCTGAGTACGTTCTGAGTACGTACGCTCATGCCGGGTGACGTGACCCGCACCACACTCCAAGGCATGACATCCTTCCCGCCACCGGCCGAGGAACTGCGGTTCCTCGACATGGAGCTGCGGCAACTCGACGCCCGCCGGGCCCAGTTGCTGATGCGCCGCGCCTGGCTCGTCACCGCCCTCCAGCAGCCGGTACCGCGAGCGCCCCTCGCGCCGCCCCGCCCCGAGGCCTCCGCACCGCGCGTCCAGAACGTGCTGCTCGTCCTCGGCGGCGTGCTCCTCACCATCGCGGCGATCGCGTTCACGCTGGTCAGCTGGGGGCACATGGGCATCGCCGGGCGATCCCTGGTGCTCGGCGCGGTCACGCTGGCCGCGCTCGGGGCGCCGGTGGCACTGCTCAAGCGGGGCCTGCGGTCGACGGCCGAGTCGGTGGCGGGCCTTGGCCTGGCGCTCACGATCCTCGACGCGTACGCGCTGCACGAGGTGGTGTTCATCGGCACCGACGGCACGGCGTACTCCGCCCTCGCGGCGACGGCACTGGCAGCACTGTGGACGGCGTACGGCCTTCTCGCCGTGACGGCCTCTTTGCGCCTACCGCTCCCCTCTGCCGTGCTCTCGGCCCAACTCCCCCTGCTCCTCTGGGCGATCGCGGCGGACGCGGGCGCGTACGGCATCACGGCCGCGCTTCTGGTGACGGCCGGTCTCGACACGATCGTGGCGCTGTGGAACACCGCCAAGTCCGTCCGTCTCGTCGCCGCCGTCGGCGCGTGCGCGATGGGCGGCTTCGGCGCATGGGCGGCCGGCTGGCTCTCCTGGAACGCAGCCGGCCCGAGCGCCGCCGCCCGTGCGGCGGCGCTCCTCGTCCTCGCGGCGGTGATCGCGCTCGGCGCCGCATGGCGTCTGCGACAGCCGGTCACCGCCGCGAGCGGCGCCGTGGCGTCGGGTCTGCTGCTGGTCACCGCGGCCGGCGGCATCCTGCGCGTGTCCCTGCCGGCCGATTGGACGGTACCGGCCCATCTCCTGTGCGGTGTCGCCCTGTTGGCGGCCTGGCGGACCTCGCTCCCCGAGCAGGTGCGGCGCGGTTTCGCCCTGGCGTCCGCCGGCGTCCAGGCCCTGGCCCTGCTCTGGGCCGTCCCGCTGGTCACCCTCACCCTCCTCGGCCCCGCCTCCTGGACGGCCCGCGCCTGGTCCGGCACTCCGTCCGACGCGCGTGCCGTACTGACCCTCGACACCCCGTGGCCGCCGCATGCGGTGGCGGTGCCCGTGGTCCTCGCGGTCGTCACCGCCGTACTGCTGCTGGCGGTGCGCGACACGACATGGCGCCCCCGGGCCGTCATCGCCGCCCTGACCCTGGCGTGGACGACGGTCCTCGTCCTCCCCGCGGTACTCGAACTGCCTTATGCGGCGGCTCTGTTGATCCAGGGCGGCACGACGGTGGGAACGCTCGCGGCGATCGCGTGGATACGCGAACGGGCAGAGCACCGGCCCACCGCAGAGACACCCGAGCAGCCGACCGCACAGCCCACCGCCCAACTGCTCACGCAGCCGACCACGTTGCTCCTCACCCTCCTCGCGCTGCTCACCTCCCTCACCCTCTCCTTCACCGCACTGGCGTCGCAGACAGCGACCCTGACCGTCCTGTCCGCCCTCACGGCACTGTTCGCTGGAGCCTCCTGGCTCAAGCAACTCAGGCACCTGACGCCGGTGATGGCGCCGACCGCACTCGCCTACGCCGCCGCGCTGGCCGTCGCGTCGGGTGTCGCCGCCGGCTGGCAGTCGCAGCACGTCGCCCTGTTGGTACTGGCGGTGCCCGTGGCCGCCGCGCTGCTCGCCGCGCGTCTGGGCGGCTCCCCCGCGACCGTGCCGACCGAGGTGACGGGTGCGGTGGCCGGGCTGCTCGCGGTGGGGCTGGCCGTCGTCGATCCGCCGATGCTGGCCCTGGTGCTCGGTCTGTGCGCGGTGATCACCGCGGGCGTGGCGCTCCGCCCGGACCGCCGCTCGGTCGGCTACGCGTCCGTCGCCCTGTTCGTCCTGGCCGCCTGGGTGCGCCTGCTGGCCTGGCGCATCGGAGTCCCGGAGGCGTACACGCTCCCGGTCACCGTCCCGGCGCTGCTGATCGGCCACCTGCGCCGGAGCCGCAATCCACGGACCAGTTCCTGGACGGCGTACGGCCCCGGCCTCGCGGCCACCCTCCTGCCGAGCCTGACCGCGGCCTGGGCGGACCCGGAGTACCTGCGCCCCTTGCTGCTGGGCACAACAGCGCTCCTCGTCACCCTCCTTGGCGCCCGCCACCGCCTCCAAGCGCCACTGGTACTCGGCGGCACGGTCCTCACCCTGGTCACACTCCACGAACTGGCCCCATACCTGGTCCAGTTGACCGGCGCCCTCCCCCGCTGGGCCCCTCCCGCCCTCGCCGGCCTCCTCCTACTGGCCCTAGGCGCGACATACGAACAGCGCATCAGAAACGTCCGCCAGGCCCGAGAGGCGTTGGGCAAGATGAACTAGCCCAACTTCCCAGCCCAGTTCCCCGCGCCCACCCAGGGGCGCGGGGAACTGCGCGACCAGCCACAACGAACCCGCACCCGACTGCCTACGAAGGCATCTTGTCCCCGAGCAACGCCAAATTCTCGATCGCGGCAAGCCCGTACAACGCGGTGTCATTCGTGGACACCCACCGCGCCTCACTACCGCCGACCAGAGCAACCGGCCCGCTCAACTCCTCTGTCTTCCAAGGCGAGGACTCCATGTACCCATCAGAACCGTAGAACTTCGCCCACGCCCGCTTGGCCAACGCAGCATCCCCCGTCTGGACAGCCGCGTAAGCGTCAAGCCGCGAGTGCCCCTGGAACAACAACAGGGTCCCGAAGTTGGAGCCATAACGGGCGGCCTGCTCGGTCTTGCTGGCGTTGAAGTACCGACAGTAGTCGAAGTACGCCTCGTTGAACTCCGGCATATCCACCAGGTCGATCAACTCGGCACACAGTTCATTGAGTCCGAAGACGGCCGAGAGGTGAGAAACAGAAACGACAGGGGCCGCCGCGATGGCGAAGCGACCCGTGTCGAGGTCGTACAGCCCACTCCCCTGCACAAACCCATTGGGCTGCGCGGCAATCGTCGACATCGTGGACAGCACCCGCGCCCGCGCCTTCTCCCACTTCGGCCCCTTGCGCTCCCACTCGGTCAGCCACGCCGACACCAGCCCGCTCCAGTCCGTGCCGAACCCGATCGACAGAGCGTGCCGGTCAGGTGTGTACGGCTCGGTGCGGATCTTGCGGATCGGGTCGAGGACGAGAAACGTCTCGTCGGAGTCGACGTTGGCGTGCATGAGGTCACCGACCCGCTCGTCGGCGGTGAGGAAGTAGTAGTAGCGGCGGTACGTGGTGTTGGCGATGCGCTGCTGCTTGGCGCTGTCGGCGTAGTGCTGCACCCCGTGCCGGGTGCCGAGGCCCGCCCACTCCCCCAGGTGGAACACGTCCACCTCGCCGGTGTGCCGGGTCATCGACTCCGCGAACCGGAAGATGTCGGCACGGCCCGAGCGCAGGTACGCGAACCAGAGCCAAAGGTCGGGCGAGAGCTCGGAGTTGTCCCAGGCGTAGCCGCCGATGTCGTACCGCCACTGGTGTCTGACGGTGTCGTAGCTGTGCATGACGTCGCCGTAGTCCCAGAAGCCGTACCAACGGCGCTGCTCCACCTGGTCCTTGTAGTAGGTGAAGAGGAAGTCGAGGTGGTCCTCGATCTTCGCCTTGGCGGGCGTGGAGCGGTCCGGCTCGGAGTAGAGACCCGGCCCGAACACCTTCGCCTTGATGAGCTGCTTGGGCGGGGCGGCCAGCTGCGGCAACACCCTTACCGCCTCGACCTGTTGAGCCAGGGCCTCCGCCGAGGGTGTCGACTCGTTGGCCCAGAAGAGGAGTTCGGAGGTGCGGGCGATGCCGTACGGGGTGCCGAACCCGGGTTCGTAGTCCTCGTAGGTGATCTCCAGGCCCTGGAGCTGTTCGGCGTACGTGTCCTGGCCCATGCCGTCGTGGTAGAAGCGCAGGTCCATGGGCTGCGCCTCGGGTGACCAGAGCCAGAGGGTGACCTCGGCCTCGTCGGTCTGGGCGTCGCGGATGTCGAGCTGGGCGGGGTGCTTCTCCCAGAAGTCCCGCAGCCCGAAGGAGAATCCGCCGCTCGCGCCGCCGACGTACCCGAACCCGGACGCCCGCCCGCCACCGCCGGCGCCGATCCAGCCGTACCCCTTCTTGGTGCGCTTGCGCAGGGTGAAGCCGTCGGCGGAGAGCTGGGAGAGGGTGTAGTCGCCCCACTCGGGGATGTACTGGAGGCGGGTGGTGACCCGTTGGTCCCAGGTGGCCGGGTCGGGCAGCTTCTGCCCGGCGTACTGCGCCGCCTGCACGGCCGCGCCCGGGTCGCGGCGCAGTCCGGTGATCCCCTTGACCGCCTCCCGCAGCAGGCCGGTGCCCTCGCCGCCGATCCGGATGTGCCGGTCGTAGGCCTCGTCGCGCATCGGCACACCGAAGCGGACACCGAGCCCGCGGATGAAGTCGCCGCTCGCCTTGCCGGGTTCCTGCTTCCCGTCGAAGGTGACGGTGTGCACCATGCGGAAGGAGTCGGCGCCCGCGTAGAAGTAGAGCCGGATCGAGAACGGCAGCCAACTCCGGTCGCCCTTGCGGTGCTTGCCGTCGATGCGGACCACCGCCCGGACCGGGCCGTCCTGTTCGACGGTCACCGCGCCGATGGCGCTCTCGAAGCGCTCGTACTTGACCGTGCCCTGGTCGCCGTCCTCGATCTCGGGCTGGCGCAGCAGCACGAGCCGCCCGTTCCTGGCGATCTCCGTCGAGCCGCGCTTCACCGATTTCACCAGCGTGGAGCCGGACTTGCCGATCTTCACGTCGATGACCCCGGTCGAGACGTCGATGGTGCCGCCGCTCCGGTCGACGGTCACCTTCTTCTCGGGGGCGCTCGCCGTGCCGGCGGCGAGCGTGAGTTTGCCGGAGCCCGAACTCACCGCGTGGGCCGACCACTTGAGGGAGCCGTCGGGCCAGTGGGCGATCGGCCACGACTGCACGGGCACGGCCTTGCCGTCCGCGTCCGTCAGCTCGAAGGTCTGGTCGGCCGGGTACGCGCCCTTCGGCCACGGGACGCCGACGGTGGAGCCGGGGGCGGCGCCGAGCCCGCCGTCCTCCAGCCAGTCCAGGGTCACCGGATCGGCATCGGCCGCCTCGGCGCCGGGCGCGGCCTGCGCGTCCCTGGCGCCCAGCGCCCAGCTGAACTGCGCGGCGGCTCCGGCGACGGCGGCCGCCTTGAGAAGGGACCTGCGAGGGATGGGAGACATGAGGGGTCAGCCTTTCCTTTCCGTGCGGGATCCGTGGGCGAAGGTCGTTGCGTGCACGTGCAGGTAGTAGTCAGGGGCATGACAGACGGAGGTACGGCGCCCAGGGCACCGACCCGACACGATGGGCACCGCCCGTCAGCGGTGCCGGTGGCGCTCCTCCACGGCGACGGCCGCCGCGACCAGCGCCCCGAGGACGGGGACCGCGAGCGGCGCGACGAACAGGGCGGTCAGGGTGACGACGGCCAGGCCGCAGACGACCAGGAAGGACCCGGCGGGATCCAGTACCGTCCGCCGGCCGGCGTCCGCGAGCAGCCCCCGCCAGGCGGCACCCGGTGTCCACAGGGCCGCCGCCCGCAGCAGGGCGACGACGAGTCCGATCAGCGCGAAGACGCCGACGGCCCCGACGAACCGCCCGCCGGGAATCCCGGCCCGCGCGGCCAGGACGTCCACCCAGACCGCGCCGACCGCGGCCCAGCCGCCGAGCCCGACGACCCACCCGCCGCGCACCGCCGTACGGAAGTCGCCGACGAACTCCCGCCAGCCGCCCATCTGATGGGAGGTTCGCCGCCGAAGGTGCCGTGCCCCGGCGGCGATTGCCGCCGGGTACGTGACAACTCCCAGCGAGGCCACGGCGATCCACACCCCGGTGAGAAGACATTCGGCGAAGACCGCGAACCGTTCGGCGAGCACCGACTCCTTGCGTGCTTTCACTCGCGCCTGGGCCATGGTGACCGCCTCAGCCCTTCAGTCCGGAGGTCGCCATGCCGTCGATGAGGTAGCGCTGGAAGGCCATGAAGAAGGCGATGACCGGTACCAGCGCCACGAGCGACATCGCGATCATGCCGCCGTAGTTGGAGACGCCCTCCTGGTCGCGGAACATCATCAGGCCGAGCGAAACGGTGTATTTGGAGGGGGTGTTGAGATAGATCAGCGGCCCCATGAAGTCGTTCCAGGCGTTGATGAAGGTGAAGATGGCGGCGGTGATGACGGCGGGCCGGCACAGCGGCAGCACGATCGACCAGTAGGTCCGCAGATGGCCGCAGCCGTCGAGCCTGGCCGCCTCGTCCAGCTCGCGCGGAAGTCCCCGCATGAACTGCACCATCAGGAAGACGAAGAACGCCTCCGTGGCAAGGAACTTGCCCGCCACGAGCGGCACCAGGGTGTCGACGAGTTCGAGCTTGCGGAACATCACGTACTGCGGGATGAGCAGCACGTGGTACGGCAGCAGCAGCGTGCCGATCATCAGCGTGAACAGCAGATTCCGTCCGGCGAAGCGGATCTTGGCGAAGGCGTAGGCGGTCAGCGAGCTGGACACCACGACGCCGACCACGGCGAGGACCGCGTACATCAGCGAGTTGACGAAGAAGCTGCTGATGGAGATGCCGGAGATACCGTCGGCGAGCCCGGAGAAGTTCGACCAGATCGGCTTGGCGGGCAGCAGGTCGAGGCCGGCGATGATGTCCTTGCTCGGCTTGAACGAGGCGCCGAGCACCCAGATCACGGGATACAGGACCACGGCGAGCAGGACGAGCGCGCCCACGTGCCAGGCGAGCGATCCGGTGCGCCGACGTTCGCTGCCGGTGCGTACAACAGGGCTGGTCGCACTGGTCACTTGGCGGCCTCCTCGTAGTGCACCCACTTCTTCTGCGACCAGAACAGGACCGCCGTGACGAGCGCGACCGCGACCACCAGCGTCCAGGCCATCGCGGAGGCGAAGCCCATCTGGGCCTCCTTGAAGCCCTTCTGGTAGAGGTAACAGGTGTAGACGAGCGTGGCGTCGGCGGGCCCGCACCGGGTGTCGGAGACGACGTACGCGGAGCCGAACACCTGGAACGCGTGGATGGACTCCAGCAGCACGTTGAAGAACAGCACCGGGGAGATCATCGGCAGCGTGATGTTCCAGAACCGCCGCAGCGGACCGGCCCCGTCCACCTCGGCGGCCTCGTACAGCTCCCGCGGGACCTGCTTGAGCCCGGCCAGGAAGATCACCATCGGCGCCCCGAACTGCCAGATGCTCAGCGCCACCAGGGAGTACAGGACGTAGTCCGGGTTCCCGATCCAGCCGCCGACGTCGACCCCGAAGATCTTCTGCGTACGGTCCACGACGGCGTCGTCGGAGAACAGGGCGCGCCAGACGAAGCCCACGGAGACGCTGGCGCCGATGAGCGAGGGCAGGTAGAACGCGGCGCGGTACAGCCCTTCGCCGCGCCGCTTCTGCGCGAGCAGCAGCGCGACACCCAGCGCCAGCAGCAGCTTGAGCGGGGTGGCCACGACGACGTACTTCAGGGTGACCTCGACCGACTTCTGCCAGCGCGGGTCCTGGAACATGGTCGTGAAGTTGTCGAGGCCCACCCACTTGGGCGGCGTGAACAGGTTGTAGCTGGTGAACGCGTAGTACAGCGACGCGATCATCGGGCCCGCGGTGAGCAGCAGGAACCCCGCGATCCACGGTGACATGAAGAGATAGCCGGCGAGGTTCTCGCGCCGCCGCCCGCGCCGCCCGGCGGCGGGCGGCGCGGCCCGCTTCCCGGCCGGGCGCACGGGCGCTTCCTTGACGAGCGTCATGGCGGTACGTCCCCTCAGCCCGCGAAAGCGGCCTTGGCCTCGCCGAACAGCGCCTTGGCGGCGTCGGCCGGCTTGGACTTGCCCTGGGCCACCTCGCCGCCCAGGCGCAGGAACGCGGCCTCGATCACGTCGGCGCCGGACGGATGCGGGGTGATCTTCCCGAGCACTCCGGCGTCGGCGACCTCGGCCTCGTAGGCCGCGACGCCCTTGTTGTTGGGGTCGGTGGGCTTGAACGCGGCGTACTGCTCGGTGGTGGCGAGGATGCCGCGGTCGTAGCCCATGATCTTTCCGACCTCGGGGTCGTGGACCATGAAGTCGATGAACTGGGCGGCTTCCTTGGGGTGCTTGGTGCCGGCGAAGGCGCTGAGCATCAGCGAGCCGAGGTACTGGCCGGTGTCCTTGCCGTCCGTGGTGGGGATCGGCGCGAGCCCGTAGTCCGACTCGCCCTCGCCCTCGTAGCGGATGGAGAAGTTGTCCCAGGTGAACTCGGACGCGGCCAGGCCCGCCGAGAGACCGGACTTGGGCTTGACCTGCTCGATCTTCTTCGGGTCGGCGACCAGGCCGGACTTGACGCGCTTGTAGCCGTCGGCCCACCACTGGGTCAGATCGTCCTCGGTGAAGCCGAGGTCGGAGTCGGTGAAGAAGGCCTTGCCGTGCTGGCGCAGGTAGAGGTCGTAGAGGTACATGATGCTGAAGTAGCCGGTGTCCCCCGCGATCTTCAGCTTGTCCTGGATCGTCTGGAGGGTGTCGAAGTAGTCGTCCCAGGTCCAGCCGAACGTCGCCTCGACGCCGGCCTTCTTGAAGGCCTTGAGGTCGATGACGAGCGCCATGGTGTTGGCGCCGACGGGTACGCCGAGTTGTTTTCCGTCGGCCTGACCGGCTGTCAGAACTCCGTTGCGGAAGTTCTCCAGACTCAGATTCCCGGAGTCCGCCTGTGTCTTGAGGTCCATCAGAACTCCGCGCTTGTCGTACTTGCGCAGAAAGCCGACCGCATTCTGGAAAACGTCCGGCGGATTACCGCCGGAAGCCTGTGTCTGGAACTTCTCCCAGAACGCCTCGTAGTCGGTGAATTCGGGCTTGATTTTGATCTTCGGATACTTCTTCTCGAAGAGCGCGATGGTCTTCCTGATGGCGATGGTGCGCGGTTCGCCGCCCCACCACGCATAACGGAGCGTCACATTCCCGTCTCCGGAACCGCTTTCCCCACCGCAGCCCGTCGTCGCCGCGAGCCCGAGCGCGGCCGCCGAAGCTCCGGCGGCCTTGAGGATCGTACGTCTCTCGACATTCCTGCTGGTTCCCACAGTCGGGCCCCTCCCCGGCATCGTTGCCGCCTGCGTGAATCGTTTCAAGTAAGCGCTTGCTGGCACAAGGTACGGAGGGTCCGGGGGTGCGTCAATGATTCGGACAGGAATTTCTCAAGGGCCGGTAAGCCGCAGCGGGGCGCTCGGCGACGGGACGAGGCGGCCGATGTGACGCCGTCGCAGGTGGGAGGCCCATGGCCGACGGACCGGACGGGAGGCGGCTCCCCCGGGGAAAAAACGTCCGGGAGCAGGCGTTTGAGGGGGCATCAGGAGGCTCGTCCGGACGCGTAGACGACGGCGGCCCACCTGCACTGAAGCAGATGGGCCGCCGTCTTCGGGTGGGCGATACTGGGTTCGAACCAGTGACCTCTTCGGTGTGAACGAAGCGCTCTCCCACTGAGCTAATCGCCCGGACGCAGGAAGAAGATTACCCCATGTCAGGGGGTACCCATGACCGTCGGCGAGCCGCGGCGGCACCCCGCGCGCGGGTCACTGGTCCTTGATGTTCCAGGGCATCTCGAGGCCGAACTTCCACAGGTAGACGCCGACCAGGGCCGCGATGATCACGAGGCCGATCGAGGTCAGGATGATGTTGCGCCGCCGCACCCTGGGGTCGAGGGCCTTCTGGGCCGCCTCGGTGACCTTGCGCTTGGTCCAGCGCAGCACCAGCTGGGCCCAGACGAACTCGGTCGCCCAGATCGCCATGCCGCCGAAGATCACGACCCAGCCGGGTCCCGGCAGCGGCAGCATCACGATGCCGGCGGCCACGACCGCGAGGCCGATCACGAAGATGCCGACCTGCCAGCTCAGATGCAGGACGCGACGCGCCTTGACGAACTCCGGCGCCTTGGAACCCAGGCCCCGCTCACCGTCTGTGGCGTCCGCCTTCGTCACGTCCGCGCCGTTCCCGTCCGATGCCACGGCGACCTCGCCCGGCTCGTCACTCCCCGTATCCATACGGCCAAACCCTACCGGACGGAAACCGGTCACCGGAATGGTCGTACCGTGCGAACAGGCTCTCGGCCGGAAGAGTTACGTAAAGGCACGCAAAACACTCAGAGGGGTTTACAACGGCACCGTAGGTGGCATGTCGATTTCGCCGACGTGCGAATCCCCGAGCGCACACTGAGCGAAAGGCCCTGGCGCTTATGAACACCACGGTCAGCTGCGAGCTGCACCTGCGCCTCGTTGTGTCGAGCGAGTCCTCCCTGCCTGTCCCCGCAGGCCTGCGGTACGACACGGCCGACCCCTACGCCGTGCACGCCACCTTCCACACCGGAGCCGAGGAGACCGTCGAGTGGGTGTTCGCCCGCGACCTCCTCGCGGAAGGCCTCCACCGGCCCACCGGCACCGGCGACGTCCGTGTCTGGCCGTCGCGCAGCCACGGTCAGGGCGTCGTGTGCATCGCCCTGAGCTCCCCGGAGGGCGAAGCCCTCCTGGAGGCCCCGGCGCGGGCGCTGGAGTCCTTCCTGAAGCGAACGGACGCCGCCGTGCCCCCCGGCACGGAACACCGGCACTTCGATCTCGATCAAGAGCTCTCCCACATCCTGGCGGAGAGCTAGGCCCGCGGCCCCGCGAAGCCGCCCGGCGCCGTCGACTCGGGGAGACGGCTCGGGCTTCGACATCCGCATAACGTGCGCACCGGCGCCGTCACCGCGATTCCTCGCGGTGACGGCGCCGGTGCGTGTGCGAGGGGGCGGTGATGAGCCGGAACCCGTGCCACGCCCGGCCGACCGATTACCATCGGCCAGCAACGGCGGGTGTGTGCCCGACCCCCAGGCCAGGGAGCGAAACGTGCTCATCACCCACGACACCCGGTGCGCCCTCGACACTGTGGTGGACCTGGTGAACACCGCACCGGAGGACGAGGCGACCCCGGAGGGGCTGCCGGACACCGCGACTCTCGAGGATTTCGTGCGAAACCACGAGATCAGTGATGTCGGCGTCCTGTCGGAGTTCGACCTCTCGGCGGTGCGCAAGATCCGGGGCCGGTTCGCCGCGGTCTTCGCCGAGGCGGACCCCCGCGCCGCGGCCCGGCAGATCAACGAGCTGGTCGCCGCCGCGGGCACCACCCCGCGCCTGACGGACCACGACGGCTACGACTGGCATGTGCACTACTTCGCCCCCGGTGCCTCCGTCGCCGACCATCTCGCGGCGGACTGCGGGATGGCGCTGGCCTTCTTCGTGGTCGCCGGTGAGCAGGAACGGCTGCGGCGCTGCGAGGCCCCGGACTGCCGGCGCGCCTTCGTCGACCTCTCCCGCAACCGCTCGCGCCGCTACTGCGACAGCCGCACCTGCGGAAACCGGTTGCACGTGGCCGCGTACCGGGCGCGTCGCAAGGAAGCGGCGGGCTGATCCCGCGCGGGCACGGAGGGTGGTGTCGACGTGGTCCCCGACGGGTGACGTCAGGGACCACGGGTACGGCTCACAGCAACAGCAGGTCGTGCAGCGCAGCCATGAGCAGCAGACACCCGATCACCGCTAGGAAGATCATCAGCGGTGGCTGGGAAAGGGCGAAGAGGCATCCACGCGGCTCGTCCTCCGGCGGCGCGGCTTCCCTCTGGGTCGTGTCCAGCATCTCGCGGCGATGATGTCCTAGACCGCACCCCCCGCGCGATCAACACGCCCGGAATGACTGGGAGTTCGCCGAATTCCGTGTTGTCCGTTTCGGGTCGTGATCACTTCCGGACAGCGTGGTGATCCACTGTGTCGTTTCACTCGTCATGCACCGGACATATGCGCTGCTGCCGCGCGGTTCAGATGCCGTGCTTCTTGAGGATGGCCTCGATGTCGCTGAAATCGTCGCCCGCGGACGCGCCCGCGCGGGGCGCGCTCGCCGGACGGGACGCCGCTCGGGTGCTCGGACCCAGCGAGGGCGCCGAGGCCTTCGGTGCGACCGCCGCCTCGGACCGCTGCGCGGCCCGGGCCTCCCGGCGCTCCTTGCGGGTGCCGCCGCGGCGGCGCTCCACGGCGCGCGTGCCCATGAACAGCACCCACGAGGCACCGAGCACCACGAAGCCGGCCCAGGCGGTCGGACTGAACGCGGTGTCCGCCACCCACCCCACGACACCGGTCATCACCAGGCCGACCGGCACGAGCGAGTAGGCGGCGATACGGGCGGCGGAGAGGAAGCGCTTGCGGTACGCGGTGACCGCCGCGATGCCCAGGCCGGCCGCGGACACGGCGGAACAGACTGTCTCGGCAATCATCCGGTCCTCCTGGCAGGCCTCGGTCGGGCGTGGTCGCTTCGTCCCTTCCATCCTGCACCGCCCGACCCCCGTGGGGCCATGCTCCGGCGGGACATCAGGGACATCTCCGGGTCGGATCATCCGCAGGTGCCGGTCACGGACGAGCCGTGGCCCCGTCAACAGGTGCCTCATCAGGTATTTCGCGGGCCGCCGGCCGACGTCCGATTGGGGCGTGCGGGCCCGGACTGGAAGACTGTGGCCATGAGCGACTCCTCCCCCGAACTGCCCGCCGCCGCCGTCCTCGAGGTCTGGTGCGAACTCCAGTGCCCCGACTGCCGTGCCGCCCTGGCGGATCTGCGCGCCCTGCGGGCCCGCTACGGCGACCGGCTGGAGCTTCGACTGCGGCACTTCCCGGCGGAGAAGCACCAGCACGCCTTCGCCGCCGCGCAGGCCGCCGAGGAGGCACTGGAGCAGGGGCAGGGGTGGCCGTACATCGAGGCCGTGCTGGAGCGGGTCGCGGAGCTGGACCGTGAGGGAGAGCCCTTCCTGGTCGAGGTGGCCGGCGAACTCGGGCTGAACGCCGAGGAGTTCGACACCGCACTGATCGACGGCCGGCACATACTGATCGTCGACGCCGACCAGGCCGAGGGCAAGGCGATCGGCGTGAGCGGCACCCCGACGTACGTCATCGGCGGGGAGCGCCTGGACGGCAGCAAGAGCCAGGAAGGGCTGCGCGAGCGGATCGAGGAGATCGCGGACCGACTGCTGGCAGGACAGCAGAACGCCTGAACGGCGGCTTCGGCCGCGGCTCACGCCTACAGCAGCGACTTGTACAGGGCGTACCGCGTCGTCTCGTAGCCGAGAGATTCGTAGAGCCGCTCGGCCGGGGTGTTGTCGGCGAACACGTTGAGGCCGAGGGTGCGGCTGCCGGCGGCGATCGCCTGGGTCTCCGCGAACAGCATGAGCGTACGGCCGTGTCCACGGCCTCGGTGGGCGGCGTCGGCCTCGACGTCGTAGACGAAGGCCCCGTCCGCCGTCAGTGCCACCCACAGGGTGCCCACCGGAGTGCCCTCGTGTTCGAGGACGCTGAACAGCATGTTCTCGGTGGCGAGCCCGTGCGGCAGCAGGGCCTCGTGGTCGCGCCGGGCCTTCGCGTACGCCTCGGCCTCGGGGACGCCGCGCTCGATCCACGTGCGCGCGTACGCCTCCGACTCGTGCGCGTGCCACGCCGCGAAGTCGGCCTCGGTCATGGGGCGGCCGTGGCTGCCGGCCGGCAGGGCGGGCGGGGTGTCGCCGAGCGGCTTGCGCATGCCGCGGTTGCGCGGGACGTAGCCGACCGCCTTGACGAGCCGCAGGGCCGCTTCCGCGTCGGCGGCCACGCCGATCTCGATCTGGCGGCAGCCCCAGCCGCGCGCCACCTCCTCGGCGGCCAGCGCCGCCACCGTGCCGCGGCCCCGACGGCGGTCCGGCTCTTCGATGCGCAGGTCGACGATGCGGGCCACCGCGTCGCCGAAGGCGGGCGAGGTGCCGAGGTGGAGGGTGCCGACGGGACGGCTGTTCACGCACACCTGGTAGTGGCGTGAACGCGTCCCGTCGGCGGCGCGCTGGAGCGGCTCGGTCGGCCGCAGGGTGGTGGTCATCAAGGGAGTTCTACCCGCAGTCGGCGCCGACGTCTGCCTAATTAATTCGGCTCACGGATCCTGGTCGTCGCCGGACCGCTCGTCGAAGATCCGCATGGCCTTCGCCGTCACCGGGCCCGGCGCGCCCGGGAGTTCACGGTCGTCGACGCGGTGCACGGCCTGGACGTCCCGCAGGGTGGAGGTGAGGAAGACCTCGTCCGCGCGCTCCAGGACGTCGAGCGGCAGGTCGGTCTCCTTGGCGCCGGTCCATTCGACGGCCAACGCGCGCGTGACGCCCGCGAGGCACCCGGAGGCGAGCGGCGGGGTGTGGATCTCGCCGTCCAGGACGACGAAGACGTTCGACCCGGTGCCCTCGCAGAGCTGCCCGACCGTGTTGGGGAACAGTGCCTCGGAGGCGCCGGCGCGGTGCGCGCGGGCCAGGGCCACGACGTTCTCGGCGTACGAGGTGGTCTTCAGGCCGGTGAGGGCGCCGCGTTCGTTGCGGGTCCACGGGACCGTGATGACCGCCGTGGAGTCCGCGCGGCGGGTGGTCTCGCCGAGCGCGACGACGAGGGTGGGGCCGGTGTCGCCGCGGTCCGAACCGAGCGGGCCGTGGCCGCCCGTGTACGTGATGCGCAGGCGGCCGAGCGGCATCGGGTTCGCGTCCAGCACGGCGGCGCAGGCGCGGCGGACCTCGTCGTGGTCCGGGTCCGGCAGGCCGAGGCCCCGCGCGGAGCGGGTCAGCCGGTCCAGGTGCCGGGTGAGCGCGAACGGCCTGCCGTCCACCGCCTTCAGTGTCTCGAAGATGCCGTCGCCCACGGTCAGTCCGTGGTCGAAGACGGAGACGCGGGCGGACTCGATGTCCTGGAGCCCGCCGTCGAGCCAGATCTTCACGTCAATCCCTCTCCACTCACCTCGTACGCCCCCGACGCTATCGCGAGCAGCCGGCCCGCCTTCAGCTCGGTCTCCCGCCACTCCCCCTCGGGATCGGAACCCCAGGTGATGCCGGCACCGGTGCCGAAGCGCAGCTCCCCCGCCGCCCGGTCGATCCAGAACGTCCGGATCCCGACGGCCAGTTCGCCCGTCCCGCGATCGGCGTCGACCCAGCCGATGCCACCGCAGTACGGGCCGCGCGGTGCCGTCTCCAGGGCGTCGATGATCCGCAGGGCGCTGGACTTGGGCGCGCCGGTGACCGAGCCGGGCGGGAAGGCGGCGGCGAGCAACTCCGGCCAGCCGGCGCCGTCGCGCAGTTCGCCGTGGACCGTCGACACCAGGTGCACGAGCCCCGGGTGCTTCTCGACCGCGCACAGGTCGGGCACGGTCACACTGCCGGTGGCGCACACCCGCCCGAGGTCGTTGCGGACCAGGTCGACGATCATCACGTTCTCGGCGTAGTCCTTCTCCAGGAGGTCCGCCTCGGTGCGCCCGGTGCCCTTGATCGGCCCGGACTCGACGACCCGTCCGGCGCGGCGCAGGAACAACTCCGGGGACGCGGTGGCGATCTCCACACCGTGCTCCGGCAGCCGGATCGTTCCTGCGTACGGCGCCGGGTTGCCGCGGGCCAGCAGCGCGGTCAGGGCGTCCACGTCGGCGTCGGCGGCGACGGGCGCGGCGAGCACCCGGCACAGGTTCGCCTGGTAGACCTCACCGGCCGCGATGTGCTCCCGGATCCGGCGCACGCCCGCCGTGTACGCGGCGCGGTCGAGCGACGACGTCCAGTCACCGGCCGCCGGCCCGCGCCACCGCCCCGGCACCGGCGCGGGCACCGGTTCCTCTCGTACGTCGCTGAAGCGCGCGCAGGTCAGACGACCCTCGAAGTCCGCGGCCACGGCCCAGAAACCGGTGGAGTCCAGCGCGGCGGGATCATCGGTGACGTCGAGGAGCCCGGTGGCGACGCGGTCACCGAAGCGGGCGAGGGGCGGGAGGTCGTGCACGCGGTCGAGTCTATGGCGGGTGTCCTGGAGGTGGCCCGGCCGTGTCCCCGAGGATGCCCAGGCCACGCGCGTGAGCGGGCGCAGCGCAGCACGCTGCACAAACGCGTTTTTGTACTGGCCCCGGAATCCGCTAGAGTTCAACACGTCGCCGGGTCGCGCGAGCGGACCGGAAACGACAAGCGGACGTAGCTCAGTTGGTAGAGCGCAACCTTGCCAAGGTTGAGGTCGCCAGTTCGAACCTGGTCGTCCGCTCGTAGGAAACGGGGGATCTTCCCGACCCCCGCACTCCGGGTGGAGTGGCCGAGAGGCGAGGCAACGGCCTGCAAAGCCGTCTACACGGGTTCAAATCCCGTCTCCACCTCCAAGGACGATTAGCTCAGCGGGAGAGCGCTTCCCTGACACGGAAGAGGTCACTGGTTCAATCCCAGTATCGTCCACTGGATCTTCGGATCCCCCGCGCGATTAGCTCAGCGGGAGAGCGCTTCCCTGACACGGAAGAGGTCACTGGTTCAATCCCAGTATCGCGCACGCAGCACATGAGGACGATTAGCTCAGCGGGAGAGCGCTTCCCTGACACGGAAGAGGTCACTGGTTCAATCCCAGTATCGTCCACACACCGAAGCCCCCAGCCGTCTCGGACGGTTGGGGGCTTCTTCGTGGTCCGGACCGGGCGTCCGGACCGTGGTTCCGGTCAGCTGGAGAACAGCATGCGGCCGAAGCTCTTCTGCCGGTGGTGACCGCCGTGTCCGCCGTAGTGGGCTCCGCCGTGACCGCCGGCGTGCGGGGCGCCCCAGGCGGGGGCGGCCGGGGCCGGGTAGCCCTGCGGGCCCGGGGGCGGCGGGGCGGGCTGCTGCCACTGGGACTCCACACGGGTCAGCGCCTCGAGCTCGCCGTAGTCGAGAAAGATCCCGCGGCAGTTGCTGCACTGCTCGATCTGGACACCGTTGCGGTTGTACGTCTGCATCGACCCATGACACTTCGGACACTGCATGGCCGGCTCAACTCCTCGCCCGTCGGACCTGTTTCCTGTTTCGCCAGGACAGACTCCGTCCGGCGGCGGTCGGTTGCACCCTACTTCGGGAAACCGGGAGGCAAGTCCGGTGCGGCAGAACTCATTCGGGCGCATGCGTCGATCACGGACATCTCGATCTCGTCCAGGGGGCGTTGCTCGGCGGTCGCCTTGACGATCGCGCGGGCCGCCGTCTGCACGGTGAGGGCGCGGGCCGGGACGTCCAGAGCGGGCCAGGGGTCGCCGTCGGGCGGGACGGCCGGGCCGCCGGCCGCGCGGTACGCGGTGAGGAAGCGGGTCCATTCGTCGGGCGGGAGGAGACCGCAGGCGTACCAGGCGGCAGGGCGGGCGAGGTCCCAGGTGGGGACGCCGGTGCCGAGGTCGTCGACGTCGATGAGGTGCCACGGACCGTCGGGGGTGGGGTGACGGACCAGTTGGCCGAGGTGGAGGTCGCCGTGGCAGAGGGTGGTGCGGTCGGGCATGGGGGTCTCGGCTCGGGCCCACGGGGGGAGGGTGGACCAGGCGGCGAGGACGGGGGGTACGGCGGGGTGTTGGGCGGCGGTAGTTGGGGCGGTTTGGAGGCGGGCGACGGCGTGGGCCGCTTTGGTGGGGCCCTGCATGGGGGGCAGGGACAGGAGGGCGCCTGTGGTCGTGGGGGCGACGGATGCGAGCGGGGTGCGGTGGAGGTGGGCGAGGAGGGTGGCGGCGGCTTCCCAGGGGGCCGCGTCGGGGTCTTCCGGGTCGACGGGGGTGCCGTACGGCCAGAAGGTCACCAGGCGGCCGTGCAGGTCCACGGGGGTCGGGACGAGTGGGGGGAGGAAGATGCCGGGGAGGTGGGCGGCTGTGGTGAGGCGGGTGGTGAGATCGGGGAGGGTGGTGGTGGGGGTGTGGGCCTTCGCGACGGTGTCCGCGTGGCGGACGACTGTGGCGTCGGGGCGGTCGGCGAGGGTTTCCGTACGGTCGCTTCCGCGGAGGCAGGGGCAGGTGGGTGTGCGCGTGCGTGCGTGTGCCGTGGCCCTGGCTCGGGTGGTGAGTTCGGTGAGCAGGGGGGTGGCGGTCACGGGGCTCCCTGGGCGCGGGTGGGTCTGGTGCACGAGCGTACGGTTCTCGCCCGCGCCGCCCCTACCCGTCCCATCCCCAGGGGCGCTGCCCCTTCGACCCCGCCAGGGGGCTCAGCCCCCTGAACCCTCGCTCCTCAAAGGCCGGAGGGGCTGAAAAACAAAAAGCAACGCCGGCGCAGCTCCCCAGCTGCGCCGGCGTTTTGCCGTCCGCCGCACCCCCGTCCCCACGGGGTTTCATGGGTGGATGTCCCCGCCCGGACCGCTCTTCCGGGCCTGGGGTCGCCGCTCAGCGCCCCAGCATCACTCCCACGGACGACGCCTGTGTCGCTACCGTCTCCCAGCCGTCGAAGACGAGGAGCAGTAGCGCAGCCAAGGGGAGGGCCATGAGTGTCGCCACCAAGGGGTGGCGGCGGCCCTGACGGCGGGGGCGGAAAGCGGTGTGCGCCTTGCGCTCCTGCGTGCGGATCTGTGCCCGCGGTGCCGTGTAGGCCATGGTCCCTCTCCTGACCGAACTCAGTTGTCGTTGGCAGCGGCGGGTGTCTGACCTCGGGGGACGAGTGCTGCACCCGCCGCTTGACTTCAAATCTAGGCGTCCGGCCTCTGTCGCACGTCATGCCCTCGTATCGATTCCCGGGCCTCCCGGAGGATGAGCCATGACCTGGGAACTACTCCCCTGGGTGGAGAAATGGTCCTAGGTCTCAGGGTCTTCCCGGAGGGGCTGTCCGGTGTGCCCTGCCTTCTCCGAGCTGTCCTCCCTGGGCACCGGCTGTTCGACCAGGGCCAGCACCCGGGTCGCCATGAAACGGGCCGTGCGGACCACGGAACCGCTGCGGGTGACTTCGCTCACTTCCACGACACCTCGGCGCACCGCCGTCTCCACCCGACGGCCCGCTCTGCTCGCCACCACCTCGTACGTCCTCGTCGTGTCCCCGGCGTCCACGACTATCTCCACGCGATCACCCTTCACGCGCTCAATCCCCCTTCTGTGGCGGGTGGTTGGGATCACAGGGCAGTCGAAGTCCCGCTGTTCACGCGGTCCCTGACCACTCTTCAAGTCTCCCACCCGGCACTGACAATCCGTTGGGGCGAGAGGGCGCGGCCTCTGCGCGCGGGCGGCCGTGGAAACGTAAGCTGTCGCTCGTCACACGGACCGGGCAGCGGGGATGAACATGGCGATGATGCGCCTGAGGCGCGAGGACCCGCGTGTCGTCGGCTCGTTCAGGCTTCACAGACGGCTCGGCGCGGGTGGGATGGGCGTTGTCTATCTGGGCTCCGACAAGAAGGGGCAGCGGGTCGCGCTCAAGGTGATCCGCCCCGACCTGGCGGAGGATCAGGAGTTCCGCTCGCGGTTCGCCCGTGAGGTCTCCGCGGCGCGGCGGATCAGGGGCGGGTGCACCGCCCGGCTGGTCGCCGCGGATCTCGACGCGGACCGGCCGTGGTTCGCCACGCAGTACGTGCCCGGCCCCTCGCTGCACGACAAGGTCGCCGACGAGGGGTCGCTGGGTGCGGCCGAGGTGGCTGCGGTGGGGGCTGCCCTGTCGGAAGGGCTCGTCGCCGTGCACGAGGCCGGCGTGGTGCACCGGGATCTCAAGCCCTCCAACATTCTGCTGTCCCCCAAGGGGCCGCGGATCATCGACTTCGGTATCGCCTGGGCGACGGGGGCCTCCACGCTCACCCACGTCGGTACGGCCGTCGGCTCGCCCGGCTTCCTCGCGCCCGAGCAGGTGCGCGGCGCCGCCGTCACGCCGGCCACCGACGTCTTCTCCCTCGGCGCGACCCTCGCGTACGCCTCGATGGGTGACTCGCCCTTCGGGCACGGCAGTTCCGAGGTGATGCTGTACCGCGTCGTGCACGAGGAGCCCCAACTGCACGGCGTCCCGGACGCGCTCGCCCCGCTGGTGCGGGCCTGTCTGGCGAAGGACCCCCAGGACCGGCCCAGCACCCTCCAACTGTCGCTCCGCCTCAAGGAGATCGCCGCCCGCGAGACCCAGGGTCTCGGCGACGTACGTCCGCCCGCGCCCCGCGCCGGTGAGGCGGACCGGCCCACCGGGCGGCTCTCGGACACCTATCCGGACCAGCAGCGTGCCGTCCAGCGGCGGCCTCCGCAGGGGACCAAGGGTTCGCAAGGTGGACAGCAGGGCTCGCAGGCGGGGCATGGCGGACAGGGGAATCCGGCGGGTTCGCAGGGTTCGGCCGGGCCTCGGGGCAATGCTCCTTCCCGGGGTGGCAGTGCGTCCCGCGGGGGTGGTCCGTCCTCGTCCCGCGCGGGTGGCCGCAACACGCCCCCCGCGCGGAACACGACGCGTTCCGGCAACGGCAGTGGGAGTCGGCCCGCGCCGCGCAGCGGCACCGGGCGGCCCGGGCCCCGGCCCACGGGGACCGGTCGGCGGCCCGCCAATCCGCGGCTGTTGCGGCAACGGCTGTTCGTGTTCGTCGTGGTGACGCTGCTCGTTGCGCTCGGCATCGCCGCCGCGCAGGGGTGCCAGGGGCCGTCGCGGGGGCTCGGCGGGGACCGTGATGTCGTACGGCAGGAGCAGCCGCACGCGGATCGGGCCGCTTCTCAATAGGGCGTCAGCCCGAATGAGCGTCAGGCCGAACCGGGCGTCAGAGGGTCGGCAGGATTCGTTCGAAGAACTCTCGGTCGGCCTCGAAGACCGGGCTCAGCGCGAGGTACTCCTCCGGTGTGACCCAGCGGGCCTCGGTGACCTCATCGCCGTCGGGGACGGGTTCGTCGGTGGAGTTCTCGGCGGTCCACCAGTGGAGGCGGAAGTGGCCGTCGTCGGTGAGTGACTCCCAGACCTTGGCGCCCGGGGAGACGGTCAGGCCGATCTCCTCGTGGACCTCGCGGACCAGGGCCTGCTGCTGGGTCTCCCCCGGTTCGAGCTTGCCGCTGAGGGGTTGCCAGTAGCCGGGGCGGGCGACGGTGGGGCCGCGCCGGACGACCAGGACCCGGCCGTCGCGGCGCAGTACCGCCACGATCGCCTCGCGCCGTGCCATCGCTTACGCCTCGGGGCGGCCGGTGGCCACCGCGTAGAAGGCGACCGCGGCCGCCGCGCCGACGTTCAAGGAGTCGACGCCGTGGGACATGGGGATGCGGACCCATTCGTCGGCGGCAACCAGGGCCTGCGTGGAGAGGCCGTCGCCCTCGGCGCCGAGCATCAGGGCGACGCGGTTCATGCGGTGCGGGGCGGCCTCGTCGAGGGATCTGGCCTTCTCGTCCGGAGTGAGGGCGAGGAGGGTGAAGCCGGCCTCGCGGACCGACTCCAAGCCCTTGGGCCAGGTGTCGAGGCGGGCGTAGGGGACGGAGAAGACGGCGCCCATCGAGACCTTGACGCTGCGGCGGTACAGGGGGTCGGCGCAGTCCGGGGAGAGCAGGACCGCGTCCATGCCCAGGGCCGCCGCCGAGCGGAAGATCGCGCCGATGTTGGTGTGGTCGTTGACGGACTCCATGACGACCACGCGGCGGGTCGTCTGGAGGAGGTCGGCGGCGGTCGGCAGCGGCTTGCGCTGCATGGAGGCGAGCGCGCCGCGGTGCACGTGGTAGCCGGTGACCTGTTCGGCCAGCTCCGGGCTCACCGCGTAGACGGGGGCGGGGAGTTCGTCGATGACGTCACGCATGACGTCGACCCACTTCGCGGACAACAGCATCGAGCGCATCTCGTAACCAGTGTCCTTGGCCCGTCTGATGACCTTCTCGCCCTCGGCGATGAACAGGCCCTCGGCCGGTTCGCGCTTACGGCGCAGCTCTACGTCGGTCAGGCCCGTGTAATCACGCAGGCGCGGGTCGTCGGGATCCTCAACGGTGATGAGATCGGCCACAGGGTGATACTGCCTTGTCCTGGGTGTGGTGCCAACGGCTGGAACCGGGTTGGGTTACCCGTGGTTACGCGTGCTTCTTGGGGCCTACGTCCACGACCTCGCCGATGACGATGACCGACGGGGCCTTCACTTCCTCCGTGCGGACCGTCTCGGCGACCGTCGCGAGGGTCGCGTCGACGCGGCGCTGACCTGCGGTGGTGCCCTCCTGGATCACGGCGACCGGGGTGTCGGGGGACTTGCCGTGCGCCACGAGGGTTTCGGCCACCTTCCCGATCGTGCCGACGCCCATCAGGATCACCAGCGTGCCGGTCAGCCGGGCGAGGGCCGGCCAGTCGACCAGGGAACGCTCGTCGTCGGGGGCGATGTGGCCGCTGACCACCGTGAACTCGTGCGCGACGCCCCGGTGGGTGACAGGGATGCCGGCCGCGCCCGGGACCGAGATCGAGCTGGAGATGCCGGGCACGACCGTGCACGGGATGCCGGCCTCGGCGAGCGCCTGGACCTCCTCCATCCCGCGGCCGTAGACGAACGGGTCGCCGCCCTTCAGTCGTACGACCGACTTGCCCTGCTTCGCGTGTTCGATCAGGGCGTTGTTGATGGCCTCCTGGGCCATGAAGCGGCCGTAGGGCAGCTTCGCCGCGTCGATCACCTCGACGTTCGGGGAGAGTTCGGCGAGGAGGTCGCGGGGGCCGAGGTGGTCGGTGATGACGACGTCCGCCTCGGCGAGGAGGCGGCGGCCTCGGACGGTGATCAGGTCCGGGTCGCCGGGGCCGCCGCCGACGAGGGCGACGCCGGGGGTGCGGGTGCGGTGGTGGGGGGCGACGAGGGTGCCGTCGCGCAGGCCCTCGACGACCGCGTCCCTGATGGCGGCGGTGTGGCGGGGGTCGCGGCCGCGGGCGTCTGTGGTGAGGACGGCTACCGTGACGCCTTCGCTGTGGCCGGTGGCCGGGGTCCAGGCGGTGGCCTGGTCGGCGTCGTCGGAGCGGACGCAGAAGACTCGGTTGCGCTCGGCCTCGGCGGAGGCGGCGGTGTTGGCTTCGGGGTTGCTGGTGGCGATGAGGGCGTACCAGGCGTCGGCGAGGTCGCCGTCCGCGTACGGACGCTTCTCCCAGGTGAGTTCGCCCGCGTCCACCATCGCTTCTACCGAGGGGGTTGCTTCGGGGGATACGAGGAGGATGTCGGCGCCGGCCGCGATGAGTGCGGGGAGGCGGCGCTGGGCTACCTGGCCCGCACCTAGGACGACGACCCTGCGGCCGGTGAGGCGGAGGCCTACGGGGTAGGCGGGGTGTTCGGCCATGGGGGTGCGGCTCCCTGGTGTGGCGGTGGTGCGATGCGGATGCCCTGACGTGCAGATTTTAGAGGGCGGGGAGATTTGGGGCGGCTCGGGTGTGCGGTGGCTGAGCTTCGGTGCCGGGTGCACGCCCGTGGACGGTTGTGCCCACCCGTTCCGCCGTGCGGAACGCCTGCCCACAACCGTGACGGCGTGAAGATGGAACCGGGACCGTGGCGGCGTGGGACGGCGGCCGGGACCGGCGGCGGCGTGAGAAAGCAACCGCGACCGCGGCAAGCGGCGAAGGGCCCGGGGTCGCAGTGCCCCGGGTCGCCCAACCTGCCGCCTACTTCTCCGTGACCCCCGCCGAGTCGAACGTCGCCACCTCGTGCATCGCCCTTGCTGTGCTCTGTACCAGCGGGAGGGCGAGCAGGGCGCCGGTGCCCTCGCCGAGGCGGAGGTCGAGGTCGACCAGGGGGCGGAGGCCGAGTTTGTTGAGGGCGGCCACGTGGCCCGGTTCGGCGCTGCGGTGGCCGGCGATGCAGGCCGCGAGGACCTCGGGGGCGATGGCGCGGGCGACCAGAGCCGCGGCACCGGCGCTGACGCCGTCCAGGATCACCGGCGTACGCAAGGACGCGCCGCCGAGGAGGAGGCCGACGATGGCCGCGTGTTCGAAGCCGCCGATCGCGGCGAGTACGCCGATGGGGTCGGCCGGGTCCGGCTGGTGGAGTTCGATGGCGCGGCGGACGACCTCGGTCTTGCGGGCCAGCGTCTCGTCGTTGATGCCGGTGCCGCGGCCCGTCACCTCGGCGGGGTCGGTGTCCGTGTAGACCGAGATGAGCGCGGCGGACGCGGTGGTGTTCGCGATGCCCATCTCGCCGGTGAGCAGCGCCTTGTTGCCGGCCGCCACCAGGTCGCGGGCGGTCTCGATGCCGACCTCGATGGCCTGCTTGGCCTCCTCGCGGGTCATCGCGGGGCCGGTCGTCATGTCGGATGTGCCGGCGCGCACCTTGCGGGGCAACAGGCCGGGCGTGGCCGGGAGTTCGGACGCGACGCCGACGTCCACCACGCAGACCTCGGCGCCCACCTGGGTCGCGAAGGCGTTGCAGACCGCGCCGCCGCCGAGGAAGTTGGCCACCATCTGGGCCGTCACCTCCTGCGGCCACGGGGTGACCCCTTGCGCGTGCACGCCATGGTCGCCCGCGAAGATCGCGACGGCCGCGGGCTCCGGGATCGGCGGCGGGCACTGCCGGGACAGCCCTGACAACTGCGCGGAGATGATCTCCAGCATGCCGAGCGAGCCCGGCGGCTTGGTCATCCGCTTCTGGCGCTCCCAGGCCTCGCCGAGCGCCTTGGCGTCCAGCGGGCGGATCTGGGCGACGGTCTCGCCGAGCAGGTCGTGCGGGTCCTCGCCGGGCAGTGCCCGACGGCCGTACGTCTCCTCGTGCACGACCCACGACAGGGGGCGCCGCTTGGACCAGCCGGCCTGCATCAGCTCGGGCTCGTCCGGGAACTCGTCGACGTAACCGACGCAGAGGTACGCGATGACCTCGAGGTGCTCCGGCAGGCCGAGCGCGCGGACCATCTCGCGCTCGTCGAAGAAGCTGACCCAGCCGACGCCGAGGCCCTCGGCGCGGGCGGCGAGCCAGAGGTTCTCGACCGCGAGGGCGGCGGAGTACGGCGCCATCTGGGGCTGGGTGTGGCGGCCGAGGGTGTGCCGGCCGCCGCGGGTCGGGTCGGCGGTGACCACGATGTTCACCGGGGTGTCGAGGATGGCCTCGATCTTCAGTTCCTTGAACTGCTTGGCCCGGCCCTTCGGCAGCGACTTGGCGTACGCCTCGCGCTGGCGCTGGGCCAGTTCGTGCATCGCGCCGCGCGTCTCGGCGGAGCGGATCACGACGAAGTCCCAGGGCTGCGAGTGCCCGACGGACGGCGCGGTGTGGGCCGCCTCCAGGACGCGCAGCAGGACGTCGTGCGGGATGGGGTCGCTGCGGAAGCCGTTGCGGATGTCGCGCCGCTCGCGCATGACCTTGAGCACGGCCTCGCGCTCGGCGTCCTCGTAGGCGGGCGCGGCCGGACCGGTGGACTGTGCTGCTTCTGCCACTACGGCCGTGCTCTCTTCCTGCTCGGCGGCCCTGGTCTCCAGGTCCTCCGCATGCTGTACGAGGTCGGGGTCGGATTCCCGGGGTGCGGGAACCGTACCGACGGACTCCTCCTCCGCGGGGAGGACGAGGGGGTGCGGCGGGGTCGGCGCGAGGTGCGGAGTGGTCGGCACCGAGCCCTCGACGGGGACGAACTGGCCGACGGGCTGTGCCGGCGCCGCCAGGTCCAGGGGGAGGGCCGCGGACTCGGGCGCGTTGCCGGTGACGGGCCCCTGGGGGGCGAGGGGCGACCGACCGTCCGGCGCTTCACCAGGAACGTCGGAGGGGGTGTCCGTATCGGCCGCCGCGACGACCGCGAGAGGCGTCACCGGGTCGGACACGACGTGCACTTCGGCTTCCGGGAACGCGGGCTGCGCGGGCTCGTCCCAGGCACTGGACTCGGGGTCCACGGGCTGGACAGGCGGCTCATGGGATACGGCGATGTCGGCGGCCGGAGCGACGGCTTCCGCCAGTTGCGGGGCCGCTGCCGTGTCGTCGGGGGCCGGCGCCGAGTCCGCGGGCTCGGGGAACGGGAGGACCTCGACGGCTTCGAGGAGATAGGGCTCGGGCTCCGTCGGTTCGAGGACCGGCTCCACGGCGGGGGCGAGTCCGGTCGGCTCGACGGCAGCCAGGGGGGCGGGCTCGACGGGGACCGCTTGCGCGGCGGAGTCGTCGTGGGCGGCTTCGGCCGCCGACGTCTCGAAAGGCACAGCGGCCTCGGGCACGGGAGTCTCGTAAGCGACGCCGGCCTCGGGCGCGGGCGTCTCGAAAGCCACCGCGGCCTCGGGTTCCGGCGCCGGCAGCGGCAGGGCTTCGGCGGGCGGCGCCTCGAAAGCGTGCGCCGGCTCGGGCGCGACGGACTCGACGAACTGCCCGTTGTCGGACGCCTGGACGTTCTCCGGAACCTGCCCGGCAGCGTCCAGGTCGACGGGCTCAGCCTCGGCAACCGGCTCAGAGCCGGTCATCGCGTCGGCCACCTGCCCCGCCTCCGGGAACGTACCGACGATCTCTCCGGCATCGGCACCGGCCCAGGCCGCCTCGACCGCCGCGGCGTCCGGACCGGTGGGCTCCACCGGAACGTCGGCCTGTGCGTCCTGCGGCGGCAGGGCCCCGACGGGAACGCCGTACGTGCCGTCGGCCACGGGCGCGACCGGGAGACCCGACACACCGTCCCCGTTGAAGCCGGCCTCGGCTCCAGGAACGCCGTCCACCGGGACACCGGCCCCGGAGCTCTGCCCACCCTGTACAGCGAACGTGGGCTCAACACCCTGACCGTGGCCCACGCCGAACCCGGCGCCGGAGCTCTGTCCGCTCTCCGCGGCGGACACGCCCACCGGAATCTGGCCGTTGTGCAAGGCGTGGTCGTACTCCGCTCCTTCGGCCTCCGGGACCGAATCGCCGTACGCGGCAACGCCGTTCGGCTCGGGGGTCGGCATCGCCTGGGCCTCGTGGGCCGGCTCCTGCTCAGCGACGGCCGCCGGCGCGGGTGCCTCCACCAGTTCGGGGCTCGGCTGCTCGGCCGGAACAACCGTTTCGGCGACCGCGGCCTCGGTGGCGACCGGTGTCTGGACCGCCGCCTGTGACCCGGCGGTGCCCCAGGGGCTCCCGCCCTGCGGGGGCAGGTCGCTCAGCGGCTGGGAGGCGTCGAGGTATTCGGGGTCGGCGGGGGTCGGCGGGCCCGACTGCCAGACCGGCGCTCCCGTGGGGCCGCGGTCGGCGAGGGAGCGGACCGGGCTCGCGGAGGCGTTGGGGGTCGGCGGGCCGAGGTGCAGGGGGCGGCGCGGCGGGACCGGGGCGGGCGCGGGTGTCGGGTCGGGCAGGCGGACGCCGTTGAGGTCGACCGAGCCGCTGTCACGGCCCGCCGTCTCGTGCGGGCCCGGCTCGTGCACGGTCTCGACGACCGGCTCGGGCGCCGGCGGGGCGACCTCGTTGCCCCAGGGGCTCTGGGCGCCCGGGAGCAGCAACAGGTCTTCGTCCTCGGCGGTGGTCTCGGAGAGGTAGGTGTACGCGCCGTGCGGGGGGACGCCCGGCTGTTCCACCATGCCTGCGCTCTCCGGCAGTCCCTCGCCCGGGACCTGGCCGGTGTCCGTCATGCGTACCCCTCGCCCATCGGTTAGTGCTTCTACGTCCAGCCCACCGGGGACGGCGCACCGACCGCCCCCGCAGTGAAGAACGAGCGTGCCTGTCCAGCGGCACGAACGACCCGTCCGTAAAAGGCGACAAAGCCATTCAGTGGCATTGTCGCGGCCGTTGCCCCGCCTTGGCAGCTTGATCCGCGACGGGCCGCTGTGGACTGCGCCACGTTGCGCATCCCCCGGTTGTGCCGTACCACACCCCATCCCAAAACGGGCGCGTTTTCCGGACATTGACGAACGAAGTGCCGGGCCACCCGATGCGGTACAACGGTCGGCCAGCCTACCGCGCGCGGTACGACTACAGGATCACCGGGACGGAATAAATCAGGATCACTGGGACGGTACGGGGCTCACGTGGTGCGCTCCGGGAGCACGCCGCTGAGCAGGAACGCGACGCTCCGCTCCTTCTCCGTCCACGCGCGCGTGTCGAGTTCGACGGACTGCAGCAGCGCGCACTCGACGCGGTACCCGTGCTCCGTCAGGTCCCGGCCGAGGAGTTCGGCCGCGTCGCGGGTGGCGGCGTGCGCGACGATGCGCTGCGGGCGGCGGTCGACGACCGCGGAGACCACGGCCGCTCCCCCGCCGCCGACGCGGACCACGTCGGGTTCGGGGAGGTTCTCCAGGACGTGCGGGGCGGTGCCGTGGATGATCTGCGGCTGGACGCCGAAGCCGCGTGCGACGGCCTCGGTGCGGGCGCAGGCCGCCACGTCGCGGTCGACGGCGATGACGGCGGCGCCGGCCCGCGCGGCCTCGACGGTGAAGGCGCCGCTGCCGCAGCCGATGTCCCACACCAGGTCACCGACGCGCGGTCCCAGCCGGGCGAGTTGGGCGGCGCGCAGCAGATCCGTCTCGCCCTCGCCGAGGTGACCGCCGTACGACTCGTCGGGCAGGACCCAGCCTCGGGGTTCGGTGCCCGGGTCGCGTCCGGCGAGCCAGCCGCCCTCGCCGGCGACTCCGGGTGCGGCGGAGCCGCCGATGACGATGACGACGTTCGGGTCGCGCCAGGTGTGGTCGGCGGCCTTGTCGGAGGTGACGACGGTGACCTGTTCGCGGTCGGTGCCGAGTTCCTCGCAGATGACGAAGGTGCGGTGCACGCCCTCCAGGAGCAGGCCGAGTTCGGCGGGGCCCGCGCCCGGTGAGGTGAGGACGGCGACCTTGGCGTGGGCGCGGCACACGTTCACGGCGCGGCGCAGGGTGCGGCGGTGGGCGACGACCACCTGCGCGTCGTCCCAGGGCATGCCGGCCCGGGCGAAGGCGGCGGCGACCGAGGAGACGGCGGGGACGACCTCGACCTCCAGGCCGAACTCCGGTGCGCGCAGGGTGCGTACGACTCCGAAGAACCCGGGATCGCCGTCGGCGAGCACGACCGCGGAGCCCCGGTGGGCGGCGATGCGGCGGGCGGCGAGGGCGACGCTGCCGAGGCGGATGCGTTCGGCGCGGGGCGGTACCTCGGGAAGCGCGAGGTGGTGGGCGGAGCCGGCGACCAGGGTGGCGGCACCCAGGGCGGAGCGGGCCGCGGCGGTCGGCGGCGAGCCGTCCCAGCCGATCACCGTGACGCGGTCGGCCATTGTCGTCAGTCTCCAGGAGGTTTACGCAGGTCGGGCTCCGTGAGGGTACCTGGTGTCGGGTACCGCCGGGGCGGTGCTGTTCCGCTCATTCCCCCAGGGTTCAGTTCCAGTCGGTGTACGAGGTGAAACCGCTGGTGTCGGCGAGCTGCTCCTCGGTGCCGTCGAGGTCCTCGGGCAGCAGACTCCACACGATGAAGTCGGTGCGCACGTCGCTCCAAGTGCCGTCCTCGGCACGGACGTGCGCTATGCATGCGCCGCGCAGGACGCCCTCGCTGATGCAGCCGATCTTCTGCGCGACCTGCTGCGAGGCGGTGTTGTCGGCCGCGGTGCGCAGCTCGATCCGCTCGAACTTCTGGTCGGTGAACAGCCATTGGGCGGTGGCGAGCGCGGCCTCCGAGGCGTAGCCCTCGCCGCGGGCCCAGGGGCCGACGATGTACGACAGTTCGGTGGAGCGAACATGCCAGTCGGTCTTGGCGAGTTGGATGACGCCCACCAGACGCTGGGTGAGGAACTCGGTGACGGCGAAGTCGAGTCCGCGTCCCGACGCGCGTTCGCCCGGCGCGTATTCGGTGATCCAGCTGCGGGCGCGGTCCTCGGTGTACGGCTGTGGCACGTCGGTCCAGGCGCCGACCTGTTCGTCGTTCATCATCTCGGCCAGTGCGGGCACATCGTCCTCGTCGAGGGGACGCAGCACCAACCGCTCCGTGCTGATGGAGATGTTGGGGAAGGTGCTAGTCATGCGACGCTCCGTAACCTTCGGAAGAACATGCAGGGCCCGCTGAACTGCCCAGCATGCAGCATGCAGCCACCGAAACGCACCATGGGGTCCACCCCAAGTGAGGGAGTGGACCCGGTGCGTGGCGATACGGGACTAGAAGGACGCGATGACGGAGCCGTCGTACTTGTCCTCGATGAACTTCTTGACCTCCGGAGAGGTGAGGAGCTTGGCGAGCTTCTTCACCCGCGGGTCCTTCTCGTTGCCTTCCTTGACCGCGAGGAAGTTGCCGTAGGGGCTGTTCGTCGCGGACTCCAGGACGAGGGCGTCCTTGGCGGGCTTGATGTCCGCGGAGATCGCGTAGTTGCCGTTGATCACCGCCGCGTCCACGTCGTCCAGGGAGCGCGCGGTCTGGGCCGCCTCGACCTCCTTGAACTTGAGGTTCTTCGGGTTCTTCGCGATGTCCTGCGGGGTCGCCTCGCTGCCCGCGCCGTCCTTGAGGGTGATGAGCCCGTTCGCGGCGAGCAGCTTCAGCGAACGCGCCTCGTTCACCGCGTCGTTGGGGACGGCGACGGTCGCGCCGCTCTTCAGGGCGTCGACGCTCTTGACCTTGTGGGAGTAGAGGCCGAGCGGCTCGAGGTGCACCGTGACGACGGGCACGATGTGGGTGCCGCGCTTCTTGTTGAAGTCGTCGAGGTAGGGCTGGTTCTGGAAGTAGTTGGCGTCCACCGAGCCGTCCTCGGTCGCCGTGTTCGGGACGATGTAGTCCTGGAACTCCTTGACCTCCAGGTCGAGTCCCGCCTTCTTCGCCAGGTTGTCCTTGACGTAGTTGAGGATCTCGGCGTGCGGGGTCGGGCTCGCGGCGACGACCAGCGGACCGCTGTAGTCGGAGGAGGAGCCCGCGGAGTCCTTGTCCGAACCGCACGCGGTGAGCCCGAGGGTGAGGGCTCCGGCGGCGAGGACAGCGGTGGTGAACTTTGTGACGTTACGCACGAAAAGTGCCTTTCCTTCAGGGTGCAGCGACCCGCGGTGGGTGTGCGGGGCGTTCTGGGTGGGGGTGGCTCAGACGGTCTTGCTCGTCGCGGTGGACGCCTTGAGCAGCCGGAGCCTGGGGGCGGCACCGGACTGACCGGCGCGCCGGTGCAGCGTGCGGGCCGCGTAGTCGCCGGCGAACTGGATGAGCGAGATGACGACGGCCAGGATCGCGACGGTGATCCACATGAGCTGGGTCTCGAAGCGCTGGTAGCCGTAGCGGATGGCGATGTCGCCGAGGCCGCCCGCGCCGACCGTGCCGGCCATCGCGGAGTAGCCGATGAGGGCGACGATCGTGGTGGTGGTGGAGGAGATCAGGGAGGGCAGCGATTCCGGTACGAGGACCTTGCGCACGATCGTCCAGGTGTTGCCGCCCATCGACTGCACGGCCTCCACGAGCCCGCCGTCCACTTCGCGGACAGCCGTCTCGACCAGGCGCGCGAAGAAGGGGATGGCGCCGATGGCGAGCGGCACGATGGCGGCCTCGCGGCCGATGGTCGTCCCCGTGATGGCGCGCGTGAAGCTCATCAGCGCGACCATCAGGATGATGAACGGCATCGACCGGGCGACGTTCACGACCTGCCCGACGACCTTGTTGGCGACGACGTTCTGCAGCAGCCCGCCCCGGTCGGTGAGGACGAGGAGCACGCCGAGCGGCAGCCCGCCGACGACGGCGATGAGGGTGGACCAGCCGACCATGTAGAGGGTGTCCCAACACGCCTGGGACAGCAGCGGCTGCATCTCGGACCAGGTCACTTGGCACCTTCCTTCACGAGCTGGGGCTCGCCCACGATGTCGATCTGCAGGCCCTGTTCGCGCAGGAAGCCGATGGGCACGACGTTGTCCTCGTAGCGGCCGGGCAGCTCGATCCGCATGCGGCCGACCTGGAGTCCGCCGACGGTGTCGATGGCGGCACCGAGGATCGATATGTCGATGTTGTAGGTGCGCGAGAGCTGGGAGATGACGGGCTGGGTCGCGGCCTCGCCCTGGAAGGTGACGTCGACGACCGTGCGGTCGGCGCCGGTGGCCTCGCCGTCGACCGGGAACAGCGCGGCGGCCAGCTCGGAGCCCGGGGTCGCGAGCAGCTCGCTCACCGTGCCGGACTCGACGATGCGGCCCCGCTCCATGAGGGCGGCGGAGTCGCAGATGGACTTCACGACGTTCATCTCATGGGTGATGAGCAGGACGGTCAGACCCAGCTGCCGGTTCAGGTCGCGCAGCAGCTGGAGGATGGAGCGGGTGGTCTCCGGGTCGAGGGCGCTGGTCGCCTCGTCGGACAGCAGCACCTTGGGGTCGCCGGCCAGGGCGCGGGCGATGCCGACACGCTGCTTCTGGCCGCCGGAGAGCTGGGCGGGGTAGGCCTTCGCCTTGTCGGCGAGCCCGACCAGGTCGAGGAGTTCGAGCGCCTTGGCGGACCGTTCCTTCCCCGACCTGCCGAGGATCTCCAGCGGCAGCTCGATGTTGTCCTGGACCGTGCGCGAGGACAGCAGGTTGAAGTGCTGGAAGACCATGCCGATCCGGCTGCGCGCCTGCCGGAGTTCCCGGCCGGCGCGGGGGCCGCGGCCGGCCAGCGCGGTCAGGTCCTGTCCGGCGACGGTCACCGTCCCGGCGGTGGGGCGCTCCAGCAGGTTGACGCAGCGGATGAGCGAGGACTTGCCGGCGCCGGACTGGCCGATGACGCCGTACACCTCGCCTTCGCGGACGTGGAGATCGACGCCGTCGAGGGCGGTGACCTCACGGCCGCGCGAGCGGTAGACCTTGGTGAGGCCTGATGTCGTGATCACTGGGGTTTCCGTCACTGTCGAGTACGCGGGCGTGGGTGTGCCCTGGTACGGGAAGACAAGGGGTGCGCGGGGCAGGGTGGTCACGTACGGCGTTCGACGACGTACGGACATGCCGCAGCTGCTCGCTTCGGGGCGCGAGACTCAGGGGTTGGTGCGAGGGCCCTCTAGAAGGCGCACATTCGACACATACAACGAGCACCGGGCGTCAGGGTCGCCTCGGTCGCAAGGGTGCGGTAGCTCGTCGTGGTCATGTGATCAGTAAAGCAGACGTATGGTCCTTACCAAATGCCGCCGTCCGCATGCTGGACGGCCGCGGACACCTTTCAGCCGCGTACCGAGATCTCCACTCCCCCGGCGCCGACCAGCGCGGACAAGGCCGAGAGGTCGTTCACCACGAGGTCGGCGGAGAGCTCGTGGGCCTGGTGCGTTGTGGTCAACGCCACGGTGGTCATGCCGGCCGCGCGGCCCGCGCGCAGGCCGGCCGGGGCATCCTCGAAGACGACGCAGCGGGCCGGGTCGACGCCGAGTTCGCGGGCCGCGCGGAGGTAGGGCTCGGGGTCGGGCTTGCCGCGGGTGACGTCGTCGGCGGTGATCAGCGTCTTGGGCAGGATGCCGACGGCGTCGAGCCGTGCCTCGGCGAGCGGGCGGGTGGCGGAGGTGACGACGGCCCAGCGCTCGGCGGGCAGGGCGGCGAGGAACGCCCGCGTGCCGGGCAGCAGACGGACGCCTCCGTTGGGCACGTCCTCCACCTCCAGCTGCTCGATCCGCGCGACGGCCGCCGGTACGACGTCGGCGGGCAGCAGGTCGGCGGCTATCTCCGCGGCCGTGCGCCCGTGCAGTTCGACGCTCCCGAACGCCTCGGCGGTGATGCCGTACTCCCGCGCCCAGCGGGCCCAGCAACGGTGTACGGATTCGAGGGAGGAGACGAGCGTGCCGTCGTTGTCGAACAGGAGGGCTTCGGCGTGGATCTTCATGGTCCCGACCCTACGTCGCACGGCGGGGGCGACGGCATCGGGCCTTTTGGCCCGTAATAGGGTCGCGGCATGCTTGATGCCCTGACGCTGGTGACCGGTGTCGCCGCGCTGCTGCTCGCCGCCTGGTGCGGGTGGGCCGCCTACCGCGATCAGCCGACGAAGGACTGGCACTTCATCGGCATGGCCGTGGTGTCGTTCCTGGCCGTGGTCCAGCTGGTGGTCGGGATCGTGCAACTGGCGCGGGGCGAGAAGGCGGAGCAGGGCACGGCGATCTTCGTCGCCTATCTGATCGGCGCGTTCGCGTGCGTCCCGGCGGCCGGGTTCATGTCGCTGGCGGAGCGCACCCGCTGGGGTTCGGTGACGGTCGCCGCCGGCGGTGTGGTGCTGGCCGTCCTCGAAGTGCGGCTCTACGACATCTGGGGAGGGTGAGTTGACCACCGTGGAAGAGAACCTGGACGAGAAGGCCGGACAGCCCGGACGGCTCGTCAGCGGGCCGGGCATGCTGCTCGTCTGGTTCTACGGCGTGATGGTGGTCGGCGCGGTCTCGCGCTCCGTCTACCAGATCGCCACCGAGTTCGACCGGGCACCGCTCGCCTACTCGCTGTCGGCGCTCGCGGGTCTGGTGTACGGCTTCATCACGTACTCGCTGGTCCGCGGCGGCGAACGGGCCCGCAAGGCGGCACAGGTGTGCTGCGCCGCCGAACTCGCGGGTGTGCTGATCGTCGGTACCTGGACGCTGGTCGAGCCCTCGGCCTTCCCGGACGCCACGGTCTGGTCGGACTACGGCATGGGGTACGTCTTCATCCCCGTACTGCTGCCGATCTCCGCGCTGTACTGGCTGCGGAAGAACCGCGCCGTCAAGCCGTAGGAGCGCTTCAGGCGGTGGTGGCGTACGCCTCCGCCTTCTTCTCCAGGACGATCATCGGTACGCCGTCGGCGCCCTGGGACGTGCCGACCGTCTCGTAACCCACCCGGCGATACAGCCGCAGGTTGCCCTCGCTGCGGTGGCCCGTGTGGAGGCGGAACCTCGTGGCGCCGCGCTCCTCGACCAGGGCGCCCTCGGCCGCGCGCAGCAGCCGCGCGCCGATGCCGTGGCCCTGGAGGCGGGGGTGGACACAGAGCTTGCCGATGGCGGCCGAGCCGTCCTCGGTGATCCGGCCGCGCACCGAGCCGACCACTTCCTCGCCGAGCCGGGCCACGTAGACGCAGTCCGCGGCCACCTCCTGACGGACCGAGTCCAGGGTCTGGACGAGCGGGTCGATGCGGTAGTTGCCGTACAGCGCCGCCTCGCTCTGGAAGCTCAGGTACTGGAGCTTGAAAATCTGCTCTGCATCCTGCTCGGTCGCCACCGAGATGGTCACGCTCATGCCCATGTGCGCACGCCTCCCGCTCACCTGATCGCCTGTAGTTCTCACTCCTATCCCCGTGCTTCGGGTGCCGCAACCTCCGGCGCGAGCAAACGACGGAGACATCCAAGACATCTGGAGCGTTCCGGGCCGAGACTTCCCTGTGAGATACCCAACTCCCCGGCAATT
Organism: Streptomyces sp. NPDC002499; assembly: GCF_053595415.1. Lineage (NCBI taxonomy): Bacteria > Bacillati > Actinomycetota > Actinomycetes > Kitasatosporales > Streptomycetaceae > Streptomyces > Streptomyces sp. NPDC002499. The sequence continues at coordinate 224,772 of NZ_JBSFXO010000007.1, forward strand.
TCCCGGTATGTCAGGTCTTTCGGGGAGAGCAGGGCCTCCAGCAACCGGGGGCAGCGGCCGGGCAGCCGGCGCACGGCGTCACGCAGGTCACGGTGGCGGGCCGAGGTGAGGGCGAGGTGCTCGGGGTCGCGAGCGGCTTCGTCGGCCGGTTCGGTCTCGTACGGTCGTTCGATGCGGTGCGTGCGACGGGTGCGGCGGACCTCGGAGCGGACGGCCCGGCGCAGCCAGCCCTGCGGGTCGCGGGGCGGGCCGTCGGAGTCGAGGCGCTCCAGGAGGCGGAGCCAGACGGCCTGTTCCAGGTCGCCCGGCTCGGTTCCGGAGGCATATGCCTCGGCCGAGGCCTCGGCGGCGAGCAGTGGGCGCAGGGTGGCTACGAGGTTGTGCGTCATATGCGGCACGACGCGGCCGCCCGGGCGATGGGTTGCCCGGGCGGCCGACTGTCACCCCAATCGGGGCTTTGTGCTCAGCTGTTGACGAGTGGCGGAGCCATGGCTCAGCCGCCGGTTCAGCGCTTGAGGAAGTCCGCGCGGGCCAGCAGACCGGTGTCGGCGTTGTCGGTGAAGACGCCGTCGATGCCGGTGGCGAAGTAGCGCTTGAAGGCGCCGAACGCGTCGCCGTAGGCGTCCACGGCTGTGCCCTTGCGGTACTCCAGCGGCAGGAAGGGGTTCTCGTTGCGCATGGTGTAGGGGTGCAGGATCAGGCCCGCCTTGTGCGCGTCGGCGACCAGGGTGGTCTCCTTGTTCAGGCTGCCGTCGGCGTTCTTCGTGATGATCAGGTCGAGCGTCGGACCCAGGCCCTGCGCGTACGTCGCGATCTCGCGCAGGCCCTTCGGCGTGACCAGGTCGTCGGTGGTGCGCGGGTCGCCCAGGTCGATGAAGTCGAAGGGGCGGGTGCCCGTGCCGGACAGCAGCACCGCCAGGTTGTTGTCGACCAGCTTGCTGATCTTCTGGATGCTGGTCGGCTCGAAGGACTGGATGAGGACCGGCGAGTTCCTGCGGTCCTTGCCGTGCTTGCGCAGGGCCTTCGCGAGCAGCTTCTCCATCTCGAAGCCGCGCTTGCGGAAGTAGGTGGGGTGCTTCATCTCGGGGTAGATGAAGACCTGCTTGCCGCGCTTACGGGTCTGCTCGTCCTGCCACTTGAGCACCTCTTCGAAGGTGGGGATCTCCCAGCGGCCGTTGTAGAGCGTGTTGTGCGGGCGGTTGGCCGGAATGCGCTCGATCGCGCGCAGGGTCTTCAGCTCGGCGAGCGTGAAGTCCTCGGTGAACCAGCCGGTGGTGGAGACGCCGTCCAGCGACTTGGTGGTCTTGCGGGAGGCGAACTCGGGGTGGTCGGCGACGTTCGTGGTGCCGCCGATCTCCGGCTCGTGCCGGCAGACCAGGTGACCGTCCTTGGTGGGGACCAGGTCACCGGCCTCGACGATGTCGGCGCCCATGTCCAGGGCCAGGTCGTACGAGCCGAAGGTGTGCTCGGGACGGTAGCCGCTGGTGCCCCGGTGGCCGATGATCGTCGGCTTGGGCAGGCTGCTCAGTCCGCCGCCGTGGCCGTGCCCGGCACCCGCCGCGCTCGCCGTGCCGGACAGACCGAGTACGGCCCCGCCCGCGCCGAGTACCGCCGCACCGAGGAGCGCCCGTCGCCCGGTACCGCCTGACTGCTCGTTCTCCTGCGCTCCCATGAGCGACTCCCCTGACCTCGGCTTGATCTAGTTGTCTCGGCGCCGATCGTAGGGTCGTGGACATGACGCGAGGGAGACCTCGGCCGGAACACGCGGGTGACTCGGGATGTCGTATCAGGAGACGCCGCCGGGATCGTCGGGGATCGCCCGCATAGGAATCTCCGTTCGAGGTACGCGACCTCCGTCACATCGTTCCGGGGCGGTTACCGACTGCCAACGGGGCGCCACCGCAGGTAAACGCGGGTCAACAGTGCGTAAGACCTCGGTGAACCCGCGGTCCCCGATGTGCACGACCGGTCGAACCGCGAGTATCGTCCCGACCTGCACAGACTCATATCGAATCCCTTGACACCGGAGGGCCCGTTGTCCCGCTTCGCGCTCATCAAGGCACTGCTCGGACCGATCATGCGCCTGATGTTCCGCCCACAGGTGGAGGGCGTGGAGCACATCCCGGGCGACGGTCCCGTCATCCTGGCCGGAAACCACCTCACGTTCATCGACTCGATGATCCTTCCGCTGGTCTGCGACCGGCAGGTGCTCTTCATCGGCAAGGACGAGTACGTCACCGGGAAGGGCTTCAAGGGCCGCCTGATGGCCTGGTTCTTCACCGGCGTCGGCATGATCCCGGTGGACCGGGACGGTGCCAACGGTGGTGTGGCGGCGTTGATGACCGGGCGCCGGGTCCTGGAGGAGGGCAAGGTCTTCGGGATCTATCCCGAGGGCACGCGGTCGCCCGACGGCCGGCTGTACCGGGGCCGCACGGGCATCGCCCGGCTCACGATGATGACGGGCGCGCCCGTGGTCCCGTTCGCGATGATCGGCACGGACAAGTTGCAGCCGGGGGGTGCGGGGATTCCCCGCCCTGGGCGGGTCACTGTTCGGTTCGGTGAGGCGCTGGAGTTCTCCCGGTACGAGGGGATGGACCGGGATCGGTATGTACTGCGGGCTGTCACCGACTCTGTGATGACCGAGGTCATGCGGTTGTCCGGGCAGGAGTACGTGGACATGTACGCCACGAAGGCCAAGGCGGCGTAGCGGTTCGTTTTCGGGTGCGGCTGCGCTGTGGTTGCTCGCGCAGTTCCCCGCGCCCCTTACGGGGCGCTCTCCAACCGTTGGTCTCGCAGCATGAACCATGCTGCAACTGCCGTTGCCAGTAGGACGATTGCGCCCACCCCGGATGCCAGGCCGAGGCCGTCGACGAAGGCTTCTCTGGCTGACGTCAGCATTTCCTGAGCCGTCTGGGTCGGCATGCTGTTCGCCGCGTCCACCGCTCCGCCCAGCGACTCGTGCGCCCCTTCCGGCGTGCCCGCCGGAGACGCGAAGCCCCGGTAGACGCCGGTCACGATCGAGCCCAGAACCGCGATTCCGAGGGCCGCGCCCAGTTCGTACGCCGTCTCCGAGACCGCTGATGCCGCGCCCGCCTGCTCCTTCGGTACGGAGGAGAGGATGACGTCGGCGGTCACCGTGAAGGAGAAGCCGGCGCCGACACCCACCACCAGCAGCGCGGCACCGAGGATCGGGTAGCCGGTCGACTGGCCCAGCGTCGTCAGTACGGCGAGCGCCAGACCCACCGCCGCCAGGCCGCCGGCGACGACCGAGCGGACCGAGAAGCGCCGGGCCGCGCGACCCGCGATCAGGCCCGCCGCCACCGCGCCCACCGCCGCGGGGATTTCGGCCAGGCCCGCCTCGAACGGGCCCCTGCCCTGGACCAGTTGCAGGTACTGGGAGAGGAAGAACACCAACCCGGACAGGCCGAGGATGGTCAGCAGGTCGGCCAGGACCGCCGCGCTGAAGCCGCGGTTGCGGAACAGGCGCATGTCCAACAGGGGCGACGGGAGCGTGAGTTGGCGGCGCACGAACCAGTACAGGGCCGCCAAGCCCACCGCACCCGCCGCGAGCGAGTGCACCTCGAAGCCGTGTGTCGCCGCCTCCTTGACCGCGTAGACGACACCGATCACGCCGACCAGGGACAGCACGACGCTGATCATGTCCCACGGCCCGGGGTTCGGGTTCTTCGACTCGGGGAGCATCTTGACGCCGACCAGGACGAGGACCGCCATCACGGGCAGGTTGATGAGGAAGACCGAGCCCCACCAGAAGTGTTCCAGCAGGAAGCCTCCCGCGACGGGGCCGACTGCCGTACCGGCGGAGGCCGTTGCGCCCCAGATACCGACCGCCAGGCTGCGCTCGCGCGGGTCGTGGAAGAGGTTGCGGATCAGGGCCAGGGTGGCCGGCATGAGGGTCGCGCCCGCGACGCCGAGCAGGGCGCGGGCGAGGATCATCAACTCCGGTGTGGACGCGTAGGCGTTGAGGACCGATATCGCGCCGAAGGCGGTGGCGCCGAGAAGAAGGATGCGCTTGCGGCCGATGCGGTCGCCGAGGCTGCCCATGGAGACCAGGAGGCCGGCGATCACGAAGGAGTAGACGTCGCCGATCCAGAGGAGTTGGGTGCCGGACGGCTTCAGGTCCTCGCTGATGTAGGGGGTCGCGAGGCCGAGGACGGTCGCGTCGACGGCCACCAGCAGCACGGCGAGCACGAGGACGGACAGCGCGAGCCAGCGGCCCGGGCGCTTCACCGCCTCGGTCGTGGACGCCGACTGCAGGGTGCTGGTCATGATTCCTCTCTCCGTGTCTCGTCTCTGCGTGTTTCGTCTCTGCGCAGTGCGCCGCCGAGCAGCAGCTCGGCGATCATGCGGGTGAAGTCCTTGGGGGCGCCCTTGCCGCTCTGCACCATCCAGGCACCGGAGGCCAGCAGGCCGAACAGCGCCTCGGTGAGCCAGGCGGGCGTGAGGTCGATGCGGAACTCGCCGTTGTGCTGGCCGCGCCGGAACAGTGCGGTGATGCGGTCGTCGATCCGGGCCCAGCCCACGTGCTGTTCCTCGCCCTCGAACAACTGGTTCTCGGTGTAGAGGAAGGCGAGCAGACCGGCGGCCGGTTCGACCTCGCGGACGAGCCGTCGTACGGCGTCCTCGGCGGGGCCCTCGTCCAGCCGCGCCGCCTCCAGCGCGGTCTCGCACTCGGCGATGCCGAGCGCCTCCAGCGCCCGTACGAGCGCGTCGCGGCCCGCGAACTGGCGGTGCAGCGTGGCCCGGCTGATCCCGGCCGCCTTGGCGACCTCGTCCATGGTCGCGGTGGATTTACGGGTCAGCAGAGCCGCGGCGGCGCGGAGTACGTGGTCGCGATCGAGAGCCATGAGACAACAGTAACCCATGTGAGACATGGATGTCTCACCACAGGCATAGTCGTCTCATGGGCGGGTGGTCATCAGGGGTTTCTCAGTGCCAGGGCAGCTGCGCGCGCTTCTCCCAGTACGTCTGCGGGTCCTCGACCAGCGCGGCAAGGCGGGCCACCTGGTTCTCGTCCAGGTCCACGACGGCCGCGTGCAGGTTGGAGGCGAGCTGGCCCACGGTCGCGGCGCCGGAGAGGACCACGCCGGCCCAGGGCTCGCGCAGGACCAGGGCCAGGGCGACCGCGTCCGTGCCGAGGGCTGTCTCCTGAGCCACGGCCTTCAGCGCGTCCGGCGCGTACGGCTCCGCCAGCCTTCCGTTGGCCATGCCCTCCTTGACGATCACCGTGAGACCGGCGTCGTGCGCCTCGGCGAGGGCGGGGCCCGCCGAGGTCTCCAGGGCGTTGTACGTCGACTGGACGGTACGGAAGAGGGGCTCGCCGTCGACCGTCACCGCGAGGGCGGCCCGGATGGCGTCCGCCTGGGCGGGGCCGCTGGTGGAGAAGCCGATGGTGGTGCCCTGGGTGGCGGCCTCCGCCAGCTTGGCGTGCAGTTCCTTGTCCGTGAGGGCCGGGCTGTCCGGGGTCACGGAGTGGATCTGGTAAAGGTCCAGGCGGTCGCCGAGCAGCTCGGCGGTTTCACCGCGCTGGCGGTCGTAGGTCTGGACGGTGTGGTCCTTGACCTCGTGCTTCTCGGCGTCGGTGGTCCAGCCGGCGGTGTAGGTGTAGCCCCACTTGCTGCCGACGACCACGTCGTCGATGTCGGGCCTCGCGTGCAGCCAGTCGGCGAGGAACTCCTCGCTGCGGCCGTAGGAGCGGGCGGCGTCGAAGTAGCGGACGCCTTGCGCGTACGCGGCGTCGAGGAGTTCGTGGGTGCGGGTGCGGAGCGTTTCGACGCTGCGGTTCTCTCCGAGGTCTTCTTCTCGGCCCAGGTTGATGTAGCCGGGGCGACCTACTGCGGCGAGGCCCAAGCCGATGTGGCAGGTGGGGGTTGTTGCTGTGGCCAGTCGGGCGAAGGGCATCGCGGGCTCCGTATGGTCGGCTCCGGTACGGCTTCCGACCAACGTAACCCGCGATGACCTTCGCTTCAGAGCTCGGGGGGTTGTGGTGGTTTGGCGGGTGCGGGTGCGTCGTGGCTCGTCGCGCAGTTCCCCGCGCCCCTGAAAGACCCTGCCCCTACCGCTTGTCTTTGGCTGTGGCCCATTCCTGCTGGGCCGCCAAGTCCCGCTTCACCTCTGCCAGTTGGATCGCCACCGCGCTCGGGGCCGTGCCGCCGCGGCCGTTACGCGACGCCAAGGCGCCCGGCACGTTCAGGACCGTCCGGACCTCCGGGGTCAGGTGGGCGGAGATTTTCGCGAACTGTTCGTCCGTCAGGCCGTCCAGTTCGATGCCCTCGGCCTCCGCGACCTTGACGCACTCGCCCGCGACCTCGTGCGCCACCCGGAACGGGACGCCTTGCTTGACCAGCCACTCGGCGATGTCGGTGGCCAGGGAGAAGCCGGCCGGGGCCAGTTCCTCCATGCGGTCCCGGTGGACCGTGAGGGTGGCCATCATGCCGGTGAACGCCGGGAGCAGGACCTCGAGTTGGTCGATGGAGTCGAAGACCGGCTCCTTGTCCTCCTGGAGGTCGCGGTTGTACGCGAGAGGCAGCGCCTTGAGCGTCGCCATCAGGCCCGTCAGGTTGCCGATCAGGCGGCCCGACTTGCCTCGCGCCAGTTCCGCGATGTCGGGGTTCTTCTTCTGCGGCATGATCGACGAGCCCGTGGAGAAGGCGTCGTGCAGGGTGACGAAGGAGAACTCCTTCGTGTTCCAGATGATGACCTCCTCGGCGATCCGGGAGAGGTTCACACCGATCATCGCCGTGATGAACGCGAACTCGGCGACGAAGTCGCGGGACGCCGTGCCGTCGATCGAGTTGGCGACCGAGCCGTGCTCGAAGCCGAGGTCCTTCGCCACCGACTCCGGGTCCAGGCCCAGGGACGAGCCCGCCAGGGCGCCGGAGCCGTACGGGGAGACGGCGGTGCGCTCGTCCCACTGGCGCAGGCGTTCCGCGTCCCGGGACAGGGGCTGGACGTGGGCCAGGACATGGTGGGCGAACAGGACCGGCTGGGCGTGCTGGAGGTGGGTGCGGCCGGGCATCGCCACGTCCGGGTGGGCCTCCGCGAGGCCGATCAGCGCGTCCTGGAGGTCGGCGATCAGGCCGCCGATCGTCCGGGCGCGGTCCCGCAGGTACATGCGGAAGAGGGTGGCGACCTGGTCGTTGCGTGAGCGGCCGGCGCGGAGCTTGCCGCCGAGGTCGGGGCCGAGGATCTCCAACAGGCCGCGTTCCAGGGCCGTATGGACGTCCTCGTCGGCGATCGTGCCGACCAGAGTGCCGTCGGCGACGTTCGCCGCGAGCTGGTCGAGGCCCGCCAGCATGCGGGTCAGCTCGTCGTCCGTGAGGAGGTGCGCCTTGTGCAGCACGCGCGCGTGGGCTCGGGAACCGGCGATGTCGTAGGGCGCGAGCCGCCAGTCGAAGTGGACGGACGCGGACAGCTTCGCCAGGGCCTCGGCGGGACCGTCGGCGAAACGGCCGCCCCAGAGCCGTACGTCACCGCTGTTGCTGCTCACTTGCTCGTACTCCTCGGAAGGGGTGGGAAAGGGGGTGGATGTGCCACCGCCTCCCCACCTTTTCAGGTGAGGAGGCGGCTGTCAGGTCAGCGTGCGCGAGGCACCCGCGGGGGTTACGCCAGGTCCCGCTTGGCGGCGATCTTCGACGACAGGCTGTAGATGTCGATGAAGCCCTTGGCCGCGGCCTGGTCGAAGGTGTCGCCGGTGTCGTAGGTGGCGAGGTTGAAGTCGTACAGGGACGACTCGGAGCGCCGGCCGGTGACGACCGCGCGGCCGCCGTGCAGGGTGAGGCGGATGTCGCCGTTGACGTGCTGGCTGGCCTCGTCGATGAAGCCGTCGAGGGCGCGCTTGAGCGGGGAGAACCACTGGCCGTCGTAGACCAGTTCGCCCCAGCGCTGCTCGACCTGCCGCTTGTAGCGGGCGAGTTCGCGCTCGACGGTGACGTTCTCCAGCTCCTGGTGGGCGGTGATCAGGGCGATCGCGCCCGGAGCCTCGTACACCTCACGGGACTTGATGCCGACCAGGCGGTCCTCGACCATGTCGATCCGGCCGATACCCTGGGCGCCGGCGCGCTCGTTGAGCTGTTGGATGGCCTGGAGGACGGTGACGGGCTTGCCGTCGAGGGCGACCGGGACGCCCGCCTTGAAGGTGATGACCACCTCGTCGGCGTCCCGCTGGACCGCCGGGTTCTGGGTGTACTCGTAGATGTCCTCGATCGGGGCGTTCCAGATGTCCTCCAGGAAGCCCGTCTCGACGGCGCGCCCGAAGACGTTCTGGTCGATGGAGTACGGGGACTTCTTGGTGGTCGCGATCGGGAGGTTCTTGGCCTCGCAGAACGCGATCGCCTTGTCACGGGTCATCGCGTAGTCGCGGACCGGGGCGATGCACTTGAGGTCGGGGGCGAGGGCGACGATGCCGGCCTCGAAGCGGACCTGGTCGTTGCCCTTGCCGGTGCAGCCGTGGGCGACCGTGGTGGCGCCGTGCTTGTGGGCGGCGGCGACCAGGTGCTTGACGATCGTCGGCCGGGAGAGCGCGGAGACCAGCGGGTAGCGGTCCATGTAGAGGGCGTTGGCCTTGATCGCCGGGAGGCAGTACTCCTCGGCGAACTCGTCCTTGGCGTCGGCCACTTCGGCCTCGACCGCACCGCACGCGAGGGCGCGCTTGCGGATGACGTCCAGGTCCTCGCCACCCTGGCCGACGTCGACCGCAACGGCGATGACCTCGGCGCCCGTCTCCTCGGCGATCCAGCCGATGGCGACGGAGGTGTCCAATCCGCCTGAGTAGGCGAGTACGACGCGCTCGGTCACGGGTTTCTCCTCACAGTGCATTCGCTGACATGCATGAGTATGCAGCACTCTGCATGGTTCGTCAATCCGGGGTGCGAGAGACGGTCGGCCAAGGGCCGGGTCGGCACGCCGACGGGATACCCGGCCGGGAATTTTGCAACTTCCTTGAACATCAGAAACCGCTTGCCCGTACCTCTCGCCGAACGCAGGCGCCGCGTTTGTAAACACCGAACACCCCCGACACACCCCCGACTTGAGTGAGGCATCCCCATGTCCAGGGCTCTTCCGAAGTACAACAAGCGCCGCGTCGCGTTCATCGGCGGTGCTGCCGCGCTGGTGCTGTCCGGCGCGGTGATCGCCGGTTCCGCACTGGCCGGGGAGTCGTCCAAGAGCAACGGGAACACCGCCCGGACGCTGGCCGACCCGGGCACGATCGCCTGCCCGGACGTCGCGTCCCAGCTGCCGGAGATCCCGGCGTCCGCGCAGGCCGAGGTCGACCGCAACCTCGCCCTCCTCCAGACCCAGATCGACGAAGCCAACAAGCGTCTCGTCGACACCGTCGGACAGGGCGGCGCCAACTTCGTCCAGAACGCCATCCTCGGCCCGCTGGAGGACAAGCGGATCGCCACCGTCAACCGCATCGCCACCGCGATCGGCCGCACCGCCGAGAAGCCGACCGGACTGGACGCGCTGGCGCCCTGCACCCTGAACGCCGGGGGCGTCGCCGACACCGGTGGCGACACGGGCACGGGTGAGGACACGGGCGCCGGTGACGACGTCTCCGCCGCGCCCGGCGAGACGGCCGCTGCGGCGGAGGGTGCCGAGGGCGCGACCGGTGCGGGTGACGCGGCCGGCGGCGAGAACACCGGCGTCGGCACGATCAGCTGCCCGGACGTCGCCTCGCAGCTGCCGGAGATCCCGGCGTCCGCGCAGGCCGAGGTCGACCGCAACCTCGCCCTTCTCCAGACCCAGATCGACGAAGCCAACAAGCGCCTCGTCGACACCGTCGGACAGGGCGGCGCCAACTTCGTCCAGAACGCCATCCTGGGCCCGTTGGCGGACAAGCGGACCTCGACCATCGACCGCATCGCCATCTCCATCGGCCGCACGGCCGAGAAGCCGGCCGGACTGGACTCCCTGGCCGCCTGCACGCTCACCCAGTGACGTGACAGGCGCTGTGGCCGCCCCGAGTGAGCGCCGGCCGGGGTGGCCACGGCGGGGTCCGTACGCGTCGCGTGTCGCATACGGACCCGACAATTCCTTAGACAGTCGAAAGAATTGCGTTCATAATCGGCTGACGTGGGAAAGACATACGAACGCATAGACGGCAGACTGCGCGCGTTCATCGAGGCGCAGCCCCTCTTCTTCACCGCGACCGCTCCCCTGTCCGGCGACGGGACGGTCAACCTCTCCCCCAAGGGCCTCAAGGGTTCCTTCGTGGTGCTCGACGAGCTCACGGTGGCCTATCTGGACTTCGCCGGGTCCAACGCGGAGACGATCGCGCACCTGCGCGAGAACGGCCGGATCACCCTGATGTGGTGCGCCTTCCAGGGCCCGCCGAACATCGTGCGGGTGCACGGCCGCGGCGAACCGGTCTTCCGGGACGACCCCCGCTTCAAGGAACTCCTCACCCACTTCCCGGACATCGACCCGACCCAGCACGGGCTGCGTGCGGTCATCGTCGTGACGGCCGAACTCGTCCGGGACAGCTGCGGATACGCGGTGCCCTACATGTCGTACGACGAGGACCGTGATCTGCACCGCAAGCGGTTCGCGCGCGAGGACGACGACTCGCTCAGCGCGTACTTCACCAAGAAGGACCACATCGCCACGAGCCTGGATGGCCTACCCGGGCTGCCGTTGCCGCTGCCGCCCTCTACGGTCTGAGCCATGCGCTCAGCTCTCGCCGCCGGTTCCCTGGTCTCCGCCTCCCTTCTCGTGCTCGGCGCCGCGGCGCCCGACGCCGCCCCGCCGCTGCCGGCCCGGATGGCCGACACCGGGGGCGGCAGCCAGCTGATCACCGCCGTCGCCTCCTCGACCGGGTCCACCACCGGGACGGTGACGTGGTGGGACCTGCGCAACGGGCAGTGGGTGAAGGCCGGTTCGGCCGCGGCCCGGTTCGGCGCGAAGGGGCTCGTCGAGGGCACCGCCCGCAAGCAGGGCACGAACACGACACCCACCGGGCTGTACGACCTCCCCTTCGCCTTCGGCATCAAGGCCGCGCCGGGCGGCACGCGCTACAAGTACCGTGCCGTGCACGCGAGTTCCTGGTGGTGCGAGGACAACTCCTCGGTCTTCTACAACCGTTGGACCGAGCCCCGCCCGAAGGACTGCCGCGCCTCGGAGTCCGAGCAACTCGCCTCCTACACCACGCAGTACGCCTACGCGCTCGTCGTCGGCTTCAACTACCACCAGCGGGTGCGGGGTCGCGGTGCCGGGATCTTCCTCCACGTCAACGGGCGTGGGGCGACGGCCGGTTGCGTGTCGGTGTCCGACGACGCGATGCGCGCGATCCTCACCTGGGTGCGGCCCTGGAGCGAGCCGCACATCGCGATCGGCACGACGGGCGGGAGCACGGGGATCACTCGCTACTGAGTCGTAGGAGACTCCGGTCACGGCTGAACACACAGGCGTCACGGCACGTATCTCAGGGCCAAGGGACCCCACGCCTACCCCCTTGCCCCCGTTCCCGGAGGAAACGTGACCACCACGCTCGCAGGCGGCCGTGCCGCCCGCCGCCAGACGATGCGCCGCATCCGTCCGCGCCGCTCCCCGGCGACCGTCCTGTTGCTCGCGGTCTTCGCGGGCGCGGTCGGCGTGCTGTGGCTGTGGTGGCACAACACACCGTCGATCGCCGACAACAACAGCAAGATCCTCAACGCGGGCCGGATCACCGGTCTGCTGGCCGGCTACCTGATGGCTCTCGTCGTCCTTCAGATGGCCCGGGTACCCGCCCTGGAACGCCGGGTGGGTTCGGACCGGGTGGCCCGCTGGCACGCGATGTCCGGCCGCTACACGGTCTGCCTGGTGATCGCGCACGTGTTCCTCACGATGTGGGGCTACGCGCTGCAGGCCGGCAAGTCGCTCGGCGACATCGTCCAGCAGACGATCGACTCCGTGAACCAGCTGCCTGACATGGGCAAGGCCGCCATCGGCACCGGCCTGCTGTTCTTCATCGGCCTGATCTCGGTCGGCGGAATCCGCAAGCTGATCCCGTACGACACCTGGTACCACGTCCACCTGCTGACGTACGCGGCGGTCTTCCTGACCTTCTGGCACCAGATCTCCACCGGCAACGACTTCGCCGTCGAGCCGACCGCCAAGACCTTCTGGTACGTGCTCTACGGGGCGGTCACCGCGCTTGTCCTCTGGTACCGCATCCTCGCCCCGATCCGGCTCAACTTCCGCCACCGCATGCGCGTCGAGGCGGTCATCGAGGAGACGCCGGGCATCGTGTCGGTGCTCATCAGCGGGCGCAAGCTGCACCGGATGGGCGCGCAGGCGGGGCAGTTCTTCCGCTGGCGGTTCCTGGCGCCGGGCATGCGGTTCTCCTCCCACCCGTACTCGCTGTCGGCGGCGCCCCGCCCCGACATGCTGCGGATCACGGTGAAGGCGATCGGCGACCACAGCGCGCGGCTGCGCGAGCTGACGCCCGGCACCAAGGTGTGGGCCGAGGGTCCCTACGGCGCGCTGACCGCCCAGCGTCGCAGCCGCGGCAAGGTGCTGCTGGTCGCGGGCGGGGTCGGCATCACGCCGATGCGGGCGCTGTTCGAGACGCTGCCCGGCGCCTCCGGCGACATCACGCTGCTGTACCGGGCCAACACCACCCAGGACCTGGCCCTGTGGGACGAGCTGGCCGCCATCGCCAACGACCGCGGCGCCCGCCTGATGTACGCGGTCAACAGCCCGGACGGCGAGCGCCCCGACATCTCGGCGGAGCGGCTCAGGCAGAAGCTGCCGGACATCGACAACCACGACGTGTTCATGTGCGGCCCGCCCGGGTTCGCGCAGTCCGTGTACGAAGCACTGCGCGGCGCGGGAGTGCCCGCCCGCCGCATCCATCACGAGTCGTTCGAGATGTGAGCGACGGGACTTCAGGAGCTTTGAACCGATGAGGAAGAGTCATCCCATCCGGCGTGTCGTGCTGGCCACCGCCGCCACCGTCTCGGGCGTGGTGCTGCTGCTGTCGCTGAAGCCGGCGTCCGACCCGGGCGCCGCGGCGGCCGGCGTGGTGCCGCAGCAGACGGTGGGAGCCCAGGAGTCGCCCCAGGGCGGCGCCGCGGCCACCGGCACGGGCACCGTCGACGGGAACCCGGCCCAGACCGAGTACGGCGTCGTCCAGGTACGGCTCACCGTCGCAGGCGGCAAGATCACCAAGGCCGAGGCGATCCAGGCCCCCAAGGGCGGCACCAGCGACCAGAAGACCGCGCTGGCCATCCCGAAGCTCAACCAGGAGGCCGTCGCCGCCCAGAGCGCGGACATCGACTCGGTGTCCAGTGCCACGTACACGAGCGGCGGTTACAAGCAGTCCCTGCAGTCGGCCATCGACAAGATGAAGGCGGCCGGCAACGCGCAGGGCGGCGGTACGGGGTCCTCCCCCGGCGCCGGCTCGGGCTCCGACTCCGGCTCCACGCAGGCGAAGACGGTGACGGGCGCCGTCGCGCAGACGATGTACGGCGCGGTCCAGGTCCGTATCACCGTCAGCAACGGCAAGATCACCAAGGCCGAGGCGGTGCAGGCGCCCAAGGGCGGCACCAGCGACCAGAAGACGGCGCTGGCCATCCCGAAGCTGAACCAGGAAGCCGTCGCCAAGGGCAGCGCGGACATCGACTCGGTCTCGACCGCCACGTACACGAGCGCGGGCTACAAGCAGTCCCTGCAGTCGGCGCTGGACCAGGCCGGTGGCTGAGGCGGTGGCCGAATCGGCAGAAGCTCCCGCCGCGGTACGTCATGCGGAGGAGGTCATGGGGACCGTCTTCTCCTTCGACGTCCGCGGTGGGGAGCCCGGTGCGGTGCGCGCGGCGCTGGAGGAGGCCGTCGCCGGACTGCACCGGGTCGACGAGGTGTTCAGCACCTACCGCGACGACAGTCAGATCTCCCGGCTGGCGCGCGCTGAACTGACCCTCGCGGAGTGCGACCCCGAGGTCGCCGAGGTCCTCGAACTGGGCGCGGAGGCCGAGCGGTTGAGCGACGGCTGGTTCAGCACGACGTACCAGGGCCGGCTCGACCCGACCGGCATCGTCAAGGGCTGGTCCGCGGAACGCGCGGCCCGCCTCATACGGGCGGCCGGCGCGACGGGCGTCAGCGTCAACGGCGGCGGCGACGTCCAGCTCCTCGGCGTCCCCGGCCCCCAACGCCCCTGGCGCGTAGGCGTGTCGGACCCGATCCGCCCCGGCGGCCTCGCGGCGGTCATCTCGGCCGCGGGCATGGACGAACTGGCGGTCGCGACGTCGGGCACGGCGGAACGCGGCACGCACATAGTCGACCCCAGCACGGGCCGCTCCGCGATCTCGGACCTGGTGGCGGTAACGGTGGTCGCCCCCCAACTGACGTGGGCGGACTGCTGGGCGACGGCGGCTTTCGCGATGGGTTCGAGGCAGGGCCTGCGCTGGCTGGAGTCGTTGCCGGACGTAGAGGCCCTGCTGATAACGGCGGGCGACGAGGTCAGATGCACAGGAGGCCTGGCATCCCGACTGGGCTAGGTGGAGTCACCTAGGGGCGCGGGGCTGTATCGATGTGCGGCTCCGCCGCGTGGGCGCGAGCAACCACTGACGGCCCGCACCCGACGAACCACCTCAATGCCCGTTCTGAGCCAACCGCAACAAATGCTCGGCCAGCGCCTGACCCCCCGTAGCCTCCCGGCTGATCAAGAGCAACGTGTCATCACCGGCGATGGTCCCCAAGATGTCATGCAGCTCGGCCTGATCGATCGCCGACGCCAAGAACTGCGCAGCACCCGGCGGCGTCCGCAACACAACAAGGTTCGCCGAAGCCTCCGCAGAGATCAGCAGCTCGGAAGAGAGCCGCCGCATCCGCTCCTCCTTCGCCGACTCCCCCAACGGCGCCCGGGGCGTGCGAAAACCGCCCTCACTGGGCACCGCGTAGATGAGATCGCCCTCGGTGTTACGGATCTTCACCGCGTTCAACTCGTCGAGATCCCGGGACAACGTCGCCTGAGTGACCGTCAGCCCGTCATCCGCCAGCAGCTTCGCCAGTTGGCTCTGCGACCGCACCGCCTGCCGATTGAGGATGTCCACGATCCGCCGATGCCGCGCGGTCCGCGTCTGCGGCACGGCGGGCCCGGCATGCTGTACGTCGTCGTCCTGCGCCTGACTCATCGTCGTCGTCTCATTCCCGGATCATCCGTCCCCGTGTGCCTCGTCCAGGACGCCGGGCAGCGCAGCGATCAGCGCGTCCACCTCGTCGTCGCGCAGATTCAGCGGTGGCATCAGCCGTACGACGTCGGGGGCGGGCGCGTTCACCAGGAAGCCGGCCTCCTGAGCCGCCTGCTGCACCTTGGGCGCGAGCGGCTCGGTGAGCACGATACCCAGGAGGAGGCCCGCGCCCCGGACATGGCCGATCACGGGATGGCCGAGCGACTCGATTCCGTCCCGCAACCTCTCGCTCTGCCGCTTGACGTTCTCCAGCAACCCCTCGTTCTCGATCGTGTCGAGGACGGCGAGTCCGGCGGCGCAGGCGACGGGGTTGCCGCCGAAGGTCGTGCCGTGGTGCCCCGGCTGGAGCAACTCCGCGGCGCGTCCGAAGGCGACGGTGGCGCCGAGCGGCAGCCCGCCGCCGAGCCCCTTGGCCAGCGTGACCACATCGGGCAGGACGCCGTCGTGGGCCTGGTACTCGAACCAGTGGCCGGTACGCCCGACGCCGGTCTGCACCTCGTCGAGGACCAGCAGCGATCCGGTGGCCGCGGTGATCGCGCGGGCTGCCTTGAGGTAGCCCGGCGGGGGCACCACGACGCCGTTCTCGCCCTGGATCGGTTCGATGACGACGATCGCGGTCTCCTCGGTGACCGCGGCGGCCAGCGCCTGCGCGTCGCCGTAGGGAACGTGGGTGACGTCACCGGGCAGCGGCAGGAAGGGCTCCTGCTTGCCGGGCTGGCCGGTGAGCGCGAGGGCGCCCATGGTGCGGCCGTGGAAGCCGCCCTCGGTGGCGACCATGTGCGGCCGGCCGGTCAGCCGGCCGATCTTGAAGGCGCCCTCGTTGGCCTCGGCGCCCGAGTTGCAGAAGTAGACCTTGCCGTCCCGGCCGAAGTGCTGGAGGAGCCGTTCGGCGAGGAGGACGGGCGGTTCGGCGATGAAGAGGTTGGAGACGTGGCCGAGGGAGGCGATCTGCCTGCTGACGGCCTCGACGATCGCCGGGTGGGCGTGGCCGAGCGCGTTGACCGCGATGCCGCCGACGAAGTCGAGGTACTCCTTGCCGTCGGCGTCCCACAGTTTGGCGCCCGCGCCGCGCACGAGGGGCAGTCGCGGGGTGCCGTAGTTGTTCATGAGCGAGCCCTGCCACCGCTCCGTCAACTCTTCGTTGGCGGTCATTCGGCGTCCCCCTCCTGCTCGTCGGCCACGACCATCGTGCCGATGCCCTCGTCGGTGAAGATCTCCAGCAGGATCGAGTGCTGGACCCGGCCGTCGATGACGCGGGCGGTGGTGACTCCGCCGCGCACGGCGTGCAGACAGCCCTCCATCTTCGGCACCATGCCGGAGCTCAACTCCGGCAGCAGCTTCTCCAGTTGGGAAGCGGTGAGGCGGCTGATCACCTCGTCGCTGTGCGGCCAGTCCTCGTAGAGGCCCTCGACGTCCGTGAGGACCATGAGGGTTTCGGCGCCCAGTGCCGCAGCGAGTGCCGCAGCCGCCGTATCAGCATTGACGTTGTAGACATGTCCGTCGTCCTCGGAACGGGCGATCGAGGAGATGACCGGGATCCGGCCGTCGGCGAGCAGTGCCTCGATCGCGCCCGTGTCGATCGCGGTGATCTCGCCCACCCGCCCGATGTCGACCAACTCGCCGTCGATCTCGGGCCGGTGCTTGGTGGCGGTGATGGTGTGCGCGTCCTCGCCGGTCAACCCCACGGCCAGCGGCCCGTGTTGGTTGAGCAGCCCGACGAGTTCGCGCTGGACCTGTCCGGCGAGCACCATGCGGACGACGTCCATGGCGTCCTCGGTGGTGACGCGCAGGCCGGCCTTGAACTCGCTGACGATGCCGTGCTTGTCGAGGGCGGCGCTGATCTGCGGGCCGCCGCCGTGCACGACGACGGGCTTGAGGCCCGCGTGGTGCAGGAACACGACGTCCTGGGCGAACGCGGCCTTGAGGTCCTCGTCGATCATGGCGTTGCCGCCGAACTTGATGACGACCGTCTTGCCGTTGTGCCGGACCAGCCAGGGCAGCGCCTCGATGAGGATCTGGGCCTTGGGCAGCGCGGTGTGCTTCCGGGTCACATTGCTCATGACGAGTACGCGCTGTTCTCGTGGACGTAGTCGGCGGTGAGGTCGTTGGTCCAGATGGTCGCGGTCTCGGAACCCGCGGCCAGGTCGGCGACGATGTGCACCTCGCGGTAGCGCATGTCGACCTTGTCGCGGTCCTCGCCGACCCCGCCGTTCTTGCAGACCCACACGCCGTTGATCGCGACGTTGAGCTGGTCCGGCTCGAAGACGGCCTTCGTCGTGCCGATCGCGGACAACACCCGCCCCCAGTTGGGGTCTTCGCCGTGGATCGCGCACTTGAGGAGGTTGTTGCGGGCGATGGAGCGGCCCACCTCGACGGCGTCGTCCTCGCTCGCGGCGTTGACGACCTCGACCTTGATGTCCTTGCTGGCACCCTCGGCGTCCCGGATCAGCTGCTGACCGAGGTCGTCACAGACGGCCCGGACAGCCTCCGCGAACTCCGCGTACTCAGGGGTGACTTCGGAGGCGCCCGAGGCGAGCAGCAGCACGGTGTCGTTGGTGGACATGCAGCCGTCGGAGTCGACCCGGTCGAAGGTCGTGCGCGTGGCGTCCCGAAGTGCCTTGTCCAGTACGTCGCTCTCGACGACCGCGTCCGTGGTGAGGACGACCAGCATGGTGGCGAGGCCGGGGGCGAGCATGCCGGCGCCCTTGGCCATGCCGCCGACGGTCCAGCCGTCCTTCGTGACCACGGCGGTCTTGTGGACGGAGTCGGTGGTCTTGATGGCGATGGCGGCCTTCTCGCCGCCGTGCGCGGAGAGTTGGGCGGCTGCGGCCTCAACTCCGGGGAGGAGCTTGTCCATCGGCAGCAGCAGCCCGATGAGTCCGGTCGAGGCGACGGCGACCTCGGCCGCGTTCAGCTCCAGCGTGTCGGCGACCTTCTCGGCCGTGGCGTGCGTGTCCTGGAAGCCCTTCGGCCCCGTACAGGCGTTGGCGCCACCGGAGTTGAGGACGACGGCGGAGACCTGGCCGCCCTTCAGCACCTGCTCGGACCAGAGCACCGGCGCGGCTTTGACGCGGTTGGAGGTGAAGACGCCCGCGGCGGCGAGGCGGGGCCCGTTGTTGACCACGAGGGCCAGGTCGGGGTTGCCGTTCTCCTTGATTCCGGCGGCGATGCCCGCGGCCGTGAATCCCTGTGCTGCCGTCACACTCACGGCGCGACTCCGATCGTCGTCAGCCCGGTGGACTCGTCGAGCCCGAGGGCGAGGTTCATGCTCTGCAGGGCACCGCCCGCGGTGCCCTTGGTCAGGTTGTCGATGGCGCTGATCGCGATGATCCGTCCCACGGCCTCGTCGTACGCGACCTGCACCTGAACGGCGTTGGAACCGTAGACGGACGCCGTGGCGGGCCACTGCCCCTCGGGCAGGAGGTGGACGAAGGGCTCGTCCGCGAAGGCCTTCTCGTAGGCGGCGCGGACGGACTCGGCGGTGACGCCGGGCTTCGCCTTCGCGGTGCAGGTGGCGAGGATGCCGCGGGGCATCGGCGCGAGCGTCGGCGTGAAGGAGACGGCGACCGGCTCCCCCGCCACCGCGCCGAGGTTCTGGATGATCTCGGGGGTGTGCCGGTGGCCGCCCCCGACGCCGTACGGCGACATGGACCCCATGACCTCGCTGCCCAGCAGGTGCGGCTTGGCCGCTTTGCCGGCGCCGGACGTGCCGGAGGCGGCGACGATCACGGCCTCGCTCTCGGCGAGCCCGGCGGCGTAGGCCGGGAAGAGGGCGAGGGAGACAGCGGTCGGGTAGCAACCGGGCACCGCGATGCGCTTGGACCCCTCCAACGCGGCGCGGGCGCCCGGCAGTTCGGGCAGGCCGTAGGGCCAGGTGCCGGCGTGCGGGGAGCCGTAGAACTTCTCCCAGTCGGCCGCGTCCGCGAGCCGGAAGTCGGCGCCCATGTCGACCACGAGCACGTCGGGGCCGAGCTGTTCGGCGACGGCGGCGGACTGGCCGTGGGGCAGGGCGAGGAAGACGACGTCGTGTCCGGCGAGGACGTCGGTGGTGGTCTCCTCGAGGACCCGGTCGGCCAGCGGCAGCAGATGCGGTTGGAGTGCGCCGAGTCTCTGTCCGGCGTTGGAGTTGCCGGTCAGGGCGCCGATCTCGACCTCGGGGTGCGCGAGGAGCAGTCGCAGGAGCTCGCCGCCCGCGTATCCACTCGCCCCGGCCACCGCCGCACGTACCGCCATGTCATCCTCCTCCTGGATGGCATGACTATACGTTTCGCTGCACGTTTATGCAATCCCGTCCGCTTCTGCCTGCCGCGCGGGGGCCTCCGCCTTCGACCCGGAGGTCTCCGCCTTCGGCAGCATGATCCGCCGCGAGACCACGAACGTCACCGGAATCGCCGCCAGCGAGGCGAGCAGCGGGGCGTAGCGGCTGTCGAGGTGCAGCAGGTCGACGAGGATGTAGACGCCCGCCGTCGTGACCACGAAATTGGCCGCATTCGTCAGCGGGAAGAGCAGGAATTTCCGCCAGGTCGGACGGGTCCGGTAAGTGAAGTGCGCGTTCAGGAAAAAGGATCCGGTCATGCTGATGGCCGTGGCGAGAATATGCGCCACCAGATAGGGAAAACGGGTGAGGAACACCAGGTACGGGCCGTAGTACGTGCCCGTGTTCACCACTCCGATCACGGCGAAGACGATCATCTGCCGTGACAGCAGACCCCGCGATCCGGCAGAACTCGACGGCGGGGAACTCGGCTTCAGGGAACTCTCCATCAGGGAATGAGGTCCTTCGTCCTGCCGTCCGTGGGGCAGTCCGTTGTCCGCTCCACGTTGCTCGCCTTCACCAGGAAGTGCGGGCGCCCCTTCACCTCGTAGTAGATCCGTCCGGTGTACTCGCCTATGACACCCAGCATGATCATCTGCACCCCCGCGACGCCGGTGACGGCGGTGATGATCGTGACATAACCGGGGGTCTGGACGCCATGGACGAGCGCGGCGACCACGATCCAGCCGGTGTAGAGACCGGCGCAGAGCAGCAGGCCCATGCCGAGGTAGAGGGCGGCGCGCAGCGGGCGGTTGTTGAAGGAGAGGAGGCCGTCGAGGCCGTAGTTGAGCAGGCCCTTGAAGGACCACGAGGTGCGTCCTGCCTCGCGGGCGGCGTTCTCGTACTCGAAGGTCGTGGCCGGGAAGCCGACCCATGCGAACAGGCCCTTGGAGAAGCGGTTGTACTCGGTGAGGTCCAGGACCGCGTCCACCACCCGGCGCGACATCAGCCTGAAGTCGCCTACGCCGTCGACGAGTTCGACGTCCATGAGCCGGTTGACGAACCGGTAGTAGAGGCGGGCGGTGAGGGTGCGGACCATGCCGTCGCCGGTGCGGGTACGGCGGGCGATGACCTGGTCGTAGCCCTCGGCGCGCAACTCCACCATGCGCTTGATGAGTTCGGGCGGGTGCTGGAGGTCCGCGTCCATGACGACGACACAGTCACCGGAGGCGTGCCGCAACCCGGCCAACAGCGCCGCTTCCTTGCCGAAGTTGCGGCTGAAGGAGACGTACCGCACGCGTTTGTCGAGCCCGGCCAGTCGCTCCAGGACCATGAGCGTGCGGTCGCGGCTGCCGTCGTCTATGTACACGAACTCCATGTCGTGGCCCAGTGGCAGCAGTTCCTCCGCGACCTTCTGGACCTGGTCGTGGAAGCGCTCGATGACGTCTTCCTCGTCGTAACACGGTGCGACGATCGAGATCAGCATGGACTTTCCCCCCTGGGAAACGGTCGCCGAGCGCGGGTCATGCGCTCGCCCGGTCTAGGTGTCTGGTGGTCGTGGGCGACAGGTCCTGCGGCCGAGCGGCCCGTCGTCGGCGGACGGCGCCGAGGACGCCGAGCAGGATCACGGTGAGCAGCGAGGCGCCTCCGACCGCGGTGCCAAGACGCAGCCCGGGCGGGTGGAAGGTGCAGGTCAGAGCGGTAGAGGAGCCGTCCAGCGGTACGGCGATCAGGCCGTGGTAGGCCTTGGCCGGTACGGCGGAGCCGGCCCCGACGGCACAGCGCCAGCCGGCGATGCGGGGAGCCGCCACGACAGCGATTCCGGTGCTGCCCGCCGGGAGTTCGGCCTTGACCGTGCCGTCGTCCACGCTCACCTTCGTGGCGCCGGTGGCCTTGAGGTGCTCCACGGCGGTGTGCAGCCGGGCGGTGTCCAGGCAGCCGACGGCACCTTCGGGGACACGGCTCGGCCGGCTGGGGGTCAGTTCGATCTTCAGCCGCCCGGAGGCCGGGGCGGTGCCGAGCGGCTGCATCGCCGCGATCTTGGCGCCGAGCGCGTCCGACCGGAACCGCCCGGTCGGCCCGTCGCCCAACTGCGCGGTGCCCGCGTAGTGCGGAGCCCACAGATAGACCTGGCTGCCGGCCGGGCAACTGGCCGTGATCGTCGGCCTGTTGGCGCCGCCCTTGGCGGGAAGGTCGACGAGCAGCCCGGGATGGGCGGCGTTTCCGACACGCGGCGGCTTTCCGCTGCTCGTGCGGACGGTGACATCGGGGACGGTGTAGACGCGGGCGGCGAGCACCAACTCCTGATTGCGGTACGGGGACGCCCCGAAGTCCGCCCGCGAGGACGCGTCGGACGGTCGTACCGTCACCAGCGGCGGTACGTCCTCGTGGGTCACGGTGGGCCCGGAGCCGTCCTGCGGGAACCAGTTCTGGTGCGGGTCGGGCAGGGAGTGCACCCGGGCGCCGACGGAGAAGATCGCGTCGGTGACGGCGTTGTCGAGGCTCTGGAGGCTGCGGCCCCGGGAGGTCCAGCCGTCGCCGAGCGCGGTGAGCGTACGGCTGAGGACGTCGGCGGTGAGGCTGCTGTAGTACTGGGCGCCCTGACCACCGACCAGAAGCGCGTCGTTGCCGACGGTCTGCTCCCGGCCCGGGTCGGTGCGGTAGTCGGGCCACCCGTCCGCCCGCGCGATCAGCGAGGCCTGCGTCTCCTGACGGTCCCCCCAGGGCGCGTAGTCGTCCATGGACCCGAGCCGCAGCCTGCTCGCCACGGCGGAGGTGGCGGCGGCCTCACCGAACTGACCACCGAAGAGCAGGACGAGGGCGAGGCCGGCGAGGAGGGTGCGGCGTCGGGCGGGCAGCGAGGGGAGGGATCTGTCGGCGAGCAGGTCGCGGCGTCGGGCGGCGGCTCGGATGCGATCGGCAGTCGATCGCATCCGGCCGTCCGAGGGAGCGGTGTCATCGGCGCCGGCCGGGAAGCCGGTCGGCGACCGGTCGCCGACCGGCACCGGGCCGTCGGCAGAGCCGGGCCCGTCGGGTCGATCCGGCCCGTCCGCAGGGCCCCTGTCTCCGGCTCCCGGGCGCACGCCCGCCGGGATTCGGGTCTCCGCACCGGCGACTTCGCCCGCCCGGCCAAGGCCTCGATCCCCGACACCCGTCCTCCCGTCCAGCCGCCCCAGCAGCGCGAGTCCCCCCACCGCTCCCACGACCGCGAGCCCCAGCACCAGCCATGTCACCGGGCGGACGAAATCGCTGCGGCTCGCGATCGCCGTGATCACAGCCAGCAGTCCGGCCGCCGCGCCAAGTGCACGCCAGTCCGGTGGGCCGTACGAGAGGGCGTGCCAGGCGGCGATCACCATCAGGGCGCAGAGCACGAAGGCCTGACGGTAGGCGCTGCCCTGTGGGGTGGCGAAGGCGTGCCAGACCAGGTGGGTGGGTTCCCACTGGAGCGACAGCGCCACCGCGGCGACCAGTGCCGTCCAGCCGCCGCGCACCCGGTGCGGGACCTTGCGGTGGAAGGGCAGGGCGAGGACGAGCAGCAGCGCGGTCGTGCCGACGTAGAGGGCGGGTGTGCCGAAGCTGTACGTCGTCGGGAGCAGGCGGGCCAGCATGTCCTTCGTGGCCACGGGTGTGAAGTGCACGACCCGGCCCGGGTAGGCGTGCTTGGTGCCGAAGTACACGACCGTGACCAGCGGGGCGGCCAGGCCTACGCCGAGGGCGACGGTGGCGGCGGCGCGGCCCGCCGTGGCGAACTTCTGCCACAACGGCAGTCCGGAGAGCCAGAGTTGGAGCAGCAGCACGAGGCCCGCGCCGATCGTGGCCATGTACGCGGTGTAGAAGTTGGCGATCCAGCCCACCGCCACGATCACCACACCCAGCAGCGGGCGCCTCCGGTGCCGCGTCCACTCGCCGACCAGGCAGAACAGCGGCAGCGCGACCAGGCCGTCCAGCCACATCGGGTTGTACGAGGCGACGGCCAAGCTCCAGCCGCACAGCGCGTACGAGGCACCGAGCAGCGCCGCCGCCCACCAGCGGCCGGGGCGCAGGGTGAGCAGCAGCCAGGCCATGGCCGCGCCGGCGGCGGCCGTCTTCGACACCGTGACGACGTACACCGCGAGGTCGATCTCATCGCGCGGGAACACGGCCACGAGCAGGGCGAACGGGCTGCTGAGGTAGGTGCCGAGGTCGGGCAGGAAGCTCGCGCCGTAGCCGGACTGCCAGTTGACGAGGAGGCCGCCGTCGGCGCGGCCGTGCAGCAGGTCCCACAGGTGCGCGTGGAAGGGGACGTACTGGTTGCCGAGGTCGTTGACGCTCCGCGTTCTCGGCCCGAAGGGGTAACTGCGCGCGACGACGTCCGCGGCGCAGAACACGGCGACGGTGACCAGCGCGGCGAGCAGGGCCGCGCGCTGTCTGGGCCGGGCCGGAAAGATGGTCCGTTTCACGCCACAGGAAAAGCCTGTGGACAGGGTCGAGCGATCCATCTTCGTTGCCCCCGCACGTCATTGATTCGCCGACTTAGACGGTCGGAGTTTCCGTTCGGTTGTTCCGTCGATGAAAAGTGCTGAAGGGAATTCTGGGAGCGGTCACGGTCTTACCGAAGAGGAAGTGAACATTCGGCAAATTAAAAACTCCCTCTGCATTATTCGGTGATGAACCCGCCGTTCTTTCTCCTACTGTCGAGAGCATGACGACCGACGCAGAGCAGCACCGCACGCCCGACGAACGCTTCGCCCACGGCCTGGAGATCCTGCGGGCGATCGACGGGGACGCGGGGCAGCGGGTCATCGACTCGCTGCAGGACATCAACCCGGACATGGCCCATCACATCGTCGCCTGGGGCTTCGGGGAGATCTACTCCCGGCCCGGACTCCCCCCACGCGACCGCCAGTTGGTGACGTTGGGCATGCTCACCGCGCTGGGCGGCTGCGAGCCCCAGCTGGAAGTGCACATCAACGCGTCCCTCAACGTGGGCCTGACACCGGAGGAGATCGTCGAGGCGCTGCTGCACTCGGCCGGCTACTGCGGCTTCCCGAAGGCCCTGAACGCGACCTTCGTGGCGAAGAAGGTCTTCGCCGAACGTGGGCTGCTGCCGCTCGACAAGCAGCCCACGGACGGTGAGAGCGCTACTTCTGCCTGATCCGCAGGAAGGTGACGGAGTTCGCCGGGAACGTATACGAGAAGGTGTCGGCGACCGAGCTGAAGGTGGACGTCACCGGGGCGACCGGAGTGGCCGTCTCGGTGTTCACCGCGTCCGGCGCGGCGGCGAGGGTGGTCACCCGGGCCTTCTTGGCGACCTTCGCCCCGCCCAGGTCGATCGCCGTACGGGCCGCCGACGCCTGGGCGTTGACCACCTTCACGATCAGATCGCCGGTCCTGTGGTCCTTGGTGACGACCTGCCGGAAGGGCTCGGCCGGCTTGTCGTCGGTGAAGCTGCCCCACTCCTGGCCGTCGAGGTAGAGGGTGACCTGGCGGCCCCGCACCTTGATGTCGATGTCGTAGGCGCGGCCGGTCTCGATGCTGCCCGCCTTGGAGATCAGCGTCGACTTGCCGCCGTCCACGGCCTGTTCGACCGCGCTCTGGGTGTTGTTCCAGCCGCCCAGGTTCCACCAGTAGTAGTTCCCGGTGTCCTTGACGCCGAAGGCGACCAGGAAGCCCTCCCGGCCGGACTTCTTGGTGGCCTTCACCCGCAGGTCGTAGTCGTGCCAACTCGGGTCACCGGCCGACACCATGGTGTTCTCGGCGGCCTCGGTGGTCTGCACGTACTGACCGTCCTGCACCGCCCAACTCCCGCTGCCCGTATGGGTCCACTGCGACGCGTCACCGGAGAAGTCGTCGCTCAGCAGGGTGTTGCCGTCGGCGTCGGTGACCTTCACATCGTCGTACGCGGCGGTCGTGTTCCACGTCGACAGGCCGACGGCACCGCTGATCGGGCCGGTGAGCGAGGGCGTGCCGGTGGCCGTGGAGGGGACGACCCGGTCGCCGACGTTGGTCATGAACAGCTTCTGGACCTCGTAGTCGGCCGAGCCCCAGGAGGCGTGGTTGTTGAACCACACCATGTCGGGGCGCCACTGCACATAGTCCTCGTTGGCGAACAGCGGGGCGTAGGAGGCGAGTTTCACGACGTCTGCGTTGCGTTCCAGGCCGGTCATGTACGCGGCTTCGGCGAGGCCGTTCTTGAAAGCGTTGCCCTGAGAGGCGTACTCGCCGAGGAAGACCTTGGGGCCCGTGCGGCTGTAGGAGTCGTAGCGGTCGTTGTTCTGCAGGAACCACTGCGGGCTGTTGTAGTAGTGCTCGTCGACCATGTCGACGTTCGCGTCCCGGTTGAGCTGCCAGGCGGTGTCGAAGGTCGAACCGGCGTCGTCCGGGCCGGAGTTGGAGATCACCGTCATGTACGGGTACTTGGCGTCGATCGCTTCCCGGAACCGCTGGAAGCGGGCGAAGAACTCGACGGGCAGGTTCTCCTCGTTGCCGACCTCGATGTGGGTGAGGTGGAAGGGCTTCGGGTGCCCCATCCGGGCGCGGATCTTCCCCCACTTCGACGTCACCGGGCCGTTGGCGAACTCGATCAGGTCGAGGGTGTCCTGGATGTGCCGCTGGAGCAATGCGTCGTCGTCGACAGCCTTGTTCTGGCCGCAGCCGGTCACCAGCGCCGGCACGACGGGCAGCGGCATGGCGCCGATGTCCTCGGCGAGGCGGAAGTACTCGTAGTAGCCGAGGCCGTAACTCTGGTTGTAGCCCCAGAAGTTGGAGTTGGTGGCCCGCGTCTCGACCGGGCCGACGGTGTCCTTCCACTGGTACGAGCGCTTGCGCTGATAGCCGGAGGCTTCGCTGTAGTCCTGCATGGAACCGGTGTTGACCAGGCAGCCGCCGGGGAAGCGCACGAAGCCCGGGTGCAGGGCGGCGATCTTCTCGGCGAGGTCCTTCCGCAGGCCGTTGGGCTCGTGCTTGTAGGTGTCGCGCGGGAAGAGGGACACCATGTCGAGGGCCACCGCGTCGGAGGCGGCGACGGCGAGACGGCCGGTGGAGCTGGTGCGGGTGGCGGTGAAGGTCGCCCTGTACTGGGCCCAGCCGCCCTTGACGGCCACCTGCCGGGCGTCGGCGAGGGACCCGTCCGCATCGCCGAGGGCAACACTCAGGCCGGTTCCTGCCTCCGCCCGCGCCCACACCGAGAAGTCGTACTTCTTGCCCGCCTCGACGCGGACGCCGGTGTTGTAGCCCGCGTTCGTGACCGACGAACCGGCGCCCAGGGAAAGGTAGTTGCGGTTGCGGGCGTTGAGCCGCCCGTCGTCGTTCACCACCTGCGCGGCACCGGCGACCGTCCAGGAGGTCAGCGGGGTGTACGTCCTGTTGTCGTCGGTGGAGTACTCGAAGGACCGGTTCTGCACGAGTTCGGCGTACAGCCCGCCGTCGGCGGCGCGGTTGATGTCCTCGAAGAAGACGCCATACATCGTGTCGTCGATCCTCGCGCCCTTGGCGGTGGGGTCGACGGTGATCGCGTAGTCGGTGACGTCGTCGGCTTGGGCGGGCGTGGGAGCGGCCGGGACCAGACCGACGGCCAGCAGGAAGGCACTGGCACCCAGACCGAGTCTCAGGCGGGTGCGGGCGGTGCGTGACATGGATACTCCGCGGCTCTTGAAGGTGTTCGAGGTGTTCGATATATCGGACGTTGGTCAACACTTCGAACGGGAAGATAGGGAAGGGGCATGAGCGCGTCAATGGGGCCCGGGATCGAGAACTTTCGAGACGTGAAGGCCGGGACGTAGGGTCGAAGGCATGCATGCGCTGTGGCCCTACCTGATCGCCGTCGGCTGCCTGGCCCTGGTCCTCGGGTTCCTCACCTGGGCGGCACGCTGGATCCGGCGCCGCGGCTCCGGTGGCGGAGGTGTCGGCGGGGCGCTGGCCGCGTACGAGGAGGCCTTCCGCGCGACGAGTCACACGGCGTACCAGGAGATCCGGGCCGAGGCCGGGCGCAAGGACCCCTTGGAGTCCCCGGATTGGCTGCGCCGACTGCGGAAGAGGCGTTGAGGATGGGTGAGTTCTGGCCCGTGCCGGACGTGCTGGCGCATCTGGCCGGGCGGTGGCGGGTGGAGCGGTCGGTGCGGGATCTCGTGAGCGGGGACGAGGGGCGCTTCGAGGGGGCCACCGTGTTCGGGCCGATGCCGGAGGGCGGACTGCGGGAAGGTGGCCTACTGGATGGCGGGCTGCCGGAAGGCCGCCTACTGGATGGCGGGCTGTTGGATGGCGGGTTGCTGCACGAGGAGTCCGGCACGTTCACCTGGCAGGACGTGGCGCGGCCTGCCGAGCGGACGTTGAGGTTTCTGCCGGGGACGGCACCGGGGACGGCGGACGTGCGCTTCGCCGACGGGCGGCCCTTTCACCAACTGGACCTGAGCAGCGGGCGGTACATCGCCGACCATCCGTGCGCGGCCGACCTCTACCGGGGCGAGTTCACCGTCCTGGACGCGGACCACTGGCGGACGGTGTGGCGGGTGGGCGGTCCGGCCAAGGACCTGGTGCTGATCACGGACTACACGCGCGAGGGCTGAGCGCCGACCGCTCCCACGTGAGGGCTACGCGCCGGCTACGCCTGTGACGGCTGCGTCGGCACCCCGTCGAACCGAAGGTTCCAGCGCCCCGCGTGGCCCGTGAACGTGATCGTCGACAGCGGGCGTACGTCGATGTTCCAGTACGTCGCCGGCGGCGCCTTCAGGACGTACACCAACGCGGCGCGGATGACGGACGGTTCGGCGACGGCGACGATACGGCCGCGGTCCTCGACGGGCCGGGTGTCGAGCCAGTTGCCGACGCGGGAGATGAAGTCCAGGAGGGACTCGCCGCCGTGCGGTGTCGACCGCGGGTCGGCGAGCCAGGCGTCCACCAGGGCCGGCTCCCGGGCCATCGCCTCGCCCAGCGTCAGCCCCCGCCAGCGGCCCATGTCGCAGTCCCGCAGCGCGAGTTGGACGAGCGGGGCGTAGCCGAGGCCCTCGCCGGTGGAACGACTGCGGGGAGTGGGCGAGCAGTAGCGCAGTTCGGCGACCGAGAGCGGCACCAGGTCATGGGCGGCGCGCTGTACCTCGCCCCATCCGGCCTGGTCGAGCGGTCGGTCGTCCTCGAAGCGTTCGGCGAGCAGCGGGGAGCTGCGCGCCGCGGCGACGAACGTGACCCGAAGTTGCATGCCGTGATCGTCAGTCTGGAAAGTACGCAGGTCAAGGGGTGTCGGCCGGGAGTTACCCAAAGTACGCGAGGCCTCACTTCACGGTGTGGACCTGGCGGACAATCGCCTCAAACCTCCGGCTGGAGCAGCAGCGCCATCCAGCGCTCGGGGTGGGGCAGGGCCTGGAAGCCGACCTTCTCGTAGACCCCGTGGGCGTCCGCCGTGGCGAGCAGGATGCGGCGCAGGCCGTACGGCTGGAGGTGGTCGCGGACGGCGGCGACCAGCGCGGTACCGATGCTCTTGCCGCGCACCGAGGGGTCGACGTACACGTCGCACAGCCAGGCGAAGGTCGCGCGGTCGGTGAGGACCCGGGCGTACGCCACCTGCTCCCCCGAAGCCGCCTCGTACACACCGAAGTTCAGCGATCCCTCGATCGCCCGGTCCTGCTTCTCACGCGGCCGGCCGAGGGCCCAGTACGCGTCGGTGGACAGCCAGCGGTGCACGCGGTCGGCGTCGAGACGGTCGCGGTCGGTGGAGATCTCGTAGCCGTCGGGGAGGCCAGGGGTGTCAGTCATGGCGGGAGATTCGCAGGCCGGGGGTGGGTTGTCGAGCGGGTTTCGATGGGCGGACGGGCGTTGTCAGTGGCGGCTGGCATGCTCCCCGCATGACCTCCTGGACGACGACCGCGGACTACGCGTGGCTCAACGAGCGGTACCCGTACCTGATGGTGGCCTACTGCGCCACGCTGGTCCGAGACCTCACTCCGGAGGAGTTGCTGGCGCGGCTCGGCGCCGAGCCCGAGATGCGGATCACGGGAGTCGCCGAGCTGGGCGATCCGTCGTACGCGGCAATCGGCCAGGACGGGCAGTTCGTCGGGGTCGCGGCCGTCGGAGACTGGTCCCTGATGATCGAGCACAACGGATATCTCGGGGTCAGGCCCGAGGTGATGCGGCCCATTTCGCGCGGGCGCACGGTGGTCTCCCACTACTGCAACGTCAACGCGGTGGACCACTTCTACTGGTTCGACGACGAGGACATCCGTCTGCACTTCCAGCCGATGTTCGCGCAGACCCGCTACGGGAGCCGTCCGGACGAACTCCTCGTGGAAATGCGCGAGTCGGGCTTCGACTTGAGCGATGACGACGACCGCGACTACAGCGGACACACTGAGGCGTCCTTCGCTCTCGCCCACCGCCTCACGGGCATCCGCCTCACACCGGACCTCTTCGACTCCGCCCGCTTCCTCTGCGGCCTGGCACAAGTCCCCCGCGCCTAGGACCCGTTGCCCTGCTCGACCTCCACCCACGCCGCCCGCAACCGCCGTACCCCCTCCACGATCTCCCCCACCCCAGCCACCGCGGCAAAGCTCAACCGGACGTACGCCGCCGGAGGCTCCGCGCTGAAGTACGGGCGACCGGGGGTGATGGCCACGCCCGCCCGCAGGGCCGCCGAGGTGAAGGCCAACTCGTCCGTGCCGTCAGGAAGGCGGAGCCAGAGGTGGTAGCCGCCCGACGGGATGTGTGGGAGGGCCAGTTCGGGGAGGTCGAGGTGGAGGGCCGCGGTCATCGTGTCGCGGCGGGTCTTCAACTCCCCCGAGATCGCCCGCAGATGACGCGGCCAGGCGGGCGAGCCGACGAGTTCCAGAGCCGCCTCCTGGAGCGGGCGGGGGACGAAGAAGGTGTCGACGATCTGGATGGCGCGCAGCCGTTCCAGGACCGGACCCCGCGCGGCCAGCGCGCTCACCCGGAAGCTCGGCGAGGTCGCCTTGGTGAGGGAGCCGACGTGGACGACGACACCGTCGGGATCGGCCGCGGCGAGCGGGCTCGGCAGCGGCCCCGCGTCCTCGTGCACCAGCCGTCGTACGAAGTCGTCCTCCACGACGAACGCGCCGGACTCGCGGGCGATCCGCAGCACTTCGGGCCGGCGTTCGGGAGCGAGGACCGCGCCCGTCGGGTTCTGGAACAGCGGCTGGCAGACGAACACCCGCGCGCCGGTGGCCCGGAAGGCGTCGGCGAGCAGCTCCGGGCGGACGCCGTCCGCGTCGACCGGGACGGGGACCGGGCGCAGACCCGCCGCCCGGGCGATCGCCAACATGCCCGGGTAGGTGGGTGATTCGACCAGGACGGGCGCGCCCGGCGGAGCGAGCGCACGCAGAGCCGTGGTCAGCGCGGACTGGCCGCCGGACGTGACGAGCACCTCGGCCGCGCTGACCGCGCCGCCGATATCGCGAGCGAACCACTCCCGCAGCTCCGGCAGCCCCTCCACCGGAGGCCGCCCCCACGCGCCGGGGCGACGGCCGGCCCGGGACAGCGCGGCGGCCATCGCGCGCTCCGGCTGGAGGGAGGGATGCAGATAGCCGCCGGTGAACTCGACGACCCCGGGCGGTGGCGCGGCGAGCGTGGCCAGGACGCCGGACGCGTCCACCGTGCGCGGTACGTGGTCGGCGGCGCTGTCGGCGCTCAGCACCACCTCCTGCCAGGACGTGTCCCCGGCGGGGGCGGTCGCGGCCCGCGTCCGGGCCCGGAAGGCACCGGCTCCCGGCCGGGTGACCACCAGACCCTCGGCGGCCAGCTGGGCCAGGGCCCGCGAGACCGTCACCGGGCTGACCCGGAACCGCTCGACGAGGCTGCGGCTCGACGGGAGCTTTCCACCCGGCGAGTAGCGGTCGAGCTCCTGCCGCAGCTGATTCGCCAGTTCACCGACACTGCTACGCTCTTGCATGAGAGCACAGAGTAGCGCTACCGCATCCAAACGGATAACGGTCAGCGGCCCCCAGAGCACCGAGACGGCCGCCGAGTCGACCACCGCCGGCACCCTCCTGGCCGCCCTCGGCGTCGTCTCCTTCTCCCTGACCTTCCCCGCCACCGCCTGGGGCCTGGAGAGCTTCGGCCCCTGGGCGCTGGTCGCGGTGCGCAGTGTGCTCGCGGCACTCATCGCGGGCGGCTGTCTGCTGGCGCTGCGGGTCCGGGCGCCGGAGCGCCGGCACTGGGCGGGCCTGGCCATCGTGGCCGCCGGTGTCGTCATCGGCTTCCCGCTGCTGACCACGCTCGCTCTGCAGACCTCGACCACCGCGCACGCGGCCGTCGTCGTGGGCCTGCTCCCGCTCACCACCGCGCTGTTCTCCGCCCTGCGCATGGGCACCCGCCCCTCCCGCACCTTCTGGACGGCGGCCCTCGCGGGCGCAGCCGCGGTGCTCGCCTTCACCGTGCAGCAGAGCGGCGGTGCGCTGAGCAGCGCCGACCTGTACCTCTTCGGCGCGCTCCTGGTCTGCGCGGCCGGCTACACCGAGGGCGGGCGGCTGGCCCGGGTCATGCCCGGCTGGCAGGTCATCGGCTGGGCGCTGGTGTTGTGTCTGCCGCTCACCGTGCCGGGCGCGATCGTCGCGCTGTCGTTCGAGCCGGTGCACCTCACCGCGCACGGCGTGGCCGGACTGCTGTGGGTGGCCGCGGGCTCGCAGTTCCTCGGCCTGGTCGTCTGGTACCGGGGCATGGCCGCGATCGGCATCCCCAAGGCCAGCCAACTCCAGCTGGCCCAGCCGCTGTTGACGCTGGTGTGGTCGGTGCTGCTGCTGGGCGAACACCTCCCGGTGGCCGCCCCCGTGACGGCCGCGGCGGTGCTCGTCTGCATCGCCGTCACCCAGCGGTCCCGGGGCTGACGGACCCGTACGGGCAGGTACCGACGGGAGCCCCGCGCCGTAGACTCGAAGCCCCGGACCGCTGCTCCCACACGTGGTGAGGAGACCCGACAGATGCGTGCAACCATCGGTGACCGGCTTGTCCAGCACGGCAGGGTGGTCGGCCAACACGACAGGATCGGCGAGATCGTCGAGGTGCTCGGTGCGGAGGGCAACCCGCCCTACCGCGTCCGCTTCGAGGACGGCCACGAGGGCGTGTGCTCGCCCGGCCCCGACACGGAGATCCGGCACAAGGAGATGTTGCAGTAGCCCAGGGCGCGCCCTTCCCCTGTTGCTCAGTGACTCAGCGCGGGGCCCTCGCCCGCTGCTGGTAGTGGTCGGCGACCACGCGTACCATCGCCCCGATCCGGTCCGCCGCCACGTCCTTGGCGGCGAAGTACACATGCCCTTCGACCTCCTTGCGGCGGTCGGCCAGGGTGAGGTGCCGGGACAGTTCGGCCGGGTCCTGCCAGGCCGCGGGCTGCGCCGGGTCGCCGGCCTTGTACAGCGCCTCGCCGAGATAGAGGCGCGTCCCGCTGCCCTTCGCCACGTCCGCCCACCAGGGCACGAGCTTGGCGTAGTCGGCGGCGGCGAAGCCGATGTTCCAGTACAGCTGCGGGCAGATGTAGTCGATCCAGTTCTTCCGCACCCACTTGCGGGTGTCCGCGTGGAGATCGTCGTACGTCTGCACCCCCGCCCGCGTGTCCGAGCCGAGCGGGTCGGTGGCGAGGTTGCGCCACACGCCGAACGGGCTGATGCCGAACTGGGTGCCCGGCCGCGTCCTCTTGATGCGGGCCGCCGTCTCGCGCACCAGCTTGTCGATGTTGTCGCGCCGCCAGGCGGCCCGGTTCGGGAAGGCGGCGCCGTACCGGTCGTAGGCCGCGTCGTCGTCGAAGGTCTGGCCCGCCACCGGGTACGGGTAGAAGTAGTCGTCGAAGTGCACCGCGTCGACCGGGTACTTGGCGACCGCGTCGAGCATCGCGTCCTGCACGAAGGCGCGGACCTGCGGCAGCCCCGGGTTGTAGTAGAGCTTGCCGCCGTAGACGACGACCCAGTCCGGGTGCCGGCGCGCGGGATGGGAGGCGACCAGCCTGGTGGGGTCGGTGTGGTTGGCGATGCGGTACGGGTTGAACCAGGCGTGCAGTTGCAGACCGCGGGCGTGCGCCTCCTCGACCGCGGTCCCCAGCGGATCCCAGCCGGGGTCCTTGCCCTGGGTCCCGGTGAGGTACTGCGACCAGGGCTCGTACGGCGAGGGCCACATCGCGTCGGCTGTCGGACGGACCTGGAAGATCACGGCGTTGAGGCGGTTGCGCACCGCGAGGTCGAGCTGGGCGATCAGTTCCGTGCGCTGCTCGACGGCGGTCATGCCGGGGCGGGAGGGCCAGTCCCGGTTGGCCACGGTCGCCACCCACACGCCCCGCAGTTCGGGGTCCACCCACCGCCGGTGGCGGACGTTCGGTACGGCGCTCGCGTCCGGCGCCGACGCCAGGGTCGCCAGCGCGGCCAGTGCGAACGTCCGGCGAGACAGTCGGCCCATCTTCACAACACCCCCATACCCAGCGGATCCGCGCGGTCACGGATCGTCTCCGCCGCCCAGGATGCACGTCCCCGCGCGATCGATCATCGATACTTACGGGTAACGTGCACGATCGGAGCAGGGCACCGAACCAAAGGCGCCCTGCCGCACGCGGAGATCAGCGAAGGGGACGATGTGACGGACATCCCGGCGGGAGACATCGCGAGCGTCGGAGTCGTGGGCTGCGGTCAGATGGGCGCGGGCATCGCCGAGGTGTGCGCCCGGGCCGGACTCGACGTGAAGGTCGCCGAGACCACCGGCGAGGCTCTGGAGATCGGCCGGACCCGGCTGTTCAACTCCCTGACCAAGGCGGCCGAGCGCGGCAAGATCAGCGCGGACGAGCTGGCGGAGACCCAGGCGCGGCTGAGCTTCACCACGGACCTCGGCGAGTTCGCCGACCGCGATCTGGTGATCGAGGCCGTCGTGGAGAGCGAGCAGGTGAAGACGGAGATCTTCCAGGTGCTCGACCAGGTGGTGACCCGCCCGGACGCGATCCTGGCCTCCAACACCTCCTCGATCCCGCTGGTGAAGCTCGCGGTCGCCACCTCGCGCCCGGACCAGGTCATCGGCATCCACTTCTTCAACCCGGCCCCGGTGCAGCAGCTCGTCGAGCTGATCCCGGCGCTCACCACCTCCGAGGGCACGCTCGCCCGGGCCCAGGCCTTCGCCGAGAAGGTGCTGGGCAAGCACGCGATCCGCGCCCAGGACCGCTCCGGCTTCGTCGTCAACGCGCTGCTGATCCCCTATCTCCTGTCCGCGATCCGGATGTTCGAGTCGGGTATCGCCAGCCGCGAGGACATCGACAACGGCATGGAGCTGGGCTGCGCCCACCCGATGGGCCCGCTGAAGCTGTCCGACCTGATCGGCCTGGACACCGTGGCCTCGGTCGCCTCGTCGATGTACGACGAGTACAAGGAGCCGCTGTACGCCGCTCCCCCGCTGCTCCAGCGCATGGTGGACGCGGGCCGGCTCGGCCGGAAGTCGGGCTCGGGGTTCTACGCCTACGCCTGACGAGGAAGAGCGGTCGACCGCACCGGCGATCGACTACGAAGAGCGATTTCGATGGGCCCGGCACCTGGGTGGTGCCGGGCCCACGTCATTCACACACCGTGTGCGCGCCGGGCTCGCATATGCCGCGCGCACACGCTCCCCTCGCGCCCACCAGGCGAGTTGACTCTTCATGCGCATGCAAGGGATGTGCCGACTACGGAAAGGAGCGGACTCGTGACCGCCGACCCCGAGCATCCCGTGGTCCATGGAGAACTCGCAGAGTTACGCCGCCGCCTCGACGTCGCCTACGCGCGCGTCGAGGGCGGGTTGGCGCTGCTCACTCATCGTACGGAGGAGACCGACAAGGAGATGGACGACCTGAGTGCCAGGATCGTCGCCCTCGAACACTCCCGCTGGCCGCTGCCCGCGGTGGCGGCGCTGACGGCGGTGGGCGCGCTCGTCGTGACGATCTGGCAGGCCCTGGGACGTTGAACGGCCAGGACCGGGTGCGGGGTTCAGCGCAGAGTGTCCTGGCCGAGCCTGAGATGGTGCAACAGCAGTAACGCGGCCGCCATGTTGGCGGCCGGGACCTCCCCACGGGCGACCATGTCGGGAACGAGCTTGAGCGGGACCCACTCCCGGCGGTCGGACTCGAAGTCGTCCACGGGGTGCCCGATGTACTCGCCCTCGTCGGACCAGTAGATGTGGTGCCGGGCGTCGGTGAGCCCGTTGGAGGGCTCCACGGTCATGAGGTGGTGCAGGGGTCCCGGTCGCCAGCCGGTCTCCTCCTCCAGTTCCCTGGCGGCCGCGTACGCGAGGTCCTCGCCGTCCTCGACGACGCCCGCCGCGAGTTCCCACCCCCAGCTGTCGGTGATGAAGCGGTGCCGCCAGAGCAGGAGGACCTCATTGGCCTCGTTGACGACCGTGGCCAC
The DNA here is from genome assembly GCF_053595415.1 of Streptomyces sp. NPDC002499. Lineage (NCBI taxonomy): Bacteria > Bacillati > Actinomycetota > Actinomycetes > Kitasatosporales > Streptomycetaceae > Streptomyces > Streptomyces sp. NPDC002499. Next base: position 260,537 of record NZ_JBSFXO010000007.1, read on the forward strand.
GGCCACCGGCCGCAACTTGATCAGGAAGTGATCGAGATGCCGGCCGTCGGGCAGTTCGACATCTGCGAGGTTGACGCTGAACCAGCGATTTGAGTACACAGTTTGTTCGTTCTGTTTCGTCCACTGCACGGTTCTGCCACCTTCCGTCGAGTAAGTGGCAATATCGCAGCAGGAACGAAGACGTGTTAGTGATCATGGGCCGGGTCTAGAGCGGTACGCGCAGTGCCCCGTCGATGAGTTCGGCGGCCTCGGCGGTGCCCGAACCGCCGCTGCGCACCAGGTGTTCGCGCACCGCGCGGAGTCTGTCGCGCAGGCGCTGGGACTCCATTCCCCGGGCCTGTTCGGCCATCTGCACGGCCGCGGCCACGGCCTTCTCGGCGTTTCCCTGGCGCAGTTCGATCGTGCTCAGCATGGCGAGCCGGTGCACCCGGCCGCGGTCGTGCGCCGGCTCACCGACGGCGGCCTCCGCGTGCTCGCTCGCGGCCACGAGTTCACCGAGGCTGAGCAGGGCCTCCGCCACCTGGACGTTGACCAGGCCCGGCTGGACATAGCCCGTCTCGTCGGGCTCGTACCCGCGCCGGATGCGTTCGGCGGCCTTCTCGGCACGCCGGATGCAGGACAGGGCGCTCGTGCCGTCGCCCAGGTGCGCGTACGCCTTGGCCTGCATCGCGTACAGGTCGGAGGCGAGCGCCGGGGTGATGTGCTTGCCAGCGGCCCGCAGCGCGGCCTCGGCGAAGGCGACGGCCTGGCGGTACTCCCGCATGAACAGCGCCTGGTTGACCAGCAGCGCGATGACATAGGCGCCAAGTCCCTGATCACCACTGGCCTTCGCGAGCCGCAGCGCCTGGTGGAAGTAGCGCTGGGCCAGGCCGTGCGCGTCGGAGTCGTACGCGCAGATGCCGGCGATCGCCACCAACCCGCCGGTGGCACGGTGCAGTTGGCGGCCCATCGCGTCGGTGTAGCTGCCGCGCAGCAGCGGAGCGGCCTCGGCGTTGAGGAAGCCGACGATCCGGGTGCGGGTCGCGATGCCGCCGGCCTTGCGGTACATCTGCTCGTAGTGGGTGCGGGCGGCGCGCAGCATGTCGAGGTCGCCGGCGGTGACGCGGTGCCGGCCGCCGCGGGAGACGTCCGTGTCCTCGGGCGGGTTCTCCCACTCCCATACGGGCATCACGGCGGGCGTGCCGGTGACGGCGGGGGCGCCCAGTATGTGCGGGCGCTGCTGCTCGTCGGAGCGCCACAGGGCGGTGGCCCGCTCGACGAAGCCGGAGAGGGAGGTGCCGTGCGGGGTCGACGGTTCGCCGGGGACGCCGAGGCCGATGTCGTCGAGGGTCACCGGCCGGTGCAGGCGCTGCGCGAGCACTTCGCAGATCAGGTCGGGGACCTGGCCGCGGGGGCGTTGGCCCTTCAACCACCGTGCCACGGCGGTGTGTTCGTAGCGCAACGCGAGTCCGCGGGTGCGGCCCGCCTGGTTCACGTGGGCGGCGAGGCCGGCGTGCGAGATGCCCGCCTCGTCGAGGATCGCGTCTAGCAGAGTGTTGGGCTGCATGGATGCCCCCCGGGTGCCTCGGTGCGGACAGAGTAGTGCGGGGCCGTTCACACGGGGTGCGAATGGAGTGCTCGGATCCGTAGCGTGTGTGCGCTGTCGCGGAGAGTTTCGTGCCGGTTGACTGAACTGCCTCGCCAGAGGCCTGCGGGGTCGCCGGCTCCCCCTCACACAGTGCGGCGACCCTGCTGGGGCGACTAGACGCCGGGGGCTCGGAGGTGCGTTGTCGAGTGCGGGTAGGTCGTGGCCGGTCGCGCAGTTCCCCGCGCCCCTTGAGGGCGTAGGCGTTGCCGTTCGTTGCGAAGCGCCAGTAATGCAACATCATCCGTAGGAGCGCCCGCTGTATGACGTAGCAGGGACGTGAAGACGGCACCCAGGAGCAACTGGGGTGCTGCCAGTGGGATTTCGTGGAGGGCATCGGTCAGTACCCCCTCCAAGGGGAAGAAGTGGCCCCGGGCGTTTCTCGCGTCCTCGGCTCCGTCTGTGTAGAGGAACAGGGTTTCGTCCAGGAGCAGGGGGCCGCAGTGGAGGACCGGGAGTTCCGGTGGGAGGGGGAAGGGGCCGAGGGGTGGGAGGGGGTCCACACAGGTCAGGGCTTCGACTCGGGGACCGCTGAGGAGGTACGGCCAGGGGTGGCCGCAGTTGAGGGCCCAGATCTCGCCGTCGGGGCGGATCTCCAGGAGGAGGACGGTGACGAACTCCTCGGCGACCGGGTTGTCCGGTTCGGGGCCGGCGGAGGGGTGCTCGGCACGGGCCCGTTCGCGCAGGTGACGGGCGAGAGCCCGGTCCAACTTCCGCAGGACGCAGCCGAGTTCGGGCTCGTCGTGGACGACCTCGCGGAACGAGCCGAGGACGGCGGCGACGGTGCTGATCGCGCCGATGCCGTGACCCCGTACATCGCCCATGACCACACGTACACCGTGCTCGGTGGCGATGACCTCGTACAGGTCGCCGCCGACCACCGCGGCGCGGTCCGTGGCGAGTTGGGCGGCCGCGACGTTCAGGCCGTCGACGCGCGGGGGCAGCGGTCGCAGCAGGGCGCTCTGGGCGGCGCCGGCGACCCGGCGGACGGCCCTGAGCTCACGCATCAGCGCCTGCCGGACGTGGACCATCAGCCCGGTGCCGACGGCGAAGAAGACCGCGCTGGTGACGATCCGCGCCCCGATCCCGTTCTGCTGGGCGAGCGGACAGGCCAGTTTGTACGTGATCGCCATGGCGCCCCAGACCGTGGGCAGCCCCAGCGCGAGAACCCGGCGAAATGGCCTCGGCTCCTCCTCGCGGACGGCCCGGCGGGACACCCCAGCCTTGATGCGGATCATGCCGATGGCCCCCCATTTAGGCCCTGACAGCGCAGATCGGACCGGCCCCGAAAGGCCGGTCCGATTCTGTCGACCACATGGCCCGGGAGGACCAGATCGCCCGGAATTGTCACCCATATGAGTGACGTGACCGACGGTGGCCGTTCAGGCCATGACCAGGGCCATGAGCCGAACAGCCATCGCCACAACCGCTGTTGCGGCCACCGGCACAGTCGCCGGTACGGGCCTCAGCCGCGCAGTACCGCTCCCGCCCGCTCGCCTGCGAGGGCGACCGCCGCGTCCCGGGCCGCCGAGGCCTCGTCCACGGTCAGCGTCCGGTCGGACGCGCGGAACCGCAGCGCGTACGCCAGCGACTTGTTGCCCGCACCGAGCTGCTCGTCGTTCTCGTAGACGTCGAACAGCCGGATGGATTCGAGGAGTTCACCCGCGCCCTCGCGCAGCGCGGCCTCGACCTGGGCCGTCGGTACCTCGCGGGCGACGACGAGCGCGACGTCCTGCGTGGCGACCGGGAAGGAGGAGATCCGGGGCGCCTGCGGGGTGTCGTCGCCGACCGCCGCGAGCGCGTCCAGGTTCAGCTCCATCGCGCTGGTGCGCGCGGGCAGGCTCAGCGCCTTGATCACGCGCGGGTGCAACTCGCCCGCGTGGCCGACGACTTGCTCGACGCCGTCGGTGACGACCACGAGTTCGGCGGTGCGGCCGGGGTGCCAGGGACCGTACTGGCCCTGGCGGACGACGAGTTCGGCGCCGGTCTCACGGGCGACCGCGCGGGCCGCCTCGACCGCGTCGGCCCAGTCGGCCGGCCGGCCCTTGCCCCACCAGCCGGCCTGCTCGCGGGCGCCCGCGAGGACGACGGCTACATGGCGCGGCTGCTCGGGCAGCGCCGCGTCCAGTTCGGCGATCTCCTCGTCGGTGGGACGCCGGTCGACGGGCAGGGACACGGCGGTGCGCTGCTCCTCGGCCGGGTGGAAGACCAGTCCGGTCTCGAACAGCGCGAGGTCGTGCGCGCCCCGGCCGTCGTTGCGCCGCAGCGCGCCGAGCAGGCCCGGCAGCAGCGACGTACGCAGCGCGGGCTCCTCGTCGTTGAGCGGGTTGGTCAGCTTGACGACACGGCGGGCCGGGTCGTCGGCCGCCAGCAGGAGCTGGTCGAAGACCTGCTCGCCGACGAACGGGTAGTTCGGCGCCTCGACGTATCCGGCACCGGCGAGCACCCGGCCGACCCGGCGGTGCAGTCGCTGCCGGCGGGTCAGGCCACGCCCGGCCGGGGGCCGGGGCAACGTGGAGGGCAGGTTCTCGTAGCCCTCCAGGCGGATGACCTCTTCGGCCAGGTCGTTGATCGCCATCAGGTCGGGCCGCCAGGACGGCACGGTGACGATCAGCTCGTCCTGCCCGTACACGTCGCAGCCGATCTGCTGGAGCCGGCGCACGACGGTCTCGCGGCCGTAGTCGACGCCCGCGACCTTGTCCGGGTGGTCGGCCGGGACGGCAATGGTGTGCGGCGCGGACGGCGCGCTGATCTCGGTAACGCCGGCCTCGGCGGTGCCGCCGGCGAGCAGCACGAGCAGGTCGACGGTGCGCTGCGCGGCGGCGGCCGCGGCCTGCGGGTCGACGCCCCGCTCGAAGCGCCGGGACGCCTCGGAGGACAGCTTGTGGCGGCGGGCGGTGCGGGCGATCGACACCGCGTCGAAGTGCGCGGCCTCGATCACGACGTCGCTCGTCGCGTTCTCGGTGTCCTCGTGGTCGGCGATCTCGGTGTTGGCGCCGCCCATGACGCCCGCGAGCCCGATGGGTCCGCGGTCGTCGGTGATGACCAGGTCCTCGGCGTGCAGCGTGCGCGCGACGCCGTCGAGGGTGACGAGCTTCTCGCCCTGCTCGGCCCGGCGGACCCCGATGGTGCCGTGGACCAGTCCGCGGTCGTAGGCGTGCAGCGGCTGGCCGAGCTCCATCATCACGTAGTTGGTGACGTCGACGGCGAGCGAGATCGGGCGCATGCCGACCTTCTGCACCCGTCGCTGGAGCCAGATCGGCGAGCGGGCCTCCGGGCTGAGCCCGGTGACCGTGCGGGCGGTGAAGCGGTCGCAGCCGACCGGGTCGGCGACCTTCACCGGGTAGCCGAAGGCGTTCGGGCCGGGCACGTCGAGCAGCGCCGGGTCGCGCAGCGGCAGGCCGTACGCGACGGCGGTCTCGCGGGCCACGCCGCGGATGGAGAGGCAGTCGCCGCGGTTGGCGGTGACGGCGATGTCCAGGACCTCGTCGACCAGTTCGAGCAACTCGATGGCGTCCTTGCCGACCTCGGTCTCCGGCGGCAGCACGATGATGCCGTGGGTGCCGTCGTCGCCCATGCCCAGCTCGTCGCTGGAGCAGATCATGCCGTGGGACGTCTTGCCGTAGGTCTTGCGGGCGGCGATCGCGAAGCCGCCGGGCAGCACGGCGCCCGGCAGGACCACGACGACCTTGTCGCCGACGGCGAAGTTCCGGGCGCCGCAGACGATCTCCTGCGGCTCACCGGTGCCGTTGGCGGTGCCGACGTCGACCGTGCAGAACCGGATCGGCTTCTTGAAGCCCTCCAGCTCCTCGATCGTCAGCACCCGGCCGACGACGAGGGGACCCTTGAGGTCGGCGCCGAGGTGCTCGACGGTCTCGACCTCCAGGCCCGCCGAGATGAGCTTGGCCTGGACGTCACGGCCGGTTTCGGTCGCCGGCAGGTCGACGTACTCCCGCAGCCAGGAAAGCGGGACCCGCATCAGATCTCCATCCCGAACGGCCGGGTGAACCGGACGTCACCCTCGACCATGTCTCGCATGTCTTCGACGTTGTGGCGGAACATCAGCATCCGTTCGATGCCGAACCCGAAGGCGAATCCGCTGTACTTCTCGGGGTCCACACCGCAGGCGGTCAGCACCTTGGGGTTGACCATGCCGCAGCCGCCCAGCTCGATCCAGCCCTCGGAGGAGCAGGTGCGGCAGGGGCGGTCGGGGTTGCCGACGGACTCGCCCTTGCAGACGTAGCAGAGCATGTCCATCTCGGCCGACGGCTCGGTGAACGGGAAGAAGTTCGGCCGCAGCCGGGTCTTCATGCCCGCGCCGAACAGGGACTGGACCATGTGGTCGAGGGTGCCCTTGAGGTCGGCCATGGTGAGGCCCTCGTCGATGGCGAGCAGCTCGACCTGGTGGAAGACCGGGGTGTGGGTGGCGTCCAGCTCGTCGGTGCGGTACACGCGGCCGGGGCAGATCACGTAGACCGGCAGCTCGCGCTCGAGCAGCGAGCGGATCTGGACGGGCGAGGTGTGGGTGCGCAGCACGACACCGGACTCGGTGCCACCGTCAGGGCCCTGGACGAAGAAGGTGTCGGCCTCGCCGCGGGCCGGGTGGTCCGGACCGATGTTGAGGGCGTCGAAGTTGAACCACTCGGCCTCGACCTCGGGGCCCTCGGCGACCTCGTAGCCCATGGCCACGAAGACGTCCTCGATGCGCTCCGAGAGGGTGGTCAGCGGGTGGCGGGCGCCGGCCGGCACGCGGTCGTAGGGCAGCGTGACGTCCACCGCCTCCTCGACCAGCACGCGCGCGTCGCGCTCGGCCTCCAGCTCGGTCTGGCGGGCGGCGAGCGCCTTGTTCACCGCGCCCCGGGCCTGGCCGACCAGCTTGCCGGCGGCGGCCTTGGCGTGCGGGGGCAGCGCGCCGATCTCGCGGTTGGCGAGGGCGAGCGGGGAGGTGCCGCCGGTGTGGGCGACCTTGGCCTCCTGGAGCGCGTCGAGGTCACCGGCGGCGGCGAAGGCGGCGAGCGCCTCGTCCCGCATGCGCTCGATCTCTTCCGGTTTCAAGGCCTCGACCTCTACAGGGTCGTACGACTTATTCGGTGCCGACATCTCTTCCCGTGCTTCCGGTTGGCTGGCGGATGGTCCCCGTCCCGACTCGGGGGGACGCGTCGTCCCTGAGACCTGATGAGACCTGAAACGGGGACGCAAAGGTGCCAAAGGCCGAGTCTAACGGGGGTGAGACAGGTGACCGCGCCCGTGGGGCCTCGTCGGCGGCTACTGGAGATACGCCGGGGTGCCCACGGGCAACGTAAATCGGAACTCGGCGCCGCCACCAGGGGCGCGGCCGACCGTGATGGCGCCGCCGTGGGCCTCGACGATGCCCTTGACGATGTAGAGCCCGAGGCCCGTGCCGCCGCGCTTGCTGCCCCGCCAGAAGCGGGTGAAGACGCGGTTCATGGACTCCTCCGGGATGCCGGTGCCCTCGTCGCCCACGGTGACCGACGTGCCGGCGGCGTCCTCCCGCTCGCGCGGGGACGCCGAGGGCGTGATGTCGATGGTGACGGTTCCCTCGCCGTGGCGCACGGCATTTTCCAGCAGGTTGCTGAGCACCTGGTCGACCTTGTCCGGGTCGGCCCACAGGGCGGGCAGCGGCTGCTCGATCCGCAGCAGGAACTTGTCGGCGGGCTGACCTGCGGCGACGTACGCCTGGATGTGCCGGCCGACGGCGGCCCCCATGTCGACGGGCTGGCGGCGCACCTCCAGGCGGCCGCTGTCGATGCGGGAGATGTCGAGCAGCTCGGCGATGAGCCGGGTGACGCGGTCGGCGTCGGCGTCGACGGTCTCCAGCATCAGCCGCTTCTGGTCGTCGGTGAACCTCTCCCACTTGGCCAGCAGGGTGGCGGTGAAGCCCTTGACGGAGGTGAGCGGGGAACGCAGTTCGTGGGCGACGGTGGCGATCAGCTCGGCGTGGCTGCGCTCGGTGCGGCGGCGGGCCTCGGTGTCCCGCAGGGAGACGACGAAGCGCTGGACGGGTCCGGTGGGTTCGTCGCGCACATAGCGCGCGGAGACCAGGACCTCTCGTCCGCCGGGCAGCAGGAGGTTGCGCTCGGGCTGGCGGACCCGGGTGGCGAGGCCGCCGTAGGGGTCGGTCAGCTGCCACCAGCGGCGGCCTTCCAGGTCCTCTAACGGGAGGGCCTTCTCCAGCCGCCGGCCCAGGGCGTCCGCGGCGCGGACCGCGGTGATGCGCTCGGCCGCCGCGTTGAAGCAGATGACCTGGCCGTGCTCGTCGGCGACGACGAGTCCGTCGGGCAGATCGTCGGGATCGATGCCGAGCCCTGCGGGGTCGCCGTGCGGGGGCACGGGTCCGGGCCGCACGTCACGTGCTCCCCGCGCCCTGCTCGTGCCGACGCTCATATCCCCGTATCCCGCCTTTCGACCGGCGCAGGTGGCTCCCGAGCTGGTCACCCTACTAGCTCTCGGTGACGGAGCGGCACCCTCCGGAGGCGCGCTGTGCACGGGCCGACGCATAGAGACATACGGCGGCGGCGGTGGCGAGGTTCAGGCTCTCGGCCTTCCCGTGGATCGGAACGCGCACCACGGCGTCCGCGAGCGCGCGGGTCTCCTCCGGAAGCCCCCACGCCTCGTTCCCGAACACCCACGCGGTCGGCCCGCCCATGGTCCCCTGGTCCAGCTCGTCGTCGAGGTCGTCGGTCCCGGCCCCGTCGGCCGCGAGGATCCGCACCCCGATCCCCTTCAGCCCTGCCACGGCCTCCTCGACGGGAACGCCGACGGCGACGGGCAGATGAAAGAGAGACCCGACGGAAGCCCGAACAGCCTTCGGGTTGTAGAGATCCACAGAAGCATCGGTCAGTACGACGGCCTCGGCCCCGGCGGCATCGGCGCACCGCAGGACGGTCCCCGCGTTCCCGGGATCCCGCACGTTGGCGAGCACGGCGACCAACTTGGGCCGCGCGGCGAGGATTTCGTCGAAGGGAGTGTCGAGGAACCGACAGATCCCGACAAGCCCCTGCGGGGTGACGGTGGTTGAGATGTCGGCGATGACCTGCTCATCGGCGAGATGCACCCGGGCGCCGACATCGCGCGCCTCACCGACGATGTCGGCGTACCGCTCCGCGGCTTCCACGGTGGCGAACAACTCGACGAGCGTGTCCCCGAACCCGGCGGCCTCCCGCACGGCCTGCGGCCCCTCAGCGAGAAACAGCCGCTCCTTCCCCCGAAAATTCCGCTTGGCCAGCCGCCGAGCGGCGGAGACGCGGGGAGAACGGGGAGAGATCAGGTCAGGGCTGACGGGAGACATCCAACTCACTTTCCGTACCAATGCTCCGCCGCGAAGTCTTCTCCGCCGCAACGGCGATCAACCACGACGGCGGCCAACGGCGGTGCCGAACAAACCCGCACCACTCAACGCAATGGACCCGCAGGCAGAAACCCACGGGTCCACACAGTGACGCCGGCCAGAGCCAGCGCAGCGATCACGCAGCCTTGGGCGCGTTGACGTCGCTCGGCAGAGCCTTCTGCGCAACCTCGACCAGCGCGGCGAACGCACCGGCGTCGTTGACGGCCAGCTCGGCGAGGATCTTGCGGTCGACCTCGATGTTCGCCGCGTTCAGACCCTGGATGAAGCGGTTGTACGTGATGCCGTTGGCGCGGGCAGCGGCGTTGATGCGCTGGATCCACAGCCGACGGAAGTCGCCCTTGCGCTTCTTGCGGTCGTTGTAGTTGTAGACCAGCGAGTGGGTGACCTGCTCCTTGGCCTTGCGGTACAGGCGCGAACGCTGACCGCGGTAGCCGGAGGCGGCTTCGAGGATCGCCCGGCGCTTCTTGTGGGCGTTGACTGCCCGCTTGACGCGTGCCACTTGTTAACTCCTTGTAGCGGGGCCGTGGTTGGACTCACACGGCCCGGAATCGATGGGGTCCCGGTCCAGACGTACGGCGCTCAACCGGAGCGCCGCGTACGTCACTTGCCGAGAAGCTTCTTGATCTTCTTGGCGTCGCCCGGGGCCATCTCGGCGTTGCCGGTGAGGCGACGCGTCACACGGGACGACTTGTGCTCGAGCAGGTGGCGCTTGCCGGCACGCTCGCGGAGCACCTTGCCGGAGCCGGTGATCTTGAAGCGCTTACTGGCACCGCTGTGCGACTTGTTCTTCGGCATAGCGCCGTATCTCCTCGTCGGTGGCGCTCCGGTGCCCGGTTGCGACAACCGGGCACGGTGGAGCGTCGCTTGTATCGGTTATGTCCTGGGGACTCGCGTCCCCCGGGATCACGCCTCGGCAGTCGCCTCGGCCGGAGCCTCGACGCTTTCCTCGGCGAGCTCGCCGTCGGCGAGGTCGGTCTCCGCGGCGTTCTGCGACTTGCCGGGGTTGGCCTTCGCTTCTGCCTTGCGGGCTTCCTGCGCCTGGCGGGCCTCGGCCATCGCCTCGGTCTTCTTCTTGTGCGGACCGAGAACCATGATCATGTTTCGGCCGTCCTGCTTCGGGTTCGACTCGATGAACCCGAGGTCCTGGACGTCCTCCGCGAGACGCTGCAGCAGTCGGTAGCCCAACTCGGGCCGGGACTGCTCGCGACCACGGAACATGATCGTGATCTTGACCTTGTCGCCCTGCTTGAGGAACCGGACGACGTGACCCTTCTTGGTGTCATAGTCGTGCGGGTCGATCTTCGGCCGGAGCTTCATCTCCTTGATGACCGTGTGCGCCTGGTTCTTGCGCGCCTCACGGGCCTTCATGGCCGACTCGTACTTGAACTTCCCGTAGTCCATGAGCTTGCACACGGGCGGACGGGCGTTCGCCGCGACCTCGACCAGGTCCAGGTCGTACTCCTGCGCAAGCTCCAGTGCCTTGGCCAGCGGGACAATGCCCACCTGCTCGCCACTGGGACCGACAAGTCGCACCTCGGGAACGCGAATCCGGTCGTTGATGCGGGGCTCGGCGCTGATGGATCCTCCTCGGTTAGCACCACACGGCGGTCTGGCGGACAGCCGCGTTTGTCTTTTGACAGACCTAACCGCGCCGAAGCACAAAAAATGCCCCGGACGATCACAAGGCGGGGCTCCAAGCACTACCGGAGCACCGCCGCGAGGGATCGCGGGGCGCACTTTCGGGCGACTCCATCGTCCGTACGGAACGATGGCGGCCGCCTGACCGGGGTGACCCGCCGTCCCGGAGGACAGCTGGGTGGGAGATCGGAGCCTCCACTTGAGGGCCGGGCACATAAGCGTCCGGCCGGTCGTCACACAAGGTTAGCAGCTACCAGGGGGTGGTGCGAATCGCCGTGCGCCGCGCTCTAGGGTGAGGCCTATGAGTGACACGCCTGACTCCCCCGGCTTCGACGAGATGACCCGCGACATCGCCGAGGTCCCCGCCGTCGAGGTGATCGTGACGGTCGCCGTCAATCTGATGAGCGCCGCCGCGGTGAAGCTCGGTCTCACCGAGGAGGGCGACAAGTACAAGGACCTGGACGAGGCCCGCAAGCTGGTGCACGCCCTGGCCGGTCTGCTGGACGCGAGCGCGACCGAGATCAGCTCCTTCCACGCGGCCCCGCTGCGGGACGGCCTGAAGTCGCTCCAGCTGGCCTTCCGCGAGGCGTCCCTCGTCAAGGACGAGCCGGGCCAGGGCCCGGGCGAGAAGTACACGGGCCCGATCTACGGCTAGGGCCTGTCCTCTTGACGGCCGGACCGCCGTCCTCCCCTTGCACCCCCTCACCCTCGTACGTACAAGGGCTCGCCCGGTGGCGTCGCCCCGGCCGGCAGCAGTGCCAGGTCGAGGCCGCGGACCAGGCGGGCCCTGAGTGTTTCCGAGGCGGCGAGCCGCTCGGCGACCGCGCGGGCGGTCTCGGCCGGAGCGGCGGCCGGGTCGAGTACGAGGGCCAGGGTGCCGTCGGCCTGTCCGGGCCCGAGATGCGCGCGCAGCACGGCGGACTCGGCGGCGACCGCGGTGCGTACCGCCTCCCGTACGGCCGGATCGGCGAGCGGGTCGGCCGTCGTACGCCCCTCGGCGAGCGCCCGCAGCGCGGCCCCCGTCAGCTCGTACGGCACCGGTCCCGCCAGGTCGAGGACGACGGTGTCGGCCTTCTCGTGCGCGGCGGCCTGCAACGCCTGGTGCAGGGGTACGGCGACGGGGCGGGCTTCCGGGTCCCAGCGGGCCAGCGACTCGGTGGAGGTGAAGGCGGGCAGGGCGGTGCGGGAGCCGGCCTTGAGGGTCGGCACGGCCATGTCGCTGGTCTTCTCGCGGCGCAGCCCGTTCTCGTCCTCCTCGACCTCGCCGAGCACGGCGACGACGGGGACCAGCAGCCGGGCGTTCTGAAGCGCCGCCAGGACGGGTCCCACGGCGCCGCGGTCCTCGGCCCAGGCCGCGAGTGCCGCGCTCAGCCGGGGGTCGGCGGAGCCGTCGTCGTCGGAGAAGCCGGGGTCGGGAATGTTCTTGTTCGCCACGGTCATCGACCCTATAGGGGGGATGCTGCTGGGCCTGTGCGGGTCCGGAAACCTGGCCGACACCGCTTTCACGGGTTTCTCAGATATCCCTGACACACCTCTAACGTGCGTCTAACGGCGCGCACAGTCACCGGGACGAGCATCGCGGGCATGGAGTCCTCCAGAGCCCGCGGCCGCCGCGCCCGCCCGTCCCGGACCCGCCCGCTGCTGTACACCGCCCTGGCAGCCGTCACGATCGTCGGCGGTACGGCGGCGGGGACGGTGTACGTGAAGGCTCAGGCGCACACCGGCAGTACGAGCCCCGTATCGTCGACGGCGCTGCCGTCGGCCACCTCCTCGGCCTCGGCGGACGGGGAGGAATCGGTGGAACCCGTGGCGGAACCGACGGTCGATCTCGACGCCCTGCTGGCGAAGGCCATGAAGTCCGTGGCCGTCACTGGCGACGCGAAGGTCTCGGTGGCGGTGCTGGACGTGGACTCCGGCGACAGCGCCACGTACGGGGACGGCTCCTTCGACACGGCGAGCGTCGTCAAGGTCGACATCCTGGCGGCGCTGCTGCTTCAGCACCAGGAGGCCGGGACGCGGCTGACCGCGCAGGAGAAGACCTACGCCACCTCGATGATCGAGAACAGCGACAACGCCTCCGCGTCCGCCCTGTGGGACATCATCGGGAAGGCGGGCGGCCTCGACGCGGCGAACAAGAAGCTCGGGCTCACCGGCACCGAGGGCGGCGACGGGGCGCTGTGGGGGCTGACCCAGACCACGGCCGCGGATCAACTCACGTTGTTGCAGCAGGTGTTCGGGGACGACTCGGAGCTGAGCGAGGCCTCACGGACGTATGTGCAGGGGCTGATGGGCGAGATAGCCACCGATCAGCACTGGGGTGTGTCGGCCGCGGCCGACGGTTCCGCGTGGGCGTTGAAGAACGGCTGGCTGGCCCGGAGCACCACGGGTCTGTGGGACATCAACAGCATCGGGCGCGTGACGGCGACGGACGGCCACGACTATCTGGTGGCCGTGCTGTCGAAGGGCAACTCGACGCAGGCGAAGGGGATTTCGCTGGTCGAGGCGGCGGCGAGGGCGACGGTGTCGGTGTTCGCCGGGGAGACCTCCGCCTCGGCGTCACCCCGGGTCTAGCAGCCCTCGGGGCTAGAAGTCTTCCTCGCGGGGTCGGCGTCCGCGCCACACGACCACCGCCGCGACGAGCAGCAGGCCGCCGGCTGCACCGGCCAGCGGGGCGGCCCAACTGCTCGTGTCGTCATCGGACTTGGGGGCGTCGGGCCCCTCGCCGAAGTACTTCTCCCCGTACGAGGCGGCCTTGAGGCCCTCCGGCTCGAGCGCGCCGGCCGCCTTGATGGCCGCGGCCGGGTCGATCATGCCGAAGCCGCGGGAGTCGTCGCGGCCGCCGGTCGGGGCGTCGCTGGCGGTGTCCTCCAGGAGCTTCTTGACCTGGGCCGGGGTCAGTCCCGGGTGGGCGGCCTTGATGAGGGCGACGGCTCCGGAGACGAAGGCGGACGCGGCGCTGGTCCCCCAGCCCTCGTAGTAGCGGTGGTCGGGGTCGGCGATGACGATGTTGACGCCCGGGGCGCTGACCGTGGCGTACCAGCGGCGGGTGGAGAACGCGGCGCGGGTGCCGTAGCGGTCGACGGCGGTCGCGGCGATGACGCCCGGGTAGGCGGCCGGGTAGGAGACGTGGTCGCCCTTCTCACCGCCGTTTCCGGCGGAGGCGACGACGGTCACGCCCTTCTTGAGCGCGTACTGGACGGCTTCGTCCTCGGTGGGTTCGGGGTGCGCGGAGGCGGAGTCGTCGCCGAGGGAGAGGTTGATGACGTCGGCGCCGTGGTCGGCGGCCCAGCGGATGCCCTCGGCGAGGGCGTTGCCGCGGGTGCTGCGGGCCTTGGCGCGGGCGGAGTCGCCGTCCTCGAGGATCACGCGGACGGGGAGGATCTTCGCCTCGGGGGCGATGCCCAGGACTCCGTCGCCGTTGCCGGGGCCGTGTCCGTGGCCGGCGATGATGCCGGCCATGGCGGTGCCGTGCCGGGCCCAGGCGCGGTCGCCCTCCTTGGCGCCGAAGCCGATCATGTCCTGGGTCGGGAGCACGTTGCCGACGAGGTCGGGGTGGTCGGTCTCGACGCCGGTGTCGAGGACGGCGACGGTGATGCCCTTGCCCTTGGTGGTCTGCCAGGCCTGCTGGGTGTGCAGGGCGTCGAGGGCCCACTGCTGGGCGCGGATGCCGTCGGCGTGGGCGGCGGTGGAGGGTATGAGGGCGAGGGAGGCGGCGAGCAGCACGCTCAGCGCCCCGACCCTGCTGCCGCGGCGCGTCATGAGGGCTGCTCCGAGGCGGGGCTGCTCACGTCCTTGCGCAGGGCACGCTCGATCCGGTCGGCGAGACCCTGGGCCTCGTGGCCGAGGCCGGCCTGGGCGGGGGGCGTGGTGGCGCCGGACTTCATGGCTTCCTCGGCGGGCTGCGGGGTGTCGACGCTGCGGCCGTCGGACCAGCCGGAGACGGCGTAGGCGACGACGGGGGCGTCGGTGAGGACGGACACGATCCAGGAGGCACGCTGCTTGCCGCCGAACCCTGCGGCGACGGTGCCCTTCGCGGCGTACGGGAGGGGCATCAGGTCGGTACGGCGTCCCAGGGCCTCGCGCTGGAAACGGGTGGCGAGGGACTTCATGCCGACGGCGTCGGCGTTGGTGAACAGCAGTCCCACGGTGGTGACGAAGCTCTGGGTGGAGTCGGTGTAGGTGGCGCGCAGCAGCCGCTGACACCCGACGGGCGCGAGCACCTTCTTGAGCAGCGGGTCGAAGGCGTTCCGACAGCCGCTGTCCGGCGCGACGGCGATCCGGGTCCAGGTCCGGTCGGCACCGCCGGGCCCGGCGCCCTGTCCCTGCACGGTGGTGGGGAACAGCCGGTCGACGGGCACGCTGTGCCACAACCCGGCGGCGGCGCTGAACGTGTCCCGCGTACCCCCGTCCCCCGAGTCCCCGACCAGCCAACTCCCGGTCACCGCACCGCCGATGAGGCCGAGCCCCAGCACGATGCACACGGCGACGGCGGC
Organism: Streptomyces sp. NPDC002499; assembly: GCF_053595415.1. NCBI lineage: Bacteria > Bacillati > Actinomycetota > Actinomycetes > Kitasatosporales > Streptomycetaceae > Streptomyces > Streptomyces sp. NPDC002499. The sequence goes on from NZ_JBSFXO010000007.1 coordinate 275,661, forward strand.
GACCCGCGGCGGTATCCGCACCCCCAACGGCCGCGCCCGCACCCGCTCGTCGTACCCCTCTGGCTCCCCGAACGACACGACCGGCCTGCCGGCCCCGGGCGCGACGGGCGCACTCCAGTTCAGCGCGGGATCGGGAGCGACCCCGACGGCCCCCTCCGAACGCGGGGAATCCGTCGGCGCGGGCGGCACGGGCGGGGGCGGCGGGGCGCTGTGGGCGTAGGTCGAGTCGTCGGAGACGGGAGCGACGACCGGGGCGGCCCCTGGGCGAGCGCCCGGTCCCGAACGTGGGGTGTCGGCAAAGTCCTCGACGAAATCTGACGCCGGGGAGGGGCGGACGGCCGGAGCCGGAGGGACGGCTGAGCCGGGGGTACGGGCGGAGGCGGAGTCCGGTCGGGAGGACGCCGGCGGATACGGGGCGTCGCCGGCCGCGGAGCCCGGCCGCGGAGGCACGACCGGTCCTGGAGTACGGGCGGAGCCCGGGCGAGTGGGCGAGTACGGGGTACGAGCGGAATCGACGGGCGCTGAACCCGAGCGACCGCTCGCCCCCGAGGGCGCTCCCGAACCCGGCCCACGACCACCATCGACAGGAGCCGAGCCCAGCCCGGAAGGCGGAGCCGAATAGGCGCCACGGGCACCGTCACCGGACACGGAGCCCGGAGGGCTCTCCGGCCGCGGAGGCACGGCTGAGCCCGACGCACGGCCGGTGTCGGCGGGGGCGGAACCCTGACGGGCACCCGGAGCCGAATACGGGGCACGAGCCGGATCCACCGGCACGGAGCCGGAGCGGCTGCCCGAACCCGGGGCACGGCCGGAATCAGCCGACGCGGAGCCGGAACGGCCACCCGAACCCGGAGCACGGCCGGAATCAGCCGACGCGGAGCCCTGACGGGGCGGCGGGGGCGCGTACGGAGTACCGGTCTTGCCCTCGGGTGTGGAGTCCGGGTGGGTGGTACGCGACGAAGGCGCGGTGGCGCCGGGGGTACGGGTCGGATCAGTCGACGGGGAGCCCGGGCGGGCTGCCGGACGTGCCGGGGCGGGCCAGCCTGGAGGGCTGGTGCGGGGCGGTGCCGGTGGTGGGGTCGATCGTCCGGAGCCGGACGGGGGCGAGCCGGGGCGGCGGGGGGCCGATCCGGGCGACGGCTCCGCCGAGGACGAGCGCACGCGTCTCGTGGGGTCCTGGCCCGTTTCGGTCGGCGTGGGGTGCATCAGGCGGAACGGTGGCGTGGGGCGGTTGCTCGGTCGCGGCGGTACCGCGGGGGCCGGCGGCGCCGTCCTGCCCTGGGCGCCCGCGCTCTGTGCGGTACTGCCCGGCGCAGCCGTTCCTCCGCCGTCAGCACCCCGGACTGCCGTTCCTCTGCCGTCAGCGCCCCGCGCCGGATCGCCGGCGGGCGGTGGTGGGACGTCCGGGAAGCGGGCCGATGCCTGGGGTGGGGGCAGGGGGGTCGTGCCCGTGTCCTGCGGGGAGCGCAGGTTCGGGAAGCGCGGGTGGGTCGGTGCGTCGAACTCGCCGGCCGGCGCTTCGCCCTCGGCTCCGCTCCCCGGCTCCGTCCGCGCGCCCGCGTTCCTGGGACTCGGGCGTTCCGCGAAGGCGTCGAAGGGGCGGCTTCCCCGCCAGGGTGACCAGACGCCACCGGAACCGCCCGCGGCGGTCGACGTACCCGGCGCGGACCCCCGGGGCCCTCGTGATCCCCGCGAGCCACCGGTCTCCGTGGCCGAGGAGGTCCCGTCCATCGCTCCCCACTCGTTCCCCGAAGCCCCGCCCGAGGCCCCGCCACCGGACTCGGCAGCGCTCCACGCGCTCCCGGCGCCCGGCATGGAAGCCCGGTCCGACGACCCGGCGCCGGCCCCTGCGGGCGCCGTACCGTTCGCGTTCTCCGGAGACGGCGTCGTGCCGTTCTCATGGGTCGGTTCCGGCGAGGTCTCTCCAGGCGTGCCAGGGGGCGTGCGGCGCTGAGGGTTGGAGGCGTGCCGCGCTTCCGTGCTCATGCACCCCCCGTTTCCTCGCGCCCGGGCCGACTACTCTTACGCACCCCGTCGCCGTCGTGCTCAACGCCCGGTCAAGGCGTCGGCAAGTCCGTCCCGGACACGCATACCCGCACGGAAGGACCGACATCCCGGCGCGGTGGTGACCCGGCGCGTTCCGCCATGCGTGCGCGTCACTCTACGGGTTGGCCCGCGCGGAACGGGAACCAGTGGCCCACCCCGGGGCTTCTGCCCGGAACGTCCCCCTACCCTGCGGTAATCCTGTCTGGCAGGCTTCGTTCATGACTGCGCGCTCCGCCGACAGGGCCCGTTACGACCGGGCCACGGCCCATCTCGACGCCCCTCTCGCCATCGTGGACCTGGACGCCTTCGACGCCAACGCGGACGACCTCGTCCGCCGCGCCGGCGGCAAGCCGATCCGCGTCGCCAGCAAGTCCGTACGCTGCCGGACCCTGTTGGAACGCGCCCTGGCGAAGGACGGCTTCGCGGGCATCATGTCCTTCACCCTGGCCGAGTCCCTGTGGCTGGCGCGCTCCGGATTCGACGACGTCCTGCTCGCCTACCCCTCCGCCGACCGCGCCGGCTTCGCCGAGCTGGCCGCCGACCCCAAGCTCGCCGCCGCCGTGACCGTCATGATCGACGATCCGGCCCAGCTCCGGCTGATCGACGAGGCGCGCGGCGGCGGACGCGAAGTCATCCGTGTCTGCCTGGAGTTGGACACCTCGCTGAAGCTGCTCGGCGGCCGGGTGCGGGTCGGCGCCCGCCGCTCCCCGCTGCACTCCCCCGCCCAAGTCGCCGACGTGGCAAGGGCGGTGACCCGGCGGCCGGGGTTCAAGGTCGTCGGGATCATGGCGTACGAGGGTCATATCGCGGGCGTCGGGGACGCCGTCTCGGGCCGGCCGATGCGTTCGCGTGCCATCCGGCTGATGCAGGCCACCGCCCGCCGGGAGCTGGCCGAGCGGCGCGCCGAGGTGGTGCGCGCGGTCCGGGCCGTCGTGCCCGACCTGGAGTTCGTCAACGGCGGCGGCACCGGCAGTGTGCAGTCCACCGCCGCCGAGGACGCCGTGACCGAGATCGCGGCCGGCTCGGGGCTGTACGTCCCCCGGCTGTTCGACAACTACACGTCCTTCACCGGCCGTCCGGCCGCCCTGTTCGCCATGCCCGTCGTCCGCAGGCCGGGCGTCGGTGTCGTGACGGTGCTCGGCGGCGGCTATCCGGCCTCGGGTGCGGCCGGCGCCGACCGGCTCCCGGTGCCGTACCTGCCGGAGGGGCTGCGCTACGACCCCCAGGAGGGTCCCGGCGAGGTCCAGACGCCGCTGCTCGGCCCGCCCGCCGACGATCTGCTGCTCGGCGACAAGGTGTGGTTCCGGCACGCCAAGGCCGGCGAGCTGTGCGAACGGTTCGACGTGCTGCATCTCATCGAGGGGGACGCGGTGACGGCGACCGTGCCGACGTATCGCGGCGAGGGCCACACGTTCCTGTAGGGCGACTCCCGGTCGGTGCGGGTCAGTTCGTCGGGCCGATGCTGCTGCCCACCCCGCCGCCCGTGCCCGCGTCGTCGACGGACCGGATGCCCCGCGTGATCCGGTCCATGTCGGCGAGCGGCGGCCCGTCGGCGCCCGCGTCGAAGACGAAGCGGACCAGGACCGGTGACTCGGTGCCGACGCTCGCGGGGAAGACGAGGGACTCGACGTATCCGCCAGGCCCCTTGGCGGTCTGCACGCGCCAGCGCACGAAGTACCCGGCGCGTCCGGCCACCGCGACCTGGCCCGACTTCACCAACTGGTGTGACTTCAGGCCGCCGTAGGGGCGGCGGCCGATCTCGTCGCGGTCGTAGGCGTCGTCGGCCGCCTTCGATATGTCCTGCTCGGCGAGCGTCCTGGGGGACGTCTCGGCATTCGCGGTCACCGTACGCGAGATGACCAGGCCGTGCCGGCACAGGCCCGTGTCGCCCGGGCAGTCGTAGGTGCCGGGTGTGGTCATGACGACATCGTCCTCGGAGACGTACTGCGGCCTGACCCAGCCGTCGGGCAACGGCAGGGTGATGCCGTTGAGTTGGTCCACCACGACGGACGGGTCCGCGGCGGACGGTGACGGTGACGGGCTGTCGCTCGGCGGTGTCGAGGGGACGGTGGTCGGCGCGGTCTGGGCCTGTGCGCCGTCCGAGTCGTCGTCCTGTCCCATGAAGAACGCGCCCGTGACGATCGCCGCGACGAGCACGGCCCCGGCCGTGGTGATCGCGACGACCTTCGCCCGGCCGGTACCCGCGGCGGGCCCCGGTACGGGGGCCCCGGGCGCCTGCCAGTGCTCGGTCCAGGCCGTGCCGTCCCACCAGCGTTGCAGGTGGGGGGCCGACGGGTCGGGGTACCAGCCGGGCGGGGGCGACATGCTCATTCCGCCACCCTAGGACGGGTGGCGGAGGTCGTACACGGCTGCCGGGCCTTCCTACAGGGGTGTGACGTACGCGCCCGAGATGCCGCCGTCCACCAGGAAGTCGGTGGCGTTGACGAAGGACGAGTCGTCGCTGGCCAGGAAGGCGACCGCGGCGGCGATCTCGTCGGCCTCGGCGAACCGGCCGACCGGGATGTGGACGAGCCGGCGGGCGGCCCGCTCGGGATCCTTGGCGAACAGCTCCTGGAGCAGCGGGGTGTTCACCGGCCCCGGGCACAGCGCGTTCACGCGGATGCCCTCCCGCGCGAACTGCACGCCCAGTTCACGGGACATGGCCAGTACGCCGCCCTTGGACGCGGTGTAGGAGATCTGCGAGGTCGCCGCGCCCATCCGGGCCACGAAGGACGCCGTGTTGATGATGGAGCCCCTGCCCTGCTGCCGCATGTACGGGATCGCGGCCTTGCAACACAGGTAGACGGAGGTGAGGTTGACCTCCTGGACGCGCTTCCAGGCCTCAAGTCCCGTCTCCAGGATGGAGTCGTCGTCGGGCGGCGAGATACCGGCGTTGTTGAAGGCGATGTCGACGCTGCCGTAGGTGTCGAAGGCCGCCTTGAAGAGGGCATCGACCTGTTCCGGGTCGGTCACGTCGACCTTCACGAAGAGGCCGCCGACCGCGTCGGCGGCCGCCTTGCCGCTGGTCTCGTCGACGTCGCCGCAGACGACGTACGCGCCCTCGGAGGCGAGCCTGCGGGCGGTGGCGAGGCCGATGCCGCTGCCGGCTCCGGTGATGACGGCGGTACGGCCGACGAGTCGACGGCAGACAGTCTGTTCGGTCACTGTGCGGGGCCCTCCGTGCTGATGAAGACGTTCTTGGTCTCGGTGAAGGCGGTCAGGGCGTCCGGACCCAGCTCGCGGCCGATGCCGGACTGCTTGTAACCGCCGAAGGGGGTCCAGTAGCGGACGCTGGAGTGGGAGTTGACGGACAGGTTGCCGGCCCGGACGGACTGCGAGACGCGCAGCGCGCGGCCGAGGTCGCGGGTCCAGATGGAGCCGGCGAGGCCGTAGGGGGTGTCGTTGGCGAGGCGGATCGCGTCGGCCTCGTCGGTGAAGGGCAGCAGGACGGCGACCGGGCCGAAGATCTCCTCGCGGGCCGCCGTGGAGTCGGGCCGCTCCCCGGTGAGGACGGTCGGGGCGAACCAGAAGCCGGGCCCGTCGGGCGCGCTGCCGCGCAGTGCCTGGGCGTCGTCCGGCACGAACGACCGTACGCGGTCGAGCTGTTGGCGGGAGATCAGCGGACCCATCTGGGTCTTCTCGTCGGCCGGGTCGCCCACCACCACACCCGCCAGCGCGTCGGCGAGCAGTGCGTGGACCTCGTCGTACACGGACTCCTGGACCAGGATCCGGGTGCGGGCGCAGCAGTCCTGGCCGGAGTTGTCGAGGAACGAGAACGGGTCGACGGCGGTGGGGAGATCGGCGTCGGCGAAGACGATGTTGGGGCTCTTGCCGCCGAGTTCGAGGGTGACCGGCTTGACCAGGCGGGCGCAGCGCTCCATGACCTCGCGGCCGGTGCGGGTGGAGCCGGTGAACACGATCTTCGCCACGCCGGGGTGGTCGACGAGGGCGCGTCCGGCGGTGTGGCCGTGACCGGGCAGTACCTGGAACAGGCCCTCCGGCAGCCCTGCCTCCAGGGCGAGTTCGGCCAGCCGCAGGGCGGTGAGCGGGGTCGTCTCGGCGGGCTTGAGGACGACCGCGTTGCCGGCGGCGAGCGCGGGGGCGGTGCCCCAGGCGGCGATCGGCAGCGGGAAGTTCCACGGGGCGATGACCCCGACCACACCCAGCGGTTCGAGGAGGGTGACGTCGAGGCCGCCGGGCACCGGGATCTGACGTCCGGTCAGCCGCTCCACTCCCCCGGCCGCGTAGGCGAGCAGATCGCGGACGTTGCCGGCCTCCCAGCGGGCGTTGCCGAGCAGGTGGCCCGCCTCGCGCACCTCCAACCGGGCCAGTTCCTCGACGTGTTCGTCCACCACGTCGGCGAACCGGCGCAGTTGGCGGGCCCGGTCGGCGGGCGGGAGCGCGGCCCACTTCGCCTGGGCCGCGGCGGCACGCACGACGGCCGCGTCCACGTCGGCCTCGGTGGCGGCGGGGACGGTCGCGACGACCTCTTCCGTCGCCGGATTGAGGACCGTCAGCTCATGCTCGTACGACAACTCGGGACCTCTCACAGACGTTCGAAGGAGCGGCGCAGCTCCCAGTCGGTGACCGCTGCGTCGAAGGCGTCCAGCTCGACGCGGGCCATGTTGCGGTAGTGGGCGACGACTTCGTCGCCGAAGGCGGCGCGGGCGATCGGGCTGTTCTCCCAGATCTCGGCCGCCTCGCGGAGGTTGGTGGGGACGTGCGCGTAGTCGGCGCTGTAGGCGTTGCCCGCGCAGGCCTCGGGCAGCTCCAGCTTCTGCTCGATGCCGTGCAGCCCGGCCGCGACGAGCCCCGCCACCGCGAGATAGGGATTCACGTCCCCGCCTGGGAGCCGGTTCTCGAACCGCATGGAGCGGCCGTGCCCGACGACCCGCAGCGCGCAGGTGCGGTTGTCGTACCCCCAGGCGACGGCGGTCGGGGCGAACGAACCCGGCTGGAACCGCTTGTAGGAGTTGATGTTGGGGGCGTAGAGCAACGAGAAGTCCCGCAGCGCGGCGAGTTGCCCGGCGAGGAAGTACCGCATGACCTCGGACATCCCGTCGGACCCGGACCCGGCCATGGCGTTGTTGCCGGCCGCGTCCGCGAGGGAGAGGTGGATGTGGCAGGAGTTGCCCTCGCGCTCGTTGTACTTGGCCATGAAGGTGATCGACACGCCCTCCTGGGAGGCGATCTCCTTGGTGCCGGTCTTGTAGATCGCGTGCTGGTCGCAGGTGACCACGGCGTCGTCGTAGCGGAAGGCGATCTCGTGCTGCCCGGGATTGCACTCGCCTTTGGCGGACTCGACGGTGAGACCGGCGCCCGCCATGTCATTCCGGATCCGACGCAACAGCGGCTCGATCCGCCCGGTCCCGAGCACGGAGTAGTCGATGTTGTACTGGTTGGCGGGCGTGAGCCCCCGGTAGTTCGCGTCCCAGGCCGCCTCATAGGTGTCCTTGAAGACGATGAACTCCAGCTCGGTACCGACCTGGGCGGTGAAGCCGTGTTCGGCGAGGCGCTCCAGCTGGCGGCGGAGGATCTGACGCGGGGCGGCGACCACCGGGGAGCCGTCGTTCCAGGCGAGGTCGGCGATGAGCATGGCCGTACCGGCGTTCCAGGGCACCCGGCGCAGGGTGGACAGGTCGGGATGCATGGCGAAGTCGCCGTACCCCCGGTCCCACGACGACATGGCGTAGCCCTCGACGGTGTTCATCTCGGTGTCGACGGCGAGGAGGTAGTTGCAGCCCTCGGTGCCGTGGTGGAGGACCTCGTCGAGGAAGAAGCGGGCGGCGAACCGCTTGCCCTGGAGGCGCCCCTGCATGTCGGGGAAGGCCAGGACGACAGTGTCGATCTCACCGCCGGCGACGAGGGCGTGCAGCTCCTCGACGCCGAGCGGGGGTGTGCGGTCTGCCACGGAAAGCTCCTTCGGCTTCTTCGCGCTTCTTCGGCCGGGCCGGAAGCCATAAGGTATTGCCGAGAACCATTGCTTGGGAAGGGGGTGCGGTGGGATGTCGGTGGATCCGGAGGGCGACCTGGAGGACCGATTGACGCCGGTGCTGCGACCGGTGCGGGCGGGGAACGGTTTCGAGGAGGCCCTGGAACAGATCCTGCAGGTCGTACGGCTGGGCCTGGTGCCCGGGGGCGAGCGGCTGCCGGCCGAGCGGGAACTGGCGGAGCGGCTGGGGATCAGCCGGGTGACCCTGCGCGAGGTGCTCAAGGTGCTCCAGGACCAGGGGCTCGTGGAGTCGCGGCGGGGGCGGTACGGCGGGACGTTCGTACTGCCGAAGTCGGACGCGGGGGGCGAGGACGAACTGCGCCGGCGGAGCACGGAGGTCGACATAGAGGACGTACTGCGCTTCCGGGAGGTGTTGGAGGTCGGGGCGGCGGGCCTGTGCGCGACGCACGGCCTGACGCCGGACCAGTCGGACCGCCTGCGCGAGGCACTGTCCCGCACGCACGACGCTCCGCTGGCGGACTACCGCCGCCTCGACACCATGCTCCATCTCACCCTCGCGGAGCTGTGCGGCTCGCCGACGCTGACCGCGCAGTACGCGGCGGTACGGGCCACGGTGAACGACCTGCTCGACTGCATCCCGCTCCTCGTCCGCAACCTCGAACACTCCCAGCGCCAGCACAGCGCGCTGGTCGAGGCGGTGCTGGACGGGGACGCGGACGGGGCGCGGGAGATGATGCGGGAGCACTGCGGGGGGACCGCGGCGCTGCTCAGGGGCTTCTTGGCGTAGGCATTCAAAGGTAGTGAACTGCACCTTTTAGGGAGGGTCCGTGACCGGACGACGGCCACTGATCGGCGTGAGTACGTATCTGGAGTCCGGCGCGCGCTGGGGCCTGTGGGAGCTGGAGGCGGCCCTGCTGCCGGCCGGCTATCCGCGCCTTGTGCAGCAGGCGGGCGGCCTGGCGGCGATGCTCCCGCCGGACGCGCCGGAGCATGCGGCGGCGGCCGTGTCCCGCTTGGACGGGCTGGTGATCGCGGGAGGCCCGGACGTCGAGCCGACGCGGTACGGCGCGGAGCGGGACGCCCGTACGGGGCCGGCGGCGCGGGTTCGGGACGCGTGGGAACTGGCCTTGGTGGACGCGGCTCTCGCTGCGCGCGTCCCCTTGCTGGGTATCTGCCGGGGAATGCAGGTACTGAACGTCGCCCTGGGCGGCACGCTGATCCAGCACATCGACGGGCACGCGGAGACTCCCGGGGTCTTCGGCAGACACCCGGTGAAGCCGGTGCCGGGGACGCTGTACGCGGCCGCGGTCCCGGAGGAGACGTCGGTACCGACCTTCCACCACCAGGCGGTGGATCGGTTGGGGGCGGGGCTCGTGCCGTGCGCGTACGCGGAGGACGGGACGGTGGAGGCGGTTGAGCTGCCGCGGGCCTCGGGGTGGGTTCTGGGGGTTCAGTGGCATCCGGAGATGGGGGAGGACTTGAGGGTGATGCGGGCGTTGGTGGATGCGGCAACGCAATAACCTTTCTCGCCCCCGCCGCCCCTACCCGTCCCATCCTTCTGGGGGCTGCCGCCCCCAGACCCCCGCTTCGGCCTGAACGGCCTCGTCCTCAAACGCCGGACAGGCTGAGTGGTGCGGACCATGGCTTTCAAAGTGCCGGTCCGCACATTCCAGCCCCTCCGGCGTTTGAGGAGCGGGGTCTGGGGCGGAGCCCCAGGATGGGACGGGTAGGGGCGGCGGGGGCGAGGAAAGTCAGGTTCGCGTCAGCGACAAGAGCTCCCTCGCCGGCCCCACCGGACGGTGACCCGTCGGCCACACCGCCCGAAGCGAACGCGCCAACGCCACGCCGTCAACAGGAACCCGCACAAGCCTCCGCACAGCCAACTCCTCCCCCACCGCCAGTTCACTCAACACCGCCGGCCCCGCCCCACTCACCGCCGCCGCCTTCACCGCCGTCGTCGAGGACAGCTCGATCAACGGCCGCGCCAGACCCCCCAGCGCAGCGTCCAGCACCTGCCGCGTCCCCGACCCCTCCTCTCGCAAGATCAACGGCGTCGCCGCCAACTCCCCAGCCTCCAACGCCCGTCGACGCCGAGCCCACGGATGCCCCGGCGCAGTCACCACGATCAGGTGATCGTGCGCGATGACCGCCGAGTCCAGACCGGCGGGGACACTGACCCCCTCCACGAAACCAAGATCTGCCTCCCCCGACAGCACCCGCCCCGCCACCACCGTCGAGTTCCCCGCCAGCAGCGACACCGCCGTGTCCGGCCGCTGCGCGCGCAGCGCAAGCAGCCACCCCGGCAGCAGGTACTCCGCGATCGTCATGCTCGCCGCCACCCGCAACCGCGAGTCCCGCCGCACCCGCAACGCCTGCGCCCCCGCGTCGAAGGCCGCCGCCGCCTCCACCACCCGCCGGGCCCAGTCCGTGACCAACGCCCCCGTGTCCGTCAGACGGGACCCCCGCGGCGAACGGTCGACCAGCGCCACCCCCAACTGCCGCTCCATGGAACGGATCCGGCTACTGGCCGCCGGCTGCGAGATCCCCATCTCACGCGCCGCCCCACCCAGACTCCCGAGCCGGGCCACCGCCAGCAACAACTCCAGCGCGCCAAGGTCCGGCACCCGATGCGCGAGCGGCCCGGCGGACGTCACCGTCTCAGCTGCCTCGGCCCGCTCGGCCCCCTCGTCCTTGTCGTCCATGCCCTTGCCCATAACCTCAGTTTATGCCCCCATAGACATGTCCTCCCTGGTACCGGCTCCCGCCCGGCGAGACCGTGGAGGCATGGTCACCGCAGCCCACCCCCTCACGCGTGCCACCGCACGCCCCCCGCACGCCAGGTCCGTCCGTCACCTCGGACCCAACTGGTACGCATCCGTCATGGGCACCGCCATCGTCGCCACCGCGGGATCGGCCCTGCCGGTCGCCGTCCCCGGCCTCCGCAGTGTCTGCGCGGGCATCTGGGCCCTCTCGCTCGTCCTCCTGCTGGCCCTGCTCGTCGCCCGCGCCCTGCACTGGACCCACCACGGCGACCAGGCCCGCGCCCATCTCCTCGACCCGGCCATGGCACCCTTCTACGGCTGTCTCGCCATGGCTCTGCTGGCCGTCGGCGGCGGTGCCGTCACCGTCGGGCGGGACCTGATCGGGCTGCACAACGCGGTCGCTCTCGATGCCGTGCTGTTCAGCGCCGGGACGGTCGTCGGGCTCGCGTCGGCCGTCGCCGTCCCGTACCTCATGGCCGTACGACAGAAGGTGGACGCGGCCGACGCCTCGCCCGTATGGCTGTTGCCGCTCGTCGCACCCATGGTGTCGGCCGCGCTCGGGCCGCTGCTCGTGCCGCATCTGCCGGCCGGGCAGGCGCGGGAGACGCTGCTGCTGGCGTGTGTCGCGATGTTCGGGGTCAGTCTGCTGGCCACGCTCATGATGCTGCCGGTGGTTTTCGGTCGGCTGATCACCGGTGGGCCGCTGCCGCTCGCGCTCACGCCGACGCTCTTCCTGGTGCTGGGGCCGCTCGGGCAGTCCACCACCGCCGTGGGCAAGTTCGCGGACGTGGCACCCGGGGTCGTACCGGCCCCGTACAGCGAGGGGTTCGAGGTGCTCGCCGTGCTGTACGGCGTGCCCGTGATGGGGTTCGCGCTGCTCTGGTTCGGGCTCGCGACCGCGTATGTGGTGCGGGCGCGCCGGCACGGGATGCGGTTCGCGATGACGTGGTGGGCCTTCACCTTTCCGGTGGGCACCTGTGTCACGGGGGCCGAAGCGCTGGCCAGGCACACGGGGTTGGTCGTATACGACTGGCTGGCGGTCGGTCTGTACGTCGTTCTCGTCACCGCCTGGGGCACCGCCGCCGTGCACACCGCGCGCGGTCTGGTCAGCGGCGAACTGCTCGCAGGGCCGCGCCCAGCACGCGTGGCGCCTCGGCCAACGACGGCCCGTACCAGGTGAGATGACGTCCGCTGACGAGTGCGCAGGGCAGACCGGGAAACGCCTCCGGGCCGTCGTCGGAGGTGAACCGGTAGGGCTCGTCGGGGAGTACGACCACGTCCGGGAGGGCCTCCCGCAACTCCCCTACGGGGATGGTCGGGTAGCGCTCGGGGCGGGCCGCGTGGAGATGGTCCACACCCAGACGGGCCAGCACGTCACCCGCGAAGGTGTCGCGGCCCAGCACCATCCAGGGGCGGCGCCAGATCGGTACGACGGCCGTGGTGCGGGTCCGTGGCTCGGGAAGGGACGTCCAGATCGACTCCGCCTCGTCGAGCCAGCGGGGGCGGGACACCGACCCGCATGCTGCCAGTACCCGGGCCAGCTCCTCGAAGGCCTGCGGCACGTCCCGTACCTCGGTCACCAGGACCTCGACGCCCGCGGCGCGCAGGGCGGCGAGGTCGGGTGCGCGGTTCTCCTCCTCGTTGGCGATCACCAGGTCGGGGCGGAGGGCGAGGACGGCATCGGTCTTCGGGTTCTTGGTACCGCCGATGCGGGCGACGGCGAGGTCCGCGGGGTGGGTGCACCAGTCCGTCGCCCCGACCAGCGCGCCCGGTACGGAGCGCGCCACCGCCTCCGTGAGCGAGGGGACCAGGGAGACGACCCGGGGGGTCACTGACGCGACCGGTCCTGGACCGCCTCGATGTGTTCGGCCACCGCGACGACGACCACGCGCGTGTCGGACACGGTCGCCCGCCAGCGGTGCCGCACCCCGCCGGTCAGGTACAGCGTGTCGCCGCGGCCCAGCCGGTAGGCGCGGCCCTCGGCCTCGATCTCCACGGCACCGTCGGCCACGTACATCAACTGGTCGTTGCGGTACTGGAATTCACGGCCCGCGTCGTGGTCGCCGGTGAACTCCGTGGCGTGCATCTGGTGGTGACCCCGGACCAGGGACCGCATGTGCGGTTCGTCCGCCGGGCCGCCGCCTTCGGCGCGGACGACGTCGACGCTGCACGCCGGGTCGGCGGCGGCGAGGAGTTCGACCGCGGTGGTGCGCAGGGCGTCGGCGACCTTCTCCAGGGAGGTGGTGCTGGGCCGCGCGCGATCGTTCTCGATCTGGCTCAGGAAGGGCACGGACAGACCGCTGCGTTCGGCCACGACGGCGAGGGTGAGCTCCAGCGCGCGACGGCGCCGCCGTACGGCCGCGCCCACTCGCAGGGACTGGCCCTTGTGGTCGTCTTTGTGGTCGCCCATCGCTCCGGCTCCCTCCTTCACCCGTCGGTAGCTTCTGAAGAGTTCTCTGTGCTCCTGAAGAGTTCTCTGCACCTTACGCAGGTTCGGCAAACTGTTTCATGCGGCCGTCACATACCCGTAAACACTTCGTGCGGTCAATGCGCCAACTCTCGCCAGTGGATGAGATCCCGTAAGCAACCGCCACCTCATAGTTCAATGCCCGAAAGGTCCCCCATGTTCCCTCCTCGGACAGGGTAGTAGCGCTATGTGATTGGCCGGATTCTTTTGGTAGCCGTTGGCATATGCGCGCCGGAGACGACCCGAGGGGTGGACCCCACCACACGCTGTCAGGTCGCGTGGGGAGGCCCACCCCTCGGGGGTGCCGGGACGGCCGCTACCGCGGGGTCATCCGGTCCACCATGTCCGGGTGGTCCTTGAGCCAGGCGGCGACCGCCTCCTGCTCATGACCCTGGCCGTGCTCGTTGATCTCGCTCTCCAGGCTGCCCAGTTCGGGCTCGGTCATGTGGAAATTCTTGATCCAGCTGGTGAGCTGGGGGTATTCGCCCGGGAACTTCCCGTTCGAGATGGTCCGGATGGTGTTGCCCTCGCCGAAGAGCTTCTTGTCGTCCTTCAGCTTGGTGAGGTCGTACTGGCTGTACGCCCAGTGCGGCGACCACAGGACGACGGCGACGGGCTGCTTCTTGGCGTAGGCGCGCTTGAGCTCGGCCAGCATCGCCGGTGTGGAGCCGTCGACGACCTCGTACTCCTTGTCCAGGCCGTAGCCCGGCAGCACCTTCGTCTTGAGCAGGTTCATCTCGCCGGTGCCCGGTTCGATGCCGATGATCCTCCCGTCGAAGAGGTCGGCCTTGCCCTTGAGGTCCTCGTAGGAGTTGATGCCCTTGACGTACGAGGGCACGGCGACCTCCAGGGAGGTCGGCTCGTACCAGGTGCCCAGGTCCTTGAGTCTGTCCTTGCTCTTGTCCCAGTAGTTCTGCTGCGCGTACGGCAGCCAGGCGTCGAAGTTGAGGTCGAGGTCACCGGAGGCGAGACCCGTGTAGACCGGGCCGACGTCCATCTGCTTGAGGTTGAGCTTGTAGCCGCGCTTCTCCAGGACGTTCTTCCAGAGGTAGGTGACGGCGATGTCCTCGTCCCACGGGAACCAGGCCACGTCGATCGCGCGCTTGGTCTCGGCCGCGGCCTTGGTCTTCTGCACCGGGGCCAACTTGTCGACGAGGCCGGGCTGGTCCTTCAGCCAGGTGCGCACGGCGTCCTGCTGCTTGCCCTTGCCCGCCTTGTTGATCTCGGCTTCGAGGCTGGTGAGTTGCTTCTCGGTGAGCTTGAAGTCCTTCAGCCACTTGCCGACGGTCGGGTTCTCGTCCGCGAACCCCTTGCGGGAGAGGGTGTGCACCCCGTCGCCCTCGCCCCAGGCGCCCTTGGGGTCCTTGAGCTTCTTCAACTTGTAGTCGTTGTACGCCCAGTGCGGCGACCAGAGCGTGACGACGATCGGCTCCTGCTTGCTGTACGCGCGCTTCAGCTCGGCCAGCATGGCGGGCGTGGAGCTGTCGACGACCTTGTACTCCTTGTCGAGGCCGTACTCCCCCAGGACCTTGCTCTTGAGCAGGGCCATCTCGCCGGCGCTGGACTCGATACCGGTGATCTTCCCGCCGAAGGTCGACGCCTTGCCCTTGAGGTCGGCCAGGGAGTTGACGTCCTTCATGTATGCCGGGACGCTCAGCTCCAGGGAGGTCTGGTCGTACCAGGCCCCCAGGTCGTCGAGCTTGCTGCCGTACTTCTTCCAGTACTGCGCGTGGGTGGTCGGCAGCCAGGAGTCGGTCTCGAAGTCGACGCTGCCCTGCGCGAGCGAGGTGTAGAGCGGGCCCGCGTCGAACTGCTTGGCGTCGACCTGGTAGCCGCGCTGCTCCAGGATCTCCTTCCACAGGAAGGTGGAGGCGACGCCCTCGTCCCAGGGGATGTAGCCGATGCTGAGCTTCTTGCCCTGGCCGACATCGTTGCCGTCGGCGACCGCGGTGCCGTCCGACTTGCCGCCGAAGATCCCCATGCCGCCCGCCACCAGGGCGAGGACGACGACGCCGACCACGGCGATCTGGGGGCTCGGCCGGTACGACCAGATCTTCAGGCCGCTCTGCGCGGCACGGGCCTTGGCGGCGGCGCGGCGGCCCAGCGGGGAGACCTGGGTGCCCAGGGCGCCGGTCATCCGGTCCAGGTAGATCGCGAGGATGACGATGGCGACGCCCGCTTCGGATCCGAGGCCGACGTTGAGCTGGCCGATGGCCTCGTTGACGTCGCCGCCGAGGCCGCCGGTGCCGACCATGCCGGCGATCGCGGCCATGGACAGGCCGAGCATGATGACCTGGTTGACGCCGGCCATGACGGTCGGCAGCGCGAGCGGCAGCTGGACGCGCAGGAGCGTGTCGCGGGGTGTGGTGCCGAACGCGTCGGCCGCCTCGACCAGTTCCTTGTCGACCTGCCGGATGCCCAGTTCCGTCATGCGCACGCCGGGGGCGAGCGCGAAGATCAGGGTCGCGACGATGCCCGCGGAGGCGCCGGTGCCGAAGAACAGGATCGCCGGGATGAGGTAGATCATCGCGGGCAGCGTCTGCATGAAGTCCAGGACGGGCCGGACGATCCCGCTGACCCGGTCGGAGCGCGCGGCCCAGATGCCCACCGGCACGGAGATCACGAGCGCGATGATCGTGGCGACCAGGACGAGGGAGAGGGTCACCATCGCGTCGTCCCACAGTTCGAGGGAGTCGATGAAGGCGAATCCCACGAAGGTGAGCAGACCGGCGGTCGTGCCGCGCAGCCAGAACGCGAGGACCGCGAAGATGCCTGCAAGGAGCAGGGGTTGAGGCGCTTGGAGGACGGCGTTGATGCCGTCGTAGGTGCCCGTGAAGACGGTCTTGAGGAAGTCGAAGAGCCAGGAGACGTGATTGAGCAGCCAGTCGACCGCGTCGTTGACCCAGTCGCCGAGAGGGATCCTAGGCACGGGCCACCTCCTCGTTGCCGAGGAAGCCGACCAAGCGCGACTGCCTGACCACTCCGACGAGTTGCCGTTCCGCGTCCACGACGGCCACCGGATGCGTCAACAGGGCGCTGAGCGCGCAGAGTTCGGTGAAGGGCGTGTCGGGCGTCACGGTCCGGCACTCGCTCTCGGTCGCACAGCCGCAGTCGGCCTCGTCGCCGCGCACGTCCGTGTCCATCACGGCCGAGGCGGTGAGCACGCGGGAGCGGTCGACGTCCTTGGTGAAGGAGGCGACGTAGTCGTCGGCGGGCCGGACGAGGATGTCCTCCGCGGTGCCGGTCTGGACGATGCGTCCGTCGCGCATGACGGCGATGCGGTCGCCCAGCCGCATGGCCTCGTTGAGGTCGTGCGTGATGAAGACGATCGTCTTCTTCAACGACTGCTGGAGCTGGAGCAGTTGGTCCTGCATGTCCCGGCGGATCAGCGGGTCGAGCGCGCTGAACGACTCGTCCATCAGCAGCAGGTCGGCGTCCGTGGCGAGCGCGCGGGCCAGGCCCACGCGCTGCTGCATGCCGCCGGACAGCTCGTCGGGCCAGGACTTCTCCCAGCCGGCCAGACCGCACAGGGCGAGCGCCTCGCCGGCGCGACGCTCGCGCTCGGCGCGGGGCACGCCCTGCACGGCCAGACCGTAGGCGGCGTTCTCGACGACGCTGCGGTGCGGGAAGAGCGCGAAGTGCTGGAAGACCATGCTGATCTTCCGGGCCCGGACGGCGCGCAGGTCGCGGTCGGAGAGTCCGGTGAGGTCCTGTCCGTCGAAGCGGACCTGTCCCGCGGTCGGCTCGAGGAGGCCGTTGAGCATCCTGAGCAGGGTGGACTTGCCGGATCCGGACAGACCCATCACGACGAAGATCTGGCCGGGTTCCACCGTGAAGGAGGCGTCGATGACGGCGGCGGTGGTGCCCTCCGCACGCAGCTCCTCCCGGTCGGCGCCGTCCTCGAGCCGCCGTAGCGCCTCGTCGGGTCGTCTGCCGAACACCTTGTAGAGATGCTCTGCCTCTAGCGTGGCTGACACGCGTACCTCTCGTCTCTCGGGGCAAGGGAACAGGAGACGACGGGCCGCAAACAGTCGTATGTGCACTTGGCATCGCTCCGAGGCGGCGCCTGCCCTGGTCGGGGCGGGTCAAACGCCTCAGTGGGCCAGTTCACAACTCGTTTACAACTGCCATGCGGGGCCCGGTGACGGGTGAGTGTCAGTGCGGTGCGGCATGATGCGAGGCGTGACCGGACGACTGATGCTCCTCGACACCGCCTCGCTCTACTTCCGCGCCTACTTCGGCGTCCCGGAGTCCGTGAAGGCCCCGGACGGAACGCCGGTGAACGCCGTGCGCGGGCTCCTCGAATTCATCGACCGCCTGGTCAAGGACCACCGCCCCGATCAGCTCGTGGCGTGCATGGACGCGGACTGGCGCCCCCAGTGGCGCGTCGACCTGATCCCTTCCTACAAGGCGCACCGGGTCGCCGAGGAGGTCGAGGCGGGACCGGACGCGGAGGAGATCCCGGACACGCTCTCGCCGCAGGTCCCGATCATCGAGGACGTCCTGGACGCGCTCGGCATCGCGCGCGTGGGCGTCGCGCGGTACGAGGCGGACGACGTGATCGGCACGTTCACCGCGCTCGCGAAGGGCCCGGTCGACATCGTCACCGGCGACCGCGACCTCTACCAACTGGTCGACGACGAGCGGGGGGTGCGCGTGCTGTACCCCCTCAAGGGCGTCGGCATGCTCCAGCTCACCGACGAGGCGTGGCTGCGCGAGAAGTACGGCGTCGACGGCCGTGGGTACGCGGATCTGGCGACCCTGCGCGGTGACCCGAGCGACGGTCTGCCGGGCGTGCCGGGCATCGGCGAGAAGACGGCCTCCAAGCTGCTCGCCGAGTTCGGTGACCTGGCCGGGATCATGGCCGCGGTGGACGACCCGAAGGCGAAGCTCACGCCGTCGCAGCGCAAGCGCCTGGACGAGTCGCGCCCCTACGTGGCGGTGGCTCCGACGGTGGTCAAGGTCGCCGACGACGTGCCGCTGCCCGCGGTCGACACGGCCCTGCCGCACACCCCGCGCGACCCGGCGGCGCTGGATGAGCTGGCGGCGCGCTGGGGGCTGGGCGGCTCGCTGCACCGGCTGCTCGTCACCCTCGGGGCCTGACCGCTCGCCGCCCTCGGAGCATGATCCGGACGGGCAGCGTCGTAAGCCTGGTTCTCATATCAGCGACTCAGCCTCTCATTTAGAGAGAGTAAAGCTCTGCGTGTCGGTCTCAGTAACCTCTCAGGCAAGGGGTGTTAAGTAGGGGAGAGATGCTAACTTAGGTTTACCTAAGCAAGGGAACAGGGAGGCCGCCATGGCAGAACGCCCGGCTCGGAAGCCGCGGAAGCCCCACACCGCGCAGGTCGTCCGCACCGAACGGCTCAGCCCGCACATGCAGCGCGTGGTGCTCGGCGGCGAGGAACTGGCCGTGTTCGCGGCCGACACCTGCACCGACCATTACGTGAAGCTCCTGTTCCCGACCGGTGGCGCCACTTATCCCGAGCCTTTCGACCTTGAGCGGATCCGCGCGGAGTTCCCCCGTGAGCAGTGGCCGGTGACCCGGACCTACACCGTGCGCGCCTGGGACCCCGAACACCTTGAGCTGACGCTGGACTTCGTGGTGCACGGCGACGAGGGCCTGGCCGGCCCGTGGGCGGCGAACGTCCAGCCGGGCGAGAAGGTGCGCTTCATGGGCCCCGGTGGTGCCTACGCGCCCAACCCGGAGGCCGACTGGCATCTGCTCGTCGGTGACGAGAGCGCGTTGCCCGCGATCGCCCGCTCCCTGGAGGCGCTGCCCGCCGGTGCGGTCGCCCACGCGTTCGTGGAGATCTCCGGCCCCGAGGAGGAGCAGAAGATCGACTCCGACGTGGAGGTCGTCTGGCTGCACCGCGGCGACCGCCCGGTCGGCGAACCCCTTCTCGACGCGGTACGGGCGCTGACGTTCCCGGAGGGCCGGGTGCACGCCTTCGTCCATGGCGAGGCGCACTTCGTCAAAGAGCTGCGCCAGCTGCTCCGTTGCGACCTGGAGATCCCCCGCGAGGACCTGTCGATCTCGGGTTACTGGCGGCTCGGCCACAACGAGGACGGCTGGCAGGCCTCCAAGCGTGAGTGGAACGCGCGCATCGAGGCGGAGCAGGAGGGCGCGGCGAGCTCGGCCGCGTGAGGGTCTTCGGCCGTGTGAGTTCTTCGGCCACGTGAGGCATGTGAAGCGGCGGCACCTCTCGGGGTGCCGCCGCTTCGGCGTGTGGTCACACCAGCGCGTGATCACATCGGCGCGCGGTCACATCAGCGCGTGGTCACACCGACCGCTGGTAGGACCTGAACGTCCGGATCGACAGCCACACCGCCACCACCGCGAGCGCCAGCAGCGCACCCCCGCGGCTGAGCACGACACTCCAGTCCTGTTGACGGGACAGTGCCGAACGGCCCGCGACCATCGCCCAGTCGAGCGGGTTGAAGTCGGCGACGTGCCGCATCCAGCCGGGCATCTGGGACGGCGTCATGAAGGCGCTCGACAGGAACGTCAGCGGCAGCAGCAGGAAGGTGTTGATCCCGATGATCGACTCCCGCTCCCGCACCAGCATGCCCAGCGCGTTGGACAGCGCCCCGAACACCGTGCCGAGCAGCACCGAGGCGATCACCAGGACCGCGACACCGCCCACGCCGCCCGGGTAGTCGGCGCCGCCGAGCAGGCCCAGCAGCACGATGACCACCGACTGGAACGCGGTGACCAGGCCGTTGTTGACGACATTGCCGTTCATCAGGGCGGCCCGGCTGACCGGTGTGGTCAGGAAGCGGTTGAGCGTGCCCCGCTGGATCTCCTCCAACGTGCCCATGCCGGCCCACATGTTGGAGCTGAGCGCGCTCATCACCACCACACCCGGGACCAGGTAGTCGAGGTAGGAGGTGGTCCCGAAGCCGCCCAGCTCGACGACGTTCTTGAAGAGGCCGCCGAACAGGAACAGCCAGATCACCGGCTGGATCAGGGTGATGATCGCGTACGCGGGCTGCCGTGCGAACACCATGAGTTGACGCTGCGTCATGTACCAGGTCTGGGAGACGGCCGTGCTCATCGCGCACCTCCGGCGAGGACGAGGGGCTGGTCGGTTCCGGCGTCGGCCTCGGAGTAACGGCGGCCCGCGTAACGCAGGTAGACGTCGTCGAGGGAGGGCCGGGCGACGGTCGCGGCGGCGACGCCGACGCCGGCCCGCTCCAGGGCCGCGAGCAGGGCGGGTACGGCGGCCGCTCCGTCGTCGGCACGGACGCTGATGCGGCGCCCGTCGACCAATACCTCGTGCACGCCCGGCACTTGGCGCAGGGCGCCGCCGAGGAGCGTACGACCGGCTTCGCCGACCGCCTCGCGCACCTCCAAGTGGACGGCGTCGCCACGAAGTTCGCCCTTGAGGGAGTCCGGGGTGCCCTCGACGACGACCCGACCGCGGTCGACGATGGCGATGCGCTCGGCGAGCCGGTCGGCCTCCTCCAGATAGTGCGTGGTGAGCAGGATGGTCAGCCCCTCCTCGCCGGCCAGCCGGCCGATCTCGTCCCACATCGCGGTGCGGGCCTCGGGATCCAGGCCGGTGGTGGGCTCGTCGAGGAACAGCACCTCGGGCCGGTGCACCAGGCCGAGCGCCACGTCGAGGCGGCGCCGCATGCCGCCGGAGTAGCCCTTGACGGGACGCCGGGCGGCGTCGGCGAGGCCGAACCGGTCGAGCAGCTCGTCGACGCGGCTGTTGAGGCCGCCGCCCCTCAACCCGTAGAGCCTGCCCTGCAGTTGGAGGTTCTCGCGGCCCGTGGCGACCGGATCGGCGCCGGAGCTCTGGGCGACCACACCGATCGCGCGGCGCACCCGGTCCGGGTGACGCAGCACATCGTGGCCGGCGACCGTGGCGGTGCCCGAGTCGGGGCGGGCCAGGGTGGTGAGGATCTTGACGGTGGTGGACTTGCCGGCGCCGTTCGGCCCGAGGAGCCCGAAGACGGTGCCGGGTTCGACGGTGACGTCCATGCCGTTGAGGGCGGTGACGTCGCCGGGATAGGTCTTGATCAGCTGACGCGCCTCGACGGCGGGCGCGCGGGTGGGAATCGTACGGGCAGGGCCCGACGGGGTGGGACTCATGACGACAGCTCTCCTGAGTGAGCGGATGAGGACCGAACCGTCCGTCCACGCGTGCCAAGAGCGCCGGGCTATCCTGGGTGTGCCGCACCTCGATCGCCTGGCTCGCCGCACGGCGGAGTCAATTCGGGGTTCGAGACCCCGGCGGAGCTGCTCCAACAGCCCTGTCGGGGTTCTTCTCGTCTACGTGAACTCCGGTGGCACATCCCCCGTTTCGTGGAAGTGGCGCCACCCCTCGACGCCGGACAGCGAGCCCTTCTCGATCTCCTCCAGGAGACCGCGGACCCACTCCGCCTGCGCCTCGACCATGTGCAGTTGGTATTCGACCTCGACGAGAAAGATCCGCGGCAGCGTCTCGCAGAGCTTCGCCAGCGCCGCCCGCCCGCTCGCCACCTCCACGTCGAGGCTGTGCAGCCGCTCTTCGAGCAACCGGACCGCGTCGTCGGGGGGCAGCGCGCCGATCAGCGACAGCGCGGTCTCGAAGATCGGGTACTCCTTGACCGGGACTGCCACCAGGTCCGACAGCCACTCGGTCATCTCCACGCGCCCGGCCCCGGTGAGCCCGTAGACCGTGCGCTCGGGCCGGTTGCCCTGCCGCTCCACGTCGGTGACCTCGACGAAGCCGTGCTTCTCCAGGCTCTGCACGACCGTGTAGAGCGAGCCGTAGTTGATCTTCGTGCTGGTGTCCTTGCCCTGACGGCGCAGGGTCTGGGCGATCTCGTACGGATGCATCGGCTTCTGCCAGAGGGTCACCAGCACGGCGAGCGCGAGCGGATTGCTGAGCTTGCGGCGCTTCACCGCCATGACGGTCCCCTCGATCCGGCCACCGACCTCATACACACGAGGTCGAATATTCGGAGCAGAACATATCGCGAGTAGCACCAACCGTCAATACACGATGTATCGCGATCCGAGGGATGACGCAAGGGCGTGAGGACTTGGGCCCGCCGCGGACACGGCCGCGTGACGCGTACGAAACAGCCCCTCCCTAATTTCTGTCGCCTGACAGGAACTCCGCACGCCCTGTCGCCGACAGGACCCCCGCGCCACACTCCGCTCCCGCGCCGAAGGCAGGTGCCGCCGTGACGACAACCGTCCCCTCCGACGTACGCCCCGACCCGCCGCACTCCCCCGACGACCACTCCCTCGCCGAGTTCGGCTACCGCCAGGAACTGCACCGCAGCCTCGGCCGGTACGCCTCCTTCGCGGCGGGCTTCTCCTTCATCTCGGTCCTGACGACCGTCTTCCAGTTCTTCGCCTTCGGGTACGCGTTCGGCGGCCCCGTCTTCTTCTGGGCCTGGCCGGTGGTCCTGGTCGGCCAGCTGCTGGTGGCCGCCTGCTTCGCCGAACTGGCCGCGCGCTATCCGATCTCCGGCGCGATCTACCAGTGGTCCTCGCGCCTGTCGAACCTCACCTTCGGCTGGTTCGCCGGCTGGATCATGGTGATCGGACAGATCGTGGTGGTGGCCGCCGCGGCCCTCGCGCTCCAGATGGTGCTGCCGGCGATCTGGTCGGGCTTCCAGCTGATCGGCACCGACCCCGCCCCGACCTCGGCGGACGGCGCGGCCAACGCGGCCGTGCTCGGCGTGATCCTGCTGGTGCTCACCACGCTGGTGAACATCCTCGACAACCGCGTGATGTCCCTGATCAACCGGGTCGGCGTGACCGCGGAGATCATCGGCGCGGTCCTCATCGTCGTCCTGCTGCTCACCCACTCCGAGCGCACCCCGAGCATCACCTTCCACACCACGGGCGCGGCGCAGTCGGGCCTGTTCGGGGCGCTGGCGGTGGGCTCGTTCACGGCGGCGTACGTGATGATCGGCTTCGACAGCGCGGGCGAGATGAGCGAGGAGACCCGCGACCCCCGCCGCACGGCACCCCGCACGATCCTCACCGCGCTCGGCGCCGCGGGTCTGCTGGGCGGCCTGATCGTCCTCGGCGGCCTGCTCGCCGCCCCCAGCCTCACCGACGGCCGGCTCTCGGTCGACGGCCTGAGCTACGTCCTCACCAGCAGCCTCGGCGACGGCTTCGGCAAGGTCCTGCTCGCCGACGTGGTCGTGGCGATCGCGGTGGCCACCCTCGCCATCCAGACGGCGGCCTGCCGCATGCTCTTCTCCATGGCCCGCGACGGCCAACTCCCCTTCGCCGCCCGCCTGTCCCAGGTCAACCCCCGCACCGGCATGCCCAGCGCCCCGGCCCTGGTGGTAGGCGTCCTGGCAGCAGCCCTGCTCCTCCTCAACTTCTCCTCCCCCGAAGCCTTCCTGGCCATCGGCACCACCTGCATCGTGATGCTGTACCTGGCCTACGCGATGGTCACGGGCCCCCTCCTCCTCCGCCGCCTACGCGGCGAGTTCACGACGGACGGCACCGACGAGAAGGGCGCGAAACTCTTCTCCCTGGGCCGCTGGGGCATCCCGATCAACGCCCTCGCCCTCGTCTACGGCCTCCTGATGACGATCAACCTGGCATGGCCACGGGCGGCGGTGTACGACCCGGCGGGTGGGCATTGGTACTTCCAGTGGTTCACGGTGCTGTTCCTCGCGGTCACCGTCGGCCTGGGCTGGGCATGGCGGATCGCGGGACGGCAGCGGGTGGGCGCGCAGCCCCAGGCATCCGGATCCGCGGCCCCCGAAACCGAGGTGCTCGGAGGGACGCAAGCCGGGTAGCCTGCGGCACATGTCGAGCCCCGAGGCATCCAAGGTGGGGGCTTTCGGTCACGCCGTCAGCCCCCGCAGCCACTGAATCCGTAGTCCTGGTCCTGGTACCGGCATCCGCCCTGGTACCGGTCGACGACGACGCGGCATGCCCTTCGCCGGGTGCTGACCGCGGTGACGAGACGTCTCCTTTCGCGCCTCTCCTCACCTCGGAGCAACTCGATGCCTCGCCCCTCGTATCTGTCCCTGTATCTGCTCGCCCTGGCCGTCTTCGCCATGGGTACCTCGGAGTTCATGCTCGCCGGACTGTTGCCGGACATCGCCTCGGACCTCGGTGTGACGGTCGGTGCGGCCGGCGCGCTCACCTCGGCCTTCGCGGTCGGCATGGCCGTCGGCGCCCCGCTCATGGCCGCGGCCTCCCGCAACTGGCCGCCGCGCGCCTGCCTGTTCGGGTTCGTCCTGGTGTTCGCGGCGGCCCACGCCGTAGGCGCCACCACTGGCGGCGCCACCACCGGCTTCCCCCTCCTCCTCGTCACCCGCGTCATCGCCGCCCTCGCCAACGCCGGCTTCCTCGCCGTGGCCCTCACCACCGCGGCCGCCCTCGTCCCGCCCGCCCAGAAGGGCCGCGCCCTCGCCGTGCTGCTCTCCGGAACGACCGTGGCCACGATCGCCGGAGTCCCGGGCGGATCGCTCCTCGGTACGTTCCTCGGGTGGCGGGCCACGTTCTGGGCCGTCGCCGCGCTCTGCGTACCCGCGGCCGTCGGCATCCTCAAAGGCATCCCGGCGCACACGTCACAGGAAGCCGATCAGAAAGCCGAACGGGACGCCGAACAGGGAGCCAAGTCCCCCGCTCCCGCCCTGCGTTCGGAGCTCGCGCAGCTCACGCGTCCGCGGCTGGTCCTCGTCATGCTGCTCGGCGCCCTGGTCAACGCGGCGACCTTCGGCAGCTTCACCTTCCTCGCCCCCGTCGTGACCGACACCGCGGGCCTCGGCCGACTGTGGATCTCCGTCGTCCTGGTCCTCTTCGGCATCGGCTCCCTCGCCGGTGTCACCCTCGCGGGACGGCTGTCCGACCGACGTCCGGGCGCGGTCCTCGCGGTCGGCGGACCCCTGCTCCTCATCGGCTGGCCGGCCCTGGCCCTGCTCGCCGACCGGCCCGCCGCCCTGCTCCCCCTGGTCCTCGTACAGGGCGCGCTCTCGTTCGCGCTGGGCGCCACCCTCATTACCCGCGTCCTGTACGAAGCGACCGGCGCCCCCACCATGGCCGGTTCCTACGCCACCGCCGCCCTCAACGTCGGCGCGGCCGTCGGCCCCCTCCTCGCCGCGACGACCCTCGACACCCCGGCCGGAGACCGTGGCCCCCTGTGGGCGAGCGGACTCCTTGTGGCGCTCGCCCTGCCGATCGCGTACCGGGCGCTGGGTCCCCTGCGCGCCGGCCAGCCCCCGTACGCCTGATCCCGAATGCGCTCCCGCTCCTCGTACGCTGACCCCCTGATGAAACGCAAACCCCGCATTCCCCCCTCCCCCCTCCCCCAACGCCAGGGCGTCGACCCGGTGCGCGTGAAGCTGCCCCAGGAAGGAACCTGGGCCACCGTGCGCGGGTACCTCGTCGAGCGGCTGAGCGGTGCCGGGGCGGGGGTCGTCGACGGGATGTTCGACGCGGGGGAGGTCGTCGGGGTCGACGGGCGGGCCGTGGCGCCGGAAGCCGCGTACGTGCCGGGGATGTTCGTGTGGTTCCACCGGGAGTTGCCCGCCGAGGTGCCCGTGCCGTTCACGCTGGACGTCGTGTACCGGGACGAGCACCTCGTCGTCGCCGACAAGCCGCACTTCCTGGCCACCACCCCGCGCGGCAGCCACGTCACCGAGACCGCGTTGGCGCGACTGCGCCGGGAGTTGGGCATCCCGGCGCTGGGTGCCGCGCACCGGCTGGACCGGCTCACCGCCGGGCTGGTGCTGTTCACGGTGCGGCCGGAGGACCGCGGGGCGTATCAGTCGCTGTTCCGCGACAAGCTGGTGCGCAAGGAGTACGAGGCGGTGGCTCCGTACGATCCCGGGCTCGAGCTCCCTCGAACCGTGCGCAGTCGGATCGTCAAGGAGCGAGGGGTGCTGGCCGCCTACGAGGTCGACGGCGAGCCCAACGCCGTGAGCCGCGTCGAACTCGTGGAGCGGCGGAAGGAACACGGGATCGCGCGGTACCGGCTGCTGCCCGCCACGGGACAGACGCATCAGCTACGCGTCCACATGAACCGGCTCGGCGTACCCATTCTCGGCGACCCGCTCTACCCCGACGTGGCCGACCCCGTGCCGGCCGGCGACTTCCGGCGCCCGCTCCAACTGCTGGCGCGGGCACTGGAGTTCACCGATCCGGTCACGGGGGTCGAGCACCGGCTGCGGAGCACGCGCACGCTCGAAGCCTGGTCCTCGTACGGCGATTGGGACGACCGGGACCGTCAGAAGCCGCCCGGCCAGGACGGTCAGTAGCCGCCGCGCCACCAGCGCAGGAAGCGCTGCCAGGCGCTCAGCCGCTGGACGCGTTCCGGCGTCGGCGCGGGCGCCGGCTGCGGCGGCGGAGCGACCGGCCGCGGTTCCACGACCGGCGCCGCCGCCACGGGAGTCGACGGCTCGGTGTGCGTGGTGCCGACCTGCCAGTTGGCGCGCTGCGGCGGGACGGGAGCGTGGCCCGGCTTCTGCATGATGTCCTGCGGCGGCTTCGGGTCGAAGTAGACCGGCAGTTCCACCAGGTGCCGCGAGGCGATCGAGTGCGTCCAGGTCAAGTCCTCCTCGTCGCAGTCGAGTTGGACGTCCGGCAGACGCATCAGCAGCGCGTCCACGCCGGTGACGGCGATACCACGCGCGATGTCCTGCCCCGGGCACTCGTGCGGGCCGCCGCCGAAGGCGAGATGGGACCGGTTGCCCTGCATGTTGGCGCGGAGGTCGGGACGGACGCGCGGGTCGACGTTGCCCGGCGCGACGCCGAAGAGGAGTCCGTCGCCCTTGCGGATGCGCTGACCGCCCAACTCCGTGTCGTGCTTGGCGTAGTAGGCGAAGACGGTGCTGAACGGCGGCTCGTCCCACAGGGACTGCTCGACCGCTTCCTGCACCGTCATCTGGCCGCCGCTGAGTTGGGCCCGGAAGCGCGGGTCGGTCAGCACCATGCGCAGCACGTTGGCGATGAGGTTGACGGTGGCCTCGTACGCGGCCATGAGGACGACCCAGAGGTGCTTGGTGACCTCGTCGTCGGTGAGCCTGGCCGGGTGGCCGATGAGCTGGCTGGCGAAGTCCTCCTCGGGCTGCTGTCGCCGGCGTACGGTCAGCCGTTGCAGTGCGCCGAGGACGTAGCCGTGGCTGGCGATCGCGGTCTCGGTGCCCCTGAGCATGTCGCGGGTGGCCTGCACCATCCGGTCGTTGTACTCCTCGGGCATGCCGAGGATCTCGCACATCACGGCCATCGGCAGGTGCTCGGCGAAGTCGCTGACGAGGTCGGCGTGGCCGGTCTCGCAGAACTGGTTGACCAGGCGCTGGGTGGCGCGGTTGATGTGCCGGCGGGTGCCGCGGTGGTCGATGGTCGAGATGGCGCCGGTGACCGCGCCGCGCAGCCGCAGGTGTTCGTCGCCCTCCGCGTAGGAGCAGATGGGCTCCCAGGCGATGTGCGGCATCAGCGGGTGGTCGGGCTTGACCATGCCCTCCTGGAGCGGGGACCAGATGCGGCTGTCCCGGCAGAACTGCGAGGGCGTACGCACCACATGGAGGTTCTCGGTGTGCCCGAGCACCACCCACATCGGCACGTCGTCGTGGAGCAGCACGGGCGCCACCGGGCCGTGTTCCTCGCGCAATTGCTCGTACAGGGAGGCCAGGTCCTCCGCCTCGGGACCGTAGAGCCGGTGCAGTCCCCCGGGGCCGCGGTTGTGGGCGGGACAGCCGGGCGGCGGGCCGAGCGTGGGGTCGTCCGTACCGGTGAGGGAGTGGGGTTCAGGCGTCACGGTGGTCGCTCCGAAGGGGATCCGTTGTCTGGGAGGTCGGGCTGAATCGGGGGGTCAGGTGAGGGCGCCCGTCATGGCCATCGAGTGCAGGAAGCGCATGAGGGTCATCAGGACGTCCCGGCTGGACGCCCGGCGGCGCACATCGCACTCGATGATCGGGATCTCCTCCGCCAGGTCGAGCGCGGCGCGCAGATCCGCCACGGGGTAACGGGGCCCGTCCGGGAAGGAGTTGACGGCGACGACGAACGGCACACCACGCTCCTCCAGTCGCCCTATGACGTCGAAGCTGACCTCCAGGCGGCGGGTGTCGATCAGCACGACCGCGCCCAGCGCACCCTCGAACAGCCCGTTCCAAAGGAACCAGAAGCGCTCCTGGCCCGGTGTGCCGAAGAGGTACAGCACCAGCTTCTCGGTGATGCTGATGCGGCCGAAGTCCATGGCGACGGTGGTGGCCGTCTTGGACTCGGAGCCGTAGTTGTCGTCGACCCCGACGCCGGCCTGCGTCATGGTCTCCTCGGTGGTCAGCGGCCTGATCTCGCTGACCGAGCCGACCATGGTCGTCTTGCCGACTCCGAAGCCGCCCACGATCACGATCTTCGCCGCGGCCTGGGCCGTGTGCGGCAGATGGTCCTCGGTGCGCGGGCCGGGGACGGTGTCAGAGCCTTTGAAGTCCATGCATCACCGCTTCGAGGAGGGAACGGTCGGGGAGCGCCTGCCGGACGATCGGGGCGCGCGCCACCACCAGCTCGGCCGTCAGCATCTCGGTGAGCAGCACGGTCACCACGCTGAACGGCAGCCTGAGATACGCCGAGAGCTCGGCCACCGAGAGCGGGGCGGAACAGAGCCGGAGCATCGTCGTCTGCTCGGGCGTCGAGGAGGGCGACGGGTCGGAGTGCGCCACGATGAGGGTGACGAGGTCGAGGTCGGCGCGCTCGCCGTCCCGTCCGGCGACCACGTACAGCCGTTCCGGCGCCTTCTCGTCACCCTGCTTGCCCTCGCCGCTCTGTTCGCCCTCGCCGCCGCCCTGCCTGCTCTCGATGACCTCTTTGGGTTTGAGGGGCGGTTCTTCCTTGGGATGTCGCCGTCGGCGTTGCGGAGGAGTCATACGGTCTGCCCGTTGCGCCTGGGCGGACTGGTGAGGTGGGCTCCGATGCGCACGACGAGGTCACGCATGCGGTTGCTCATCAGTCCGGGTTCGGCGACCACGTCGGAGAGGACCGCGAGGTAGGCGTTGGCGCCCGCGGCCATCAGGTAGAAGTAGCCGCCGTTGATCTCGATGATGACCAGCTTCATCCGGCCGTCGCTGTCCGGGATCT
This sequence comes from Streptomyces sp. NPDC002499, assembly GCF_053595415.1. Taxonomy (NCBI): domain Bacteria; kingdom Bacillati; phylum Actinomycetota; class Actinomycetes; order Kitasatosporales; family Streptomycetaceae; genus Streptomyces; species Streptomyces sp. NPDC002499. The sequence continues at coordinate 304,934 of NZ_JBSFXO010000007.1, forward strand.
CCTGGGCCACGGCACCCGCCAGGCTCTGGAGTCCCGCGCAGGCCGCGGCGACGCGGTCGGCCGCGTCCGGATCACCGCCGTAGCGAGCGATGCGCAGGCCGTCGGCGGAGAGCACCACGATCATCTCGATGCCCGGTACCCCGTCGGCGAGGTCCTTGAGCATCCAGTCGAAGTTGGCTCGCTGCTGGATCACTTGGGGTCCCTCTCGTCGTCGGCCTCAACTCGGGCCGGCTCGTTGGTCGGCTGGGGGGTGTCGAACGGGTCCGGCATGCCCTTGAGTCCGTCCCAGAACGCCTCGACCCACAGGCCGGGTTCGGGTTCGTCCTTCTTCTCCGGCTCGGGCTCGGCCTTGGGCGTGGACCAGACGGTCGGGTTGCCCTCCCGCTCGGCCCGTTCGATGGCGGCCTGTTCGGCGAGCCGCTGGCTGAGCGGGGTCTTGACCCGACTGCGGCGCTGCGGCAGGCCGTTGGCGGTCCATTCGGTGACCTCGGGGACCTCGTCCTCCATGGACACGCCGGCCGGGATGCGCGGACTGGTGGGGCGCCGCTTCTTCGGCGCGCGCTTGGGACCTTCGAGCGCGCCGAGTTCGGGCCTGGGCGAGCCGGTGGCGCCGACGCCGTGGGCGAGGCCGGGCGCGGGGTCGGTGGTCATCATCACGCGCGGCACGACGAGGACGGCGCGGACACCGCCGTACGCCGAGGAACGCAGCGAGATCTGCATGTCGTACGCCTTGCACAGGCGGCCCACGACGGCGAGGCCCAGGCGCGGGTTCTCGCCGAGGTCCTGGAGGTCGACGCCGGCCTTGGCGCGCTCCAGCATGGCCTCGGTCTTGGCGCGGGCCTCCTCGCTGAGGCTGACACCGGCGTCCTCGATCTCGATGGCGATGCCGGTCTGCACCTCGGTGGCGGTGACGTGCACCTTGGTCTGCGGCGGCGAGTAGCGCGTGGCGTTGTCGAGGAGTTCGGCGCAGGCGTGGATGACCGGCTCGACGGAGATGCCGCGGATGTTGACGTGGGCGATGGAGTCCAGCGAGATGCGCCGGTACTCCAGGATGCGGGACATGGCGCCGCGCAGGGTGCTGTAGAGGGTCACCGGGGCCGGCCACTGACGGCCGGGGCGGCCGCCGCCGAGCACCGCGACGGAGTCGGCGAGGCGGCCGATCAGCGCGGTGCCGTGGTCGATGCGCAGGAGGTCGTCGAAGACCTCCGGGTTGCGGCCGTGGTCCTCCTCCATCTCCCGGAGTTCCTTGGCCTGTTGGTGCACGATCGCCTGGACGCGGCGGGCGACGTCGACGAAGGAGCGCTGCGAGGAGTCCCGGATGGCTTCCTCGCGGTCGATGATGTCGAGCACCGTCTTCAGCAGCCGCACCTGTCCTTGAGGGAGTTCGCCGTAGGAGGGGTCGATGTCGCGGAGTTGGCGAATCACCTCTCCGGGGGAATTCCCGGCCCGCATCCGCTGGAGCGCGGCGGGTGCGATCTCGTGAGCGAAGCGGAGCATCTCCTGTTCGTGCAGGGAGACCCGCCGTTCCAGATACGCAGTGTGACGGCCGCTCTCCTCGCGCTGGTTCCGCAGGGCTCGGCCGCGTCGTACCGCTTCGGCCGCCGTCGCGATCACCAGGAGCGTGGCGACGGCGCCGCACCAACCGACAGCCGCGCGGGCCGGCTCGGTCACCACGGCGACGGCGGCTCCGGTCGCCGCGGCCATCACTATGGCGGGCAGCAACAGCACGCGCGCGTAAGGAAGTTCGCGGCGCCCGGGCGGGGATTGAACACTCACCATGTAGGCCCTCTGAAACAGATCGACGGGGGGAGTCGCACATATGGGGAACAAGCGCACGAATACATCTCAACTCGGTGCGCTGCGGGCGAGCTTAGTCCGACCGGATCATCGCCGTGTCATATTCAGCAACCACCTGAAATCGCCCACGCAACAGGAGTACTCTCGGCTGCATTTACACGCAGAGACGCCACTCGCACACGTTCGGTTACGGCGTACAGGCGTACGAAAACCACTCACCGTGACGAGTGAAGGTCAGATTCCGGCGATGCGCAGAGCCGCGTCGGCGGTCGCTTCGGCAAAGGCCGACACCGGCCGCTCCGGGTCCGAGCGGTGCACGAGGATCACACCCTCGATCAACCCGAACAACAGGTCCGTACGCAGATCCAGCTCGCTCTTGGCGAGCGCGCCCCCGGCCTCGGTCGCGGCGAGCAACTGCCGGTAGGCGTCCTTGAGTTCGGCGCGCACGGCGTGGAATCCCGCGAACCGCTCGGCGCGCACCTCGGGCAGCAGATAGAGGCCGCCGAGGTTGTGCGGGCCGCCGCACAGCAGCTCCACGTCGGTCCGGCACAGCTCCCACAGCCGGTCCCCGGCCGGGGTCACGTCGTCGGCGAGCAGCTCACGGGCGTACGTCAGCGAGGGCGTGACCGTGGACTCCAGCAGCTCGGCGAGCAGCTCCTCCTTGCCGGAGACGTAGTGGTACATGGACGCCTGCCGCATGCCCGCGCGCTCGGCGACCGCGCGGGTGGTGGTGGCGGCGTACCCGCGGGTGGTGAACAACTCGGCGGCGGCGGTGAGCAGTTCGTCGCGCGGCCGGAGACCGCTGTCCGGCCGCTGCGCGGCGCGCGGCCGGCCGACCCGGCGTCCACCTGTCGCTCCCATGGTTTCGATCCTCGCACACGGCACCCCGCGACGACTCCGAGGCGATCTTGGTGAGGGCTCGGTAACCGAGCGGCAACGCGCGGGCAATCCCGGCGACCCGCCCGCCTCCTAATTTCTGTCGAGCGACAGAAATAGCCCCGGAACAGAGAACACCCCACCCAGACCCAACCCCGGAGTCGGAGGTCACGCGATGGCGACAGGTACCACGTACGGAGCCCGCGCCCACGCCCGCGCCCAGGAGGGCACCCGCGCCGAGGCCATGCCCGTCGTGCCGGCCGCCGACTGGCCCGACCCGCCCTGCGCGGCCGGCCACCTGGTGTGGGCCGAGACGGTCGCGGGCGGCAACTACACGCACCGCGTGCTGGCCCGCGGCACCGAACTGCGCCTGACCGACCTGCACGGCGACGCCTGCGCGCACCTCCTGCTGTACGCGGCCGACCGGCCCTGGGAGCGGCTCAACGTCGCCGACACGGTGAAGGTCCAGTGGAACGCCTACCTGGGCGAGGGGCAGTTGCTCCTGTCCGACCAGGGCCGCGTCCTGGCGAGCGTCGTCACCGACACCTCCGGCCGCCACGACGCGCTGTGCGGCACCTCCACCCTGGTCCGCAACAGCGAGCGGTACGGCGACGGCACCCCGCAGTCCGACTCCCCGGCAGGCCGCGAGCTGTTCAAGCTGGCGGCCGCGAAGAACGGCCTGGAACCCCGCGATCTGCCACCCTCGTTCTCCTTCTTCCAGGGCGTGCGGATCGGCGAGGACGGCGCCCTCGACTTCACCGGCTCCACCGGCCCCGGCGGCAGCGTCACCCTGCGCGCCGAGCAGGACGTCACCGTGCTGATCGCCAACGTGCCGCACCCGGCCGACCCGCGCCCCGACTACGTCAGCACCGCGCTGGAGGCCCTCGCCTGGCGCGCCGCGCCGACCACGCCGGGCGACCCGCTGTGGGACGCCTCCCCGGAGGGCCGCCGCGCCTTCCTGAACACCGCCGATTTCCTCGCCGCGAGGGGGCTCGCATGACGACCGTGGAGACACCCGTGAAGACCGTGGAAGTGCCGGCCCGGGCCGCCTGGTCCGCCGTCGTCCGCGCGGGCGAGACGCTCACCGTCACCGATCTGCACGGCAACCAGGCCGTCGACTTCCTCGTCTACGACGCCCACGACACGTCGGTCCGCTACAGCGCGCCCGACACCATCCAGGCGCAGGGCAACCTCTTCCTCACCACCGGCAGCGTGCTGATGTCCAACGAGCACACCCCGTTGATGACCGTGACCGACGACGAGGTGGGCCGCCACGACACGGTCGGCGGCGCCTGCTCCAAGGAGTCCAACACCCTGCGCTACGGCCACCACACCTGGTCGCAGCACGCGTGCGTGGACAACTTCCTGGCCGAGGGCGCCAAGTACGGCCTGGGCAAACGGGACTTGGTCTCCAACATCAACTGGTACATGAACGTGCCGGTCGAGCAGGACGGCACCCTCGGCATCGTCGACGGCATCTCCGCACCGGGCCTGAAACTGACCCTGCGGGCCGAACGCGACGTCCTGGTCCTGGTCTCCAACTGCCCCCAGATCAACAACCCTTGCAACGGCTTCGACCCGACGGCGGTGGAGATGACGATCACCGGAGCCCCGGCATGACCGCCGCCCCGTACGTGAGGCCCGCCTCCGACACCGCACCCCTCGCCTTCGACACCCTCCTGGTCGCCAACCGCGGCGAGATCGCGGTCCGCGTCATCCGCACCGCCCGCGAACTCGGCCTGCGCACGGTCGCCGTGTACTCCGACCCCGACCGCTCGGCCCCGCACGTGCGGCTCGCCGACGAGGCGGTCCGGCTCGGCCCCGCGCCCGCGAAGGAGTCGTACCTCGACGCCGACCTGGTGCTGAGGGCCGCCAAGGACGCGGGCGCCGGCGCCATCCACCCGGGCTACGGCTTCCTGTCCGAGGACGCGGCCTTCGCACGGCGCTGCGAGGACGCCGGGATCGTGTTCGTGGGGCCGACACCGGAGCAGCTGGAGCTGTTCGGCGCCAAGCACACGGCACGGGCGGCGGCCGAGGCCGCGGGGGTGCAACTGGCCCCGGGCACCGGACTGTTGGCGGACCTGGACGCGGCACTCGCCCAGGCCGCCCTGATCGGCTACCCCGTCATGCTGAAGGCCACCGGCGGTGGTGGCGGTATCGGCATGTCGGCATGCCGGTCGGCCGCCGAACTGACCGACGCCTGGGAGCGGGTGCAGCGCGTCGCTGCCGCCTCCTTCTCCTCCGCCGGTGTCTTCCTGGAGCGCCTGGTGGAGCACGCCCGCCATGTCGAGGTGCAGGTCTTCGGCGACGGCGAGGGCAAGGTCGTCACCTTCGGCGACCGCGACTGCTCCCTGCAACGCCGCAACCAGAAGGTCGTCGAGGAGGCCCCGGCTCCGGGACTGCCCTCGCGCATTCGTCAACAACTCGCCCTGTCTGCGCGCGACTTGTGCGCCTCGGTCGGCTACCGCTCCGCAGGCACCGTCGAGTTCGTCTACGACGCCGCCCGCGAGGAGGCGTACTTCTTGGAGGTCAACACCCGCCTCCAGGTGGAACATCCGGTCACCGAGGAGATCTACGGCGTCGACCTGGTCGCCTGGATGCTCCGCCTGGCCGGCGGCGACCCGGACGTCGTCCGCGACCCGGGCCCACCCCGTGGCCACGCCGTCGAGGCCCGCGTCTACGCCGAGGACCCCTCCCGCGAACACCGGCCCAGCGCGGGCCTGTTGACGCGGGTGGAGTTCCCGACGGGCGTCCGCGTGGACGGCTGGGTGGAGACCGGCACCGAGGTGACGACGTCGTACGACCCGATGCTCGCGAAGGTCATCGCGTACGGCCCCGACCGCCCCCACGCCCTGCGCCGCCTCGACGAGGCGCTGGCCCGCACCCGCGTCGACGGCATCGAGACCAACCTGGGCCTGGTCCGGGCCGCGCTGGCCGACCGGGACTTCGGCGCGGCCACGCACTCCACGGCCACCCTGGCCGCGGTGACCGACCCGACCCCGCGCGTCGAGGTGGTCACCGGCGGCACGCTCACCACGGTCCAGGACTGGCCGGGCCGCACCGGCTACTGGCAGGTCGGCGTGCCGCCGTGCGGCCCGATGGACGACCGCTCCTTCCGGCTCGGCAACCGGGCCCTCGGCAACCACGAGGGCGCACCCGGGCTCGAATGCACGCTCCAGGGACCGACGTTGAGGTTCACGCACGCGACGACCGTGTGCGTGACGGGTGCCCCGGCCCCGGTGACGGTCGACGGCACGCCGGTCGCGCAGTGGGAGCCGGTGACGGTCCCGGCCGGAGCCGTCCTGGAGATCGGCACCCCGTCGCGGCACGGCCTGCGGACGTACGTCCTGTTCGCGGGCGGCGGCCTGGACGTCCCCGCCTTCCTCGGCAGCGCGAGCACCTTCACGCTGGGCAGGTTCGGCGGCCACGGCGGCCGGGCGCTGCGCACGGGTGACGTCCTGCACGGCGGCACGCTCGCCGAGGGCACTCCGGTACCGACCGCCGACCGCCCCGACTTCGGCACCGTATGGGAGGTGGCCGCGGTCGAAGGCCCGCACGCGGCACCGGAGTTCTTCACCGAGGACGACATCCACGACTTCTACGCGGCCGAGTGGAAGGTCCACTTCAACTCGGCGCGCACGGGCGTCCGACTGGTCGGCCCGAAGCCCCGCTGGGCGCGCACGGACGGCGGTGAGGCGGGCCTGCACCCGTCCAACATCCACGACACCCCGTACTCGGTCGGCGCCGTCGACTACACGGGCGACATGCCGGTCCTGCTCGGTCCCGACGGCCCGTCCCTCGGCGGCTTCGTCTGTCCGGCGACGGTCATCAGCCAAGAGCGCTGGAAACTGGGCCAGTTCAGGCCCGGCGACACGGTCCGCTTCCGCCCGGTGAACGTCGAAGGCTCGCCCCGCGCCGACATCGTGGACGGGGGAATCCTGGCCCGGGACGGCGATGTCACCTTCCGTCGCAGCGGCGACGACAACCTCTTGGTCGAATTCGGCCCGATGCAGCTGGACCTGGCGCAGCGCATGCGCGTCCACGCCCTGATGGAGGCGGTCTCGGAGGCCGACTTCGAGGGCGTCATCGACCTCACCCCGGGCATCCGTTCCCTCCAGATCCAGACGGACCCGACCCGCCTCCCCCAAGCCGAACTCCTGTCCTCTGTAAGGGAGATAGCGGCCGTCCTCCCGCCCACGGACCAGTTGATCGTCCCCTCCCGCACGGTCCACCTCCCCCTCTCCTGGGACGACCCGGCCACCCGCGAGGCCATCGCCCGCTACATGGCGGGCGTCCGCGACGACGCTCCCTGGTGCCCCTGGAACATCGAGTTCATCCGCCGGGTCAACGGCCTGGAGTCGGTCGCCGACGTCTACCGCACGGTCTTCGACGCCGAGTACCTCGTACTGGGCCTGGGAGACGTCTACTTGGGCGCCCCGGTCGCCACCCCGCTCGACCCGCGCCACCGTCTGGTGACGACCAAGTACAACCCGGCCCGCACCTGGACGGCCGAGAACTCCGTCGGCATCGGCGGCGCCTACCTCTGCATCTACGGCATGGAGGGCCCGGGCGGCTACCAGTTCGTCGGCCGGACGACCCAGGTGTGGTCGGGGTGGCAGCAGCGCGGCGCCTTCGAGCCGGGCTCGCCCTGGCTGCTGCGGTTCTTCGACCGCATCAAGTGGTATCCGGTCGACGCGGACGAACTCCTCGACCTGCGGGCCGACATCACCTCCGGCCGGTTCGTCCCGCGCATCGAGGAGGGCACCTTCTCACTGGCGGCGTACGAGGATTTCCTTGCCGAACACGCCGATTCCATAGCGGAGTTCAGGTCACGCCAGCAGGCGGCCTTCGCCACCGAGCGGGACGCCTGGGAAGCGGCCGGCGAGTTCACCCGCGCCGAGGCCGCCGCCGCACCGGCCGCGCCCCAGGCCGAGGTGACCGTGCCACCGGGCGGCCGGCTGATCGAGGCCGAATTCGCGGCCTCCGTATGGCAGTTGAACGTAGAACCCGGTGACGAGGTGACGGCCGGCCAGCCGCTCCTCGCGCTGGAGGCGATGAAGATGGAGTCCAGGGTGCACGCGCCGGTCGACGGCGTGGTGGCGGAGATCCTGGCCAGGCCGGGCGACCAGGTGGAGGCGGGGACGGCACTGGTCGTCCTCGCTCCGGCCACCGACCGATAGTCGAGGAGCGCGTATGTCCAGCACAGTGTCCCGGGTAGGCGCCGCGTACGACCGCATCGCGGCCGTGGACCGCCCGGAGATCTGGATCGACCTGCGCCCCCGCGCGGAGGTCGAGGCCGAGGCCCGGTCGATCGACGAGCGAGTGGCATCCGGCGAGCGACTCCCGCTCGCCGGGCGCCTGTTCGCCGCCAAGGGCAACATCGACGTGCACGGCCTCCCGACCACCGCGGGCTGCCCGGCGTACGCGTACACCCCGGAGAGGGACGCGCCGGTCGTGGCCCGTCTCCGGGCGGCCGGCGCACTGGTCCTCGGCACGACCAATCTCGACCAGTTCGCGACCGGCCTGGTCGGCACCCGCTCACCGCACGGGGCCGTCCGCAACGCCGTCGACCCGACCCGGATCAGCGGCGGCTCCAGCTCCGGCTCGGCGGTCGCCGTGGCCCTGGGCATCGTCGACTTCGCCCTCGGCACCGACACGGCGGGCTCGGGTCGGGTCCCGGCCGCCTTCAACGGCATCGTCGGCATCAAGCCGACCCGCGGCCTGGTCCCGACGGAGGGCGTGGTCCCGGCCTGCGCGTCCCTGGACTGCGTGACGGTCTTCGCCCGCACCCTCCCGGAGGCCGAACAGGCCCTGTCGTTCATGACGACCCCACCGACCCGGGACCTCCCTCCGCTCCCCCAGCGCACCCCGGGCCCGTGGCGCGTGGCGATCCCCTCCCCCGGCCAACTGGGCGAACTGGACGAGGGCTGGCCGGAAGCGTACGAGGCGGCCGTGGCCCGACTGAGGGCAGCGGGCGCGGACATCCGCACCCTCGACCTCACCGCCTTCACGGAGGCGGCCGCGATGCTGTACGAGGGCGCGTTCGTGGCCGAGCGCTACACGGCGGTGGGGAGCTTTGTCGACAAGGCGATCACAGACGGACTCGACGGCCTGGACCCCACGGTCGCCGGCATCATCACCCGAGCCCGCGACATCCCGGCCCACCGCCTCTACACGGACCTGGACCGCCTGGCCGCACTCCGCTCTCGCGCCCTCACCGAACTGGCGGACGCGGACGCGCTGTTGCTCCCGACGACCCCGGGCCACCCGACCCTGGCCGAGGTAGCCGCCGACCCCCTGGCCACCAACGCCCGCCTGGGCCGCTTCACCAACTCCACCAACCTCTTCGACCTGTCAGCGCTGTCCGTCCCGTCGGGCGAGGTCAACGGCCTCCCCTTCGGCGTCATGCTGATCGGCCCGGCTTTCACGGAGGACCGCCTGGGCAGGATCGCGCGCATGCTGGAGCCGGAGACGCGTATCGCCGTGGTGGGCGCCCACCTGACGGGCCAGCCGTTGAACCCCCAACTCCTGTCCTTGGGCGCCCACTTGGACCGCACGACGACAACAGCCCCGGTCTACCGCCTGCACGCCCTGTCGACCACCCCGCCGAAGCCGGGCTTGGTCCACGTGGGCGAGGAGAGCGGAGCGTCGATCGAAACGGAGATCTGGCATCTACCGGCAGAGGGCTTGGGCCGCCTACTGACGGCTCTGCCTCGCCCGATGACGCTGGGCAGGGTGGAGCTGGCAGACGGCACAAGCGCCTCCGGCTTCCTCTGCGAACCGACGGCACTGACGAACGCCGAGGACATCACCCGGTACGGAGGTTGGCGCTCATTTCTGGACCGGGGTTAAGGGCAACGCCGTCAGGGGCGCGGGGAACTGCGCGACCAGCCACAATCCACCCGCACCCGCCAACGAATCAGGTCACCCAACAGACGAGTAGGCGACCACACCCCGCAACAACTGATCAACCGCCTTACGCGCAGCCTTCGCCACAGTCGACCCCTCGGCCGCAGAAGCAGCAGAAACCTGCCCCAGCACATCGATCACCTGCTTGCACCACCGCACAAAGTCCCCGGCCGGCATCTCCGCCTCCCGCAGAACCTCATCCAGCCCCTTGCCCGAAGCCCACATATACGCAGGCCAGGCAAACCCGAGATCAGGCTCCCGCTGCCCGACCCCCTCGGTCTGACTGATCCGGAAGTCCTCCTCAAGGGCATCCAGCCGCCCCCAGATCCGCACCATCTCCCCCAGCGCGGCCTTGGCCTTGCCGGACGGCACCTTGGGAGCCATCGCGTCGTCCCCGACCCGCGCCTCGTACACCAACGCCGAAACGCACGCGGCGAGTTCGGCGGGCCCGAGCCCTTCCCACACACCCGCCCGCAGACATTCACTCGCCAGCAGATCCAACTCGCCGTACAGCCGCGCCAGCCGCTTGCCGTGCTCGGTGACCTCGTCACCCCGCAGATAGTCCAGCTCGGTCAGCAACGCAACGATCCGGTCGAAGGTCCGCGCGATCGTGTTGGTCCGGCCCTCGATCCGCCGCTCCAGCTGCGAGGTGTCCCGCATCAGCCGGTGGTACCGCTCGGCCCACCGCGCGTGATCCTCACGGTCGTTGCACCCATGGCAAGGATGCGCCCGGATCGCCGTACGCAGCCGAGCGATCTCGCGGTCGTCCGCCGCCTGGGCCCGCTTCTTACGGGCCCGCTCCGGCGGGATGTGCCCGGCCTTGGTGCGCAGCGCGGAGGCGAGGTCCCGACGGGACTGGGGTGAGCGCGGGTTGAAGGACTTCGGGATCCGCATCCGCTCCAATGCCTCGACCGGCACCGGGAAGTCCATCGACGCGAGCCGCTTGACCTGCCGCTCGGCGGTCAGGACCAGCGGGCGCGGCCCGTCGTGGTGCTCGAAGCCGCGGTGGCCGTTGGACCGGCCGGCCGGCAGCCCCGGGTCCAACACCAGCGCCAGGCCCGCGTACTTGCCGGTGGGGACGTGGATGACATCTCCCGGCTTGAGCTTCTCCAGCGCCACCGCCGCCTCGGCCCGCCGCTCGACCGCGCCCTGCTTGGCCAACTCGTTCTCGCGGTCCTTGAGCTCGCGGCGCAGGCTCATGTACTCGTCGAAGTCGCCGAGGTGGCAGGTCATGGAGTCCTTGTAGCCCTCCAGGCCCTCCTCGTTGCGCTGCACCTGCCGCGAGATCCCGACGACCGACTTGTCGGCCTGGAACTGCGCGAAGGACGTCTCCAGGAGTTCGCGCGAGCGGTGCCGCCCGAACTGCTCGACCAGGTTGACCGCCATGTTGTACGACGGCTTGAAGCTGGAGCGCAGCGGGTACGTACGCGTGCCGGCCAGGCCCGCGAGGTGCTCGGGGCTGATGCCGCGCTGCCACAGCACGACCGCGTGACCCTCGACGTCGATGCCGCGCCGGCCCGCGCGCCCCGTCAACTGGGTGTACTCGCCGGGGGTGATGTCGGCGTGCTCCTGCCCGTTCCACTTGACGAGCTTCTCCAGCACCACCGAGCGCGCGGGCATGTTGATGCCGAGCGCCAGGGTCTCGGTCGCGAAGACGGCCTTCACGAGCCCGTGCAGGAACAGTTCCTCGACGACCTCCTTGAACGTCGGCAGCATGCCCGCGTGATGGGCCGCGATGCCGCGCTCGAGGCCTTCCAGCCACTCGTAGTACCCGAGGACGTGCAGGTCCTCGTTCGGGATGGACGCCGTGCGCTCCTCGACGATGGCGCGGACCTTCTCCCGCGCCTCGTCGTCGTTGAGCCGCAGACCGGCGAACAGACACTGCTGTACGGCGGCCTCGCAGGCGGCGCGGCTGAAGATGAACGTGATGGCGGGCAGCAGGCCCTCGGAGTCGAGGCGCTCGATGACCTCGGGGCGGCTCGGGGTCCACACCCGCGAGCGCTGTCTGCGCTCCCGCTCGCGGTCGGCCTCGCGCATGGAACGGCCGCGTCTGCGGTCCTGGTAGGACGGGCGCTGCGCCTCCATGCGGGCCAGCCGCGTGAGGTCGGGGTTGACGGCCTTCTTGCTGCCCTCGCCCTCCTCGAAGAGGTCGTACATCCGGCGTCCGGCGAGCACGTGCTGGAACAGCGGCACGGGCCGGTGTTCGGAGACGATCACCTCGGTGTGGCCGCGGACGGTGTCGAGCCAGTCGCCGAACTCCTCGGCGTTCGACACGGTCGCCGACAGGGACACCAGGGTCACGGACTCCGGCAGGTGGATGATCACCTCTTCCCATACGGCGCCGCGGAAGCGGTCGGAGAGGTAGTGCACCTCGTCCATGACCACGTAGCCGAGGCCGAGGAGGGTCTGCGAGCCCGCGTACAGCATGTTCCGCAGCACCTCGGTGGTCATCACGACCACCGGTGCCTCGGAGTTGACGCTGTTGTCGCCGGTGAGCAGGCCGACCTTGTCCGCGCCGTAGCGGCGGCACAGGTCGGCGTACTTCTGGTTCGACAGCGCCTTGATGGGTGTCGTGTAGAAGCATTTCTTGCCCTGCTGGAGGGCGAGGTGGACGGCGAACTCGCCCACGATCGTCTTGCCTGAGCCGGTGGGAGCCGCGACCAGTACGCCCTTGCCGGCTTCGAGCGCCTTGCAGGCCTCGATCTGGAAGGCGTCGAGGCCGAAGTCGTACATCTCGCGGAAGTCGGCGAGCGCGGTGGCCTGCTCGGCAGCGCGACTGCGGGCAGCCGCGTACCGCTCGGCCGGTGAGAGGTCCTCTGTCATCGTGCTTTCGAGCGTACCGGGCCCCACTGACAACAGGACGATCATTATCCGTATCCACCCCTGGCAAACCCCGGATCCCCGCAGCTCAGCGCCCGGAACGGGAACTGCTCACGGCGACCGGTGTGCCCGGCCCGGACGCGAAAGCGGCCGGGTGCGCCCGATGGGCGCCCCGGCCGCGATCCGCGGTGCGAGTGGCTGAGAGAGCGTCAGGTCACGTCGTCGTAGCCGTTGACCCGGTCCGTGCTCGTCTGCTCGGGCAGTGCGCGGCTGGCGGAGACGGTCTCGATCTCGCCGATGTCCTCGGGGGTGAGGTCCAGGTCCGAGGCCTCGTCGTCGTCCGGGCCCTCGGCCTCGCGGCGGCGCTTGCGCCGGTCGTTGACGAGCGAGAAGACGACCGCGGCGAAGTACAGGACCCAGATCGGCCCGGCGAGCGCCAGCATGGTGAGCGGGTCCGTGCTCGGTGTCGCGATGGCCGCGAACACGGTGATGCCCATGATCATCGCGCGCCACCAGCCGAGCATCCGCCTGCCGGTCAGCACCCCGGTGAGGTTGAGCATGATCAGCAGCAGTGGCAGCTCGAAGGAGAGGCCGAAGACCAGCACCATGCGGGTGACCAGGTCGAGCAGGTCGTCCAGCGGCAGCAGGTTGTCGACGTCCTGCGGCGTGAAGCCGATGAGCACCTTCGCCGTGGTGGGCAGCACCCGGTAGGCGAAGTAGGCGCCGCCGAGGAACAGCGGGACGCCGGTGCCGACGAACGCGTAGGCGTACTTGCGCTCGTGCCGGTGCAGGCCGGGGGCGACGAAAGCCCACAGCTGGTAGAGCCACACCGGGGAGGCCAGCACGACGCCGGCCATCAGCGACACCTTCAGAGCCAGCGTGAACGGCGTCAGCAGACCGTTGATCGTGATCTGCGCGCACTGCTTGGTCTTGTCGCCGGAGTTCGCCAACTGTTCGAAGGTCTTGCCGCACCCGATCGAATCCAGCACCGGTTTGGTGATGATGTTGACGATGTCGTTGTAGAAGAAGGCAGCCACGGCCGTGACGATGACGATGGCCAGCATCGCCTTCGCGAGCCGGTTGCGGAGCTCACGAAGGTGTTCCGCGAGGGGCATCCGCCCCTCGGGGTCCCTCTCCTTCTTGCGGGCAGGCTTCAGCAACCCACGTTCCCATCTCGTGCGGCGGGCCGGAGGTCACCGGCCCGGCATCAGGCCTTCGTGGTGTCCGTCGGCTCGGTGACCGGACGCGAGCTGGTCACGTCTCCGGGAGAGGCCTGGATGGTGCGCGGCGCCTGCGTCTGCTCGCCGGTGGTGGGCGCCTGGGCGGGGGCGGAGCTGTTGTTGCCCTCGTCCTTCATCGCCTTGGCCTCGCTCTTGAGGATGCGCGCGGACTTGCCGAGCGAACGGGCCATGTCCGGAAGCTTCTTCGCGCCGAAGAGCAGGATGATGACGACGAGGATGAGAATGATCTCGGGGGCTCCGAGCCTTCCGAACATAAGTCTTTACCTTCTCACCGAGGCGGCTGGGTGGGGGTGCTGTCCGATCGGTCGGACATCTGTCCGATCAACCGTGCTGACAGCGATCGTAACGCTCAGGGGTAAACGTGAGGCAATCCCCGTGCGTACTCCCGGTCCGCGGTCCGCGCCTCGTTCGCCGGGCCGCGACCAGCAGCGTACCTGCCACAGTGCCAAGGGTGACAGGCCGAAGTGACCCAAAACGCCTCCGGCGCACGACTCACACGCCCCGCACAGTGGGGCTCACAGAGAGTCGACAGTGCGCGCGGTGCTCACCGCGGCCTTCTCCAGGTCCTCGGCGGCCCGGTTGATCCGGCGCGCGGCCTCCGTCACCTGCAGTCCCAGGCGCCGCGCCTCCAGAAAGACCCGCACGGCCAGCACTCCGAGGACCGCGAGGCCCAGAAAACCCACAGCTACCGCGAACATCGGCCAGAACATGGAGGCGAGCCTAGAGGGTCTAGAGGGCGGAGTGCAGACGCAGGGTCTTGACCCCGCCGCCCGTCAGCAGCTCGACGATCCGCTCCCCCGCCGGCTTGCGCACCAGACTGTCGCAGTCGGGGCAGGTGAAGGAGTAGAAGGTGGTGCGGCTGGTGGCGCCGATGGCCAGGCGCAGGGCGCTCGCGGTGAGCTCGAAACTGCCCCGGCACTCCGGGCAGCCGGCCCGGAACGTCACCGGGGCGACGCTCCTCATCCCCGCGAAGGCGGACGCCACCGACATCTCCTGCACATCCCTGTCCTGCACACCAGACATCGACGACTCGCTCAAAGCCCCTGCTCCTGCCTGTCGTGGTGCCTGTCGAAGGTTCCGTCCTGAACCGTGCCGGCGCCCCGCGGGCCCTGCGCCTCGACGCCGTCGTACGCCGCCAGCGCCTCCCGGGCCGCCTGGCGGGCGCTGTCGGCGAGGTCGTGCGGCGAGACGATGCGGCCGTCGCGCCCGAGCCGCAGCGCCAGGCGTCGCAGAGAGGTCGGGTCGGGGGTGCGCAGAGTAATACGCAGCCCGCCGTCCGGAAGCTCATCCGCACTGTCGTGCGGGTAGTACTCGGCGACCCAGCGCCCGCCCGGGCCCACCTCCACGACGACCTCCGGGTCCTCGGCGGCGGGCTGCACCAGCGCCTCCGACAGGTCCCGGAGCTCCATCTCGGGCGGCGCGGACGGCTCGTCCAGGATGCGGATCTCGGCGACCCGGTCGAGCCGGAAGGTGCGGCGCGCCTCGGAGCGGCGGCACCAGGCCTCCACGTACGTGTGCCCGACGCTGACCAGGCGGATGGGGTCGATCTCGCGCTCGGTGAGCTCGTCGCGGGCCGGCGAGTAGTAGCGGATCCACAGCCGTCGGCGCTCGGAGATGGCCCGGTCGACGTCCGCGAAGACGCCGCCCTCGGCCTCGAAGGTCACCGAGAGGCGGGAGCTGGCGCCCGCGGCCTCGCCGGCCGCGGTCTCCACCTTGGCGGTGGCCCGCAGCAGCGCCTGCCGGTCGCTCTCGCGCAGCCCCGGCAGGGTGGACACGGCCCGGCCCGCCACCAGCAGCGCGGTCGCCTCGTCGGCGGCCAGCCGCAGCGGCTCGGCCGCCTCCTCGCCGAGCGCGGCGGGGTTGTGCCACCAGATGCGGTCGCCGTCGGTGTCGATGTCGAGGAGGTCGCCGCCCCGGAAGCTGGTGCCGCACATGGGCAGCACGTCGAGGTCGGAGACCAGCTCGTCCTCGGTGATCCCGAACGCGCGGGCGACGTCCTCGACGCGCGCGCCGGGCCGCTCCCGCAGATACGTCACCAGCGAGAGCATCCGCCGGGTCTGGTCGATCGCGCTTGCCGGCCTGACCGGTTTTCCTGCCACTGTGTTGTCCGCTCCCCCTCAGCCCTTGGCCACGGCACGCAGCCGGTCCACCACGTCCGCGCGCAGCTCGGCCGGCTCCAGCACCACCACGTCCGGCCCGAACTCCACCAGCCAGGCGTCCAGCCCGTGCCCGTACGGAATCTCCAACTCGTCCCAGCCGTCGCCGAGTTCCCGCACCGAGGTGGCCTTCGCCCGAAGGGGGTAACCGGAGCCCGTACGCAGCCGGATCAGCGCGGACCGGTCGGCGTTCTCCCCCGCCCAACTCGCCACGGTCTCCCGGACGGTGACGACATCGGGGATCTCGGCGGTGAACTGTCCGGTGCGGCTGCGCACCCGGCCGGTGATCCGGGAGAGCCGGAAGACGCGCTCGGCACTGCGGTCGCGGTCCCAGCCGGCCAGGTACCAGTGGCCGCGCCAGCACTCGAGGGCCCACGGCTCCACGTGCCGGGGCTCGGGGTGGGCGGCGGTCGCCTTGCGGTAGTCGAAGACGACCGGGCGGCGGTCGCGGCAGGCGAGCATCAACGGCTCGAACGCCACTTCGTGCACCGGGATGCGGGGCTCGAGGGCGCCGTGCGCCTCGTAGGGATCGACGTCCTCGGGCAGGCCGGCGGCGCGCAGTTTCTGCAGGGCGCCGCTGGCCGCGCCGGCGAGCCGGGCCTGCTGCCAGACCTTGGCGGCCAGGCCCAGGGCGGCGGCCTCCTCTGCGTCGAGGGTGATGGGCGGGAGGCGGTTGCTGTCGCGGCGGGCCAGGTAGCCCATCTCGCCGTCCAGGTTCTCCACGGTCTCGATGACCAGGCCGAGTTCGCGCAGATCGTCCTTGTCCCGCTCGAACATCCGGTTGAAGGAGTCGTCGCTGCCGGCTTCGAGATAGGCCTCGATGGACTCGCGCAGCTCACGCTTGCTGAGCGGCCGCCGCGTCCCGAGCAGACACAGCGCCAGGTTCATCAGCCGCTCGGCCTTGGCAATGGCCATCGACGCCCTTCGCCTCCCTATGGTGCTTACGGACGTTGACCGTACCGCCCCGCGGTGGCACGGCAAAAGCCGAGGCCCATGCCCGGACAGGCATGGGCCCCGGCTGATCGGGTCCGGTCGGATCCGTCGATCAGACGCCGACCAGGTCGACCACGAAGATCAGGGTCTCGCCGGGCTTGATCGCCGGGGTCGGGCTCTGGTTGCCGTAGGCGAGGTGGGCCGGGATGGTCAGCTGGCGACGGCCGCCGACCTTCATGCCCTGGACGCCCTGGTCCCAGCCCTTGATGACACGGCCGCCGCCGAGCGGGAAGCGGAACGGGGTGCCGCGGTTCCAACTGGCGTCGAACTCCTCGCCGGTGCTGAAGGCCACGCCGACGTAGTGGACGGTGACGGTCTGGCCCGCCTGCGCCACCTCGCCGTCGCCCTCCCAGATGTCCTTGATCTCCAGGTCCGCCGGGGGCTCGCCGCCCGGGAAGTCGATCTCGGGCTTCTCGATGCTCACGTCTCTAGCTCCTGCTTTGTCTGCGAAAAGGCAACACACACAGTCTTACACCCCGTCGGTGTTACATCTTCGCCAGGATGTCGACCGAGAAGACCAGCACGGAGTCCTTCTTGATGCCGCTGCCGGCCGGCGGGCTGTCGCCGTAACCCAGGCTCGGCGGGATGACGATGAGGACACGGCTGCCGACCTTCTTGCCGGTCAGCCCCTGCGCCCAGCCCTTGACGACCTGCTGCAGGGAGAACGACGTGAGCGCGCCGCGGCTGTACGTCGAGTCGAACTCCTTGCCCGTGTCCCACAGCACGCCCTTGTACTGGACGAGCACGGTGGAGTCGGCGGCGACCTCGTCGCCGTCGCCCTCGATGACGTACTCCGCCACGAGCTTGGTGGGCGCGTCCCCCTTGGGGATGTCGATGGAGGGCGCCTTGCCGTCGGTGTTGGTGCCGACCTTCGGCAGCTTCGCGTCGCTCTGGGCGACGTCGGTGCCCTTGGCGGAGCTCTTGCCGTTGAACGTGTCCTGGATGTCCACCACGAACACCAGCGTGTCGGTGCCCTTGATCCCCGCCTGCGAGTTGCCCCCGGTGCCGTAGCCCCAGGTGGGCGGTACGGAGAACTCGACGCGGCTGCCGGACTTCTTGCCCGTCAGGGCGTACCGCCAGCCGTCGATGATGCCGCCCTGGGCGAGCTGGATGACCAACGGGGTCTTGCGGTCGTAGGAGTTGTCGAAGACCTTCGCCGTGTCCCAGACCTGACCGAGGTAGTGGGCCTGGATGAAGTCGTTCTCCGCGACGGTCTTGCCGCCTCCCGCGATGAGCGTCTTGACCGCGAGCTGCTTCGACGGATCGCCGGTGCCCTTGGCGACGGTCGGCTTCGCACCGAGCTTCGTGCCCGCCGTGATGGCCGGCAGCGGGCCGTCGACGATCTTCGGTGGCGGCGGCGCGGAGGCGGAGGCCGAATCCGAGGGGGCGGGCGAGGCGCTGTCGCTGGCCTTGCTCGAGTCGGACTTGTCGTCGTCACCGCATCCGGCGAGCGTGACCAGTCCTGCGGGTACGGCAATCAGTAGGGAGCGTCGGCGCACGGTTAAGGCCTCGTATCGGTCGATCTTGATGATGGCGTGCGCGCAACTCTACGGCGTGCGAAGGGCGCCGCACTGGAAACGTACGGCGCCCGTGTTGCGTTCCGGTCCGTCACCGGAACGCGATGTTCACATCACTCACATTCCCGCGATCAGCTTCTCCACCCGGTCGTCGACGGAACGGAACGGGTCCTTGCACAACACCGTGCGCTGCGCCTGGTCGTTGAGCTTGAGGTGGACCCAGTCGACGGTGAAGTCCCGCCGCTGCTCCTGGGCCCGGCGGATGAAATCGCCGCGCAGTCGGGCCCGAGTGGTCTGCGGGGGCACGGACTTGCCCTCGAAGATCTTCAAGTCGTTGCAGATCCGGGCGGCTTGGCCCTTGCGCTCCAGGAGGTAGTACAGACCCCGCCGACGGTGGATGTCGTGGTAGGCGAGGTCGATCTGCGCGACGCGCGGGTGGGACATGGTCATGTTGTGCTTGGCCCGGTACCGCTCGATGAGCTTGTACTTCATCACCCAGTCGATCTCGGTACCGATCCGGTCGAGGTCCTCGGCCTCGATCGAGTCCAGCGTGCGGCCCCACAGCTCCAGGACCTGGTCCACGACGCCGGTGCGGATGCCACGCCGCTCGACGAAGTCCACGGCCTTCTCGTAGTACTCGCGCTGCACCTCGAGGGCGGAGGCCTCCCGGCCGCTGGCCAGGCGCACCTTGCGCCGGCCGGTGATGTCGTGGCTGACCTCACGGATCGCCCGGATCGGGTTCTCCAGGGTCAGGTCACGCATCACGGTGCCCGCCTCGATCATGCGCAGCACCAGGTCGGTGGCGCCGACCTTGAGCAGCATGGTCGTCTCGGACATGTTCGAGTCGCCGACGATGACGTGCAGACGGCGGTAGCGCTCGGCGTCCGCGTGCGGTTCGTCACGCGTGTTGATGATGGGCCGGGAGCGGGTCGTCGCCGAGGAGACGCCCTCCCAGATGTGCTCGGCCCGCTGGCTCACGCAGTACACCGCGCCGCGCGGGGTCTGCAGCACCTTGCCCGCTCCGCACAGGAGCTGGCGGGTGACCAGGAACGGAATGAGGATGTCCGCGAGCCGGGAGAACTCCCCGTGCCGGGCGACGAGATAGTTCTCGTGACACCCGTAGGAGTTGCCCGCCGAGTCGGTGTTGTTCTTGAAAAGGTAGACGTCGCCCGCGATTCCTTCCTCGTGCAGGCGTCGTTCCGCGTCCACCAGGAGTCCTTCGAGAATGCGCTCGCCGGCCTTGTCGTGGGTGACCAGTTCGGTCACGTTGTCACATTCCGGTGTCGCGTATTCCGGATGTGATCCCACGTCGAGATAGAGGCGGGCGCCGTTCCGCAGAAAGACATTGCTGCTTCGGCCCCATGACACGACACGGCGGAAGAGGTACCGCGCCACCTCGTCGGGAGACAGGCGGCGCTGTCCCCTGAACGTACATGTGACGCCGTACTCGTTCTCCAGCCCGAAAATGCGGCGGTCCATGACTGAACATTACGCCCGATCCCCTGAGCTGAAACGGGGTTCGACCGCACGGTTTGGATCATTTTCCGATGAAGCCGCAACGACCGCGCCCCCTGCGGGAGCTGCGAGGACCCGTCCGGTGGCCAGCAGAACCAGCAGCGACACGGCCCCCGCGGCACCCGGCAAGACGAAGCCCCACACCGCCCCGCCCCACTCGACGACCGGGCCCGCGAGGCCCGTTCCGACCGAGGAACCCACGGTGAACGTGGTCACGATCCAGGAGAACGCTTCGGTGACCGTGCCGCGCGGCGCGTGCCGGTCGACGAGGACGAACGCGCAGGCGAGACAGGGCGCGAGGAAGAGCCCGGCGACGGCCGTGAGCGCCGTCATGGCGACCGGACCCGGCGTCAGCGCGAGCGGCAGGTAACACACCGCCAGAAGGGCGACCAGCACCCTCAGTCGGCGCTCCGGCGGCCCGCTCCACTGCCGCGCGCCGTACGCCGTGCCGCCGACGAGCGCGCCCAGCCCGATGCCGGCCATCAGCCACCCGTACACCGCGTCCCCGCCGTGGTCGTCGGCGTAGGACACGGCGGCCACCGTGATCGAGCCGAGCGCGATGCCCACCGCGAGGAACGCGCCGAGCAGCACGAGCAGGCCCGGCGAGCGCAGCGCGCCGAGCCAGTGCGCCTCGCGCGGCGCCGAACGCCACGCACGCGAAGGCGGCGACACGACCACCGAGAGAGCGCCCAGCACACCGACCACGTTGATGAGCACCAGCGCCGCCTGCGCCGACCACAGCGACACGCACACGGTCACCAGCAACGGGCCGACGGTGAACATGACTTCCTGGGCGACGGCATCCATCGCGTACGCCGTCTGCACCTGGCCCTCCCGGGGCAGGACCGAGGACCACAGCGCCCGCAGACCACCCTCCAGGGGAGGCGTGAAGAGTCCGGAGAGCGCCACGCACGCGTAGGCGAGCGCCAGCGGGTCGGTGCCCGTGAAGGCGAAGGCCGACATGGCGAACGCGGAGACGAGCGCCGCGGGCAGCTGGACGCGCGGCTGCCCGTACAGGTCCACGAACCGGCCCAGCAGCGGCTGCCCCACGGCGTTGGCGACCCCGTACGCGGCGGCGAGCCCGCCCGCGAGGCTGTAGGTGCCGCCCTCCGAACGGACGAACAGCACGATGGCGATCGCGGCGACCGCGCACGGCAGCCGGCCCACGAGCGTGCCGGCGAGCAGGCGGGCGGCATGCCGAGCCCTGAGGATCTCCACGTATCCCGCAGCCATGTCCGCTTCCCCTCGCCCGCAACGTCGACGTTTTACGTATAACTTCTTCTCTCATACGTACCATGTGCGCTGTTCACCAGTCCAGACGAAGGACCAGCCGAAGGAGCAGCCCGACGGTGGCACCAGGCAGCACCCGCCCCACGAGCCGTGACGTCGCCCAGGCCGCCGGCGTCTCCCAGGCCGCGGTCTCCCTGGTGCTCGGCGACAAATGGCGGGGCCGGGTCTCCGAGACCACCGCCGAACGCGTCCGGGAAGCCGCCCGCGACCTCGGCTACCGGCCCAACCTCGCCGCCCGCAACCTGCGCCTGGGCCGCACCCGCACCGTGCTCCTCGTCGTGCCCGCACTCACCACCGAGTTCTTCGCCGGCGTCTACACCGGCGCGGCCCGCGTCGCCGCCGACCACGGCTTCGGCGTCGTGCTCTACCCCTCCCCCGAAGGCATCGGCCCTGCCAGAGACCCCTTCGCGTCCGCCCAGGCGGCCCTGGACGGCGTCATCGCCTCCTCCATGGCCGCGGACGCCCTCACGGCCATCCGAGGCGACCAGCTGCCCCTCGTGATGCTCGACAGCGACCCCGAGGGCAGCCTGGGCGCCGCCACGGTCAACCTGGACATCGCCGACGGCGTCCGCCAGGTCGCCGAGCACCTGCTGGACCTCGGCCACCGCCACTTCCTGCACCTCGCCGCCGACGTGCCGTCCTGGACTTTCGAGGTACGCGCGCGTGAACTGGCCACCCGGGTCGGCGCCATGCCCGGCACCTCCGTACGCACCGTCCGCGCACCCATCTCCATCGACGACGCCCTGACCGCCGCCACCACCGCCCTCGCAGCGCCCGGACCCCGGCCCACGGCACTGGTGTGCGACGACGACAAACTCGCGGCCGGCGCCTACAAAGCCGCCCGGCGCCTGGGCCTGCGCGTCCCCGACGACCTCTCCGTCACCGGCCTCGACGACCTCGCCCTGGCCACCGCCCTCGACCCCGAACTCACCACCGTACGACTGGACGCCGAACTCTTCGGCGAACACGGCATGCGGGCCCTGCTGGCCGTCCTGGAAGGCCGCACACCCGACGCGGGCGACATCCCGGTCGAACTGGTCGTACGCGGCTCCACAGCGCCCCCCAGCGCCTCCTGAACGCCCTGTGCCCCGGCCGTGTCGACGGCCGGGGCACACAGTGGACGGGGTTGCGCGGATGTCGCTCCCTCTCGGAGGGGTCACTCCTCCTCGGAAGGCTCCTCGTCGGAAGCGTCGTCCGTCGTGGCCGTCGCCGAGCCGTCCGCATCCAGCAGACGCGACAGCTGACGACCCACGATCCGCTTGAACTTGCGCTGCTGCGGCCGCGTACGGTCCAGCACCGCGACCTCCAGCCGCTCGGCCGGAATGTCCCGCTGCGTGCCGTTCGACTCGCGCGACAGAGCCTGCACCGCCAGCTTCAACGCCTCCGCGAGGGTCATGCCCTCCTCGTGACGCTGATCCAGATAGTTGCTGATCAACTCGGCGTTGCCACCGACCGCGACCGAACCGTGCTCGTCCACGATCGAACCGTCGTGCGGCAACCGATAGATCTGGTCACCCTCGGGCGTGTCGCCGACCTCGGCGACCACCAGCTCCACCTCGTACGGCTTCTCCGCCGCACTGGAGAAGATCGTGCCCAGCGTCTGCGCATAGACGTTCGCCAGACCGCGAGCGGTCACGTCGTCCCGGTCGTAGGTGTAACCCCGCAGATCGGCGTAACGAACGCCACCGATACGGAGGTTCTCGTACTCGTTGTACTTGCCCGCGGCCGCGAAACCGATCCGGTCGTAGATCTCGCTGAACTTGTGCAGCGCACGGGAAGGATTCTCGCCGACGAAGACGATGCCGTCGGCGTACTGGATCACGACCAGGCTGCGGCCGCGCGCGATGCCCTTACGGGCGTACTCGGCCCGGTCGGCCATCGCCTGCTGGGGTGAGACATAGAACGGCGTCGACACCGGCTATCCGTCCCTTTCTTCGGAGGGTTCCGTCGAGTTCACACGATCACCTTGCCCAAACCCTGCGCCGACTACAGCAGCGCGGCCCGCGGGCCGTCCGGCTGCTCCAGACGTCGCGCCAGGATCGAGCGGGCGATCTCGGAGGACTCCTCGTCGTTGAGCCGGCGGAAGCCGTCGTCAGTGATCACGGTGACGATCGGATAGATCCGGCGCGCGACATCAGGACCACCGGTCGCCGAGTCGTCGTCAGCCGCGTCATAGAGGGCCTGGACCACCAGAGTCGTGGCCTCCGACTCGTTCAGGTCGTCACGGTAGAGCTTCTTCATGGCACCGCGCGCGAAGATCGAACCCGAGCCCGTGGCCGCGAAGCCGTGCTCCTCGGAGCGGCCACCCGTCACGTCGTAGGAGAAGATGCGACCCCGGTCACGGTCCACGTCGAACCCCGCGAAGAGGGGAACCACGGCCAGACCCTGCATCGCCATACCGAGGTTGGAACGGATCATGGTCGACAGACGGTTCGCCTTGCCCTCCAGCGAGAGCTGCGCCCCCTCGACCTTCTCGAAGTGCTCCAGCTCCAACTGGAACAGCTTCACCATCTCGACGGCCAGGCCCGCCGTACCGGCGATACCGACGGCCGAGTACTCGTCCGCCGGGAACACCTTCTCGATGTCCCGCTGGGCGATGACGTTCCCCATCGTGGCGCGCCGGTCGCCGGCGAGCACGACACCGCCCGGGAAGGTCACGGCCACGATGGTCGTGCCGTGCGGCGCCTCGATCACGCCCTGGGTGGGGGGCAGTTGGCGCCTGCCCGGCAGCATCTCGGGCTGATGGTCGGACAGGAAGTCCATGAAGGACGAGGATCCCGGCGTCAGGAAGGCAGCTGGTAGACGCCCGGTGCTACGAGTGTTGGCTTCCACGCGATTCCTTCCACGTAAGCAGCAGCCCGCCTTATGGCATCGGGCCGATCCTTGAACTGCCCCAGTGCGGCATTGCAGCTGAAGCACAGTACGCCTCGGACCCTACCCGTCTGATGG
This sequence comes from Streptomyces sp. NPDC002499, assembly GCF_053595415.1. Classification (NCBI taxonomy): domain Bacteria; kingdom Bacillati; phylum Actinomycetota; class Actinomycetes; order Kitasatosporales; family Streptomycetaceae; genus Streptomyces; species Streptomyces sp. NPDC002499. Next base: position 328,997 of record NZ_JBSFXO010000007.1, read on the forward strand.
CAGTGATCCACATGCTCGGGCACAGCCGCCAAACATATGCAGCAGACGCCCCCTTGAGAGACGATCAGCTCGTCGCGCACAGCTTCGGTGATGCCGTACTGGCGCTTCAGATGGTCCCGCCTGCTCTGGACCGCCCGGCACGCCTTGCAGCGCGTGGACAGGCCGTCAGACGCGGTTGCGTTGCGATGCCACTCACTGTGCGCCTTGACCTCGCCGCACGTCCGGCACAGCTTGTGTCCGGCCGGGACATCCATCTTCTCCCGGACCGTCCCGCCCACGGTCTCCTGGCGCCTCCGGTAGTGCGCGGCGCTGTACTCCGCCACGCACTCCCGGCAATGCACCTGGAGGCCGTCACGCCGATTCTTGTCCCTTGCGAAGGCGGCAAGCAGCAACTCTCGGCCGCACTTCCTGCATTGCTTCCCGTTTGCCTCGTCAGCCATCTCCACCCTCGCTCTCTTCAATTCGAAGGCGAGACGACTAACTAGCCTTTACTCCCCACCTTTTTGCACGAATGAACGCACGAAATCCTCGGCATTTTCTTCGAGTACATCGTCGATTTCGTCCAGCACGGAGTCGACGTCGTCGCTCAGCTTCTCCTGGCGCTCCTTGAGGTCTTCGGATGCCTGTGCTTCGGGCGCCTCCTCGACCTCCTCGGTAGAGCGTGTCGCCTTCTGCTGGCCGCCGCCGGTGTCCTTGGTCGCCATAACCCTCACCCCGCTCGGTTCGACGTTCTTGATCAGACCCTACAAGCAGGGTCAGACATCGGCCCCGCAGTTCCTACAACGTACGGGGACCACCTCGATGATTCCCGGCCGCCGGGTTTTCCACCCTGCCGGGCGGCACCGGCCTCGGGTGCCCCTCAGCCGCCCGACAGCACCCTGACCAGGTCTTCCGCGGTACGGCAGCGGTCCAGGAGCTCCTTGACGTGATTTCGCGTTCCGCGTAGCGGTTCCAGGGTTGGGACCCGCTGCAGGGAGTCGCGGCCCGGCAGATCGAAGATCACCGAGTCCCAGGAGGCCGCCGCCACGTCGTCCGCGTACTGCTCCAGACAGCGCCCGCGGAAGTACGCGCGGGTGTCCTCCGGCGGCTTCGTACGGGCCCGCTCGACGTCTTCCTCGCCCAGCAGCCGCTTGATCCGGCCGCGGGCGGCCAGACGGTTGTAGAGGCCCTTCTCGGCCCGTACGTCGGCGTACTGGAGGTCGACCAGCTGGAGGCGGGCGGCGTCCCAGTCGAGACCGTCGCGGCGCCGGTAGCCCTCCATGAGCTCGCGCTTGGCGACCCAGTCGAGCTCGCCGGCGAGGCTCATCGGGTCGTTCTCCAGGCGGTTGAGGGTGTCCTCCCACCGGGCCAGGACGTCCTTGGTCTGGTCGTCCGCGTCCGAGCCGTAGCGCTCCTCGACGTATTTGCGCGAGAGCTCGTAGTACTCCATCTGGAGCTGGACCGCGGTGAGCGTGCGGCCGCTGCGGAGGGTGACCAGGCGCTTGAGTGTCGGGTCGTGGGAGACCTGGTGGAGAGTGCGGACCGGTTGGTCCACGGCCAGGTCCACCGCGATGAAGCCGTCCTCGATCATGGAGAGGACCAAGGCCGTGGTGCCGAGCTTCAGATACGTCGAGATCTCGGAGAGGTTCGCGTCGCCGATGATCACGTGCAGGCGGCGGTACTTCTCGGCGTCCGCGTGCGGCTCGTCGCGGGTGTTGATGATCGGTCGCTTGAGGGTGGTCTCCAGGCCGACCTCGACCTCGAAGTAGTCGGCGCGCTGGCTGAGCTGGAAGCCGTGTTCGTGTCCGTCCTGGCCGATGCCCACGCGGCCCGCTCCGGTGACGACCTGTCGGGAGACGAAGAAGGGCGTGAGGTGGCGCACGATGTCCGAGAAGGGGGTCTCCCGCTTCATCAGGTAGTTCTCGTGCGTGCCGTAGGAGGCGCCCTTGTTGTCGGTGTTGTTCTTGTAGAGGTGGATCGGCTGGGCGCCCGGGAGTTGGGCCGCGCGTTCGGCGGCCTCGGCCATGATCCGTTCGCCGGCCTTGTCCCACAGGACGGCGTCCATGGGGTTGGTGACTTCGGGGGAGCTGTACTCCGGGTGTGCGTGGTCGACGTAGAGCCGTGCGCCGTTGGTGAGGATGACATTGGCCAGGCCGATGTCCTCGTCGGTGAGCTGGCTCGAGTCGGCGGCCTCCCGGGCGAGGTCGAAGCCTCGCGCGTCGCGCAGCGGGTTCTCCTCCTCGAAGTCCCAGCGGGCCCGTCGGGCCCGGTGCATCGCCGCCGCGTAGGCGTTGACGATCTGGGACGAGGTGAGCATGGCATTGGCGTTGGGGTGACCGGGAACGGAGATGCCGTACTCCGTCTCGATGCCCATTACTCGCCGTACGGTCATGCGGCCCTCCTTGCCCGGCGGCGTCCTCGGTCGGGGACGTCGCTCAAGTACCGCTGGCGCTCCGGTGCGTGTGCGGTGCCCGTCCCCGCACTGCGCGACTCGGCGGTACCGAAGAGCCTAGAACGGCTTTGCGCTGGTGGGGAGATCATTTGCGTCATTGCCTTGCTCGCCTTTGTTCCGGTCGTGGCCTGAAAAGCAGTCGGCTGCGGGTACCCACTGGGGGCACCCGCAGCCGCCCTGTCTTCTACAGGTACTGACCGGTGTTGGCCACCGTGTCGATGGAGCGTCCGGTGTCCGCTCCCTGCTTTCCGGTGATGAGGGTACGGATGTAGACGATCCGTTCGCCCTTCTTTCCGGAGATGCGGGCCCAGTCGTCCGGGTTGGTGGTGTTGGGCAGGTCCTCGTTCTCCTTGAACTCGTCCACGCAGGCCTGGAGGAGGTGCGAGACGCGGATGCCCTTCTGCTTGCTGTCGAGGAAGTCCTTGATGGCCATCTTCTTGGCGCGGCCGACGATGTTCTCGATCATGGCGCCGGAGTTGAAGTCCTTGAAGTAGAGGACTTCCTTGTCACCGTTGGCGTAGGTGACCTCCAGGAAGCGGTTCTCCTCGGATTCCGTGTACATGTGCTCGACGGCCGTCTGGATCATGCTTTCGACGGTGGTCGTCTTGCTGCCGCCGTGCTCGCCGAGGTCCTCGGGGTGCAGCGGGAGGCGTTCGGTGAGGTACTTGGCGAAGATGTCCTTGGCGGCCTCGGCGTCGGGACGTTCGATCTTGATCTTCACGTCCAGGCGGCCGGGGCGCAGGATGGCGGGGTCGATCATGTCCTCGCGGTTGGAGGCGCCGATCACGACCACGTTCTGCAGGCCTTCGACGCCGTCGATCTCGGCGAGCAGCTGCGGGACGATGGTGTTCTCCACGTCCGAGCTGACACCGGATCCACGGGTGCGGAAGAGGGATTCCATCTCGTCGAAGAAGACGATGACGGGTGTGCCCTCGCTGGCCTTCTCACGTGCGCGCTGGAAGACGAGGCGGATCTGCCGCTCGGTCTCGCCGACGTACTTGTTGAGGAGTTCGGGGCCCTTGATGTTGAGGAAGAAGCTCTTGCCGGCGGCCTGGCCGGTGACCTCGGCGACCTTTTTGGCCAGCGAGTTGGCGACGGCCTTGGCGATGAGCGTCTTGCCGCATCCGGGCGGACCGTAGAGCAGGACGCCCTTGGGCGGCCGCAGTTCGTGTTCCTTGAAGAGGTCCGGGTAGAGGTACGGGAGTTCGACCGCGTCGCGGATCATCTCGATCTGGCCGCCCAGACCGCCGATCTGCTCGTAGCCGATGTCGGGGACCTCTTCGAGGACGAGTTCTTCGACCTCGCTCTTGGGGACGACCTCGTACACGTAGCCGGAGCGGGGTTCGAGCAGGAGGGCGTCGCCGGGACGGATGACGACGTCGAGGAGTGGCTCGGCGAGCCGGACCACCCTCTCCTCGTCGGTGTGTCCCTGCACCAGGGCGCGTACGCCGTCCTCAAGGATCTCCTTGAGGGTGACGATGTCTCCGACGCTCTCGTACTCCATGGCCTCGACCACGTTGAGGGCTTCGTTGAGCATCACTTCCTGGCCGCGCCTGAGCTCGTCGAGCTCGACACTGGGGCTGACGTTCACCCGGAGCTTGCGCCCACCGGTGAAGATGTCGGCCGTGCCGTCCTCGTTGCCTTCGAGGAAGACACCGAAGCCGGCCGGGGGCTGTGCGAGCCGGTCGACCTCCTCCTTGAGGGCCACGATCTGGTCGCGGGCCTCACGGAGCGTGTTCGCGAGTCGCTCGTTCTGGGCGGACACGCCGGCCAGGTTGGTCTGCAGCTCGACGATCCGCTCTTCGAGAATCCTCGTGTGTCGCGGAGAGTCGGCGAGCTTGCGTCGCAGGACGGCGATCTCCTGCTCAAGGTAGGCAATCTGCCCGGCCGGGTCGTCGGACCCTCGTCCCGGGCGGATGCCGCGGTTCATGTCGTCGTCGTGGGCTGCCACGGTCCTCACCTCCTCCAAGGGGAGCTGGACGCTTCCAGACCCTACCTGGGTGGGTGTCGATTGAAACCCCTAGATCACAAAGACTGTCGAGGTGTGTCCGATCTTCACCCTTGCGCTCTCCCTCACGCCAGGGGAATACCCACCGAACATGATTGGGAAGCCGCCGGAGGTAGGGTCGAAGTGTTCAACACCCGTCAGAGCTGGCCTGATTCCCGTCGGCTCGACATCTAAACGGCAGGAGACATGAGCGTGCAGCAGGAGGCCGGAAGCGGCGGTGAGGCTCTGGAAGTCTGGATCGACCAGGACCTGTGTACCGGCGACGGCATCTGTGTTCAGTACGCGCCGGAGGTCTTCGAGCTGGACATCGACGGCCTGGCTTATGTGCGGGGCTCGGGCGAGGAACTGCTGCAGGCCCCGGGTGCGACAACGCCCGTTCCGTTGCCGCTTCTCACGGATGTGGTGGACTCCGCGAAGGAGTGTCCGGGCGAGTGCATCCATGTACGGCGCATTTCAGACAGGGTCGAGGTCTTCGGGCCGGACGCGGAGTGATGGTCGGCGGGCGTTACGTCACGTCTGTCTGATTTCCCCCAGGCCTTGGTGACGTGGGTCACACGCTCTGGGCACCGGCGGGTGTCGAGCGGACGAACGTGCCGTTCTTCCACTGCCACTTCACGCTGTCCTTCACGTCCGGGCAGCAGCGGGGTGTGTCCTTCGACGAGTAGCCGAACAGGGTGGCGAGGACGGCTCCGTCACGCACCGAGAAGTCACTCACCGTGTTGCCGTCCTTCGGGTCCACCAGGGTGGCCACGAGCCGGGGCTTGCCGCCGTCCGCGGCGTGGGTGAGGACGTAGACGCCGTCGGGCGGGGTCCCCATCGCGGAGTCGCAGTGGACGACGGCCACCGTCTCCGGTTTGCCGTCGCCGTCGAGGTCTCCGGTCGCCTTCTCGCGCACCACGGCCTTCACCGGGCCGCAGCTGAGGGGGAAGTGCACATCCGCGGGATTCGGCGCGGTGGCGTGGGTGGACTTCGTCTCCGGACCGGCCGTCTGGGCCGTCGCGGAGTTGGGCTGGAGGACCGAGGACAGGGCTATCACGCCGGCGACTGCCGTGGCGGTGGCGACCCAGTGGATCGGACGGGTGTGCGTGTGTGCCAGTTCCGGGACGGCGGATTGCTGCACTAGGAGTGTCTCCTGTGAGGGCTGTGCCGGTGGGGGTGGCCTGCATCGTGCCACACGTCACAGTGCGGGGGAACGGCGGGGTCAGGGGTAGTGCGCCGGGGCTCGCCGGGAGCGCGCGGAGGCCGGCGGCACGTCGATACGAAGGCGTCGGAGCGAAGGCGCCGGAACAGCGGCGCCCACCCGCAACGGACACGTCAATACGAAGGCGCCGCGCCCCAGTTCCCGGGTCGGTCCGGGAACTGGGGCGCGGCGCCCGTTCGTTGACTGCGGCACGGGGCCGCCTCAGCGGCCGGCGCCGCCGTCGGCGTTGGGTCCGGAGTAGTCCTCGCCGTAGGCGCCCTTGGCGGGGCGGCGGCGGCGCATGGGCGGCTCGACGCCGTCCGCGAGGCGGCGGGCGGTGAGCAGGAATCCGGTGTGGCCGATCATCCGGTGGTCCGGGCGGACGGCCAGGCCTTCGACGTGCCAGTTGCGGATCATCGACTCCCAGGCGCTCGGCTCGTTGAAGCTGCCGATCTCGCGGATGGACTCGACGGTGCGGGCGAGCTGGGTGGTGGTGGCGACGTAGCAGCAGAGGATGCCGCCGGGGACGAGCGCCTTGGAGACGGCCTCCAGGCACTCCCAGGGGGCGAGCATGTCGAGGATGACGCGGTCGACCTCGGTGTCGGACAGGTTGTCCTGGAGGTCGCCGACGGTGAGCTGCCAGGCGGGGTGCGGGCCGCCGAAGTAGCGCTCCACGTTCTGCTGGGCGATCTCGGCGAAGTCCTCGCGGCGCTCGTAGCTGTGCAGCATGCCCTGGTCGCCGATGGCGCGCAGCAGGAAGCTGCTGAGCGAGCCGGAGCCGACGCCTGCCTCCACGACGCGGGCGCCGGGGAAGATGTCGGCGAAGGCGAGGATCTGTCCCGCGTCCTTCGGGTAGACGACGGCTGCCCCGCGGGGCATGGACAGGACATAGTCGGGGAGCAGGGGGCGCAGCGCGAGGTAGGCGACGTTACCGGTGGTGCGGACAACGCTGCCCTCGGGTGCGCCGATCAGCTCGTCGTGCGGGAAAGAACCCTTGTGGGTATGGAAGTTCTTTCCGGCCTCGAGCGTGAACGTGTAGTGGCGGCCCTTGGGGTCGGTCAGCTGAACCTGGTCCCCGACCTTGAAGGGCCCGCGCCTGCGGGCGGCACCGGTCGGTTCGGACATGTGAACAGCCTACCGGCGTTTACGGCGCCGGCCGACCACGGGGACTGAGCACCGCTCTCCTGAAGCGGGTGTCTTAGAAAGAGGTGCGTCCGAAGCGGGTGGGTCAGTTGGGCCGGGCCATCGCCTTCACGAACGCGCGCTCCACGTCCGCCGCCGACAGGACGCCGTAGATCTCGCCGGTCTCCTCGACCACCAGGTACTCGGTGGCCGGGGTGGCGCGCAGGGCGTCCAGGAGGTCCTCGCCCGCCAGTTCGGCCGAGACGCGCATGCCGTCGGTGAGGTCCTGGGCGAGGCCGCTGACGGCGACCCAGGGGCGGCGGTGTTCCGGTACGCCGACGATGGCGGCCTCGCGGACGAGGGAGAGGGGCGTGCCCTCGGGGTCGACGACGACCAGGGCGCGGGCGCCGGCGGAGTTGGCGCGGCGCAGGGCCTCGGAGAGCGGGGTGTTGGTCTCGACCGGGACGGCGCGGCGGGTGAGGTTGCGGGCGCGCAGTTCGGGGAGGTGTTCGCGCAGTCGGGCCATGCGGAGGCTGTTGCCGGCGCCGGTCCAGATGATCGCGGCGAGGATCGCGGCGAGCAGGGCGTCGGTGACGGTGTCCATGCCGACGTTGTCCTCGGCGGTGGAGCCGAGCGCGCCGGACTGGGTGAGCAGCGGGAGGCCGATCAGTACGGAGACGGCGAGGGCGCGGCCGACCCAGGCGGCGGCGATGGTGCCGCTCATCGGGCGGCCGGTGATCTTCCAGACGACGGCGCGCAGCATGCGGCCGCCGTCGAGGGGCAGGCCGGGCAGGAGGTTGAAGGCGGCCACGATGAGGTTGGAGACCATCAGGCCGGCCAGCAGGACGCCGGGAACCGTGCCGGGCTCCACGGGCTGCATGGCGAGGTAGAAGATGCCGGACAGGACAAGGGAGAGGAGCGGGCCGACGAAGGCCAGCACGAACTCCCGGCCTGGGGTCTCGGCCTCTTTCTCGATCTCGGAGACGCCGCCGAAGAACTGGAGCTGGATGCGGCGGACGGGGAGCTTGAAGCGCAGTGCGGCGACCGTGTGGGCCAGTTCGTGAATGAGGACCGAGGCGTAGAAGGCGACCGCGAAGAAGAGGGAGACCAGGTAGCGGGCGGCGCCGAGTTCGGGCAGCACGCGGTCGAGCTGGCCGCCGAACACCCAGGTGATCAGGGCAGCGACGAGGAACCAGCTGGGCGCCACGTAGACCGGCACGCCGAAGGGCCGTCCCATCAACAGACCGCCACGGGGCTCGGGGCGCTGCGGCGGAGGCTGCTTGGCCGCGCCGGAACGGGTGAGCCTGCGGTTGCCTTCGGCGACTGGGGTGGGGGTGGTGGGGTGGTCGTCGTCCTGGGGATAGGCGGGGGTGGCCTTCGAGACGTCGACGGGCGCCTCGGGGTGGTCACCGGACGTGGAGGTTTCTCCGGGTACGGGCGCGCGGTCGTGCGACACCGCGGCGGGCTCGTCGGAGATGGGCGAGTGACCGTCGGCCGCGGAAGGACTGCCGTCGGAGGCGGAGGGGTTACCGCCGGAAGCCGAGGGGGTGCCGTCGAGCGTCGGCGCACGCTCACCGCCGCTGGACGCGGAAGCCCCGCCGTCGGAACTGCCGCCCGAGACCGGGACCTCCCCGGCGGACCCACCCGAGACGGAGGCTGCGTCCGCGGACGCAGGAGCGCCGTCGTCGGAGTTGCCGCCTGCGGCCAGGACACCATCGGCGGACGCGCCCGCGACGGAGGCACGGTCATGGGACGCAGAAGCCTCGCCGTCGGAACTGCCACCCGAGACCGGGACATCCCCGGCGGACCCACCCGAGGCGGAGGTTGCGTCCGCGGACGCAGAAGCGCCGTCGTCGGAGTTGCCGCCTGCGGCCAGGACACCATCGGCGGACGCACCCGCGACGGAGGCACGGTCATGGGACCTAGAAGCCTCGCCGTCGCAAGTGCCGCCCGCGGCCGGGACACCCTCGGCGGACCCACCCGAGGCGGAGGCGCGGTCGGTGGGTGCGGGAGCGTTGGCGTCGGGACCGACTCCCGGCGTGGGGGTGTCCTCGGTGGGTGCCGGTTCGCTCGGGGCGGCCGGCTCGGCCTCGTCGTGGGACGGAACGGGGCGGCGCACGCCGTTGGGGCGGTCGTCGGCCGGGCCGGCCGGGGCCGCAGGGCTCGCGTGGTGGTCGGCCGACTCGTCGGTGCCGGACCGCGGCTGCCCGCTCCCGCCGCTCTCGTCCACGATGTCCCCTCGTTCGAAGCGTCCTCCGCGCCTGCCGGCCGGAGGGGTCTCGGGTCGATGGTATGCGGCCGTCGCGACGCGTTCCGCCCCGGCACCCCCCGAGTTTCCCCACCTGTCGCAGCCGTTGCGGCCATGGCCGGGTCACTGTCAGTGGCGGGCCGTAAGGTCTGGGGTCATGGAGACGAGCACGGAGGACACCGCGCAGGCCCCCGGTGGCGGTGCCCCGCAGGGGGATTCGCCGGTCGCGGCCGAGCCGGCGGGCACGGTGGCGGATGAGTCGGCGGACGCGGTGGCGGTCGAGACCGGGACCGGCAGCGGGAGCGGGAGTGGGACCGAGGCGGGCGTCGACGCGATCGACGCCGCCGGCCCGGACGTCGTCGTGGCCCCCGTCGCCATAGCGCCCGCCAGCCTCTCCCCCTCCCGGGCCGGCGACTTCATGCAGTGCCCCCTGCTCTACCGGTTCCGTGTCATCGACCGGCTGCCCGAGAAGCCGAGCGAGGCGGCGACCAGGGGCACCTTGGTGCACGCGGTGCTGGAGCGGCTCTTCGACGCGCCGGCGACGGAGCGGACCGCGCCGCGGGCCAAGTCCCTCGTCCCCGGGCAGTGGGACCGGTTGCGCGAGAGCAGGCCGGAGGTGGTGGAGCTGTTCGCGGACGATCCCGAGGGTGAGCGGCTCGCGCGCTGGCTGGGTGAGGCGGAGCAACTGGTCGAGCGCTGGTTCACGCTGGAGGACCCGACACGTCTGGAGCCCGCCGAGCGCGAGCTGTTCGTCGAGACGCAGCTGGACTCGGGGCTGAAGCTGCGCGGGATCATCGACCGGGTCGACGTGGCGCCCACGGGCGAGGTGCGGATCGTCGACTACAAGACGGGCAAGGCGCCCCGCCCCGAGTACGCGGAGGGCGCCCTGTTCCAGATGAAGTTCTACGCCCTGGTGGTGTGGCGGCTGAAGCAGGTCGTCCCGCGCCGGCTCCAGTTGGTGTACCTCGGCAGCGGTGACGTGCTGACCTACGACCCCGTCCCCGCCGACCTGGAGCGGGTCGAGCGCAAGCTGCTCGCGCTGTGGGAGGCGATCCGGCTGGCGACGGAGACGGGCGAGTGGCGGCCGCGTCCGACGAAGCTGTGCGGCTGGTGCGATCATCAGGCGCACTGTCCGGAATTCGGCGGGACTCCCCCGCCCTATCCGCTGCCGGTGAGGGCGCCCGAGTCCGGTGCCGTCCAACAGGGCAGAATGGGACCGGACTAGCGAAGGAGACTTACGTGGCCATCCGCGTCCTACTCGTCGACGACCAGCCGCTCCTGCGTACCGGCTTCCGGATGATTCTGGAAGCCGAGCAGGACCTCGCGGTCGTCGGCGAGGCCGGAGACGGCCTCCAGGCCCTCGACCAGGTCCGGGCCCTGCAGCCCGACGTGGTCCTGATGGACATCCGGATGCCCCGGATGGACGGCGTGGAGGCGACCCGGCAGATCACCGGACCGGGGCGGGACGGCCCGGCGAAGGTGCTGGTCCTGACCACTTTCGACCTCGACGAGTACGTGGTGGAGGCCCTTCGGGCGGGTGCCAGCGGCTTCCTGCTCAAGGACGCCCCGGCCAACGAACTGGTGCAGGCGATCCGGGTGGTGGCCGCGGGCGAGGCCATGCTCGCGCCGAGCATCACCCGACGGCTGCTCGACAAGTACGCCACCCACCTGCCCTCCGGTGACGAGCCCGTGCCGGACACCCTGCACACGCTCACCGAGCGCGAGGTGGAGGTGCTGAAGCTGGTGGCGCGCGGTCTGTCCAACGCGGAGATCGCGGCCGACCTGTTCGTCAGCGAGACCACCGTCAAAACGCACGTGGGGCATGTGCTGACCAAGCTGGGGCTGCGCGACCGGGTGCAGGCAGCGGTGTACGCGTACGAGAGCGGGCTGGTGCGTCCGGGCGCGCAGTAGGGCGCCCCGCACGTCGTACGGAACGAAACGATACGAATCGAAGAGGGGCCGCTTCCGAAAGGAAGCGGCCCCTCTTGTCGTTGTGCCGATCGTTGTGCTGAGTGTCAGCCACTCACGCCGCGGCTGAGCTCCCAGAGCTGCAGGGTCGCGGAGGAGTTGAGCACGTACGCCGTGCCCGTGACGTCGTCGCGGGCGGCGACGTACTGCTTGCCCTGCCACAGCGGGAGGATCGGGACGTCGTCGGCGACTATGTCCTGGATCTCCGTCAGGCTGGTGCCGGCGGCGAGCCGGTCGGCCTCGCGGCGCGACTCCGGGATCAGGTTGTCGATGATCTTGGCGTTCGCGTACGGCGAGTTGAGGAAGTTGTCCTTGTCGAGGAACGGCGCGATGTAGCTGTCCGCGTCCGGGAAGTCCGGGAACCAGCCCATACCCCAGACGTCGTACGAGCCCTTGCGCTCGGCCGGGACGAAGGTGTCCCAGGCCGCGCCCTTGATCGTGACGTCGAACAGCCCGCTGTTGTTGAGCTGGGTCTGGAGCTGTTCGAACTCCTTCTTGGTGGCCGAGCCGTAGTGGTCGGTCGTGTAGTGCAGGGTCAGCTTGACCGGGGTGGTGATGTTGGCGCCCTCAAGCAGGGCCTTGGCCTTGGGGACGCTCGGGTCGCCGTACTTGTTGAGGAACGAGTTGGAGTGGCCGGTGACGCTCGCCGGGACCAGCGAGTACAGCGGCTCGGCCTGGGAGCCGTAGACCTTGGAGACCAGCTCGGCGCGGTTGATGAGCTGAGCCATCGCCTCGCGGACGGCCTTGGTCTTCACCGTCGGGGCGTTGGTGTTGAAGGCCAGGTAGCGGATCTCCAGGCCGGCCATCTCGACCAGGTCGACGTCGCCGTCGGTCTTCTCCGACAGCTTGTCGATCTGCTCCGGCGTCATGGTGCGGGTCATGACCTGGATGTTGCCCTTGTCGAGGGCGGTGCCCATGGAGGCGGCGTCCTTGTACGACACCATGTCGACCTTGGAGTTGTTGACCTTCAACGACCCCTTGTAGTTCGGGTTCTTGGTGAAGGTGGCCTTGACGACCTCGTCGTTCTTGACCTCGGTCGACAGGGTGTAGGGCCCGGAGCCGTCCACCTCGAAGCCGTCGCGCAGCTTGTTCTTCTCGTAGTCGTCGGGGTTGACGATGCCGGCGACCGGGGTCGACAGCTTGTACGGGAAGGTGGCGTCGGCGGTCTTGAGGTGGAAGATGACCTCGTTGTCACCCTGCGTCTCGACGGTGTCGATGGTGGACAGCAGGGCGAAGACGCCGGAGTCGGCCTTGATGGCGCGGGCGCGGTCGATGGAGTACTTCACATCGGCCGCGGTGACCTTGTCGCCGTTGGCGAACTTCAGTCCGTCGCGCAGGGTGCAGGCGTAGCGCTCGTTGCCGCTGTCGGTGAAGTCGCAGCTCTGGGCGGCCTCGGGGACCGGGTCGCCGTCGCCCTTGGGCTGCATCATCAGCGTCTGCACGGTCTGGCGCAGCACGTTCCAGCTGCCGACGTCGTAGGCGTAGGCGGGGTCGAACGGGGCCGGCGCGTCCTTGGTGGCGATGAACCGGTCCGTAGTGCCCACGGCGATCGCGTCGCCGCCGCCGCTCCCGCTGTCGGACCCGCCACAGGCGGCGAGCACGGGCGCGAGCAGACCGACCACGGCCGGCAGCACCAAAGTCTTGCGGTTCATGCTCGAGTTTCTCCAGGCTGTCGAGTCCGTGTACCCGGCATGCAGGGGTGTTGCGGGCGGATCACGGGGTAAGGGCGATGTTCTCGCGATGAGATTAGTCCGCACCAGTATGCGGGTTCACTGTCACGGGAGTTGAGCCCCCATCACGCAGCGAAACCGGTTGCGGACAGACCGAAAACCCGACGAGGGAAGGATTAGTGCAGCGTTCCATCAATCGGGACACAAGGGCACGTCGACGACGCCCGAAACGGGGTGAACAGCACACGCCACCCCGACTGTCGACCCTCGGGAAAGTGGGGAACCTCACATTCCAAATGACCTTGGTCAGTACCGGAATTCGGCCATCCGCCGCGATTCCAATTCCTCCGCACGCGGGCTCGGGGAATTACCGCCGTATCGATGTTGCACGCTGGGTGAACGGCCGTGGCATTTCCGTCATCGGGCGGTGATCAGTCCGCGCAGAAATGTCAGGTCGACGTCTTCCAGGGAGGACACCACCGTGCGCCCCGCGGCCGGGCCGATGGGCGCCACCGAGGGCACCACGACCACGTGACAGCCCGCCGCCTCGGCCGCGGCGACCCCGGTCGCCGTGTCCTCGACTACGGCGCATCTGGCCGGATCCACACCGAGTCCGGCCGCGGCGGCCAGATACGGGTCGGGGTAGGGCTTGGTGCGCGGCACCTCGTCCCCGGCCACCGTCAGCGCGAAGTGGTGGGCGCCGAGGGAGGCGATCACGCGGTCGATGATGCGCCGGTGCGAGGCCGAGACGAGGGCCGTGGGGATCTCGTACTCGGAGAGTTCGGCAAGCAGTCGGGCGGCTCCCGGCATCAGCGGCAGGGTGCGTCCGATGCGGTCCTCGAACCCGTCGTTGAGCAGCACGGACAGCTCGGCGAGGGTGATGTCGGCGCCGGTGGCCTCGATCAGGAAGCCGGCGCTGCGGGTCATCGGGCCGCCGACCACGACATGGCGCCAGGAGTCGTCCAGCGGGTGGCCGAGGCGGGCGAAGATCTCCACCTCGACGTCCCACCAGAAGCCCTCGGTGTCCACCAGGGTGCCGTCCATGTCGAGGAGTACGGCTTGTAGGGCTGAGCCTTCGGCCGTACGGGTTCCGAGCGCGGGGACCGTACTGGTCATCCTGGCGCACCTCCTTGAGGGACGATCAGGCCGGTCGCCTCTTTTTCACAGAGAGGCGACCGGCCTGCGGTGGACCGACCAGTGTACGACTTATCCGATCAGTGTGCTCGGCGGAGCCGACTCACGAGGCGCACTGTTCACCGTGTGGCCACGTACTTCACCGTGCGTTGAAGTACTTCGCCTCCGGGTGGTGGATGACGATCGCGTCCGTGGACTGCTCGGGGTGGAGCTGGAACTCCTCGGAGAGGTGTACGCCGATGCGCTCCGGCTGGAGCAGGTCGGCGATCTTGGCCCGGTCCTCCAGGTTCGGACAGGCGCCGTAGCCGAGCGAGAAGCGGGCGCCCCGGTACTTCAGGGCGAACATGTCCTCGACGTCGGTCGGGTCCTCACCGGCGAAGCCCAGTTCCGAACGCACGCGCGCGTGCCAGTACTCGGCGAGCGCCTCGGCCAACTGGACGGACAGGCCGTGCAGTTCGAGGTAGTCGCGGTAGGCGTTGGCCTCGAACATCCGGGCCGTCTCCTCGCCGATGCGGGAGCCGACGGTGACGACCTGGAGGCCGACGACGTCGGGCTCCCCCGCTTCCTCGGGCCGGAAGAAGTCGGCCAGGCACAGCCGCCGGCCGCGGCGCTGCCGCGGGAAGGTGAAGCGGGTGCGCTCGTTGCCCCGCTCGTCCAGGAGGATCAGGTCGTCGTCCTTGGAGACGCAGGGGAAGTAGCCGTAGACGACGGCCGCTTCGAGGAGGTTGTCCGTCTGGAGGCGGTCCAGCAGACCGCGCAGCCGGGGCCGGCCCTCGGTCTCCACGAGTTCTTCGTACGTCGGCCCGTCGCCGGTGCGGGCCTGCTTGAGGCCCCACTGGCCCTTGAACAGCGCGCCCTCGTCCAGCCAGCTCGCGTACTCCTTGAGCTGGATGCCCTTGATGACGCGGGTGCCCCAGAAGGGCGGCTCGGGGATCGGGTTGTCGACGGCGACGTCGGAGCGGACGTGGCCCTCCTGGGGCCGCTCCTCGACCTCCGCAGCGGCGGCGGCCGGGCGCACCCGGCGCTGCTTCAGCTCGGGCAGCGTCACCCCGGGCACACCGCGCTTGACGCCGATCAGCGCGTCCATCAGGCGCAGACCCTCGAACGCGTCGCGGGCGTAGCGGACTTCGCCCTCGTAGATCTCGTGCAGGTCCTGCTCGACGTAGGCGCGGGTGAGGGCGGCACCGCCGAGGATGACGGGGAAGTCGGCCGCCAGACCGCGCTGGTTGAGCTCCTCCAGGTTCTCCTTCATGATCACCGTGGACTTGACCAGGAGCCCCGACATGCCGATGACGTCGGCGCGGTGCTCCGCGGCGGCTTCCAGGATCGCGGAGACCGGCTGCTTGATGCCGAGGTTGACCACGTTGTAGCCGTTGTTGGACAGGATGATGTCGACGAGGTTCTTGCCGATGTCGTGCACGTCGCCGCGGACCGTGGCGAGCACGATGGTGCCCTTGCCCTCGGCGTCCGACTTCTCCATGTGCGGCTCCAGATAGGCCACCGCGGTCTTCATGACCTCGGCGGACTGGAGCACGAACGGCAGTTGCATCTGGCCGGAGCCGAACAGCTCGCCGACGACCTTCATGCCGTCCAGGAGCGTGTCGTTGACGATGTCGAGGGCGGGGCGGGTCTCCAACGCCTCGGCGAGGTCGGCCTCCAGGCCGTTCTTCTCGCCGTCGATGATCCGCCGCTTGAGCCGCTCGTCCAGCGGGAGGGCGGCCAACTCCTCGGCGCGGCCCGCCTTCAGGGACTTGGTGGTGGCGCCCTCGAACAGGGCCATCAGCTTCTGCAGCGGGTCGTAGCCCTCGGCGCGGCGGTCGTGGATGAGGTCGAGGGCGGTCTGCACCTCTTCCTCGGTGAACCGGGCGATCGGCAGGATCTTCGAGGCGTGCACGATCGCGGAGTCCAGGCCCGCCTTGACGCACTCGTCGAGGAAGACCGAGTTGAGCAGGATGCGGGCGGCCGGGTTGAGGCCGAAGGAGATGTTCGACAGGCCCAGCGTGGTCTGCACGTCCGGGTGGCGGCGCTTGAGTTCGCGGATCGCCCCGATGGTGGCGATGCCGTCCTTGCGGGACTCCTCCTGACCGGTGCAGATGGTGAAGGTCAGGGTGTCGATGAGGATGTCCGACTCGTGGATGCCCCAGTTGGTCGTCAGGTCCTCGATGAGGCGCTCGGCGATGGCGACCTTGTGCTCGACGGTACGGGCCTGGCCCTCCTCGTCGATGGTCAGCGCGATCAGCGCGGCGCCGTGCTCCTGGGCGAGCTTGGTGACCTTGGCGAAGCGGGACTCGGGGCCGTCGCCGTCCTCGTAGTTGACGGAGTTGATGACCGCGCGCCCGCCGAGCTTCTCCAACCCGGCCCGGATGACCGGGACTTCGGTGGAGTCGAGCACGATCGGCAGGGTGGAGGCGGTGGCGAAGCGGCCGGCCAGTTCCTCCATGTCGGCGACGCCGTCGCGGCCGACGTAGTCCACGCAGAGGTCCAGCATGTGGGCGCCCTCGCGGATCTGGTCGCGGGCCATCTCCACACAGTCGTCCCAGCGGCCGTCCAGCATGGCCTCGCGGAACTTCTTCGAGCCGTTGGCGTTGGTGCGCTCGCCGATCGCCATGTAGGCGGTGTCCTGACGGAACGGGACCGTCTGGTAGAGGGAGGCGGCGCCGGGCTCGGGGCGGGGGTTGCGCTCGGCCGGCGCGAGACCCCGGACGCGTTCGACGACCTGGCGCAGGTGCTCCGGGGTCGTACCGCAGCAGCCGCCGATCAGGGAGAGGCCGTACTCGCGTACGAAGGTCTCCTGGGCGTCGGCGAGTTCCGGGGGCGTCAGCGGGTAGTGGGCGCCGTCCTTGCCGAGGACCGGGAGGCCCGCGTTCGGCATGCAGGACAGCGGGATGCGGGAGTGGCGGGCGAGATAGCGCAGGTGCTCGCTCATCTCGGCCGGGCCGGTCGCGCAGTTCAGGCCGATCATGTCGATGCCGAGCGGCTCGAGCGCGGTGAGCGCGGCGCCGATCTCGGAGCCCAGCAGCATGGTGCCGGTGGTCTCGACGGTCACCGAGACGACGAGCGGGACACTGACGCCGAGCGCGTCCAGGGCGCGCCGGGCGCCCAGGACCGAGGCCTTGGTCTGGAGCAGGTCCTGGGTGGTCTCGACGAGCAGCGCGTCGGCGCCGCCGGCGAGCATGCCCTCCGCGTTCCGCTGGTAGGCGTCGCGCAGCAGGGTGTACGGGGCGTGGCCCAGCGTCGGCAGCTTGGTGCCGGGTCCCATGGAGCCAAGGACCCAGCGCTGCTTTCCCGTCTCGGCGGTGAACTCGTCGGCGACCTCGCGAGCGATGCGGGCACCGGCCTCGGACAGCTCGTACACGCGCTCGGGGATGTCGTACTCGCCGAGCGCGGAGTGGTTGGCGCCGAAGGTGTTCGTCTCGACGCAGTCCACGCCCGCGGCGAAGTACTCCTGGTGGACCGAGCGGACGATGTCCGGGCGGGTGATGTTCAGAATCTCGTTGCAGCCCTCGAGGTTCTCGAAGTCCTCAAGAGTGGGGTCCTGGGCCTGCAGCATGGTGCCCATCGCTCCGTCGGCGACCACCACTCGGGTGGCCAGCGCCTCACGGAGCGCGGACACACGGGTCCGGCTGTCGGCGGAAGGGGTCAGTGGCGACGAGGCCATGAAAGGGCTCCCTTTAGGTGCGACGGCTGTCGGCTTTGCGCGGTCCGTGGAACTGTCCGCGGTGGGCGCACCTCGCCAGGGTAACCGGGTCCGCCGTCCCGTGGACCGAGAGTCCACGGGACGGACGAGGATGACCTGCGGAGCACTCCTGGGATACGAGTGACGCGCGAGTGACATACGGGTGACGCGACCGGAACCGGCAGACCGTTGGCGGGAGGTCGGCATGGACCGGTAGTGTTCGACATTGCCGAACGGCGGCGGCGAGGAAGCACGCCCGACGGTCGAGGGGACGGAGGCAGCAGGGCGATGGCACGGAACATCCAGTCGCTCGAACGGGCGGCCGCGATGCTGCGCCTGCTCGCGGGCGGCGAGCGGCGGCTCGGCCTCTCGGACATCGCCTCGTCGCTGGGCCTGGCCAAGGGGACCGCGCACGGGATCCTGCGCACCCTCCAGCAGGAGGGCTTCGTCGAGCAGGACGACGCCTCCGGGCGGTACCAGCTGGGCGCCGAGCTGCTGCGCCTGGGGACGACCTATCTGGACGTGCACGAGCTGCGCGCGCGGGCGCTGGTGTGGACCGACGACCTGGCCCGTTCCAGCGGCGAGAGCGTCTATCTCGGCGTCCTTCACCAGCACGGCGTACTGATCGTGCACCACGTCTTCCGGCCCGACGACAGCCGCCAGGTGCTGGAGATCGGCGCCATGCAGCCGCTGCACTCCACGGCCCTGGGCAAGGTCCTGGCGGCGTACGACCCGGTGGCGCACAGCGAGGCGCTGGAGGCCGACCGCAAGCCCTTCACGGACCGCACGGTCTCGGAGACGGCGGACTTCGAGCACATCCTGGACCTCACCCGCGCACGCGGCTACGCGGCCGACGTCGAGGAGACCTGGGAGGGCGTGGCCTCGGTCGCCGCCCCCATCCACGACCGGCGGCGCATGCCGGTGGGCGCGGTCGGCATCGCCGGCGCGGTGGAGCGGGTGTGCCGGTCCGACGATCCGAGTGCGCTGCGGCCCGAGCTGATCGCGGCGGTGCGGGACTGCGCCCGCTCGGTCTCCCGCGACCTCGGTGGCGGCCGGTTCTGAGAAGTCGGTGTGAGCTGCCGGAACACCATGTCGGTGTTCCGGCTTCAGCCATACCCTGAAATGGACATATGGGGCGACACTTGACGGACGCCCCAGGCCGGGATCGACGACTCACAGCAATCAGTAACGATCGCGGTTTGGACAACACAACCCTTGACGCACACGTAACGCCGGAGCGAGACTCCCGTCCATCGGTCGACATTGTCGAACACCTACCGGCAATACGCGTTAGAGTGTGACAACGCCAAGGGCCGGTAACGCTCTCACCCCGAGAGCAGCTCGAACTCCCGGAGGGACCCGGGGTTCGGTCCCCTGGACGAAGGACAAAGGAGTCGCGGGTGTCCAGCTCCGACATCTTCATCGGCGAGACCATAGGTACCGCCGTACTCATCCTGCTGGGCGGTGGCGTGTGCGCCGCCGTCACGCTGAAGGCCTCCAAGGCACGTAACGCCGGCTGGCTCGCCATCGCCTTCGGGTGGGGTTTCGCCGTCATGACGGCCGTATACATCTCGGCACCGCTCTCCGGTGCCCACCTCAACCCGGCCGTGACGCTCGCACTCGCCATCAAGGACGGCGGCTGGGACAACGTGCCGATCTACTGGGGCGGACAGATCCTCGGCGCCATGATCGGCGCGACCCTGGTCTGGGTGGCCTACTACGGCCAGTTCCAGGCGCACCTCACCGACCGCGAGATCGTCGGCGGTCCGGGTGCGCAGGCCACGTCCGCCAAGGCCGTGGAGGCGCAGGAGAAGGGCGCGGGACCGGTCCTGGGCATCTTCTCCACCGGCCCCGAGATCCGTAACGTGGTGCAGAACCTCGCCACCGAGATCATCGGCACGGTCGTCCTGATCCTCGCCATCCTCACGCAGGGCCTGAACGCCAACGGCGACGGCCTGGGCACCCTGGGCGCCCTGATCACCGCGTTCGTGGTCGTCTCCATCGGTCTGTCGCTCGGCGGCCCGACCGGGTACGCGATCAACCCGGCCCGTGACCTGGGCCCGCGCATCGTGCACGCTCTCCTGCCGCTGCCCAACAAGGGCGGCTCCGACTGGAGCTACGCCTGGATCCCGGTGGTCGGTCCGCTGATCGGCGGCGCGATCGCTGCAGGCATCTACAACGTCGCCTTTGCTTAAGAGCACCGAGTGCACAGCCGCACCGAGCCGTACTCGCTCATCAGCACCGCGCCGTAAGACAGCCGCCCTCCACCCACGGAACCCCAGGAGCACACAGTGACCGACGCGCACACCGCCGGACCGTTCATCGCCGCCATCGACCAGGGCACGACCTCCAGCCGCTGCATCGTCTTCGACCGGGACGGCCGTATCGTCTCCGTCGACCAGAAGGAGCACGAGCAGATCTTCCCGAAGCCGGGCTGGGTCGAGCACAACGCCACCGAGATCTGGACCAACGTCGAAGAGGTCGTCGCCGGGGCCATCCAGAAGGCCGGCATCACCCGCGACGACATCAAGGCCATCGGCATCACCAACCAGCGTGAGACCACGCTGCTGTGGGACAGGAACACCGGTGAGCCCGTCCACAACGCCATCGTCTGGCAGGACACCCGCACCGACGCGCTCTGCAAGGAGCTCGGCCGCAACGTCGGCCAGGACCGCTTCCGCCGCGAGACCGGCCTCCCGCTGGCCTCCTACTTCGCCGGGCCCAAGGCCCGCTGGCTGCTCGACAACGTCGAGGGCCTGCGCGAGCGCGCCGAGGCGGGCGACATCCTCTTCGGCACCATGGACAGCTGGGTCATCTGGAACCTGACCGGCGGGGTGAACGGCGGCCGGCACGTCACCGACGTCACCAACGCCTCCCGCACCATGCTGATGAACCTGCACACCATGCAGTGGGACGAGAAGATCGCCGAGTCCATCGGCGTCCCGCTCAACATGCTCCCGGAGATCCGCTCCTCCGCCGAGGTCTACGGCGAGGTCACCGGCGGCAAGCTGGGCGACCTGCTCGGCGGCATCCCGGTCGCCTCGGCGCTCGGCGACCAGCAGGCGGCCCTGTTCGGCCAGACCTGTTTCGCCGAGGGCGAGGCCAAGTCGACGTACGGCACCGGCACCTTCCTGCTGATGAACACCGGTGAGAAGCCGGTCAACTCCTACAACGGCCTGCTCACCACGGTCGGCTACCGCATCGGCGACCAGAAGGCGGTCTACGCCCTGGAGGGCTCCATCGCCGTCACCGGTTCGCTGGTGCAGTGGATGCGCGACCAGATGGGCCTGATCTCCACCGCCGCCGAGATCGAGACCCTCGCGCTCTCGGTCGAGGACAACGGCGGCGCGTACTTCGTGCCGGCCTTCTCCGGTCTGTTCGCCCCGTACTGGCGCTCCGACGCCCGCGGTGTGATCGCCGGCCTGACCCGGTACGTCACCAAGGCGCACCTCGCGCGCGCCGTCCTGGAGGCCACCGCCTGGCAGACCCGTGAGATCACCGACGCCATGACCAAGGACTCCGGCGTCGAGCTCGCGGCCGTCAAGGTCGACGGCGGCATGACCTCCAACAACCTGCTGATGCAGACCCTCGCCGACTTCGTGGACGCCCCCGTGGTGCGCCCGATGGTCGCCGAGACCACCTGCCTCGGTGCCGCCTACGCCGCCGGTCTCGCCGTCGGCTTCTGGACCAGCACCGACGACCTGCGCGCCAACTGGCGCCGGGCCGCCGAGTGGACCCCCAACATGGCCGCGGAGAAGCGCGACCGTGAGTACAAGAGCTGGCTCAAGGCCGTCGAGCGGACCATGGGCTGGCTCGACGACGACGAGAGCTGAACCGGCTCTGGAACGAGCTCGGACAGAGCTCTGACGAGGAGTAAGAACCCGAAATGACCAGTCAGTCCACCCTGCAGTCCGTGCCTGCCCTGGGCACGCGCCCGGCCTCCGGCTCCAACCCGAGCCGCGCCGAGACCCGGGAGCAGCTCGCCAAGGCGTCGTACGACCTTCTCGTCATCGGCGGCGGCATCCTGGGCATCTCCACCGCCTGGCACGCCGCGCAGTCCGGTCTGCGGGTGGCTCTGGTCGACGCCGGCGACTTCGCCGGCGCCACCTCCTCCGCCTCCTCCAAGCTGCTCCACGGCGGTCTGCGCTATCTGCAGACCGGCGCGGTGAAGCTGGTGGCGGAGAACCACTTCGAGCGCCGTGCGGTCTCCCGCCAGGTGGCCCCCCACCTGGCGAACCCGCTCACCTTCTACCTCCCCGTGTACAAGGGCGGGCCGCACGGCGCGGCGAAGCTCGGGGCGGGCGTCTTCGCCTACTCCGCGCTCTCCGCGTTCGGTGACGGCGTGGGCCACCTCCTCTCCCCCGCCAAGGCGGCGCAGGACGTGCCCGAGCTGCGCACCGAGAACCTCAAGGCCGTGGCCGTGTACGGCGACGACCAGATGAACGACGCGCGCATGGCGCTGATGACGGTCCGCGCGGCTGTCGAGGCGGGCGCCGTCGTCCTCAACCACGCCCAGGTCACCGGCCTGCGCTTCACCCAGGGCCGGGTGACCGGCGCGGAGCTGCGCGACGCCACCTCCGGCGACGAGTTCGGCGTGAACGCCCGGCTGGTGCTGAACGCCACCGGCCCGTGGGTCGACCACCTGCGCAAGCTGGAGGACCCGAACGCGGCCCCGTCGATCCGTCTGTCGAAGGGCGCGCACCTCGTCCTGAAGCGGACGGCGCCCTGGAAGGCCGCGCTGGCGACCCCGATCGACAAGTACCGCATCACCTTCGCGCTGCCCTGGGAGGACATGCTCCTGCTGGGCACCACCGACGAGGAGTTCGAGGGCGACCCCGCGGACGTCTCGGTCACCGAGCAGGACATATCCCAGATCCTGGACGAGGCCGCGTTCTCGGTCCGGGACCAGCAGCTCTCCCGCGACCTGATCACGTACTCCTTCGCGGGTCTGCGCGTGCTGCCGGGCGGCCCGGGCAGCACGGCCAAGGCCAAGCGGGAGACCGTCGTCACGGAAGGCCGGGGCGGGATGCTGTCCGTCGCGGGCGGCAAGTGGACGACCTTCCGGCACATCGGCCGTACGGTGATGAAGCAGCTGGAGTCGCTTCCGGGGCACCCGCTGGGCGACGACTTCGAGCCGATCTCGTCGTTGCCGAAGAAGTTGCCGCTGCCTGGTGTGGCGAACCCGCGCGCGGTCGCGCACCGCCTGTTGGTGGACAGTCCGGCGCCCGGTCCTCGTATGGCCGCGGACACGGCGAAGCATCTCGCCACGCACTACGGGTCGTTGGCGTTCGACATCGCGCGGCTGGCGAACGAGAACCCTGAGTTGGGCGAGCGGGTGCATCCTGACGCGCCGGAGATCTGGGCGCAGGTCGTGTACGCGCGGGACAACGAGTGGGCCGAGACGCAGGACGATGTGCTGCGCAGGCGTACGACGTTGACGATTCGGGGGCTGGCCACGGACGAGGTTCGCGCGAAGGTTCAGGATCTGCTCGACAAGGAGTGACGTTGGTGTGGGATGGGCGGCTCCTCGTCGTGGGGGCCGCTCTTTCGTGCCGGGTGCGGGTCGTGTGTGGCTGGTCGCGCAGTTCCCCGCGCCCCTAGGGTGCTGCCCTACTGGCGTCAAGACGTCACCGTTCCATTTTCCGGAGCCACTCCATGCCTCAGGACCTCTCGCCCGTCACCCGCGTGCCCCGCACCGGGCTTCCCTCACGTGCCCTGGTCGTCGGTGATCCGGCGCGGGCCGCGGCCGTCGCCGGATTGCTGGACGACGTCGAAGAGGTGTCGTACCACCGCGAGTACCGGGTGTTCAGGGGGAGCTGGAAGGGGCTGCCGGTGACCGTGGCCTCGCACGGGGTGGGGGCGCCGGGGGCGGTTCTGTTGTTTCAGGAGTTGGCCGACGCGGGGGTGCGGACCTTTTTGCGGTTCGGTACTGCGGGGGCGATGAAGGCCGGGATCGGTGACGGCGATCTGGTGATCGCGGAGGCGGCCGTGCGGGACGACGGGGTGACGCAGCAGTTGCTGCCGCCCGAGTATCCGGCGTACGCCTCCCCCGAGGCGGTGCTGGCGCTCCAGCGGGCCGCGCGCGAGGCGGGTGCCCCGCACCATCGGGGGATCGTGTGGACGCGGGCGGCCTTCCAGCCGGGGCTGCTCCCGCTGTTCTCGTACCAGGGTGCCGGTCTTGCCGCGATCGAGATGGAGCTGTCCGCGCTGCTGGTCACGGCGTCGCTGCGGGGTCTGGTGGCCGGCGGGGTCGTCGTGATCGACGGGGCCAATGCCGACGAGTTGGTCGACGAGGAGGCCACGGGTGGGTACGACCCGCACCGGGACGTCGTCGCGGCGGGCGTCGAGCGCGGTGCGGTGGTGTCCCTGGAGGCGCTGCGGCTGCTGGCGGAGTCGAACGGGGCCTGAACGGCGACCCGATCGTGGCGACCTGCGCATTCGGCGTCCCGTTCAGCCCACTGAACCGCCATAATGGCGTGAGACATCGGATGTCTTAACAGGCATGCGGGGACGACTTGGAGGCCGGGCATGGCAGTCACCGACGAGGCGATCGAAAAGATCAAGGGCATGATCGTCTCCGGCGCGCTGCGCCCCGGGGACCGGCTGCCCAAGGAGAGCGAACTCGCCGCCGAACTGGGCCTGTCCCGCAACTCCCTGCGGGAGGCCGTGCGGGCCCTGTCGCTGATCCGGATCCTGGACGTGCGCCAGGGCGACGGCACGTACGTGACCAGCCTGGACCCGCAACTCCTGCTGGAGGCGCTGAGCTTCGTCGTCGACTTCCACCGCGACGACACGGTCCTGGAGTTCCTGGCCGTACGGCGGATCCTGGAGCCGGCCGCCACCGCGATGGCCGCCTCCCGGATCAGCGAGCAGCAACTGGGGGCGCTCTCCGCCCAGTTGGACAAGCTGGGCGACGCGCCGTCGGTGGAGGAGCTGGTCGCCTGCGACCTCGACTTCCACCGGGGCATCGTGCAGAGCTCCGGCAACTCCGTGCTCTGCTCGCTGCTCGACGGACTGTCGGGGCCCACCACCCGGGCCCGGATCTGGCGCGGTCTCACCCAGGAGGACGCGGTCAGCCGCACCCTGCGCGAGCACCGGGCGATCCTGGCCGCCCTGCACGACCGGGACGCGGAGGCGGCGCGCTCGTGGGCGACGGTGCACATCGCGAGCGTGGAGCAGTGGCTGCGCGCCTCGCTCTGAGTGCCCGCCGGGCGATCGCGCCGGGGTGGCCGCGGGTGGCGATCTTGGGTGTTCGAGCGGCTCGGACGGGGCAGTGATCCGTTCACTCCCCCGTGCAAGGGGGCTGCGGGCGCCCCCGCCGCACGCCGTAAGGTTGGGTGGTCAAGCGAGGGCACGTCGGAAGGAGGCCTGGGTGATCGAGCTCGAGGGGGTACCCGAGCTGATCGACCCGGTCATGGTGGCCGCGTTCGAGGGCTGGAACGATGCCGGTGACGCCGCCTCCGCCGCGGTCGCGCATCTGGACAGGGAGTGGAAGGGCGAGGTGTTCGCGGCGCTGGACGCCGAGGACTACTACGACTTCCAGGTGAACCGCCCCACGGTGTGGATGGACGCAGGCGTCCGCAAGATCACCTGGCCGACGACAAGGTTGTCGGTGGTCAGGATCGGCGGCGAGAAGCCCCGTGACCTGGTGCTCGTGCGCGGGATCGAACCGTCGATGCGCTGGCGTTCGTTCTGCAACGAGCTGCTCGGCTTCGCGCACGAGCTGGGTGTGGAGCTGGTCGTCATTCTCGGCGCCCTGCTCGGTGACACCCCGCACACACGTCCGGTCCCGATCAGCGGCACCACGTCCGACGCGGACCTGGCGCAGCGGATGGACCTGGAGGAGACCAAGTACGAGGGCCCCACGGGCATCGTCGGCGTCCTCCAGGAGGCCTGCACGCACGCGGGCGTACCGGCGGTGAGCCTGTGGGCCGCCGTACCGCACTACGTGTCGCAGCCGCCGAACCCGAAGGCGACGCTGGCGCTGCTCAA
The DNA here is from genome assembly GCF_053595415.1 of Streptomyces sp. NPDC002499. Classification (NCBI taxonomy): domain Bacteria; kingdom Bacillati; phylum Actinomycetota; class Actinomycetes; order Kitasatosporales; family Streptomycetaceae; genus Streptomyces; species Streptomyces sp. NPDC002499. The sequence goes on from NZ_JBSFXO010000007.1 coordinate 354,426, forward strand.
CCGCCTGGAGGACCTGATCGACGTGCGCATCCCGCTGGGCGAGCTGCCCGAGGACGCGCGCGCCTGGCAGGTCGGCGTGGACCAGCTGGCCGCCGAGGACAGCGAGGTCGCCGAGTACGTCCAGACGCTGGAGGAGGCCCGGGACACCGCGGAGCTGCCGGAGGCGTCGGGCGAGGCGATCGCCCGTGAGTTCGAGCGGTATCTGCGGCGCCGGGACGGCTCGGGTCCGGGCGGGGCCGGCGGGCACGCCACGGAGGGCGGGGACGGCCCGGCGCCGGGTACGTACCGGCGGGACAACCCCAGCGGGCGCACCCGCCCACCGAAACCACCCAAACCGGGTACCGAGGACGACGATTCCTCGGAGGAATGAACGAGCGGGCGGTGCGCGATGCGCACCGCCCCTCTTCTTGCGCGGCGCGTCTTCATGTGGCGGGGTCTTCATGTGACGGGGGAAGGGGGCCGTATCCGATGAACGAACAGGTGCAGCGGGCGGGGGATTTGGGCGGTGGTCCGGGGCCGGGGCCCGGCGGAGCGGGGTTCGCGTACCGAGGTGCCGAGCCGGAACTGATCGTCGTCGCGCGGCCGGAGGCCGGTCTGCGGGCCGGCGCCGAGGGCGTGCGCTCGGCCGTCGACGTCGACGTGTCGGCGCTCGATCTGTTCCTCACCGAGGAACGGCTCGTGCTGGAGCCGCTGTTCGGCAGCGAGGTACGCCTCAGGACGACGGACGCGGCGGACGACGGACCCGATCTCGCGTTGTTCTACCGGCTGCGCGGCGGCGAGCGACGCGCCCCGGAGTTGCGCTCGCGGATCGCCGCGCTGCCAGGGATAGCGACGGCCTACGTGAAGCCCGGTGCCGTGCCCGCGACGGTGGCCGACGACGACCGCAGGATGACGGAAGGCCCTCCGGTCACACCCGACTTCAGCGGCCGGCAGGGCTATCTGCGCGCGGCCCCCGAGGGGACGGACGCGCACTGGGCCTGGCAGCGGCCCGGCGGGTCGGGGCAGGGGGTGACGGTCGTCGACGTGGAGGGCGCCTGGCAGTTGGGGCACGAGGACCTGGCCGGGCGGCTGGCCGGTGTCGTGATCGGCACCCCGCTGACCGACCTCGCGTGGCGCAACCACGGCACCGCCGTGATCGGTGTGATCGGCGGCGACCGGAGCGGGTCCGGCGTCACCGGGATCGTCCCGGAGGCGGTCACCGCCGCCGCGTCCGTCCAGGGCATCGGCACGGCGGCGGCGATCCACGCGGCGGCCGACCGGCTCGGCCCGGGGGACGTCGTACTGGTCCAACTCCACCGCCCCGGACCGCGCTTCGCGTACGCCGAACGCGAGGACCAGCGCGGGTACGTGGCGATCGAGTGGTGGCCGGACGACTACGCGGCCGTCCGGTACGCGACCGCCAGGGGCGTCCTGGTGGTGGCGGCCGCGGGCAACGGCGGTGAGTCGCTCGACGACGCGCTGTACGAGCGCCGCCCCGACGGGTTCCCCGAGTGGTGGCGCAACCCGTTCGACCCCGCCCACCCGTCCTCCGGGGCCGTCCTGGTCGGCGCGGGCGCGCCGCCGCCCGGCACGCACGGGCGCGACCACGGCCCGGACCGGTCGCGGCTCGCGTTCTCCAACCACGGCGCCCGCGTGGACGCGCAGGGCTGGGGCCGCGAGGTCACCACCACCGGCGGCCACTGGGACCGGCCCGGCGATCTGCGGGGCGGGCCCGAGGAGATCGCCTGGTACACGGACACGTTCTCGGGTACCTCCGCCGCCTCCTCGGTGGTGGTCGGCGCGCTGGCCGCGTTGCAGGGCATGCTCAAGGCGGCGGCCCGGCCGCCGATGACCCCGGAACGGGCCCGCGCGGTCCTGCGGGCCTCGGGTTCCCCGCAGGAGGACGCGCCGGGCCGGCCCGCCTCGCAGCGGATCGGCAACCGGCCCGACATCAGGGCGGCGGTCGGCCAGTTGCTGCCGCACGCCGTCGGCTCCGGCCAAGCCGAGAGGTACTGGGACGAGTTGCTGCCGTATCCGCCCGAACTCCCGCCGAGGCTCCGGCTGTTCGTGGCCGGCGCGTGGCGCAGCCTGAACCGCCCGTCCGCGGAGATCCGCCAGGCGGTGCACTCCGCGTTCGCGAGCGGACGGCCGGATGTCCGGGTGTGGTTCTCGGACGACGAGATCGTCGGCCTGGTCGTGACGGGCTGACGCTCACGGGAGATCGGGACAGGGGCGGCTCCACCCGTGGGAGGAACCACCCCTGTGCTGCGACCGGTTGCTAGAGCGCCACGCCCAACAGAGCGTCCACCGCGCGCGATACGACGCCGGGGGCGCCCTCGTCGCTGCCGCCGCGGTCCCGCTGGAGGGCCGCCCAGCGGTCGACCGCGGCGAGCGCGGCCGGGGCGTCGAGGTCGTTCGCGAGAGCCTCGCGAAGCTCCTCGACGAGCGTCTCGGCGGGCGGGCCGTCGGGACGGGAGACGGCGGCGCGCCAGCGGGCGAGCCGGGCCTCGGCGTCGGGGAGGACCTGGTCGGTCCACTCCCAGTCGGCGCGGTAGTGGTGGGCGAGCAGGGTGAGCCGGATGGCGGCGGGGTCGACGCCGGCGTGGCGCAGCGCGGAGACGAAGACCAGGTTGCCCCTGGACTTGGACATCTTCTCGCCGTCGAGACCGACCATGCCGGCGTGCACGTACGCCTTGGCCATCGGGAACTCGCCGGTCAGCACCTGGGCGTGCGAGGCGCCCATCTCGTGGTGCGGGAAGGCGAGGTCGGAGCCGCCGCCCTGGACGTCGAAGCCCATGCCGAGGTGGTCGAGGGCGATGGCGACGCACTCGATGTGCCAGCCGGGCCGGCCGCGGCCGAGCGAACCGCCGTCCCAGCTGGGCTCTCCCTCGCGGGCGGCCAGCCACAGCATCGGGTCGAGGGGGTTCTTCTTGCCGGGGCGCTCGGGGTCGCCGCCGCGCTCGGCGGACAGCAGCCGCATGGCGGCGGCGTCGAGGTTCGAGACCTTGCCGAAGTGGGGGTCGGCCTCGACGGAGAAGTAGACGTCGCCTTCGAGTTCGTAGGCCGCGCCGGCGTCCCGCAGCCGCTCGACGAGCGGGACGATGCCGGGTATCGCCTCGACCGCGCCGATGTAGTGCTTCGGGGGCAGCATCCGCAGGGCGGTCATGTCCTCGCGGAAGAGGGCCGTCTCCTGCTCGGCGAGGTCGACCCAGTCGACGTCGTCCCGCTGGGCGCGCTCCAGGAGCGGGTCGTCGACGTCGGTCACGTTCTGGACGTAGTGAACCTGGCGCTTGGTGTCGAGCCACACGCGCTGCACGAGGTCGAACGCGTTGTAGGTCGCCGCGTGTCCCATGTGGGTGGCGTCGTAGGGCGTGATGCCGCAGACGTAGATACGGGCGACGGGACCGGGGTCGAGGGTGACCAGACCGCCGGTCGCGGTGTCGTGGATCCTCAGGTCGCGGCCCTGACCAGGCAGGGCGGGGACCTCGGAAGCGGGCCAGGCATGCATGTCATGAGCCTAACCGGACGGATGTTCCGTATACGAACCGGACCGGGCCCGGATGGCCGGTAAGGCCTTCTTGCGCGGTACGGCCCGGTGTGCAGCGGGCCGGGGTGTGCGGGGTGGGCCGCTAGACGGGCGGCCAGGGAATGGCCGGCCACTCACCGCTGGGCTCGGGGTGCTTCCCCGAGGTCAGCAGGTCGTCCACGCGCGCGCGGGTGGCGTCGAGTTCGGCCGCGGTGATCAGTCCGGACAGCCGCTCGGTGAGCGCTCCGGACGCCCCCAGCGCCTCCTGGAGGCCCTTGAGGACGTCGACCGCCTCGGCGGTCAGCGGCTCCCCGGCCCAGCCCCACAGCAGGGTGCGCAGCTTGTTCTCGGTGTTGAAGGTCACGCCGTGATCGATGCCGTAGAGCCGGCCGCCGGCCGTGGGCAGCAGGTGCCCGCCCTTGCGGTCGGCGTTGTTGATGACCGCGTCCAGGACGGCGAGCCGGCGCAGCCGCTCGTCGTCGGCGTGCACGAGCAGCGCGGTCTCGCCCTCGCCGACCTCCGCGAGGCCGATCGCCTTCCAGCCCGGCGCCGGCTCCTCGGTGTCCACCAGGGCGAGCAGTTCGGAGCCCGCCTCGCCCTCGATCCACAGCTGGCACATGCCCTCGCCGAAGGGCCCGTCGCGCAGCACGGTGAGGGGCACCAACCCCCAGCCGGTGGCCTCGGAGACCTCGTACGCGGCGACCTCGCGCCGGGCGAGGTTGCCGTCGGGGAAGTCCCACAGAGGGCGCTCGCCGCGGACCGGCTTGTAGACGCAGGCGGCTTCCGCCCCCTCGTGGGAGACGGAGCAGTACAGCACCGCGTTGGACGCTTCCCTGATCTGCCCGCGGACCGTCAGCTCGCCCCGGGTCAGCAGCTCTGCCGTGGTCACGCTCCGCGGCGGTATCCGTTCTGGCGCGGACATACGTGTCCTTCCGGGTCGAGCGGGAGACTGCACAGCGGACACGGCGGCCGCCCGGCGTTGACGACGTCCAGGGCGCGCTTGGTGAAGGCCCTGGCCTGCGCGCCGGTCAGCCGGACCCGCAGCATCGGGGGCCCGTTCTCCTCGTCCTGGAGGAGGCGCTCCTCGGCCTCGGCGAGGTCCTCGTCGGAGTCGGCGTCCAGCTCCACCAGGGCCTGCGCCTCGACGATCATGCGCTCGCCCTCGCCGTCCCAGGCCAGCGCCATGGTGCCGACCCGGAACTCCTCCTCGACGGGGGTGTCCAGGGGGGCGGAGTCGGAGATCTCGGTGGGCACCACGGCCGGGACCGGGGCGTTGCCGCCGCTGCGCCGTACGACCTCGTCGAGCAGCTCTTCCATGCGCTCGGCGAGGGCGGCGACCTGGGTCTTCTCCAGGGCCACGCTGGTCACCCGGGGGCCTGCGGTGGCCTGGAGGAAGAACGTACGGCGTCCGGGCAGTCCGACCGTACCGGCCACGAAGCGGTCCGGGGGGTCGTAGAGGAACACCTGACGGGACACGTCCTGTCTCCTGGAATCGGGGATCGACAAAGGGACCGGCGCTGAAGCGACCGCTTCACCCTACTGCGCCCGACGATCACGGTGCGCCCGCACCGCCCCCGACCGGGGCGTCGTCGGCCGGCGGCTCCTCGCGCGGCACCAGAGAGGTGAAGTCACCGGTGTCACCGAGGCGGACGAGAAACGGCCTCAGACGTGTGTAACGGATCGCGGTGATGGAACACGGTTCAACAGAGATCCTCTGGAAGAGGTCGAGATGAAGTCCGAGTGCGTCCGCCACAAGAGACTTGATGATGTCGCCGTGCGAGCACATCAGATACACCGCGTCGGGGCCGTGATCGCGCTCCACGCGCGCGTTCCACTCGCGTACGGCCTCGGCCGCGCGGGTCTGCATCGCCCGCATCGACTCGCCGCCCGGGAACGCGGCGGCCGTCGGGTGCGCCTGGACGACCTGCATCAGGGGCTCGTCCATGAGTTCGGCGAGCTTGCGGCCGGACCAGTCGCCGTAGTGGCACTCGCCGATCCGCTCCTCGGTGTGGACGGTGACGTCCGGGCGGGCCGCCAGCAGCGGGGCGAGCGTCTCCTGGCAGCGCTGCAGCGGGCTCGTGACGATCTCGGAGAGCGGCAGCTCGGCGAGGCGGCCGGGCAGCGCGGCGGCCTGCGCGGCACCTCGTTCGTCGAGCGCGACGCCGGGCGTCCAGCCGGCGAGCACCCCTTCGGTGTTGGCGGTGGAACGTCCGTGCCGGACCAGGATCAACGTGGGCATGCGGCCCAGGGTAGGCACACCGCCGGATGCGGTGGAGTGCGGGCGACGGGAGAATACGCTCCGTGATCGTCGACTGTGGCATCTACCGCGACGGACAACGTACGGACGGCCCCGCGGACTTCTCCGACGCCCTGGCCGAGGCGCGGGCCAGGGGCGGCTTCGTGTGGATCGGGCTGCATGAGCCCTCGGAGCAGGAATTCGACCTGGTCACCCAGGAGTTCGGGCTGCACCCGCTGGCGGTCGAGGACGCCCTGAAGGCACACCAGCGGCCCAAGCTGGAGGTCTACGACGACTCGCTGTTCCTCGTGCTCAAGCCGGTCGTCTACGAGCAGGAGAGCGACCGGGTCTCCAGCGGCGAGGTCATGGTCTTCCTCGGCGACGCGTTCGTGGTGACCGTCCGGCACGGCGAGGGCTCCCCGCTCAAGGCCGTACGGGAGCGGCTCGAACGCGAGCCCCAGATGCTCCACAAGGGACCCACCGCGGTGCTGTACGCGATCGCCGACGACGTCGTCGACCACTACCTGGACGTCGCGACCGAGCTGCAGACCGACCTGGAGGAGCTGGAGGCGGAGGTGTTCTCGCCGGACCGCGGGGGCTCGCGCAACACCGCGTCCCGGATCTACACGTTCAAGCGGCAGGTGCTGGAGTTCCGGCGGGCGACCGGGCCGCTGGCGCTGCCGGTGACCCGGCTGGCGGGCTTCGGGCAGTCCGGTCTCTCGGTGCCCTTCGTCAACGAGAAGGCGCGGCCCTTCTTCCGCGACGTCAACGACCACCTCACGCGCGTGAACGAGTCCGTGGAGGGCCTGGACCGGCTGGTCTCGGACGTGCTGTCGGCGCATCTGGCGCAGATGAGCGTCCGGCAGAACGACGACATGCGGAAGATCTCCGCGTGGGCGGCCATGGCCGCGGTCCCCACGATGATCGCGGGGATCTACGGCATGAACTTCGACCACATGCCGGAGCTGCACTGGATGTGGGGATATCCGGGCGTCATCGCGCTCATGGCCGGCCTGGAGGTGCTGCTGTACCGGCAGTTCAAGAAACGGGGCTGGCTGTAGGGCGGTGGATGCGGGACCGGGGTCAGGCGAACTCGGGGGCCGCGGTGGCGGGGCCGCCGAGCGCGTCGCGCCGGTCGGGCGTCCTGAGGCTCACCATCCGGCGCCAGCCCGCGGTCCGCTCGTAGGCGTACACGGCGTGGATGCCGGCCGCGAGCGCCGCGGACTTGGGCCGGGGCCAGTCGAGGATGCGGCCCATGTGGGCCATCACGGCGAGGCTGACGTCCCGGTAAACACGGATCTCGGCCAGCGCGCAATCCCGCAGCGTGCGCTGGATCGCGCGGCCGTGTCCGGCGTGCGCGAAGCGCAGGAGTTCCTCATGGCAGTAGGCGAGGTGGTTGTCCTCGTCGTTGGAGATCATCCTCACCGCGCGGCCGAGGTCGGGGTGGTCGGCGAAGTGCCTGCGCAGCAGCTCCATCTGCTCGGAGGCGCGCTGTTCGGTGACCCGGCTGTGGGCGAGGTAGGTGACGATGTCCCGGACCGTGAGCGGCTCGTCGCTCTTGAGCTTCTCGTGGGCGAGACCGATGCCGTGCTTCTCCAGGAGCATCGTGTAGTCGGTGTCGGGCGGGACGGGGACGGGCTTGAGGCCGCGTTTCCTCATGAGGGCGTTGAAGATCCGCCCGTGCTTGTCCTCGTCCGCGCCGTGCCGGGCGATCTTGGGGGCGAGCGCGCGCTCGTCCGGGGGTACGAGGGCGGCGATGCGCGCGTTCTCCCAGCCGCCCTGCGACTCGCCGCTGGCCGCGATGGAGCAGAACAGGGCGAAGGACTCGTCGTCGTCGAGGATCTCCTGGAACAGGCTCTTTGCCGAAAGCATCGTGGACACCTCTCTGCGGGTTCGCGGGCCGCCGCGGACATCGCGGGACATCGCGGGCATCAGCAAAGAACGAGTCAAATGCGGCGCCAGAGGTGCTGCAACAGCTGTGTCGGACAACTCCGCCAAAAGGAGGACGCCCGGGGTCATCTCCGGGCGTAACAGCACGGGTCTCCGGGGGGCGTAACCGCGTGGGGCCCCGGCGCGTTGTTCCCCGTGACGGCCGTGGCGGGGAGACCCCCGAGCCCCCACCACGGCCGCAGAACTTCCTCGCGGGGCCGCCGTGTGCGTCAGGCCAGTCCGGCGAGTTCCAGGGCCTCCGTGCCGGCCCGGAGCGCGGCGATCCGCTCGTCGAGCGTGAAGCCCGCGGGCGACAGCGTCAGGGTGGTCACGCCGGCCGCCGCGTACTCCTTCATCCGGTCCGCGATGCGCTCCACGGATCCGAGCAGCGTGGTCTTGTCGATCAGGTCGTGCGGGATCGCGGCCGCGGCACCCTGCTTGTCCCCGGACAGGTACTTGTCCTGGACCTCGACGGCGGCCTCCTCGTAGCCCATGCGCCGCGCGAGCTGGTTGTAGAAGTTCTGCTTGCGGCTGCCCATGCCGCCGACGTACAGCGCCGTGTAGGGGCGGAAGAAGTCGGCGAGCGTGGCGACGTCCTTGTCCTCACCGAGGGCGAGCGGAAGCGTCGGGCACACGTCGAACCCGTCGAGGGTCAGACCGGCCTTCTCGCGCCCCGCGCGCAGGTGGCTGATCGCGGTCTCCTCCAGGTGCTCGGCGGAGGGGAAGATCAGCAGGGCGCCGTCGGCGATCTCACCGGTCTGCTCCAGGTTCTTGGGGCCGATCGCGGCGATGTAGAGCGGGATGTGCTCGCGCTCCGGGTGCACGATCAGCTTGAGCGGCTTGCCGGGGCCGTCGGGCAGCGGCAGCGTCCAGTGCGCGCCGTCGTACGACAGCCGCTCGCGGGTCATCGCCTTGCGGACGATCTCGACGTACTCACGCGTGCGTGCCAGCGGCTTGTCGAACTTGACGCCGTACCAGCCCTCGGAGACCTGCGGGCCGGAGACGCCGAGACCGAGCCGGAAGCGGCCGCCGGAGAGCGAGTCCAGGGTCGCGGCGGTCATCGCCGTCATCGTCGGCTGGCGGGCCGGGATCTGGAAGATGGCCGAGCCGATGTCGATCCGCTCGGTCTTGGCCGCGACCCAGGAGAGCACGGTGGCCGCGTCCGACCCGTAGGCCTCCGCGGCCCAGCACACGGCGTACCCGAGCCGGTCGGCCTCCTGCGCTACCGCGAGGTTGTCCCCGTCCATTCCGGCACCCCAGTAGCCGAGGTTGATCCCGAGCTGCATGGCCGATTCCCCTTACCGATCAGTAACGTCCCTTGCCGGCTGACCTTAGCGCGCGGGCGCGGATCGGGGCAGGTGGCGGTCGTGTCGGTCGGCCCACACCGGTCCGGTGCCGTATCGACAATCCGTTGTCCACAGGCACCCACAGCTCGATCCATGGCCAGTAATGTCGGCGTTCATGGAGCAGAGGCATCTCGGCCGTACCGGTCTTCGCGTGTCCCGTATCGGACTCGGCACACTCACCTGGGGCAGGGACACCGACGAGCACGACGCCGCGGACGTCCTGAAGACCTTCTGGGAAGCGGGCGGGACACTCGTCGACACGGCCGACGTGTACGGCGACGGCGAGGCCGAGTACCTGCTCGGACGCCTCATAGAAGGGCTGGTCCCCCGGCGGGACCTGGTCATCTCCACCAAGGCGGGCAGCGTGCCGGACCCGGACCGGCGCTTCGACGGCTCGCGCGGACATCTGCTGGCCGCGCTGGACGCCTCGCTGGCCCGTCTCGGCACGGATTACGTCGACGTCTGGCACATCCACGCCTTCGACCCGTACACCCCGCTGGAGGAGACCCTCCACGCGCTCGACCTGGCCGTGAGCAGCGGCCGGGCCCGTTACGCCGGCGTCTCGAACTTCTGCGGCTGGCAGCTGGCGAAGGCGGCGACCTGGCAGTTGGCCGCGCCCGGCAACCGCACCCGGCTGTCGAGCACGCAGATGGAGTACTCGCTGCTGCAGCGCGGGGTCGAGCGCGAGGTGCTGCCGGCCGCGCTGGACCTGGGGATCGGCCTGCTGCCGTCGTCGCCGCTGGGGCGCGGGGTGCTCACCGGCAAGTACCGGGGCGACGTCGTCCCCCCGGACTCGCGCGGCGCCTCAGAGCATCTGGGCCTGTTCGTCGAGCCGTACCTGGACGACACGGCGAGCCGCATCGTCGATGCCGTGCAGACCGCGGCGGACGGGCTCGCCGTGACGCCCCTTCAGGTCGCCCTGGCCTGGATCCGCGACCGGCCCGGCGTGACCGCGCCAGTCGTCGGCGCGCGCAACGCGCAGCAGCTCACGGCGGCATTGTCAGTGGAGGCCCTTAGTCTTCCTGACGAGATCTGCCGGGCGCTCGACGATGTGTCGGCGCCCGTGCACCGCTATCCCGATCACGACTGGAGCACGCTGTGAGCACGGAACCGGAGACCACGGAGGAATCGGAGCCGGGGACACCGGGGGGCGTCGAGCCGGGGGGCGCGGTGGAGAGTGCCTCGGGGGAAGAGGCCTCTGTCGAAGGGGAATCGGGGGCTTCCGGCGAAGGGGAATCGGGAGCTGCCGCCGAGGGGGTCTCAGAGTCTTCCGGCGACGGGGCCGAGTCCGCCGACGGTGACAGCGCGGCCGGTGACGAAGGCGAGACCGGGGAGACCGGCGAGGGAAGTGCGGCCGAGGGCAAGGGAGATGCCGACGCCGACGGGGAAGCCGCCCGGCAGAAGTCCGAGGCCGAGGCCGAGTTGGCGGCGCAGCGGATCGAGCGGGAGCGGATCGAGCGGCGCAAGGCCGAGAAGCAGGGGCCCATCGCGGCCGGCACCAAGCTGAGCGGGACCGCCGCCGATCTGCTGGCCGCCGTGCGCGCCGTGGAGAGCGGCGAGAAGCCCGTCGCCGTGGCCCTGCGCGAACCGCCCGCCCCGCGCCGCCCCGACTCCGAGCCGGTACGTCGCCCGCAGCCCGCGCCGGCCGCCGCCGCGCCCGTGTCGTCCCCCGGGACGGAGTCCGTCGATGCCGTACGCCGCGTGCTGACCGAGGGCGGCGCCCCGGACGCGCTCGCCCCGCAGGTCGCCGCCGCGCTCGGCGAGGGTGCGGAGGACCAGTTGCGGGCCGACCCCTGGCTGCTGCTGCGCGTCGGCGCGGTACGCCCCGAGCAGGCGGACGGGTTCGCACGGGCGCTGCTCGGCGCGGAGTGCGGTCCGGACGACGAGCGGCGCGGCCGGGCGCTCACCGGCTGGCTCCTGGAGCAGGCCGCGCTGGCCGGGCACACGGCGCTGGAGATGCCGGCGCTCACCGCGGCCCTGGCCCAGCGGGGCGTGCCGGATCCGGAGGCTGCCGTGCAGAGCACCGTCGCGGAGGGCGAGGCGCTGGTCTTCGAGGACGCCCTCGACCCGACCGCGCCGGTACCGGCTTCGGCTTCTGCTTCGGCTTCGGCTTCGGCTTCGGCTTCGGCTTCGGCTTCGGCGGGGCACGACGAGGGCGAGGGGGACGACGAGGACGGTGAGGGCGCGGAGCGCCCGGTCCGGGTCCTGATCGGTCTCGAGCGGTACGCGCTCGCGGAGGAGAGCCTCGCCGACGGTCTGGCCCGGGTGATCAACTCGGTGCCGAAGGAGGACGGTTCGGCCGAGGAGTGGGAGCGGGCCGCCGGTGCGGCGAAGGGGTCGACCGCCGAACTCCTCCGCGCGGTCGCGGGCCACGCCCTGGTGCTCCACACCGGTGGCGAGGCGTCCCTCGTCGAACCGGCGGCGCTGCTCGACGCGGCGACCGGCCTCGGCCTGCGCGCCTGGGCCGCCGCGCACTCCGTGATCGGACGGGACCGTTTCGCGGGCCGCCTGACGGGGGGCGGGAGTGCCGACGGCGCTGCTTCGGACGGCAGTTCGTCGGTCGAGCCGGCGGCGGACGGCTCCACAGCGGCCGAGGGCACCACGGTCGGCGCCGCCCCCGTCGCCACCGTCGCCGGTCTGCTCTCGAGTGCCGAGGGTCCAGGCCGGGACGGCGAGGGTGCGTTGGATCTCGATCTCCTGGTCGTGCTCGACGCGCCCCAACTGGACGTGGAGAGCGCCGCGTTGCTCGTCGAGTCGTTGCCTGACGGCGCTCGGCTGGTGCTGGCCGGCGACCCGGCGGGGCTGTGGTCGGCGGGGCCCGGGCGGGTGTTCGCCGATCTGCTGGCCGCGCGGGTCTGCCCCTCGGTCGCCTCGCGGGTGCCGGATCCCGGTCCGCTCGGTGAGCTGGTCTCCGGTGTCGGCATCGGCGAGCTGAACCAGGTCGAGGCGCCCGGCAAGGAGGTCGTGATCGTGCCGGTGCGGGACGCGGGCGAGGCCGTGCACCGGACCGTGCAGCTCGTCGCCGACTCGGTGCCGCGGGCGATCGGGATCCCGCCCGAGCAGACGCAGGTGATCACGCCGGGGCACGGCGGCGCGGCGGGCACGCGCGCGCTGAACGCGGCGCTGAAGGAGCGGCTCAACCCCGGTCCCGGCCGCTTCGGCGGGTTCGACCCGGGTGACCGGATCGCCTACTCCCCCGCGCCGGGGCGCTCGGTGCCGGGCCAGGTGGTGACGGCGGACGCCGACGGGCTGCACCTGTCCGTCTCGGGCGCCCCCGTCGTCGTACCGAAGGAGCGGGTGGAGCAGTCCGTGCGGCACGGCTGGGCGTTGACCGCGCACCAGGCGGTGGGGGCGCACTGGCCCGCGGTGGTCGTGGTGCTGCCGGGGGACGCGGCGCAGGCTCTCAGCCGTCCGTGGGTCTACACGGCGTTCGGCCGGGCGGACCGTCATCTGTCCGTGGTGCACGGCGTGGAGCAGGCCCTTGCCCGGGCCGTGTCCGAGGTGCCGCCGAAGCCGCGCACGACCCGGCTGCCGGTGCTGCTGGCCCCGCAGGTGCCGGTGGCCGCCGCCGGCTGAGGCACGCGACGAGAACGGCGGCGGCCCCGGGGCGACATGAGCCCCGGGACCGCCGCCGTCGTCGTCTCACGACCGGCCGTGCCGTCAGCGTCTTACGTCGGGCTCCGCGTCCAGTGGCTCCAGGTCCTCGTCGGTCTCGAGCTCGGCGTCCAGGTCGGTGTCGAGCTCGTCGAGGTCTTCGTCGTCCACGCCGTCCACGCCGTGCGTGCCGATGCCGTCGATCTCGTCGTCGAAGACCGCGCTGACGTCGAAGCGGCAGACCACCCGCTGCGGGTCCAGTTGCTCGAAGGGCGATTCCAGCCACTCACCGGCCTCGGGCGCCTCGTCCGCCGCCGTCACCCAGAGCGTGGAGTCACCCTCCTCCAGGCCGAACTCCTTGTGCCGGGAGGCGATCTCGTCCGGCTCGAACTCGCCGAACAGGATGCCCAGCGCCCCGTGCACGGTGCCGGAGGCCTCCACTCCGATGCTGTCCTCGTCCGCCGCCTCGACCCGCTGCGCCTGCGCCAGCAGCCGCTGCGGCTCCACCACGGCGTAGTCGCGCCGGATCAGCACACTGAGGGCATTGGGCTCCTCGGGGCCCGTGTACGGGGGCAGCGCGTCCTCCGCACCGGGGATCTCGAACGGTGTGACCTCGTCATAGCGGTCGTAGAGCAGCTCGTCGTACGCCTCGGCGGCCGTCGCCAGCTGGTTGAACGCCTCGTAGACGGCCGGGTCGTCCTCCCCGGACCGGCGTTCGACCGCGGCCAGGTGGCGGTCGAGCGCGGTCTTGACCGCCTCGGCGGCGGCTCGTACCTCGGCAGCGGTGGGCTGCGCAGCATCAGACATAGTGCAGACGCTATCCGTACCGGGCCCCAGCCCGCACAATAGATGCGATGCCGGAATACGAATTTGTCGACGTGTACGTACCACGCGGGGTTTCCCGCAAGGACGCCACTCGCCTGCTGACGGACCATGCCGAGTACGGACACTGGGAGTTGGACCGCCTGAGTCTGCTGCGCGACGGCAGCCGCAGGGTGCGGTTGCGCCGGCGGATCATCCGCCAGGTACGCGCCACGTGGTGAGCTGAGACGGAGACGAGACGGAGCGGGCCCCGTGGCGACGGGGCCCGCTCCGTAGTGCGTTCATGAGGGCGGTACTACGCCGACGCACGCGCCTTGCGGTACAGGACCGCGCCGGCGAGCAGCGCTCCGGCGCCGACCGGGAGGGCGAGGCCCAACGGCAGCTCGCTGCCGGTGTGCGCGAGCTGCGCGGCAGCGGTCGGCTGTGCGACCGACTGGCCGCCCGGCCGGTTGACGTACGAGGAGCCGCCAGGCGTCCCGTGGCCCGCTACGGGCGGGGTGCTCGGGGTGCCGGGGTGACCGGGAGTGCCGGGGTGACCCGGAGTCCCAGGGGTCCCGGGCGTACCGGGGTTCCCGGGCTGGCCGGGCGTTCCGGTCGGAGGCGTGTGGTGGCCGCCGCCGTGGTGTCCCCCACCGTGGTGGCCGCCGCCGTGATGGCCTCCGCCGTGATGGCCTCCGCCGTGGTGACCGCCGCCCTGGTGGCCGCCCCCGTGGTGACCTCCACCCTGGTGGCCGCCGCCTCCGTAGCCGTCGTTGTCGCAGTCGTTGCCGAAGGCCGGGTTGCCGATGCCCACGACGTCGACACTGTTGCCGCAGGCGTTCACCGGCACGTCCACCGGTACCTGGACCGTGTTGCCGGAACCCACGCCCGGCGAGCCGCCGGTGTGTCCGCCGGCGTGCGAGCCCCCTGAGCCCCCGTGTCCGCCGGAGCCTCCGTGACCCCCCTGACCCCCATGACTCCCGTGTCCGCCATGACCCCCATGGCTGCCCGAGTCGCCGTAGCCGCCCGAAGAGCCGCTGCCGCCGCTCCGGTTGGCGCACTTGTTGCCCACCGCCGGGTTCAGGACCCCGACGACGTTGACCGTGTTGCCGCAGGCGTTGACCGGCACGTGCACCGGTGCCTGCACCGTGTTGCCCGACAGCACGCCGGGCGAGTCCGAACTCGAGCCGGTGGCGCCGGAGTCCGCGTGGGCGTACCCACTGCCGGCGGCGGCGATCACACCGGTCGCGGCCGCCACGGTCATCAGGCCCTTGCGGGTGACCTGTCGCATCTGCTGAATCCCTGCCTTCGAGCTTGCCGTCGACCTTGTCCGAAAAAGACCGGTCGGCCCCGGAGCGCATGGCGCGCGCTCCGGAGCCGACGGGCGTGCACGACCCTCAGGGGGTCGACGTCACTTGTTGATGCAGGTGTTGCCGAAGGCGGGGTTCAGCAGCCCGATCACGGAGACCGTGTTGCCGCAGACGTTCACCGGGATGTGCACCGGAACCTGAACGACGTTGCCGGACAGAACGCCCGGGGAGTGCACGGCAGCACCCTGGGCACCCGAGTCGGCGACGGCCAGGCCCGCACCCGCGAGAACCAGACCACCAGTGGCAGCCGCAGCGGCGACGACCTTCTTGATCATTATTCCTCCTTGTTGGCAATGCGATCCCAAGTAGCGGATCGCATCACCTGTAACGAGGAGGGAGTAATGGAGCTACGAGCTTATGAGCACATTCACCCGTCTCAGTCGTCTCCGTACGCGCTGTCGAATTCCGGCGTCAACCTGCGTCAACCGGCCTTTCACGACGCGTCGATGAACCGGTCCAGGACGCGCACGCCGAACTTGAGCCCGTCCACCGGCACCCGCTCATCCACGCCGTGGAACATCCCGGCGAAGTCCAGCTCCGGGGGCAGCTTGAGCGGGGCGAAGCCGAAGCCGCGGATGCCCAGGTCGTCGAAGGACTTGGCGTCCGTGCCGCCCGAGAGCATGTACGGGACGGCCTTGGCCGTGGGGTCCTCGGCGAGCAGCGAGGACTGCATCGCGGCGACGAGGGCGCCGTCGAAATCGGTCTCCAGGGCCTTGTCCGAATGCACGTCCTCGCGCCGGACGTTCGGTCCGAGCAACGTGTCGAGATCCGCGAGGAATTCGTCCTCGAATCCGGGCAGGAAACGCCCGTCGACATTCGCGGTGGCCTCGCCCGGAATGACGTTCACCTTGTAACCGGCGTTCAGCTGCGTGGGGTTGGCGGTATTGCTCAGGGTCGCGCCGATGAGCTTGGCGATGCCGCCGAGCCGGGCGAGCGTCGACTCCATGTCCTCCGGGTCCAGTGGGGTGCCGAGCGCGTCGCCGAGTTCGTCGAGGAAGGCCCGGGTCGTCTTGGTGACCCGTACCGGGAACTTGTGACGGCCCACCCGCGCCACCGCCTCCGACAGTTCGGTGATCGCGTTGTCCCGGTGGATCATGGAACCGTGCCCGGCGGTTCCGGCCACGGTCAGCTTCAGCCAGTGCATGCCCTTCTCGGCGGTCTGGATCAGATAGAGCCGGCGCTCCTCGCTGACGGTGAAGGAGAAGCCGCCCACCTCGCTGATGCCCTCGGTGACGCCCTCGAAGAGGTGGGGGTGCTTGTCGACGAGATGGCGCGCCCCGTACGTACCGCCCGCCTCCTCGTCCGCGAGGAACGCGAGCACGATGTCGCGCGGGGGCTTGCGGCCGCTGCGCAGCCGGTCGCGGACGACCGCGAGGGTCATCGCGTCCATGTCCTTCATGTCGACGGCGCCGCGTCCCCACACGCACCCGTCGGTGACCTCGCCGGCGAAGGGGTGGTGGGTCCAGTCGGCCGCGTTGGCGGGCACGACGTCGAGGTGGCCGTGGATCAGCAGGGCGGGCCTGGACGGGTCCGCGCCCTCGATCCGGGCCACGGTGGACGCCCGCCCCGGGTGCGACTCGAAGATCTGCGGGTCGAGACCGACCTCGGCGAGCTTCTCGGCGACGTACTCGGCCGCCTTGCGCTCGCCCGGTCCCGAGTGGTCGCCGTAGTTGCTGGTGTCGATCTGGATCAGCTCACGGCAGAGGTCCACGACCTCGTCCTCGCCGGTGACGACCCTGGCCGTGTCCGTCTCGCTCACGCTGCTTCCTCCCGCTGTCACTGCTGG
Organism: Streptomyces sp. NPDC002499; assembly: GCF_053595415.1. Taxonomy (NCBI): domain Bacteria; kingdom Bacillati; phylum Actinomycetota; class Actinomycetes; order Kitasatosporales; family Streptomycetaceae; genus Streptomyces; species Streptomyces sp. NPDC002499. Next base: position 370,993 of record NZ_JBSFXO010000007.1, read on the forward strand.
TGGTTCCCCTCATCCTCCCTCGCTCCGGTGCCGCGACCCAAGGCCGGGCCCCGCACGTCACACGCGGTTCACACACCGACGGGAGCGGCCGGGGGCCGGTCAGGGGCTGGTCAGGGGGGTGATCGGGGACCCGCGAAAGCCTGGTAATGTTTCCTCCGTCGCTGCGGCCAGTCCCGCGCGACAGACACCTTGTCCGGGTGGCGGAATGGCAGACGCGCTAGCTTGAGGTGCTAGTGCCCTTTAACGGGCGTGGGGGTTCAAGTCCCCCCTCGGACACCAGCCGATCCCCCCGGCCGCTCAGCGGCCGGGGGGATTTTTGTCGTCCCCGGCGCCGCGCCCCCTCCCCCTCACCTGCCGGGCCCCCGCGGGCCGAGTTGTGCGGGTACCCCACCAATTTTACAAGCCACTTGACTCAACCTTACAAGGCTTGTTGACTGGCTTGGGTGCAGCCAGCCATGTCACGGAACCACCGTCAGACGGATTCGCAAGGGACCTGACTGACGCTCGACTACTCAGGTGACAAGAGGTGAAGCTCTGTGAAGGTCCAGGGAAGCCTGACGATGGAGCCACGAGCGGAGGCGACATCGAGAGTGTCACCCGGGCGCCCGCAGCCACTGGGCGCCAGCGTCGACGCGGACGGGGTGAACTTCTCGATTTTCTCCGAGTACGCGACCAGGGTCGATCTGCTGCTCTTCGACCGCTGTGACGCCCCCCGCCCCTCGCGGGTGATCCGGCTCCACCCCGAGCAGCACCGCAGCTTCCATTTCTGGCACTGTCACGTGGCGGGCCTCGGCCCCGGCCAGGTGTACGCGTACCGGATCGACGGCCCCCGCAACACCCCGCACTCCGGCGGCCGGTTCAACCACCGCAAGGTGCTGCTCGACCCGTACTCGCGGGCCAACATCAACACCTGCTGGGACCGCGGCCGCGCGGTCGGCGTGAGCGACAACGTCGAGCACTCCATGCGCAGCCTGGTCGTCGACCTCGACGACTACGACTGGGAGGGCGACCGGCCGCTGAACACGCCCATGGCGGACACGGTGATCTACGAGGCGCACGTACGCGGCCTGACCGCGTCCCCCACCTCGCACACCACCCACCCGGGCACCTTCTCGGCGGTCGTGGAGCGGATCCCGGACCTCCAGCGGCTGGGCATCACGGCCGTCGAGCTGTTACCGGTCTTCGACTTCGACGAGACGCAGACCCTGCGCATCGGCCCGGACGGCACGCCGCTGCGCAACTACTGGGGTTACGACCCCTACGGCTTCTTCGCCCCGCACACCGGGTACTGCGCCCAGCCCCATCTCGCCGGACACATCACCGAGTTCCGGGACATGGTCAAGGCGCTGCACAAGGCCGGTATCGAGGTCATCCTCGACGTGGTCTTCAACCACACCAGCGAGGGCAACGAGTTCGGGCCGACGATCAGCTTCCGCGGCGCCGCCAACGAGGCGTACTACCACCTGTGGCCGCAGGACCGCAGCCGCTACATGGACTTCACGGGCTGCGGCAACGCTGTCAACGCCAACCACCCGATGGTCACCAAGTTCATCCTGGAGTGCCTGGAGTACTGGGTCACCGAGCACCACGTCGACGGTTTCCGCTTCGACCTGGCCTCGGAGATGTCCCGGGGTCCGATGGGCTACGAGATGGCCGTGCCGCCGGCGCTGTGGGCCATCGAGCTGTCGCAGGTGCTCGCCGAGACGAAGATCATCGCCGAGCCGTGGGACGGTGGCGGCCTGTACCAGGTGGGCCGGTTCCCGGGGAAGCGCTGGGCGCAGTGGAACGGCCCGTTCCGGGACGACGTACGGCGCTTCGTGCGCGGGGACGCCGGTCTGGTCGGGGAGATCGCCTCCCGGCTCGGCGGGTCCGCGGACCTGTTCTTCCCGCAGCAGGTGCTGCCGACCAACAGCATCAACTTCGTGACCTGCCACGACGGGTTCACGCTCAACGACCTGGTCTCGTACAACCACAAGCACAACCACGCCAACGGCGAGGCGAGTGCCGACGGGGCGCACGAGAACTTCAGCTGGAACTGCGGGGTCGAGGGCCCCACGGACTCCGAGGAGGTCGAGCGGCTGCGGGTGCAGCAGATCAAGAACCTGCTGTCGATCCTGATGCTGAGCCGGGGCGTCCCGATGCTGCTGGCCGGCGACGAGTTCCGCAACAGCCAGCAGGGCAACAACAACGCCTACTGCCAGGACAACGAAGTCTCCTGGCTGAACTGGGACCAGGCGGAGAAGGAGACGGAGATACGTTCCTTCACGGAACGGGTCATCGCCCTGCGCAAACGGTACGCGACCTTCCGCGAACCGCGCTTCTTCACCGAGCGGCGCAACGACCGGGACATGGCCGACGTCACCTGGCACGGCACCCAACTGCACTGCCCCGGCTGGGAGGACGCCGACGCGCGTGTCCTGGCCGTGACACTGGGCGGCTTCGGGGGCGACCCCGACCTGCACATGATCCTCAACATGTACCACCTGGGCCTGGACTTCGAACTCCCGGCCGTAGCGGGCCACATCTGGCACCGGATCCTCGACACGGCCTGCACCGGATCGCGCGACCTGCTCGCGCCCGGTCAGGAGGAGCCCGTCGAGGCGGACGTCATCCACGCACACGGCCGCAGCGTCGTCCTGCTGGTCGCCTTACCGAATGAGAAGGACGCCTGACGATGACCGACACCGCCAACCACCGCATCCTCTCCGACACCGTCGCCGGCTACGTCACCTACTTCAGCCCCACCGAGCACCGCTTCGGGCTGCGCACCTCCGACGGCCGCGAGTTCACCGCGCACCTGGCCCGCAACGTCGTCTCCCGCATCGTCCGCAACCTCGGCGACCCCTACCAGGACACCACCGCGCAGACCCAGGACATGCTCAGCACCGGGCGCTTCCTGTTCGCGTACGGCGTCTTCTACGAGTGGGACGGCGGCTCGCGCTTCGAGGTGAAGGAGATCACCTTCGCCGAGGAGAGCCGCGGCCACTACGTCTTCGAGCACCCCCGCTGGTGGGTCCAACAGGCCGCCGAGATCGCCGACTTCTATCTGCGCGGCCAGTTCCCCGACGGCGACTACGACTGGCGCCACTACCGCACCCAGCTCACCCTCGACGGCGCCCAACTGCCCGAGCACGCCGGGCAGAACGTGCGGCAGGAGACCGACACCATCTCCCGGCTGGTGTACGGCCTGTCGACGGCGTACCTGCTCACCGGCGAGGACCGGTTCCTGGACGCGGCCGAGAGCGGCACCGAGTACCTGCGCCAGTACATGCGCGTGGACGACAAGCACGACGGGATCGTCTACTGGTACCACGGCATGGACATCACCCCGACCGGGCGGCGCAAGGTCTACGCCTCGGAGTTCGGCGACGACTACGACGCCATCCCGATGTACGAGCAGATCTACGCGCTGGCCGGGCCCACCCAGACCTACCGGGTGACCGGCGACCCGCGGATCCTCCAGGACATCGACCGCACGGTGGCGCTCTTCCAGCGCTACTTCCGCGACGAGGAGCGCGGCGGCTTCTTCTCGCACATCGACCCGATCAACCTCAGCCCGTGCGACGACGCGCTGGGCCGCAACCGGTCGCGCAAGAACTGGAACTCGGTCGGCGACCACGCCCCCGCGTATCTGATCAACGCCTATCTGGCCACCGGGCGCACGGACTTCGCCGAGCTCCTGGAGGAGACCGCGGACACCATCGTGGCCCGCTTCCCGGACGAGCCGGAGAGCCCCTTCGTACAGGAGCGCTTCCACGAGGACTGGAGCGCGGACCGCACCTGGGGCTGGCAGCAGGACCGCGCGGTGGTCGGGCACAACCTCAAGATCGCCTGGAACCTGACCCGGATAAGGGCGCTGCACGACAAGCCCGAGTACGCCGAGGCGGCCCGCCGGATCGGCGAGATCATGCCGCCGGTCGGCAGCGACCAGCAGCGCGGCGGCTGGTACGACGTCGTCGAGCGCAAGCCCGACGCGGACAGCGGCATCCACCGCATGGTCTGGCACAACCGCAAGGCCTGGTGGCAGCAGGAGCAGGCGATCCTCGCCTATCTGATCCTGGCCGGCACCGGCGACGACCCCGAGTCGCTGCGCCTGGCCCGGGAGGCCGCCGCCTTCTACAACGCCTTCTTCCTGGACCACCAGGACGGCGGCGTGTACTTCAACGTGCTGGCCGACGGCATCCCGTACCTGGTGGGCACCGAGCGGTTCAAGGGCTCGCACGCCATGGCCGGCTACCACGCGCTGGAGCTGTGCTACCTCTCGGCGGCCTACACCGGGCTGCTGATCAGCCACGAGCCGCTGACCCTGCACTTCCGGCCGCGCCCGGCCGATCTGCCGCAGCGCGAACTGCGGGTGGCACCCGACCTGCTGCCCACCGGTTCGGTGGAGCTGACCCGGGTGTGGGTCGACGGCAACGAGCACCACAACTTCGACGCCAAGCTGCTGACCGTGAAGCTGCCGGAGGGCGACGAGCCGGTGCGGGTGCGGGTCGAGCTGGAGCCGGCGCGGATGCGGCTGCGGGTGCGCAGCGAGGTGGCCGGCGGCACCGCGCACGTGCGCTGCTCCGGCGCCGTCGACGCGGTCGAGCTGGACCGCTTCCGGCACGTGCTGGGCGAGGTGATGGCGGCCGGACCGCGCCGGGTCGAACTGCACCTGGGCGAACTGACCGAGATGTGCAGGCCCGCGGTCAACGAGCTGCTCGTGCAGCGCACCAAGGCGGGCCTGGAAGTCGACTTCGTGGTCGTGGGATCTGTACTGCCCGAGGTACGGGAAGCCCTGCTGGCCACCGACGCCTTCCTGTTCGAGGGCGAGGAGGACTGAGCCGACATGACCACGACGCTGCTTCCCCCCAGGTACGTCATGGACCGGCCGGCACAGCCCGCTGTGCCGCACGAGCCGGTGGACTTCACCGCCTACTGCCAGGACCTCTTCGGCGCGCTGTCCCGTTCCGACCAGCGCCGCTGGGGCGAGGTCTACGTCCGGGGCCTGCTCGATGTGCCCGGGCGCAAGACGCCGGCCCGGATCACCGAAGAGGTGCTGGGCCGGCGGGCGGTCCAGCAGATCCAGCAGTTCGTCAACCAGAGCCCGTGGCCGTGCCGGCCGGTACGGGAGCGGCTCGCCCACCGGATCAGCCGGGCGCTGCAGGCGGAGGCCTGGTGCTTCGACGAGGTCGTCTTCGCCAAGAACGGCGACCGTTCGGTGGGCGTGGCCCGGCAGTACGCGCCCTCGCTGGAGCGGACCGTCAACTGCCAGCTGGCGCTGGCCACTTCGCTGGCCGGACGGTACGGCGGGGTGCCGGTGAGCTGGCAGTTGCTGCTGCCGCAGCGTTGGGACCGGGACGAGGCGCTGCGCACGCAGGCGCACGTACCGGCCCAGGAGCGGGCCAAGCCGCGCTGGCGGTATGTGCTGGAAGCGATCGACGAGATGCTGGAGGAGTGGTACCTGGAGCCGCTGCCGGTACTGGTGGACTGGCGCTGCGACGGTGATGTGACGCCGTTGCTGCACGGTCTGGAGGCGCGCGGGCTCGCCTATCTGGTGGAGGTGGCGCCCACCGTGGCGGTCACACTGCCGCGGCCGTGCGCCGGTTCGGCGCCCGGCCGCGGCACGCTGTCGGAGCTGGCCCGGCACGCCGTCCAGCACCGCAAGCGGATGCCGATCGCCTGGCAGGACCGGGCGACCTCGCGGATGCGGCAGTCGCAGGTACTGTCCATGCCGGCGCTGCTGCTCGCGGAGGCGCGGCTCGGCACGGCGGCCGGGCGCCCGCTGCCCGAACGCCCGCCGCAGCGGCCCCGGCACCTGGTCGCCGACTGGCCCTACGGCCGGCCCGCCCCGCGCACCTACTGGCTGACGAACCTGCCCGCGCGCAGGATCGCCGACGTGCTGCCGCTCGCGCAGTTGCGGGCGCTGTGCGGCAACAGCCTGGCGCGGCTCCAACAGGACTTCGGCCTCGGCGACTTCGAGGGCCGCTCGTTCCGGGGCTGGCACCACCACGTCACGCTGGCCTCGGTCGCGCTGGGCTACGACACGCTGCGCCGGCCCCGGGCGGTCCCGCCGGCGTCGGCCGGCTCGGCCGGGCAGGTCGGTTAGGTCGGTTAGGTCGGTTAGGTCGGTTAGGTCGGTTAGGTCGGTTAGGCGGCCAGGTCGGTCAGGCGGAAGGCGGACGGATGCGGCCGGGCGGCGCGCGGGGGTGCCGTGGCGAAGTCCCGTCCCTTTCCTCATTCCCTCTCCCCATGTCCTCTCTCCATGTCCTCTCCTCGTTTCCCCGTTCACGCCCTCGCTCGTGCAGCGAGACACAGGAGGCTCGTATGAACCAGGCGCAGACGGCCACGGGCAAGGTGCTCGCGGGCCGTACGGCGGTCGTGACCGGGGGCTCGCGCGGCCTCGGCCGGGCGATCGTGCGACGACTGGCCGACGACGGCGCGGCCGTCGTGTTCAGTTACGCGACCAACAAGGACGCCGCGACCGAGATCGAGGAAGAGATCGCGGCGGCCGGCGGCACCGCCTGGGCGGTGCAGACCGAACTGGCGGAAGTGGCCCAGATCGAGCGGCTGTTCACGACGGCCGACGAGCACTTCCGCTCCATCGGCGCCGAAGGCCTCGACATCCTTGTCAACAGCGCCGGCGTGGCCTCGTTCACGCCGATCGGCGAGACCGCGGAGGCGGAGTACGACCGGGTGATGGCCGTCAACGCCAAGGCTCCTTATTTCGCCGTGCAGTTCGCCTCGCAGCGGATGGGGGACGGCGGGCGGATCATCGGCCTGTCGACCGTCACCACCCGCTGGCCGCGGGTGCCGGAGTCGGTGTACATCGCCAGCAAGTCGGCGGGCGAGGCGTTCGTGCGGGTGGCGGCCCGGGAGTTGGGGCCGCGCGGGATCACGGTCAACACCGTCTCGCCCGGGCCGAGCGACACCGACATGCTGCGCGGCGCGACCACCGCGGAGATCCGCGAGCACGTGATCGCCGACACCCCGCTGGGCCGGCTCGGGCGGCCCGCGGACGTGGCCGCCGTGGTGGCGTTCCTCGCCGGACCGGACGCGGCCTGGGTGACCGGGCAGAACATCCGCGCCGACGGCGGACTCGTCTACTGAGCGCGGCCACTGAGCACAGCGCAAAGGGAGTTGGGGCGGCTCGCGGCCGTCAGCGTTCCCAGCCGACCTGGGTGAAGTCGATGTCACCCAGGCCCGGTACGCCGTAGTTGGCGAGACCCTCGCGGACGGCGAGGATCTGCGGGCGCTGGTAGAGCAGGAGGTCGTGGGCCGCCTCCCAGATCTCGGCGTCGGCCTGTCGGTACAGGCGGGCGCGGCGGTCCGGGTCCAGGGTGTGCACGGCCTCGCGCAGCAGGGCGTCGATGTCGGGGCTGGATATCCGGCCGTAGTTCTCATAGGCCTGGCCGCCGCTCGGCTCCCGGTAGATCGAGTACAGCGAGCTGGGATAGGTCTGGCCGATGAATCGGAAGATCGCCAGGTCGAAATTCCCGCGGTTGAGGTACTTCGACAAGTAGTCGTCGGCCGGCACCTTCTGGATCTCCACCGCGATGCCGACCCGGGAGAGCATTTGCTGGATCAGCTGGGAGAGGTCGAGCCCGAGTCGGTTGGTGGACTGGCTGAGCACGAATCGCAGCTTCAACTCCTGCCCGTCCTTGGTGCGTGTTCCGCTTCCGTTCTTCCGGTGCCATCCGCGCTCGTCCAGAATTCGCTCGGCCTCCTTCAGGTCGTAGCTGCCGAGGCTCCCCGAATTGTCTGTGTATCCGGGCTGGTTGGTCATGAAGAAGTGATTGCCGAGCAACGGCACGCCGATCGGCAGCCCTTCGCCGGCGACCTTCGCCAGGGCGTTCCGGTCGACCGCACGCAGTACGGCTCTGCGTACTTGGGGGTCGGCCAGCGGGCCGCTCGCGCCGTTGAAGGAGACCAGCACCTCGTCCCAGGCGGAGCCGGTGCGGATGTCGGTGCCGGAGGCGCCCTTGAGCCGGTCGTACACGTCCCCGGAGGCCGCGTTGACGGCGCTGATCTCGCCGTTGAGGTAGGCCTGGACGGCGGTCGTGGGGTCGAGGGTGCGGAAGACGACCTGGTCCAGGAGCGGCCGGGTGCCCCACCACTTCGGATCGCGTACGGCGGTCAGGGTCTTGCCGGTGGTGTCCAGCGAACCGACCTTGAACGGGCCCGCGGTGATGGGCAGTCCGGTCCGCCAGCCCTCGTTGAACTCCTCGGGGGTGCTGAACGCGGCGGCGGGATACAGCGGGCTGAACAGGCGCTGCCAGTCGGCGAACGGCGTCTTGAAGACGACCTTCACCTCATGCGCGTCGGCGCCCTCGGTGACCGACGCGATGTCCTCGTATCCGCTCGGGTCGGCGATCTGGTAGCGCTGGTCGCCGCGGCCCAGGGCGCGCCACTGGGCGGCGAAGTCCTGCCAGCCCAGGGCCGTTCCGTCGGACCAGCGGGCCTTGGGGTTGAGCCGGTAGACGACCGTCTGGGGAGAGGTGGAGATCACCTTGGCGGAGGTCAGGTAGTCGGGGACCGGGTGCGGTACGCCTTTCGCGTCCCGCAGGAACAGTCTTGGCTCGAAGAGCCCGACCACGGTGAGCGCGTCGTCCAACGAGCCGTCCAGCTGGAAGTAGTTGAACTGGGTGAGCCACTGGACCATGGAGAGGGTGAGGGTGCCGCCGTCCCGAAGTGCGCTGCGGGGGCGGGCGTTGACATCGGTGCGGTCGTACGCGGGTACCGCCGCGCGGGAATCCCGGTCGTCAGGTTCGTTCGGCCCGCCGGACGACGTGCATCCAGCCAACAGAGCGGCGAGCGCGACACACACCTGAACGGCCCATAAGAATCTGCGTCGTTCCGGGAATCTCGTCATTTCGATGCCCCTCCCGAGCGGCTCGGAAGTTTAACATTGGCTCATGTCAAGGCCGTGAAGCGCCGCGGGGGGAGTCGCATTGTGGGCGATGCTGTCAAAACGTCTGGCGAACTACTGTTTATTGCTCGTCACGTCAACTTTCCTTTGCTATTTGCTTTCCTCGGCAGCCCTTGACCCACGCGCGTACTTCGAGGAGCGCACACCTCCTCCGCCGCAGCGGGTGGTCGACCAGCGGTTGGCCGAACTCGGCCTGGACCGGCGGACGCCGGTGGTCGAGCGGTTCGGGCACTGGTCGTGGCGGGCCCTGCACGGAGATCTGGGGCGCACGCTCGACGGGACGTCCGTGACCGCCGAGTTCGGCCGCCGGGTGGGGGTGACGGCCCGGCTGCTGCTGGTGGGCACGGTGACCGGCACGGCGCTGGGAGTGCTCGCCGGCGTGTGGGCGGCCGTGCGGCGCGGCCGGCTGCCGGACCGGGGACTGACGCTGCTGTCGTTCACGGTGCTGTCGGTGCCGCCGTTCGTGCTCGGGCTGTTGCTCCAGACCGGCGCGATCGCGGTCAACGACGCGACGGGCCGCAGCGTGATCCGCTACACCGGCGAAAGCACCCCTGGCCTCGACGGCGGTCCCTTGGTCCAACTGCGGGACATGGCGGCCCACTTGGTCCTGCCCACCCTCTCCGTCTCCCTCGGCGCGGTCGCCCTCTACAGCCGCTACCAGCGCGGGGCGACCCTCGACGTGCTCGCCGCGGAACATCTGCGCACCGCCCAGGCCAAGGGACTCACGCCGGGACGCGCTCTGCTGCGGCACGGGTTGCGCACCTCGCTGATCCCGCTGACCACCGTCTTCGCGTTCGGGTTCGTGACGATGTTCACCGGCGCGGTGTTCACGGAGAAGATCTACGGCTGGCACGGCATGGGCAGCTGGTTCCTCGACTCCGTGCAGAGGGGTGACGTGAACGCCGTGGTCGCCATCGAGGTGTTCGGCGCGGTGCTCGTCCTGCTGGCCGGACTGTGCGCGGACCTGCTGCACGCGGCGCTCGATCCCCGGGTCCGATTCGCATGAGCTACCCGCGTAGCGCCCGGCTGCGGCGGCTGGCCCGCTCCCCCTCGGCGGTCGCGGGGGCGGCACTGCTGTGCGCGCTCCTGCTGCTCGCCTTCGCCGGACCGGCGTTCTCCCGTTGGCCGTACGCCACCGTCGACTACTCGGCGCTGCGCGAGCCGCCCGGCTCCGGGCACTGGTTCGGCACCAACCGGATAGGCCAGGACGTCTTCGCGCAGTGCGTGCGCGGACTGCAGAAGTCGCTGTTCATCGGGTTCCTGGTGGCCGTCGTCTCGACGGCGGGCGGGACGGTCGTCGGCGTGTGCGCCGGCTATCTGGGCGGCTGGCCGGACCGGGTGCTGATGTTCCTCGTCGACCTGATGCTGGTGGTCCCGGCGTTCCTGGTCCTGGTGGTCGCCGCGCCCCGGCTGCGGTCCCTGGGCTGGCTCGGCTACGGCGGACTGCTCGCGGCGTTCGGCTGGATGGTCACCGCCCGCGCGGTGCGTGCCATGACCCGCTCCCTGAAGGAGCGTCAGTTCGTGCTGGCGGCAACGTACATGGGCCTCGGGCCGGTCGCTGTGGTGCGCCGGCACATCCTGCCGCACCTGGTGTCCTTCCTCACCACCAGTGCCACGGTCGCGGTGGCGGGTGCGGTGATCAGCGAGACAGGTCTCTCGTACGTCGGTTTCGGCGTGCAGCCTCCCGACGTCTCGCTGGGCACGCTGATCGCCGACTCCTCGGACGTGCCGACGACGTATCCGTGGATGTTCTTCTTCCCGGTCGGGCTCCTTGTGCTGCTGGTCCTGGCCTGTCATCTGGTCGGCGAGGGGCTGCGGGACGCGTTCGACCCGGCCGGGTCGGCGGGTGCGGGAGGCGCGGGAGCGGAGGGCTCGGCGACCGGGGTCGGTCCCGCCTCCGTGGAGAGCGGTCCGGCGGTGGGCAGAGCATGACGGCGCCGGGTTCCGCGGAGGCCGCGAGAGAGGTGCTGCTGGAGGCGCGCGGACTGCGCGTCGGGCGGCCGGCCTCGCGGCGCTCCCCCGCCCTGCCCCTGGTGCGGGGCGTCGATCTGCTGCTGCGCCGGGGCGAAGTACTGGGCCTGGCGGGCGAGTCGGGGGCCGGCAAGAGCCTCACCGCCCTGGCCCTGCTGGGGTTGTGCCCGCCGGGACTCGAAGCGAGCGGGTCCGTACGGCTGTTGGGGCGCGAGCTCGTGGGGCTGCCGGTGCGCGACCTGGCCGACCTGCGCGGCCGGCACATCGCGATGGTCTTCCAGGACGCGCTGGCCGCCTTCACCCCGGTGCACCGGATCGGCGACCAGATAGGCGAGGCCCTGCGCATCCACCAACGCCCGCGTCCGGGGCGGGAGTCGGCCCGCCGGGCGGCGGCGGAGCTGCTGGACGCGGTCGGGGTGCCGGAACCGGGCCGGGTCGCCGACTCCTATCCGCACCAGCTGTCCGGCGGTACCCGGCAGCGGGCGATGATCGCGATGGCGATGGCCAACCGCCCGGACGTCATCGTGGCCGACGAGCCCACCAGCGCGCTCGACGTGACGGTCCAGGCGCAGGTGCTCCAGGCGCTGGTCACCGCGCGCCGCGAGACGGGCGCGGCGCTGCTGCTGATCAGCCACGACCTGGGGGTGCTGGCCGGCACGGCGGACCGGGTGGCGGTGATGTACGGCGGGCGGGTGGTGGAGTACGGCCGCACGCGGGAGCTGTTCGCGCGGCCCGGGATGCCGTACACCGCGGGGCTGATCGGTTCCGTGCCCCGGCTCGACCGGGATGTCCCGCCGACTCCGATGCCGGGTGCTCCGCCTGCCCCGGGTGACCGGGATTCCGGCTGCACCTTCGCGCCGCGCTGCCCGCTGGCCGAGCCGGAGTGCCGGACGTACGAGCCGGAACTGGTCTGCCACGAGGGTGACGTGGCAGGTGGGGAGGGTCAACCGGCCGACACCGAGGCGGCTTTGGCGGGTGCCGAACCGCACCTGGCCGACCAGGAACGGCAACCGCCCCTCGACGCACGGCACCTGATCGCCTGCCGGCGCAGTGAGGAGGCCGTGCGGCTCGGGGCCGCGGAGCTGTTCCCGCCGTCGGTGCCCGTGCGGGCGGCGGTGGCGGGGGGCGTGGTGGAACCGGTGCTGCGGATAAGAGGGCTGGTCAAGTCGTTCCCGGTGGCCGGGGCCGGCGGTCGGCGACGGCGCGGCAGGCGTGAGGTGCGGGTCCTGGAGGGGGTGGACCTGGAGGTGCGCCGGGGCGAGACGCTGGGCCTGGTGGGCGAGTCCGGGTGCGGGAAGTCCACCACCCTGCTGGAGGTGATCTCGCTCAGGGCGCCACGTCAGGGCACCATCGAGGTCCTCGGGCAGGACACCGGCGCGCTCTCACGGGACGCGGAGCGGCGGTTGCGGGGCGCGCTGCAGATCGTGTTCCAGGATCCGATGGCGAGCCTGGATCCGCGGATGACGGTGGGCGACATCGTCGCCGAGCCGCTGCTGGTGCAGCGGGCGCCGGCCGAGCGGATCGCCGCGCGGGTGCCGGAGGTGCTGCGGCTGGTCGGCCTGCGCCCGGACGACGCCGCTGCCCTCCCGCACCGGTACTCCGGTGGGCAGCGTCAACGCATCGCCATCGCCCGGGCGTTGGCCGTGGAACCGCGGTTGCTGTTGCTCGACGAGCCGGTGTCCGCGCTCGACGTGTCCGTGCGGGCCGGGATCCTCGATCTGCTGCGCCGGCTGAAGGAGGACCCTGGCCCCTCGTGCCTGTTCGTCTCGCACGACCTCGCCATGGTCCGGCAGATCGCCGACCGGGTCGCGGTCATGTATGCCGGTCGCGTCGTCGAGACCGGCACGGTGGACGAGGTGTTCGGACAACCCTGTCATCCGTACACCAAAGCCTTGCTGGACGCGGTTCCGGTGCCGGATCCCGCGGTGGCGCGAGTTCGTTCGGCGACGGTGCTGCGCGGCGATCCGCCCGCTGCCGGCGACAGCGGTACGGGATGTCGGTTCAGGCCACGCTGCCCGGTGTTCGAGTCACTGGAGCCGAGTCAACGGTCGCGCTGTGAACGGGAATTCCCCGCGGTGCTCCGGACGCCGGCGGACGGCGGTCGGTCGGTCGTCTGTCATTTCCCACTCACCGGGGACTGACTCGGCGAGGGACGGAACGGGACGGAATATTCCCCAACGGCCGTCCCGCTTCGACCCGACGGCCTCAGCAGCAGCCGTTCGGACCGTTCTGCATGGACTGCTTGACCGGTTCCTTCGACGGCTCACCTGCCGTGACATAGAGACCGGAGGCGGCGAGGCCGGCAACCAGGAGCATTGCCACAAGCAATATGACGTGTTTCGGAATCACTTTTCTCTCCTCTCCCGCTTTCTTTTCTTTACAACGACAGTCAAGCGTGAATTACAGATCAAGTCAAGAGCGGTTTTACAAAGAAACGACAGGCAGAACCGGAATTTCCATTTCCTCTCCGCTACCGAAAGGTCATCCGCTGGAACACGGGATTTTGGGCCATCGGCGGGACGAGGTCCGCCCCACCCATTGGCGTGCCTCAGTCATGCTGGTATTGTGATCTATGACATCTCAAGTCATGTGCTCACCCTGGGAAGCCAAATGGATCATGTCGAAGACGTATCTCCGGTCCAGGTGGGCAGGCGCATCCGAGACCTTCGGGTCGAGCTCGGCCTGAAGCAGCAGGATCTGGCCTCCACGGATATCTCCGCGAGCTACATCTCGCTCATCGAATCGGGCAAAAGGGCTCCCTCGGATGCCGTGCTCACCACATTGGCCCGGAAACTCGGCTGTTCCGCGGATCATCTGCGCACCGGCCGCGACGACCACGCCACCGAAGACGCCCGACTCAGGCTCTCTTTCGCCGAAATGGCCTTGCGCAACGGCGACAACGGAGAGGCGCTCCAGGCGTTCGGCGAACTCCTGTCGAAGCCCGGGCTCGTAGACGCGGCGATGCGGCTGCGGGCCCGCATCGGGCAGGCGACCGCGCTGGAGAAGCTGGACCGCGTCGAGGCCGCGATCCCCGTCCTCGAGGATCTCGTCAAGGACCCGTCTCTCGCGGCCGGTTCGGACGAGTGGTGCCGGGTGTCGGTCGCCCTCGGCCGCTGCTACCGGACCATGGGCGACGTCACGCTCAGCATCGAGATCTGCGAGCGGGCGCTCGCGACGCTGGACTCCCTCGGGCTCGACGTCACCGTGGACCACATCCAGGTCGGCTCGACCCTCATCGCGTCGTACCTGATGCGCGGTGACATCACCCGGGCCCATCTGCTCGCCCAGAAGCTGATCCCGGTCGCGGAGGAGCACGGCGGGCGGACCGGCCGGGGCGCGGTGTACTGGAACGCGGGACTGGTCGCCGTCTCCCGCCGGCAGTTGCCCGAGGCGCTGGCGCTGACCGAGCGGGCGCTGGCGATGATGGCCGACGACGACAATCTGCGGCACGTGGCGATGCTCAAGGTCAACGTCGCCTGGCTGGAGCTCCAGTCCGGCAACCCCGACCCGGCCCGCGCCAAGCAGCTGCTGGACGACGCCGGCGAGACCCTCGCGCAGTTCGGCACCGCGGTCGAGCAGGGCCGGTGCGAGATCTGCCTGGTGGACGCCAACATGCAGCTGGGGCGCTGGGACGAGGCCGCCGACCACGCCCGGCGCGCGCTGGGCCTGATGAGTTCGGGTCCACGGGTGGAGGCGGTCGGGGCACGGGTCCGGCTGGCCGAGATCCATCTGCTGCGCGGGGACGCCGACCAAGGGCTTCAGGCCCTGCACGCGGCGACACGTCAGCTGCGGCACTTCACCGCGTCGTACGAGACGGCCCAGGAGTGGCGGCACATCGGCGACGTATGGAAGCGCCAGGGCCGCTCGAAGGAGGCTCTTGAGGCCTACGACCACGCGCTCCAGGCCTCGGGCATGCCGATGACCTACGACCCCGCCCAGTCCCTGGCCCAGGCTCAGGAACGGCACGGCTGACGCGGTCCGCGGCGGGGGCGTCACCGCGACGGCCCCGCGTTCCTGCCCACCGGAACTCATCGACGTACTCCCCCCGTCGCTCTTCCAGGCGTCGCCGCCGCACCCGTGAACTCGGGGTGCGGCGGACGTGTGGTGCGGATGGACGTGGTCCGGTGGGGGGTACTCCCCCGCCGGTGACCCGGTCACGGGTGTCTCCGGCGGAAGGAGGGACGGGCCGCCCGCGAGGAGGGGGGCCGCGGGCCGGGCACCGGGGCGGGGGGAGGAACCGCCGGACTGCGGTGCCCGGTCGCCGGTTCGCGGGCGGCCCGGTGCGGCGGCGCGGTCACGGGAGCGCCGCCGCGGGGGGCTGCCCGGTCAGCCTCGGGGTCGTCCAGGACGAGGCCGGAAGGCCCCGCGGATGGCTGGCGAGCAGCTCGATGATGGTGCGGGCGAACAGGTGGCAGTGCTCGCCGGTGCGCCCGGTGACCAGGTCGTCGTCGACGACCACGTCCTGGTCCACGTAGATCCCGTCCATGTTGCGCAGGTCGCCGAGCAGGTTGTTGTGCACCACCGCGCGCCGGCCGCGCACCAGGCCGGGCACCGGGGCCGCCAGCCACATGCCGTGGCAGATGATCCCCTTGACGATGACCGGGTCGGCGAACGCGCGCCGCAGGAACTGTGCGGCGGGCGGGAGTTGCTTGGGGTCCTCGGTGTAGCGCAGCCGGTCGGCCACGATGCCCGAGGGCACGATGACGGCGCTGAACTCCTTGAGCGCGAACTCGTCGATGTCCTCGAACGATTCGGTGACCGTGAACGGCATCCGGTGCTCGTGCCCGTGGAAGGTGATCCGCTCCGCGCCCCACAGCCGGGTCAGGAAGTGGACCTCCGCGCCCTCCTCCGGGAACCTGCGCTGGTAGTAGAGGATCTCGGGCTCGTAGAAGTCGCTCTCCATCAGTACGGCGATCTTGTGCCCCGACAGACGCACGGCTACTGCCCCTTCCCTCGACCGGTCACCAGATCGATCAGGAACGGGCCGGGGTGCGCCAGCGCGTCGGCCACCGCTCCCGCGACCTGGCTCGGCTTCTCCACCCGCACCGCGGGCACGCCGAGCGACCTCGACAGCGCGCCGAAGTCGATGGCGGGGTGGGAGAGGTCGAAGATCTCCGGCTGCGCGTGGGCGGGGATGTCCTGCTCCCGCCAGTACTGCTCGATGTTGTCCTCAAGGAGCTTGTAGCTGCTGTTGTTGCAGATCACGAGCTTCGCGCCGATGTTGTGCCGGGCCGCCGTCCACAGTGCCTGGAAGGTGTACATGCTGCCGCCGTCGCCGGTGAATCCCACCACCGTGCGGTCGGGATGGGCGAGTTGGGCGCCCAGGGCGCCGGGGATGCCGACGCCGAGGGAGCCGCCGCGGGTCTGGTGCCAGTGCCCTGGCACGGCCGCCGGCAGCGGACCGAAGAGCGCGGGTCCCGCGGTCAGCGACTCGTCGAACAGCACGGCGTCCTCGGGCAGTTGGGCCGCCAGCTCCTCGGCGAAGGCGATGTGCGGCAGGTCCTGCGCGGCAGCGTTGTCCCGCAGGTGGGCCGCCGACTCCGCCCGGACGCGGGCGCGTTCGGCGGCGCCCACGCGCAGCCGCTCGCCCGCCGCCTCGCGCTCCGTGTCGCTCATCCGCTCGTCGAGCGCGCCGGCGAGCAGCGCCAGGGTGCGCTTGGGGTCGGCCGCGAGGCCCAGGTCGACGGGGTGGTTCTTCCCGATGGCGTCGGTGTCCAGGTCGATGTGCACGACCGGGACCCCCTTGCCGAACACCCCCTCCAGGGCCGGGAAGACCTCGGGCAGCGCGTACGTCCCGCACAGCAGGACCGCGTCCGCCGCGCCCGTGACCCGGCGGCTGCTCTCGCCGAACATATGACCCAGCTGGCCGGCATACGCGGGGTGTTCCACGGACAGGTTCACCTCTGCCCAGTCCGCGCCCCACACCTCCGCGCCCCACACCTCGGCCAGCCGGGCCAGCTCCTGCTGGGCCCCGGCGAAGTGGACCCCGTCCCCGGCGATCACGATCGGCCGCCGGGCGCCGGACAGCAGCACGGCGGCGTGGGCGATCTGCTCGGGACGTGGTGCGGAAGCGGTGTCGGGATACACCACCGGCACCGCTTCCTCGCTCGTGTGCCGGTCCATCACGTCGGCGGGCAGCACCACCAGGACCGGGCCGTACGGCGGGGTGCCGGCGACCTTGAAGGCCCGGCGCAGCACCCGCAGTGTGGAGTCGGGGTCGACCACGCGGGTCGCCCACTTGGTGACGGGCCTGGCCATGCCGACCAGGTCCGCGGCCATCTGCGCCTCCATGGCCTCGTAGCGCAGGCCCGCCTCGCCGACCACGACGACCAGCGGGGCGTGGCCCCGCATGGCCTGGTACAGCATGCCGATGCCGTTGCCGAGGCCCACTCCGGAGTGGAGCTGGACGAGGGTCGGCCGGCGGGTGGCCCGGGCGTGGCCGTCGGCCATGCCCACGGCCACGGACTCCTGCAGGGTCAGCACGTACTCGAGGCCCGGGAAGTGGCGCAGTTCGTCCAGGAAGCCCTGCTCGACCGTGCCGGGGTTGCCGAACATGTACGGCACCCCGTCGGCGACCAGTTGCTCCAGGAACGCCGCCCGGGCCGGCCTGCTGTCCATCGTCTCTCCGTCCGTCAGGGGGTGGGCGGTTACGCGGAGGCCTTGAAGCCCCACTGGCGCAGGCCCTGGTCGAGGACCTCGACGGTCTTCTGGCCGGTGAGGTAGGAGTCGGGGGTCGAACGCCCGGTGATGAAGGGGTAGTCGACGATGACGGAGGTGGTCCGGCCGAAGTTGCCGTGGTAGGCGCCGCCGGGTGCGGTGGCGTCGCGCAGGATGTACTCCAGCGGGTACGGCGGCGGGCCCATGTTGAAGTCGGTGCCGACGAATCCGGTGCCGTCCTGCCAGTCGTACTCGATGCAGTGGCCGGTGACGTGCTTGCCGCGGATGATGCTCTCGCGGTCGCGCTGGTCACGGGCGAAGGCGAGGCAGGTGACGCCGTAGCACTCGGCGGCGATCGGGCGGTCCAGGTAGTAGAAGGCGAGGATCAGGTCGTGCACCCGCCAGTTGTTGGCGAGGTCGACGATCGGGCCGCTGCCGCCGACGACGAGCAGCGCGTCGTAGCGGTCGGCGACCTGCTCCTGGACCTTCTCCAGGCGGGTGTTGTACGACTCGTACTCGCGCAGGAAGTACGGCTTGGAGCGGTAGGGGCGCTCGGGGAGCCAGGACGACAGGTCGAGCGGGTTGTCGAGGCGGTCGGAGGCCTCGACGGCCTTGACCTTGGCCGCCATCTCCGGGGTGGTGACGGAGCGGCCGAGCGGCGGGTCGACGAAGTCGGGGTCGTAGCTCGGCGGCAGGGCCACCGGCCGCTTGCCGGTCGGGGTGGCGAAGGTGAGGTGGTAGCCGGCCTTGTCGAAGGTCTCCAGGGGGCCGATGAGTTCCTCGCCCCAGTAGCCGTACTCGGACAGGACGACAAGGATGCGCCTGCTCATGGGGGTTCCTCTCGTTCGGCGTTCAATTCGGACAAGCGAACTGCCGAACTCCTGTCTAGTTTTATGGGTTTGATCCCTACCAGGCGGGAGGGGTGCGGGTGCCACACAGGTCGAAGTGGCAGACCGCACTACGGCAACTCGCCGTACCACGCGGCTGGTTGTCCAGCGCCGGGCGCACACCGCGAGCGCGCACGTCATCAGGGCGCACAGGACGGCCGCGAGGAGGAAGACGTCGGGCGCGCGCCCCTCGCGCAGCCGGGGCGCCGCCAGGGCCACGCCCAGGCCGCCCGCGAGTACCCCTGAGGTGGCGAACAGCGAGGCGGCGGTGGCCCGTCGGCCGGACGGCAGCAGCCGGGGCAGCCAGGTCTGCAAGGTGGTGTGCAGCAGCGTCCAGGACAGCCCGAGGAGCACCGCACTGCCGGTGAGCACGACGGGGGTGGTCCGCGCGGCGGCGGCGAGAGCGGCGGCGACACCGAGCACCCCGCCCGTGGTGACCAGCACGACGGGCGTACGACGGCCGGCGGCCCGGCGCAGCAGCACGCTGCCGCCGAGCACGCTGGCCCCGTAGGCCACGGCGACCGCGGTGCCTCCTGCCGCCCCGGACCCGCGGACCGCGAGGGCGGGCGCCAGCAGGGAGGGCAGGGTGAGCAGTACGGCGCCTTCGGCTGCGCCGACGAGCAGGATCAGGAAGAGGGTGAGGGGGGCGCGAGAGTGAGCCGGCCGGGCGCTGGGCGGGGCCTCGGGGGGAGCGCCGGGTGTGCCGGTGAACGGGCCGGAAGTCGCGGTCGGCACCGGAGAGTCGGGGCCGCGCGGACCCTTCGGGAAGCGGACGGGGAGGGGCTGCCCGGGATCCTCTCGCGGTCGGGCGCGAGTGCCCTGCCGGGCGCCTGACACCGGCGCGGCCCGGGCGGGCGGGATCGTCCCGACGGGCGAGGTGGCCCGGGTGTGCCGGCCGGTCCTGTCACGCCGGCCGTCCCGGCCGAGCCGTCTGCTTCGGCCATGCGGCCCCCCTGGCTCTCGCAGGCCGTGCAGGCCGTCCCGGCCGTCCAGGCCCGCTGACTCGCTCAGGCCGTCCCGGGCGTCGAAGCGGCCTGCCGGAAAGGGCAGTTGGGGGAGGTTCCTGGTGGACAGGGCCACCGCGGCGCACAGGACCGCGATCGTGAGGAAGACCAGGCGCCAGGAAGCCAGGGCCTCGGTGGCGTCGGCGTAGAGGGGAGCCGCGACGGCGCTGCCGGCGGACAGGGCCATGACGTCGGCGAAGCGGCGCTGTCTGGATTCGGCGGGGCCGCCGGCCTCGTGGCAGTACAGGGCGACGGCCGGGGTCACCGCGGCGAAGGCCGCGCCGGCGGCGGTGCGCAGCACCAGCCATTCGGTGCCCGTGCGGCACAGCGCGCCGCCGGCCGACGCGAGCGCCGCCAGGGCGAGGCCGGTGCGCAGGGTCCGGGCGGGGCCGTACCGGTCGGCGGCCCGGCCCCAGAACGGCAGCGCGAGCCCGTGGCCCAGGGAGTACGCGCCGACGGCCGTGGTCACCGTGTCGATCCCGGTGCCCAGTGCGGCGGTGAGCGCCACCAGCAGGGGCGCGGTGATGTGCCAGTCCGCGTTGGCCACCGCCGCGGCCCAGCGCAGACTGCCGGGACATCGGTCGGTGCCGTCGGCGACGGTGCCGGGTGCGGGCCGGCGCGGACGCGGTGAGGCGTCCGGCGGCGGGGTTGCGGGCATGACGAGGTGTCCCTCCACGGCGGAGCGGGGTGGGCTGGGTCGTGTCCGCGAACTCCCGTCGTCCGCCCGGAGGGGGCGGGTCGCGCGGCGTCCGGTGGGAGCGTGCCGGGCGTCGCGCGGCTGGGGGTACCCCCTCTGGGGAAGGGACTTCGCGGACACATCCCGGTGCGTGGGAGGGGCGGCTCCTACGGCAGGACGCCTCCCGCTCAGGCGGGAGGCGTCCACGTACCAGAAGTGCGGGCCCGGCTCAGAGGCGGAACAGGCCCGGGTCGGCGACCACGACGTCCAGCAGGACCGGTCCTTCGGCCGTCAGCGCGTCGTGGAGGGCCTCGCGCAGCCCCTCCGGGCTCTCGACCCGCTCGCCGCGGACACCGAAGCCACGGGCCAGCTGGGCCATGTCGACGCCGCTGAGGTCATAGCCCTTCTGCCAGGACTTCTGGTCCTGGAGGTAGTACTTCAGGGACAGGTACCCGGCGTTGTCGGGGATCACGAAGGTGACCGGCAACTGGTGCTGGGCCGCGGTCCACAGGGCGTGCAGGGTGTACTGCGCGGAGCCCTCGCCGACCACGACGACGGTCCGCCGGTCGGGCTGGGCCAGCGCGAAGCCGACCGCGCCCGCGAACGGGAAGCCGAGGGCGCCGCTGGCCGTGGCGAAGTAGCCGTTGTCGGCGCCGAGCGGGATCTGCTCGTGGAAGTCGGCGCGGGCGATGGGCAGTTCCTCGAACAGCGCCGCGTCGGAGGGGAGTTCCTGGGACAGGACGTGGAACAGGTACGCCTGGCTGAGCGGTGTCGAGGGCTCCGGCACCGGCACCGGCTCGCGCACCGGCGTCAGTTCGACGCGCTCGCGCTGCTCGACCAGCGGGACCAGGGCCTTGACGACGGCCCCGGGCGGGGCGACGTAGCTGGTGTTGGCCAGGGTCGCGGCGGCCGCCTGCGGGTTGTCGGTGACGTGCAGGAAGCGTACGTCCGAAGTGAGCGTCGGACGCGGGGTCTTGTCCAGGTCCGCGGGCGCGGTCGAGAACAGGTCCCACGCCGTGAACAGGGTGAACGCCGGGCCGCCGAGGACCACGACCACGTCGTGCTGGGCGGACAGCCGTTCGTTGATCAGTTCCGGGATGGGCGGCAGCACACCCGCGAACAGGGGGTGGTCCTCCGGGAACGCGCCGCGGTTCCACACCGGGGCGCCCCACACGCGGGCGTTCAACTTCTCGGCCAGCGCGATCAGTTCGGGGCGGGCGCCCTGCGCGTCCACCGGGCCGCCGGCCACGATGCCGGGCCGCTCCGCGCCGTCGAGCGCCGCGGCGATCTCCGCGAGGGCCGCGGGGTCCGGTACGACCGCGCTGTTGACCTGCGCGATACGCACCGGCTCCGGGTCGGCCGGGCGTACCCAGTCGTCCTCGGGCACGGCCACGAACACCGGTCCCTGCGGGGCCTGTTTGGCGATCTGGTAGGCCTGCGCGATCAGCGCGGGAACGTCCTGCGGGCGGCCGGGCTCGCCGGCCCACTTGATGTACGGCTTGGGCAGCTGGGTGGCGTCCTTGGCGACCAGGAAGGGGTCGCCGAGGAGCATCTTGCGGGCCTGCTGCCCGCCGAGTATGACCAGCGGCGTGTTCGCCGACGCGGCCGTGTAGATGCTGCCCATGGCGTTGCCGACGCCGGGGCCGCCGTTGATGAGCACGAGCGCGGGTTCGCCGGTGCCCTGCGCGTAGCCGTCGGCCATGCCGACCACGGAGGCTTCCTGAAGGCCCATGACGAAGCGGAACTCGTCCTCGGGCCAGTACTCGAACAGCTTCATCTCGGTGTGGCTCGGGTTGCTGAACACAGTGGTCAGGCCCAGCTCGCGCAGTACGTCCAGCGTCGCGTCCCGTACCGTCCGCGTCCCCTCGGGGACGCTCGACTCTTCGGTCACGGTGATCCTTCTCCTGGGTTGAGGGCGGTCGGTTCCAGCGCGGCGACCGCGCTGAAGACGTGGTCCGGGTCGTAGCGCTCCTTGATGTCGAGCAGTCGGCCGACGTGCGGGCCGAAGCCGTCCAGGGTGCGCCGGTGTTCGTGCGGGCCGAGCAGGTTGGGGTAGCCGCCGGGCAGCGCGTACGGGTCGAGCTGCTGCTCCAGTTCGCGCGCCCAGGCCCGGTGCTTCTCCCCCGTATCCCCCGGCCGGTCCGAGGGCTCCCAGGTCGCCGCGACCTCCACGAGCAGGTGGTCCCGGCGCAGGGCGAAGGCGGTGTCCGCCACGGGCACCTTGCTCGCGGCGCCGTGGAACTGGTGCACGAAGATCCCGGAGTACGGCGAGGTGATCCGGGCCGCCGCGTCGATCAGCAGCTCGCTCGTCTCCTCGCTGGGGCCTTCGAGCCAGCGGGTGCCCACCTCGTTGTGCCGGCCGTCGACGACGACCTGGTCGAAGGTGGACAGCACGCTCGCGTACTCGGTGGGCAGCACCTGGCCGACGACCGGTTTCCCGATGCCGTCGAACAGGTCCATGACCGTGCGGCCCAGCTCCGGCGAGCCGCAGCACACCGGCAGCAGGAACAGCAGCGGCCGGCCTTCGGGACCGCAGAAGAACCCGGCCATCACGGTCAGCGCGTCCGGGGCGTCGGCGACCAGCTCGCGGTAGCGGGCCAGTACGGCGGACGCCTGGTCCAGCGGATACAGCAGCAGGCCCGCGAAGACCGTGCTGACGGGGTGCAGCCGGTAGCGCAGCGCGGTGACGACACCGAAGTTGCCGCCGCCACCGCGCAACGCCCAGAAGAGATCGCTCAGTTCCTCGCCGCTCGCCGTGACGGCGCGGCCGTCGGCGAGCACGACCCGTGCCTCGACGAGGCTGTCGAGGGCGAGCCCGTGCTCCCCGGCGAGCAGGCCGTAGCCGCCGCCCAGGGTGAGCCCCGCCATGCCGACCGCCTTGACCGTGCCGGTGACCGGGGCGAGCCCGAAGGCACGGGTCCGCTCGATGAAGTCGCCTGCCTTGGTGCCGCCCCCGATCCACGCGGTGCGGGCGGCGAGGTCGACCTCGACCGAGCGCATCGCGCTCAGGTCGATGAGCAGGCCGCCGTCGCGCAGGGCCCGGCCGGCCCAGTCGTGTCCGCCGGCCCGTACCGACGGGCGCAGGCCGTGCCGGCGCGCGATCTCGATCGCGCGCACCACGTCCTGCTCGTCGGCGCACCGCGCCACGACGGCGGGGCGTGCCCGGACGGCGCCGTTCCAGACCGTGTACGCCTCCTCGAAGCCGCGGTCGCCGGGGGCCAGGACGCGGCCCCGCAGCGTGGCCCGAAGCGCGCGCACGGCGGCCGTCGGTGTGTCCGATGTCGTCGGTGATGCCATGGGCCCACCGCACCTCCTCGCGTCCGCCGCAGGGCGTGTGGGTCAGTGGGGTACGAGCTCGTAGCGGCCCGACTGCACCGTCGAGACGTCGACGGCGCCGAGGAAGCCCTGGGTCTCGGGGGCGCCGAAGAACTGGCCGATGGTGGCCTCGGCCGCCTCGACGGTCTCCCAGTGCACGGTGACGAGGTACTCGCCGTCCGCGGAGCGCGCGGTCGTCCGGGACACGAAGCCCGGGCGCTTGGCCATGTACTCGTCCTCGACCGTGCGGTTGAGGACCTGGAAGTCGGCGTCCTCGACGCCCTCGCGCAGATGGAACCGGATGGTCTCCACGGTGCTCATGTCGTCACGCCTCCCAGCGCGGTCACGGTGCGAGCTTGAGGTTGTACTTGGGCGCGACCTCGACGATCCGCCGCCGGTCCGCGTCGCTGAACGGGGCCGGGGCCTCGCCCTTGCGCGCGGGGACGCCGAGCTCGTTGAAGAAGCCCTCCATGCCGGCGGTGGTGAAGAAGAAGATCAGCCGGGCCACGTGCAGGCCTACGTTGCGGAACCGGTGCCGGGTGCCGCGCGGGACGTAGACGAAGGAGCCCTCCTCGGCGATGAACGTGGTGGTGCCGTTGAGGAACTCGATCTCGCCGCCGAGGATGATGAAGCCCTCGTCGGCGTGCGGGTGGATGTGCGGGGGCGGGCCGCTGCCGGGGGGCACGGAGGCCTCGGCGAGGGTCAGCACGCCGTTGGTGTTCTCGGCGGTCGCCTTGAAGGTGTAGATGGCGTCGCCGAACCAGATGGTCGGGCCGGAGCCCGCCGGGTGGTGGATGACGTTGCCCTGCGGGTACTGCGTCGAGGGCGCGGTCGCGCTCTCGGTGTCGGTGCTCATCACGATCTCCGATCTCGCTTCGGGTCTCGCTTCGGGGTTGGCGGAACTGCCGGCACCTCCCGCGGGGCCCGGGGCGCGCGGGGCGCCCCGGGTGCGGGAGTCAGCCGACGTCGAGGACGATCCGGCCGCGTACGTGGCCCGTCTCGCCGATGCGGTGCGCCTCGGCCGCGCCGTCGAGGGGCAGCGCCTGCTGGATGCCGATCCGCAGCCGCCCCTCGGCGAGCAGCGGGGCGACCCGGTCCAGGGCGGTGCCGTCGGGGGCGACATAGGTGTAGGCGGCGCGGACGCCGTGTCTGCGCAGGAGCGGGGTGTGGTCGGGGCGTTCGCCCTTGAGGGTGACGATGAGGCCGCCGGGCCGCAGTGTGGCCAGGAGTTGCTCGAAGTCGGGGCCGCCGCGCGTGTCGATGACCACGTCGACGTCCTTGACCAGGTCCTCGACCCGCTCCTTGGTGTAGTCGACGACGTGGCTGGCGCCGAGTGAGGTGACGAAGTCGTGGTTGTGCGCCGAGGCGGTGGCGCTGACCTCGGCGCCCGCCAGCGCCGCCAGTTGAACGGCGACGTGGCCGACCCCGCCGGCGCCGCCGTGCACCAGGACGCGTCGGCCCTCGGTGATGTCGGCGTGCAGGTGCACCGATTCCCAGGCGGTCAGGGCGGGCATGGCCGCGCCGGCCGCGGTGCGGTCGTCGAGGCCGTCGGGGATCTCGGCCAGGTCGTCGGCCGCGGCGGCCACGTACTCGGCGTAGCCGCCGGCCAGGCGCGGGAAGCCGACCGTGCCGAACACCCGGTCGCCGACGGCGAACCGGCCGGTCCCGGGCCCTGTCTCGACGACCGTGCCGGCGATGTCCCAGCCGAGGACGGCGGGGAAGCGCGCGACGCGGACGGCGTGACCGGCCCGGCTGAGCCAGTCGATGGCGTTGACGCCCGCGGCACGGACCCGGACGAGCACCTCGCCGTCGCCCGGCTCGGGCCGCGGCACCCGCGCGACGCGGAGTACCTCGGGCGGCCCGTAGGCGTCGATGACGGCGGCGTGCATGGTGGGGGAATCGGTCACTGTCCGTGCCTTTCGAAGTGGTGCTGTGTCACTGCCGGTCGGCGGCGATTCAACCGCCGCCGACCGGCGAACCGTGGGACGCGGGTCGTTCAGTCGGATTCGGAGCCGATGATCCAGTTCTCCTTGACCGCCATCTGGTGCAGATAGCGCGGCTGGACGAAGGTGACGAGGTTCTCGCTCGCCTTCGCGTACTCCGGCGAGGCGACGGCCGCCTCCAGCGCGGCCGGGCTGTCGAAGGAGAGCAGGTAGGCGGCGTCCAGGAGGGCCTCGCCGATCGCGTAGGCGCCGTCCCGGGCGAAGCACTGGAGGTAGCGGCGCAACCCGGGTACCCGCAGCACGAGTTCGGCGTGGTCGCCGAGGCTGGCGGCGCGGAACTCCTCCACGGTGGTGCCCTCGGTGCGCTTGACCAGGAGGACGAGCTTGACGCCCTCCTCGGGTGCCGGGTGCTCGCCGGAGCGCAGCACGTGGGCGTCGGTGTCGAGGACGACGGTCCGCCAGAACGCGGCCCACTTGGGCTCGTCGAGGCGGGCGCCCTGGAGGAACTCCGGGGTCTGGAGGGAGGCGAGCTGGTCCTCGTCGTTCTCCAGCCAGATCTCCGCTATGCCGCTCCACAGCGGGTCCTCCGGCTCGGGGCCGAAGGGGACGCGGGTGTCGACGAGGTACCTCTTGATCTGCGGGATCTTGCTCGCGTACTGCACGGCGTGGACGTTGACC
The DNA here is from genome assembly GCF_053595415.1 of Streptomyces sp. NPDC002499. NCBI lineage: Bacteria > Bacillati > Actinomycetota > Actinomycetes > Kitasatosporales > Streptomycetaceae > Streptomyces > Streptomyces sp. NPDC002499. The sequence goes on from NZ_JBSFXO010000007.1 coordinate 397,032, forward strand.
CAGTAGTCCTGGAACTCCTGCTCGGTCATGCCGGGTTTGGGGTGCGCGAAGATCAACTGGTGGATCATGGCGGCCTCCTGAGGGTCGCGAGGGTCAGACCTTGTAGGCCTTCTTGACGTCTTCGGCGAAGCCGAGGTAGTCGCGCAGCGGCCAGACCTCCTCGAACTCCAGGTACTCGCGCATCGGCAGCCGGCCCAGCGCGGTCCGGTCGAGTTCCTCGGCGTTCGGGGCGTCGATGATCCCGATCACCATCTTCTTGGCGGCGACCTTCCACAGGCCGACGGCGAACCCGGAGTCGAGGGTCTCCTGGGCGTGTTCGGCCTCTTCGCGCTCGACCTCCCACAGCTCGTCCAGGGTGATCCGTCCCTCGTGCTTCCAGCGCATCTGGACGTAGAACAACATGGCGGTTCCTTAAGGGAGTTGGTCAGGCCGCGGCGAGCGCCGCGATCCGCACGGTGAGGGCGTCGTCCCGGCCGAAGACCTCGACGGCCAGGTCGAAGGGGGTCTTGCCGTCGTGCCCGACCAGGTCGATCGGGGCGCCCGCGTCCAGGAGCACGGTCACGCAGTCGGCGTAGCCGTGCCACAGGGCGTCGTGCAGCGGGCTGTAGCCGTTGGTGGCGCCCTGGAAGCCGAGGTCGATGCCGGGCCGGGCGACCAGGTCGGCGGTGATGCCGGCGTGGCCGTTGTAGACGGCCTTGTGCAGCGGTACCGCGCCGAAGCAGGGCTCGACGGCGTTGATGTCGGCGCCCGCGGCCAGCAGCAGCCGGACGATCTCGTCGTGGCCGTCGCGGGAGGCGACGAGCAGCGGGGTGTGGGCGTCGTTGAAGCCGTTGAGCATGGGGGCGCGGGCGTCCACCTCGGCGCCGGCGGCGAGGAGTTGACGCACCGCCTCGGTGTCGCCGGCGGCGACGGCGGCCATCAGGGGCTGTGCCTCGACGGCCGAGGCGTCGTGCTCCTGGCGCTCCTTGAGCAGCTGCTCGGCGCGCAGGAGCTTGTCCTTGCCGAAGGTGTTGACGTTCAGCTCGTACGCGAAGTGCTGCTCCAGGGAGAAGCCGTAGTGCGTCTGGACCTTGAGCCCGGCGCCCTGCTCCAGCAGGTACTCGACGAGGTCGGGGTACTTGTACCAGAGGGCGTCCATCAGCGCGGTGTGCCCGGTGGTCGGCGCGACGGCGTCCACGAACGCCCCTGCCTCGACCAGGAGTTGGGCCACCTTGAGGTCGCCGCCCTGGCAGGCCTTGTGCAGGGCGGTGGCTCCGGCCCGGGTGTCGGCGGTGTGCACGTCGGCCCCGGCGTCGATCAGGACGCCGGTGGTGGTCGGGTCGGCCTGGCCCGCGGCGATCATCAGGACCGTGAGTCCGGAGGCGCTGTCGCGGGTGGAGGGGTCGGCGCCTGCCTCGATGAGCCGGCGTACGTCGTCGGTACGGCGATCCCGTACGGCGGCGATCAGTTCGGCGCTCATGAGCCCCCGCTCTCGGGGGCGTCGCCGCGGATGGCGCGGATGATCGTCGAGGGGTCGGTGTGCGACTCCCAGCGGACGATCTTCCCGTCGCGGACGGTCAGCCAGTGGGTGAAGATGATCTCGAAGTCCTGGCCGGTCGCCTTGACCTTCGACACCTCGTGGATGACCCCGGCGGCCTTGTCGCCGTCCACCACGAGGTCGAGGAGCTCCTCGAAGGTCACGTCGCACTGGCCGGCGAAGACACCGACGCTGGCGGCGACGTCGTCGCGGGTGTGGAAGGTGCCGATCCACTTCATGTCGTCGTTGTAGCCGGGCACCACGCGGTAGTTGATCCACTCCACGTCGTCGGCGAGGAGGCCGAGCGCGGTGGGGAAGTCGCCGCCGGTGAGAGCGGAGAACCACTGCTTGGCGACGTCCCGGGTCTGTTCGGTGAGCTCGCTCATGACGTCTCCTTCTGGGCGTGCTGGTCGAGCTGGTCAACGGGGGCGGGCGGCCCGTCCGGCGGGGTCATGATCTGCTGGTTGCCGTCCGCCCACAGGGCCGTCATCACCACGCCGGCGATACGCCAGCCGGCCGGGGTGCGGGTCAGGTCGAAGCGGTAGCGGCCGCCGAGCGTCCAGGTCGCACCGCCCTGCGGATTGGGCAGCAGATGGGTCGCCTGGAAGTGCGCGGTGACCACCGCCGCGTCGCCGTTCACCTCGGCGACCTGGTTGCCGATCATGTGCTGGGTGGCCCTGAGGTGGCCGAGACCCGCCGTCCAGTCGGCGATGATCTGCGTGCGGGTGCGCACGGCCGGTTCGCCGCCGAAGAGGCTGGTGTAGTCGAGCGCCACCTTCTCGGCGAGCAGCGCGGGGAGCGCCTCCCACTGCCGCAGGTCGACGGACCACAGCATCCTGGTGCAGGTCTCGATCACGTCGAGACGGTCTTCCGCGGAACTCATGGGCGACTCCGGGGGTGACACGGGATGGTCGTACGGACGGTGGGCCACGCCCGGCGGGCGCGTCGCGATCGACGCTAACCAGGCCGGTGACCTGCGGCGCGGCCCGATGGCGGGGCCCGCCGGACTCTGGAAGCTCTGACCCGGTACTACGTCAGTTGCGGGAGGGGGCGACTACTTGACGCAGTGCCGTCCCGCGTCTGACGGAATGCCCGATCACCCCGCCCCGCGCCGCTCGGGAGCCGCTCCCGGTGGGAAGGGTGAGGCGACGACCGCGACGACCGACGAGGAGGTTCCCATGGCGAACGTGACCTACAGGCGGGGCGGGACTACGACGTCCGAAGAGGACGACGGATGGGGTCTGGCCGGAAACGGGTGACGCCCCGGTGATGGACAACCGCAGGTGCATGCGCGTCGGTGTGGTCTTCCCGCACCTGGAGATCGGCCCGGATCCGGGAGCCGTCCGGGACTGGGCCCAGGCCGTGGAGGATCTCGGCTTCCGGCATGTGGTCGCCTTCGACCACGTGCTGGGCGCCGGCACCGGCACCCGGCCCGGCTGGTACGGCTTCAGCAGCGAGGACCTCTTCCACGAGGTCTTCGTGCTGTTCGGCTTCCTCGCGGCGGCCACCCGCACCCTGGAACTCGCCACCGGCGTCCTGGTGCTGCCGCAGCGGCAGACCGCCCTGGTGGCCAAGCAGGCCGCCGAGGTGGACGTGCTCAGCGACGGCCGGCTGCGCCTGGGCGTGGGCATCGGCTGGAACCGGGTGGAGTACGACGCCCTCGGCATGTCGTTCGCCGACCGGGGCGCCCGCTGCGCCGAACAGGTCGAGCTGCTGCGGGCGTTGTGGGCGCGGCCCACCGTGAGCTTCGACGGCCGCTGGCACCGGGTGGACGACGCGGGCATCCTGCCCAGGCCGGTGCGCGGCACGATCCCGGTGTGGTTCGGCGGCAGCGCGGAGCCGGTGCTGCGCCGGGCCGGTGAACTGGGCGACGGCTGGCTGCCGGAGCGCCCGCCCGACGAGACGGCCCGCGCGATGGTGGGCCGGGTGCGTTCCTACGCGCTGGGCGCCGGGCGCGATCCGGCCGAGCTCGGCGTCGAGGCCCGGCTGGTCCTCTCGGAGGTGCCGGAGCCCAAGTGGCCGGACTTCGTGGCGGGTTGGCGCGACCTGGGGGCGACCCACCTGTGCCTGAACACGATGGGTCTGGGCCTGGCCACCGCCGACGACCACATCCGGATGCTGCACAGCACCCTGCGCGATCTGGGCCCCGTGGCGGGGAGATGAGCGCCGCGGCAGCGCCGCCGCCGGCCGCTCCCCCACCGACCGCTCCACGCTCGCCCGTGCCCCTATCGCCCGTACTCCTCGGCGAGGAACCGGATCGTCTGGTCGACGAAGACCCGCATCTCGCGGGTGAGGTTCTTGCCGCGCCGCCAGGCGAGCTGGGTGAACACCTCGAAGGGGATCTCCCAGTCGAGTGTGACGAGCAGGCCCGCGTCCAGGGCGTCCTGGACGGTGGCGGTGGGCAGCAGGCTGATGCCGAGCCCTGCGGCCACCCCGCGCTTGATGGACTCGCTGGTGCCGAACTCCAGGAAGGGCAGCGCCTCTCCGGTGCCGTCGTTCAACTCGGCCTCGAACAGCTCGCGGTAGGCGCAGCCGGCCTCGGCGGAGATGACCTGGGTGCGGCGCAGCTCCTCCGTGGTCACCTTGGGCAGCCGGGTGAGCGGGTGGTCGGGTGCGGCGACGACGCTGAGCGGTTCGGAGCCGAGGACCTCGGTCTGCACGCCGGGATGGCTCGTCTCGGCCTCCATCAGGAAGCCCATGTCGAACATGCCCTGGCGCAGCGCGTGACAGGTCTCGGCGCACAGGCTGGGCCGCAGCACGATGTGCAGGGCCGGATAGCGGTGGTGGAAGAACTCCAGCAGGGGCGGCATGCGATAGGAGGTGATGGACTCCATCGAGCCGACCGTGAGGACGCCGGCGGGGTCGCCGGTGCCGACGGTGGCGCCGCGCGCCTCGCCGGCCAGGGCGAGCATCTGCTCGGCGTAGGGCAGGAGCCGCTGGCCCGCCTCGGTCAGTTGTATGCGGCCGCCGAGGCGGTCGAAGAGGTCCACACCGAGCGACATCTCCAGCCCTTTGATCTGGCTGGTGACGCTGGATTGTGCGTACTTCAGCTCGGTGGCCGCCTTCGAGAAGCTCAGCAGCGTGGCCACTTTGTGGAATGCCGCCAGCTGCCTGATATCCATGGTCCACTCCCTTTATGGGTCGACACCGGATGGATTTCTCGTGCCTGTTCCGGCCCAGTTCTCTGGTACCGGTCCCCCGGTGCCGTTTCTCTTTCCAGGAGAACACCGGGCCGCGGGGGAACGCCATGTCCCCGGGTTGTCACATAGCGGCCAACGGCGTCATTTAGCGGCCAGTCCGGTGAGGTCGACGTCGAATTCGGCGTCGGGGACGATGCCCTGACGACCGATCATCAGCCCGGCCTGGAAACGGCTCACGGCGCCCATCTCCTCCATGATCGCGGAGATGTGGCGGCGGCAGGTGCGGGTCGCCATGCCGAGCCGGCGGGCGATCACCTCGTCCTTCAGGCCCAGCGCCATGAGGCGGATGATGGACATCCGTACCTCCTCCGCGAGTTGGTGGTACTCGTCGGGCCGGCCGTCGGCCTCCCAGGGCCGGCCGATCTGCCACACGGCCTCGAAGGACCGGCAGAGATAGCCGACCAGGGTGGGTTCGGTGACGACGGCGGCGCCGGGCGGCCGGCTGTCGGGCCGCTCCTTGGGGATGAAGGCGACCTTGCGGTCGTAGACGATGAGCCGCTCCGAGAGGTCCTCGACGGTACGGACCTCGGCGCCGCGGCGGGTGATCTCCTGCACGTAGGTGCGGGTGGCGAGGCTGGTGCGGGCGGTGTGCTGGTACAGGATGCGTACCCGCACACCGCGGCGCAGCAGTTCGAGGGTGTGTTCCCGGTCGGCCTCCAGGAGTTCGGGGGGCCGGCCGCCGCCGGACTGCAGGCTCATCCGCTCCTCGCAGCAGCCGTACCGGGCGCGGTCGATCTCCCGGCGCACCTCCTCGAAGTCGTCGAGGACCGTGATGGGCACCTCGTCGGCGCTGCCGTCGCGGCGGGTGCGGTAGGTGGCGGCCAGCGAGCGCAGTTCCTGCTGGATCCGGGCGATCTCCCGGCGGCGCCGGGCGACCGCGACCTCCAGCGGGGTGACGAGTTCGGCCTCCGCGACCTCGGGGTCCAGCGGGACGACGGGCCGGCCGGGCAACTCCGGGCTCAGCAGCCGCAGTTCCTGCAGTGCCTTGCGGATCCGGGTGACCGCGCCGGGCTCGGCGCCGAGTTCGGCGGCGATCTCCTCGTCCACGAACCGCCCGTGGTCCAGGGCGATTTCGTACGCCCGGACCGCGAGGTCGCCCAGAAGAGGAATGCCGTCGGACAACTCGTCACCCTTCCCCGTCACTTCGCCCGATCGCGGCGGGCGCGTGGGTGTGCCTTTTCCACCCTAGGACACCGACGCCGCCCCGAAGTCCTGGCAGCCGTCCACGCATTCGACAACGTCATCTCGGGGGCTCAGTAGTGCACGCGCCGGTCCTCCGGGGTCGCGCGGTAGCGCACGCTCCACAGGTTGCGCCGGATGTAGGTCCGCTGGAGCCAGCGGTCCCGGCCGTCGTAACGCGCCTGGAACACGGAACGGGCGTGCACGCCCTTGCGGTTGTTGATGAGCAGGGCCTGGCCCGGGCTGAGCCGGACCTCGTCGGCGGCCACCCGGCAGGCCTGGCGCAGCGCCTCCAGGGCCGCCGTCGCGCCGCGCGTGAGCGGGCGCGTGCCGTTGGCGGAGACGGCGATCTCCGGGAACCGGGCCGCGCCGCTGAGGATCGGCACCGGTTCGGAGAGCACCTCGTCGCCCTCGGCGACGTCCCGGGTGTAACTGCCGGGCGCGTTCAGCCGGAACAGCGGGCTGCGCAGCGTGTCGACGACGTTGTCGGGCAGCGCCGCGCAGATCGCCCGGGCGTCCGCGTAGTACGTGACGGCGTCGCCGTCGGGTGCGCCGCGCAGACAGTTGAGCACCAGGAAGTCGGGGTTGGCGAGGTCGTAGCGGCCGATGGCGTCGTAGGTGATGTCGCTGTGGAAGTTGAGGAAGACCGCGGAGCCCTGGTTGGTCTGGGCGTGCGCTCCCTGGGGGACGGGGACGACGTCGTGGACGATCCGGCCGTCCTTCTCGGTCAGGACGCCGATCGGTTCCCCGAGCAGTCCGGTGAGGCCGAGCAGCACTCCCTCGGCGACGAAGCTGGTGCGGCCCTGCGCGGGTCCGCCGTCGACCGGGGTCGGCGGCAGCTCCGCGTCTCTGGGCAGATTGCGGACCAGCATCAGACCGGGCGCGTCGTTGTGCCGGCCGAAGTCGATGATCTGTTGCAGCAGGGGCGTGGGCAGGTCCGCGAAGGCCTGGTGGTAGCGGGTCAGCGCGCGGTCGACGTCCGCCGCCGGGTCGGGCAGCGGGCGCAGCCGGGCGCCGAGGGCGTCGCGGACGGGATCGGTCAGCGCGAGGTCGGCGAAGGTCAAGGCGTCACACTCCGGCGAGTTGCGGCTGCGGGGCCGCGGGGCCCGCGCTCGGCAGGTCGATGGTGTCGTGCAGTCGCTGGGCCAGGTGCAGGGCGTCCTCGCCGTCCCCGGCGATGTGGGTGACGACCTTGGAGCCGCGGATCTCGGCCACCGGAACCCCCACGTACGTACCGGGTTTGAGGTTCTGGCGGCGCTGCACCTCCTCCAGGTCGACGAACCCGCCGACCACCGCGACCCACGGTTTCTCGGTGAGCCGCACGGTGTCGATGCCGGCCGCGTGGAAGAGGCCGTGCGCGATGTCGGCGGCGTCGTCGGAGTCGTAACCGAGCACCACCGAGCGCTGGTTGAAGACGATGGCGGTGAGCTGGTTGCCCTCCCGGCTGATCGTCGTGCCCTGGGCGAAGGGGGCGCGGTTGTAGCGGCAGACGATCTCGATGTTGTGCCGCAGGGCGAGTTGGACCGCGCGCCGGTGCAGCACCTTGGCGCCGTACAGGGACATCAGCGCGGCCATGTTGAAGGAGACGTGCGGCAGCATCCGCGCCCCGCGCACCAGGTGCGGGTCGGAGGTGTAGATGCCGTCGACGTCGGAGTGGATCTCGCAGGCGCCGCCGCCCGCGGCGCGCGCGACGGCGATCGCGGACAGGTCGGAGCTGTTCTTGCCCAGCCAGGTGGGCCGCCGCTGGGCGTCCACGGCCTGTCCGCCGGGCACGACGACGACCTCGTACTCCTGGAGGGAGCGGGTCAGCGGTCCGGGGTCGGTCTCGATCACCCGGGCCCACAGGAACGCGGAGTTGGTGGTCAGTCCGACCTGGTGGCCGGCGAGCACGGTGGCGCTGCGGCCCCTGCGGTGCAGGGCGGTGGCCAGCAGATGGGCGCTGATCAGGTCGGCGGTGGCGAGCATGCCGGCCGACGTGGCGTCCTCGGGATGCACGTTGACGTCGTGCAGCCGGCCGCGCAGTTGCTCGGTCTCCCCCGACATGGCGCTGACCACGACGGCCAGCCGGCGTCCCTCGGTGTCCAGCCGGCGTTCCAGGCCGGCCGCGAGGTCGTCGTAGGAGGAGTGCGAACGGAAGGTGGAGCCGCCGAACTTGAGAATGGCGGTGTCGCTCACAGCAACCCCCGGTCGAGGACGTACTCGGCGATCTGGACGGCGTTCAGGGCGGCCCCGATCCGCACGTTGTCGGCGACCAGCCAGAGCCAGAAGCCGCGCGGATTGTGCGGGGCGACCCGGATGCGGCCGACGTGCACGTGGTCGGGCTCGCCCGCGGTGCGCGGGGTCGGGAAGCCGCCCGGGGTGTCCTTGTCGTGGACGGTGACCTCGGGCAACTCGGCGAGGCGCGCGACGAGTTCGGCGCGGTCGACGGGCTCGGTGGCCTCGACCCAGACCGCCTCGGAGTGGGAGTTGACCACGGGCACGCGGACGCAGGTGGTGGTGACGTCGAGGTGCGGCAGGCCGAGGATCTTGCGGGACTCCTGGAGCATCTTCTGCTCCTCCATGGTGAACCCGGTGTCCAGCAGCTTGTCGATGAACGGCACGACGTTGAAGGCGAGCGCCGGCTTGAAGCGGTCGGCGGGGAGTTCGGCGTCGGGGTCGCTGAGCGCGAGGGCGCTGCCCTCGCGCAGTTCCGCGATGCCGTGCTGGCCCTGCCCGGAGGCCGCCTGGTAGGTGCTGACGACGACCTGGCGGATGCCCCAGCGCTGTTCGACGGTCTGGAGCAGCCGGACCAGCGGGATGGTCGAGCAGTTCGGGTTGGCGATGATCCCGCTCGCCGGGCGTCCGGCGAGCAGCACGTCGGCGTTGACCTGGGGCACGACCAGCGGGGTGTCCGGGTCCATGCGGAAGGCGTTGGTGTTGTCGATGACCAGGGCGCCCTGCGCGGCGGCGGGCCGGGCCCACTTCTCGCTGACGGAGGTGCCCGCGGAGAAGAACGCCAGGTCGACGTCCGAGAAGTCGAACCCGTCGAGGTCCTCGACCACTTGGGCACGGCCGTCGACCTCGACGGTGCGTCCTGCCGAGCGGGCGGAGGCGGCGAGCCGGACGCCGCGGTGGCGCAGTCCGCGCGAGTTGATCAGCTCGATCAGGGTGTTGCCTACGGCGCCGGTGGCGCCGGCGATCGCGATCCGCGGGGCCGCGGGGTCGCTGACGTAAGTCATCGGGGTTCTCCGATCCGGGTGAGCGCGGCAGGCGAGGTGTCGTCCCGGGAGGGGCGTCGCCCGAAGGCCGGCAGCAGGTGCCAGCCGAGGTTCACGCCGAGGCCCGCCAGGACGATCAGCGGGATGCCCAGGGCCTGGAGCAGCGAGATGTGGTGCCCGTAGACCGTGAAGTCGACGAGGATCGCCACGGCCGGGTAGACGAAGGACAGCACCGCGATCCTCGCGGTGGGCAGCTTCTGGTACGAGGCGTAGAGCAGGATGTACAGCAGACAGGTGTGGATCACGCCGAGTCCGACCAGCCAGGCCCAGTCGGCGCCGAGTCCGGCGGTGCGGCCGAGCGCGGTGAACGGCAGCAGCAGCGGGATGCCGACGGACGCCTGGGTGAAGGCGGTGATCTCGGGGCGGATCGACGTCAGGTGCTTGGCGATGACGGTGGCGAAGGCGTAGAGCAGCGCGGCGAGCAGGGCCTGGCCGACGCCCAGGAGATACGTTCCTCCGTTGGCGCCGGTGGCCGAGCCGAGGTCGGCGACCAGGACCACACCGGCGAAGGCGAGCAGGATCCAGCCGGCCTGGTGGCGGTCGAGGCGCTCCTTGAACAGGATCAGGCCAAGGAGCACGACGTAGAACGGCTGGGTGTGGTAGACGACGGTGGCCACCGAGATGGACGTCTTGCTGTACGCGCTGAACAGCAGCACCCAGTTGAAGACGATGCACACCCCGCCGAGCACCGCGAGCGCGAAGGTGCGGCGGGTGAAGTTGTGCGTCTTGAACAGGCCGCGGGCCAGACAGTACGCGCCGAGGGCGAGGGCGCCGAAGACGCAGCGGAAGAAGACCACGTTGAAGCTCGGCTGGCCCGACTCCAGGACGAAGACGCCCAAGGTGCCCGACAGGACCATCGCGGCGGTTAACTCCAACGCCCCTCTGGTCTGCTGTCGGTTGGTGGGAGTGGTCACGGTCGGTACCTCGTCTCCGGTCGCGGGTCGGGGTCAGTGCAGGGGGACGGCGTAGTGCAGACCGCCCCTGGTCCACAGCTCGTTGGGTCCTCGGGGGACGTCGAGCCCCGAGGAGTGGCCGAGGTTGCGCTCGTACAGCTCGGCGTAGCTGCCGACGGCGTCCAGGACCCGGGCGGCCCAGGCCTCGTCGAGCCCTGCCGCGGGGCCGTGCCGGCCGGCCTGGCGGGCGACGGCGGCGCGGCCGGGGAAGCCGTCGCGGTGGGTCTCGTACTCGGCGGCGAACAGGAGTTGGAGGACCCAGCGGCAGACGCGGAACCAGCGCGGGTCGTCGTCGCGCACGACGGCGGCCATCGGTTCGCGGGAGATCTCCGCCGGGAGGATGCGGTGCGCCTCGGGGTCGGGCAGGGTGCGGCGGGCGCCGGCCAGCGCGACCTTGTCGAGGACGTACGCGGCGCAGTCGCCGACCGCGTAGGCGTGCAGGGCCTCCTGCGGGTCGCCGAAGACGACCGGGGTGACCGTGAGGCCGCGCGGCCGGTACCACTCGGCGAGGTTGTCGGGGGTGGTCGAGCCGGCGTGCACGGCCAGGCGCTGTCCGGCGAGGTCCGCCGGGTCCTCGATGCCGGAGTGGGCCGGTACGAGGAAGCCCTCGCCGTCGTAGCAGGTGACCCCGGCGAACAGGAGGCCGTGCGCGGCCTCGCGGCCCATGGTCCAACTGACGTTGCACACCGTCACGTCGGCCTCTCCGGCGGCGAGCCGGGTCAGCCGGGCGGCGGAGTCGGCGGGGCGCCAGTCGACGGCCTCGGCGTCGTCGAGCACGGCGGCCGCGACCGCCCTGGCCACGTCGGCGTCGAGGCCGGTCCAGCGGCCCTCGGCGGTGCACAGGGACAGCCCCGGCTGGCCGCGCGAGACCAGGGCGCGGACTGCGCCGCGGGCGCGGACCTCGGCGAGGGTGTCGACGAACGGGTTCCCGGGCGGCACGATCTTGCCCGTCGGGGTCGGCGGCGACAGCGGCGCCGGGCCGTTCACGCCACGCTCCGCAGCAGGGAGCCCGCGAAGTCCTCGCGGTCGTAGCGGCGTTCGTTGTGGGACAGCATCCGGGTCAGCCGGGCCGCCGTGAGGGGGGCCGCGGCCAGGGAGTCGGTGCGCGGCACCCGGACAGGCATGCCGCCGGCGCGTGACCAGGCCAGCATGCCGCGTTCGTCGATGACGGCCCTGGACTCGCCCGCGTTGTCGCGGTGCAGGCAGTAGGGCACGTCCAGGACGCCCCGGGCGAAGGCGGCGACGAGGGCGGAGCCGACGCTGTGGCCCAGTTCGAGGGTGGCCGCCAGCAGCGTCCTGGTCTCCGCCAGCAGGCCGGTCTCGGCGGTCGGCGGGCAGTGGGACCGCACGCAGTCGGCGGCCTCCTTGGCGCCGACGGCCGCGGCGAACTCCAGTGCCTCCACGTTCTCCTCGACCGCGGGGATGCGCCGGGCCTCGGCGGGCGTCTTGACGATGAGCCGCTCGGTACGGCTGTGCACGGCGAGCCGCACGCTGTCCTCCAGGAGCCGGAAGGAGCCGACGGGGGTGCGCGGGAAGACGCCCATGTACGTGTAGAGCGTGACGTGCCAGTCGATGTCGCCGAGGTACTCGGCGGCCAGCGAGCGCAGGGCCGCGAGGGCCTCCAGGTCCTGGCCGAGGTGGACCTGTTGGGCGTAGCTGAGGGAGACCGAGCGCAGTCCGTGCTCGCGGAAGAACATCCCTTCCAGGACGCTGAGCGCCACCAGCAGGGAGGGCGGGCAGAGTTGGCCGAGCATGCAGCCGCCGAAGGTCTCCAGGTGCATGGGATCGGGTGCGGCGGCGGCGAGTTCGCAGCAGCGGGCCCAGTTGTCGGTGGCCTCCGGCAGCGGGACCCGGCCGTAGGGCAGGCAGTAGGAGACCGGGCCGCCCTCGGTGGCGTCGACGCCGGCGGCGACCATGATGCGGAACAGGCTCAGCGGCAGCGGTGAGCCGTGGCGGACCTGGACCGGGAAGTTCCGGGAGCTCACGTCGTCGAGCAACTCCCGTACGGCGCCCACCCCGTGGGCCTCCAGCGGGAAGCCGTTGAGTTCGTCGCCGGCGCGCAGGGCGCGGCGCGCGGAGTCGAAGTCCCCGACGCGGGTGTAGCTGTCGAGGGTCACGGTGCCGACGGTGGAGGCCCGGCAGTCGCGTACGGCGGTGAGCCCGGCCCGCATGCGCTCGAGCGGGCCGAAGCCCATCCGGGGCTGGACGACGAGCACGCCCGCCCCCGCCGCGGTGCGCACGAAGTCGGCGAACCGTGGCATCACCGTGCCTCGGCCAGGGCCGCGGGCTCCCTGGGCGCGAGGTTCCCGGCCAGCGTCCGCAGGAAGGCGCCGAAGTCGGCGAGCATCCGGGCGACCGGGGCCTCGGACTCGTTGAACACCGCGTTGAACCCGGCGTCCAGCAGGCGCTCGCCGAACCCGTCGTCGCCGCCGCGCACGCCGAGCTTGCCGCCGATCACGACGGGCAGCAGGGCGAGTTCGGCATCTCGGCGGATCGCCCGGATCAGCCGGAGTCCGTCGAGGTGGCCGTGCCCGTTCACGGTGCTGAGGACGACGAGGTCGGGCCGGTCGGCACCGCGGCAGGCGTCCATCACGGTCGCGTCCGGCGGGCATACGCCGAGATTGGTGACCTCGTGCCCCGCCTCTTCGAGGAGCAGCTGGAGGTAGACCAGGTTCCACATGTGCGCGTCGGACGAGACGCTGGAGACCACGACGCGCAGGGAGCGTTCCGGCATCGGGGTCGTAATCGGGTATTCAGACATACCCTTCACTCTTCGAATCACCAGGGGATACGTACAGCCTATTCCAAGCGGAATTCCAGAACGGGCCGATCACTATTTTCTATGCGGGTCACCGCGGGAGCCCTTTTAAAGGGAGAAATTCCGCTCCAGGAAATCGGTGGTCACACCTGTTCGGTTGAATTCCGGATGACTCAGTATCTGCTGGTGCAGCGGAATGGTCGTGTGCACCCCGGGACCCTTCACATCGAATTCGGCGAGGGCGCGTTGCGCGCGGTCCAGGGCGGTGGCCCGGTCGGGGCCCCAGACGATCAGCTTGCCGATCATCGAGTCGTAGTAGGGGCTCACCCGGGAGCCGGGCACGTAGTCGGTGTCGACGCGGACCCAAGGGCCGCCGGGCACGCGGTAGTTCTCCAGCAGACCAGGGGTGGGCGCGAAATCGCGATCGGGGTCCTCGGCGTTGATGCGGCACTCGATGGCGTGGCCGCGCACCACCACGTCCTCCTGCTTGACGGAGAGCGGGGCGCCGGAGGCCACCCGTAACTGCTCGCTGACGATGTCGACGCCGGTGACGAGTTCGGTGACCGGATGCTCCACCTGGATACGGGCGTTCATCTCCATGAACCAGAAGGTGTCGGCCGCGGCCGGGTCCGTCTCCAGCAGGAACTCCACGGTGCCGGCGCCCCGGTAGCCGACGGCCCTGGCCCCGGCGACGGCGGCGGCACCGAGCCGCTCGCGCAGCTCGGGCGAGATGTCCGGGCCCGGCGACTCCTCGACCAGTTTCTGGTGCCGGCGCTGCACCGAGCAGTCGCGTTCGCCCAGGTGGATCGCGCCGCCGAAGTCGTCGCACAGCACCTGGATCTCGATGTGCCGGGTGCGGGTGAGGTAGCGCTCGATGTAGACCGCGCTGTTCTTGAACACGGCCTGGGCACCGGCCCTGGTGCGGGCGTAGGCGTCCCGCAGGTCGTCCGGGCGGTGGACGACGGTGATGCCGCGTCCACCGCCGCCCGCCGCCGCCTTGATGATCACCGGGTAGCCGATCCCCCGGGCGATCTGCTCGGCGCTGTCGGCGGAGTCGACGGGCTCGGTGGTGCCGGGCAGCAGCGGGAGTCCGGCCTCCGTCATCAGCCGGCGGGCCGTGGCCTTGTCGCCGACGTTCTCCATGACGTCCGGCGGCGGGCCGATGAAGGTGACGCCGGCGTCGGCACAGATCTCGGCGAAGTAGGGGTCCTCGGAGAGGAATCCGTAGCCGGGGTGGACGGCGTCGGCGCCGGTCCTGAGGGCGGCGCCGATGATGTTGGGGATGTTGAGGTAGCTGCGGCTGGGCGCGCCGGGCCCGATGTGCACGGACTCGTCGGCGGCCTTCACGAACCGGGCGTCGGCGTCCGGGGTGGAGTACACGGCGACCGTCCGCACGCCCAGGTCGCGGCAGGTCCGGATGATCCGCAGCGCGATCTCGCCGCGGTTGGCGATGAGCACCTTCTCGAACATGGGGATCCGCCTCAGCCGGCCGGGACGAGGTCGATCAGGGGCTGGTCGTACTCGACGACCTCGCCGTCCTGGACGTGGATGGCGTGGACGACACCCCGGACCTCGGCGGTGATGGAGTTGAGCAGCTTCATGGCCTCGATGACGGCGAGTTGCTGTCCGGCCTCGACGGTGTCGCCGACCTGGACGAAGGGGTCGGCGCCCGGGGAGGGGGCCTGGTAGTAGGTGCCGACGAGAGGGGCGGTGACCTGGACGACGCCGGCGGGCGGCTGCTGCGCCTCCGCCGGGGCGGCCTGCGCGGGCGGGGCCGCCGACGCGGCCGGTGCGACGGGAGCGACCGCTGCGACCGGCGCCACCGGGGCGTTGTCCCACTCCACGTCCACGCTCAGGGAACCGGCCCGCAGCGTGATCCGCCGCAGGGTGCCGGGGAGTTCACCGGCGAGCAGGCGGGTCTGGGCCCGCAGCTGCTCCACCGTCAGGTCGGCGGCGTCCTCGGCCGTGGTGTTCAGCTCAGTGCTCATCGTGCGTCTCCCAGTCCACTACGGGCTGCAGTTGCGGATCCCCGAAGCGGTCGTACCGCCTCCGTCGGGCTGCGACGAGTTGTTCGCCGTCGAGGTCGAGCAGGGGGGCGAGGGCCCGCGCCAGGGCGCTCTTCACCGTCAGGGCGGTGGTGTGCGGGGCGGTGTGGGCGCCGTCGGGCGGTTCCGGTACGACGCCGTCGACCACGCCCAGCCGGAGCAGCTCGGAAGCGGTCAGGCGCAGCGCGTCGGCGGCGCGGTCGGCGTGTTCGGCGGTGCCGAAGAGGATCGTGGAGCAGCCCTCGGGGCTGATCACCGAGTAGTAGGCGTTCTCCAGGATCAGCACGGTGTCGGCGACGCCGAGAGCGAGGGCGCCGCCGCTGCCGCCCTCGCCGGTGACCACGGAGACCACGGGGACGCGCAGCCGGGACAGTTCGAGGATGCAGTCGGCGATGGCGACGCTCTGGCCGCGCTGTTCGGCCTCGATGCCGGGGAACGCGCCCGGTGTGTCGATGAAGTTGACCACCGGCAGCCCGAACCGGTCGGCGAAGCGCATCAGCCGCAGCGCCTTGCGGTAGCCCTCGGGATTGGGCATGCCGAAGTTGCTGCGCACCAACTCGGCGGTGTCGTGGCCCTTCTGGTGCCCGAGGACGACCAGGCTCTGCCCGCCGAACCGGGCGACCCCGCCGACCAGCGCGTGGTCGTCGCCGAAGGCGCGGTCGCCGTGCAGGGAGACGAAGTCGTCGAAGACGTACCCGAAGTACTCCAGGGCGGTGGGCCGCCCGATGTCCCGGGCCAGCGACACCGTCTCGCGGGTGGTGCGCGTGGACGGCACCGGCGTGGTGCGGATCGCCTCGGAGCCGCCCGCGTCCGGGAGTTGGGGCAGCGACGGGCCCAACAGGGCAAGCAGGCGGGCCAGTTGCTCGCGCTGGTTCTCGCGCGGCACGACGGCGTCGATCATCCCGTGCTCCAGCAGGAACTCGGCGCTCTGGAAGCCGGGCGGCAGCTCCTGGCGGATGGTGTTGCGGATGACCTGGGGTCCGGCGAAGCCGATGAGCGCGCCGGGTTCGGCCAGGATCACGTCGCCGAGCATCGCGAAGGAGGCGCTGACGCCGCCGAAGGTCGGGTCGGTGTTGAGGTTGATGACGGGCAGCCGGGCCTCGCGCAGCGCGGCGACCCACTGGGCGGTCTTGGCCATCTGCATCAGCGACAGCGCGCCCTCCTGCATACGGGCCCCGCCGGAGGCGGCGATCAGCAGCAGCGGCAGCCGCCGGTCCAGCGCGTGCCGGGCCGCGGCGGCGACGGCCTCGCCGACCACCCCGCCCATGCTGCCGCCCATGAACGTGAAGTCGAGGACGGCCACGACGACCGGCCGTCCGCGCACGGTCATCCGGCCGGTGAGGATCGCGTCCTGCCGGCCGGTGCGCGCCTGGGCGTCCCGCAGCCGGTCCGGGTAGGGCTTGGAGTCGGTGAAGCCGAGCAGGTCGCGCGGCGCGTAGGTGTCGGGGAACGCCTCGAAGCTGCCTGGGTCGGCGAGCTGTCCGATGCGGACGTCCGGCGGGATGCGGAAGTGGAAGCCGCACTCGGGGCACACCTTGAGGTTGCGGTCCAGGCGCTTGCCGTAGATGAAGGACCCGCAGGAGGCGCACCTGCGCCACTGCACGTCCTGCTGCGTGGCCCGTACGGGCGAGGGGCTCTGCGGACTCTGCGGCACCGGTGGCAGCTGCGTGCCCTGCGGAGTCTGCGGAATCTGTGGCATCTGTGGGATCGACACGGGGGCTCCCTTCCTCTCAACTGCCGTCGCCCGACGGCACCGGAGCGGACCGCTGCGGCCGGTGCGCGGTGGCCGCGCCGAGGCCGAACGGCGGCATGTTGCGGTACACGGTGTGGGTGCGCGCCGGGTTCACGACGTACGCCTCGTGGTAGATGCCGACCGCTCCGTTGTCGCCGACGGCCCGGTTGAAGCGGGCCCAGGCGGGCCGGTGTTCGGCGTCGAGGTTGTGCGCGTACGCCATCAGCTCGTCCATGGACCGCCAGTACTGGACGACGACGACCGTGCGCGCGAGCCAGGTCCTGGCGGCGAGGAAGCCGTACTCCCGCTGCCGGTGCAGCTCGGTCAGCATGCGGATCATCGCGAGGAAGGAGGGCACCCAACGGTGCACCTTCCAGAGGCTGTTGACGCGCATGCCGATCAGGAAGACGACGGTGCCCTCGGGTGGATCGGCCACCTGGGGCACACGCTGGACCTCGACTGCCACGGGGACTCCTCAGAAGGGGTACGTGCGGGGCGGTGTGCTGGTCGTGCGGGTCCGCCAGCGGGTGAACGCCTCCAGGGCGGCCCGGCCGCCGAAGCCGGAGCCGTTGCCGGAGGCGCCGACGCCGGCGAAGGGCAGGGCGGCGTCCTGGACGACGGTCTGGTCGCCGACGTGCACGACACCGGTGCGCAGCCGGTCGGCGATCGCCTCGCCGCGCGCGGTGTCGGCGGTGTAGACGGCCGCGGTCAGTCCGTGGTCGGAGGTGTTGGCGAGACGGACGGCGTCGTTGTCGTCGGCGAAGGGCGTGACGGTGGCGACGGGTCCGAAGACCTCGGTGTGGAAGACGTCCAACTGCTCGGTGACGTCGGCCAGTACGGTCGGCGGGTAGTACGGGGGCAGCGGCCGTCCGCCGGTGACCAGCCGGGCGCCCTGGGCGACGGCCTGCTCAACGGCGTTGGCAACGGTGGTGAGTTGGCTCCGGTCGATCATCGGGCCGATCTGGGCGTCGGAGCGGTGCGGGTCGCCGATGCGCAGGGCGTCCGCGTGCCGGGCGAGCGCCTCGGTGTAGGCGTCGGCGATCGAGTGGTGGACGAGGTGGCGCCGGGCGGACATGCAGATCTGGCCCTGGTGCAGGAAGGAACCCCAGGCGCCGGCCGCCGCGGCCGCCTCCACGTCCACGTCGTCGAGGACCACGAAGGCGTTCTGGCCGCCGAGTTCGAGCACGACCCGCTTGAGCAGCCGGCCGCAGGCGGCGCCGACCTCGCGGCCCACCTCGGTCGAGCCGGTGAAGGACACCATCACCACATCGGGCGCCTGGACCAGTGCCGCGCCGGTCTCCGCGTCGCCGTGCACGACCTCCAGGACGTCCGGCGGCAGCCCCGCGTCGGCGAACACTTCGGCGAGGATCCGGCCACCGCTGAGCGGGGTGTGCGGGTCGGGCTTGAGCAGGACGGCGTTGCCGAGGGCGAGCGCCGGGCCGATCGAGCGGGCCGCGAGCAGCAGCGGGAAGTTCCAGGGCACGATCACCCCGACCACGCCCAGCGGGACGCGGGTCACCTCGGAGGCTCGCGTCGGGTCGTCGGCGGGCGGGTGCGGGAAGCCGGGGTGGCGGGCGAGGGAGGCGCCGTGGCGCAGCTCCTGCGCGGACTGGTAGACCTCGAAGAACGCCTTGCCGGGGATCGCGCCGCCCTCCCGGACGAGCAACTCCTGTACCTGGGGCGCCCGTTCGACCAGCAGCTCGGCGGCCCGCTCGACGATCGCGGCCCGCTCCTCGGCGGGCGTGGCCGCCCACGCGGGCGCGGCGGCCCCGGCCCGCCGGCCGGCCGACGCCACGTGGTCGGGCGTGCACAGCTCGACGGTCCCGAGCGGCTCACCGGTGATGATCTCCCGGCTGACCAGCTGGGTCGCGGTTTCGGCGAGGGTGGTCACCTGGGCACCTCGGTTCCGTCAGGCGTGCGTGCGGGGGTTGGGGGGTGGGGGGTCTCGGGGGCCCGGACGGGGGCGGGAGCCGCGCCGGAGGACCCGGTGGGCGCCGCCGCGGAGCGGACGGAGGGGCCGCGCGCCGGCGGGACGGCGGAAGCGCGATCGGGCAGGGTGCCGGACATGGGTCCCGGCGCGCGTACGGCCCCGGCCCGCCCCGCGTCCGCCGCCCCGTGCGCCGCGGCGGACGTGGCGGTGGGCGCCGGCGTGTGGGTGGCCTCCCGGGTCGGCGCGGCGGAGGCGCGGGCCGGGCAACGTGTGCAGTCGTCGGCCGAGGGCACCGGCACCGCGCCGTCCCGGTCCAGGGCGCGGCGCAGTCTGCGCAGGCAGCGGGTACGGATGGGGCCGACCGAGCCGAGGGGCATGGACAGGGCGGCGGCGATCTCCTGGTAGGAGGCGGGCGGGTCCTGGAGGGCCCGTAAGAGCAGTTCGCGGCACTGGTCGGAGAGGCTGTCGATGGCGCGCAGCACCTCCTGGCCGCGGTCGGCGCGCAGGGTGATCTGTTCGGGGCTCTCGTGGTGGTCCAGGAAGTGTTCGAGCGTCGCGCTGTCGCCGACCATCACCAGGCGCCGGTCGCGGGTGGCCGCCTTGATGGCCTCGCGGCGGGCCACGGTGGCCAGCCAGTCCCCCAGCCGGTCCGGGTCGCGGATGCGGTCGGCGTTCTGCATCAGCCGGAACCAGGTGACCTGCCGCACGTCCTCGGCGTCGACCCGGCTGACCCGGTGGCTTCGCGCCACCGACCAGACCAGCCGGCCGAACCGGTCGACCGTCTCGTCCCACGCCTCCGCCTCGCCCCGGGCACAGCCCGCGAGCAGCTCCGCGTTCCCCATCGCCGGCATCGCTCGTCCTCCGTCTGCGACCGCCCGCGCTGCGGCGGGATCCGGCTTCCATGCAACACACCGGACACGGTGGCCGGATACGGATGACGGCGGCAGGTAGCGGTCATGCCAGGAGTGGACAGCACAACGGTTCATCGCGGGCCGCTCCGGGAGCCGGCCGGCAGCAGCTCGGCCATGGCGGACCGCAGTCGTACGGGGATCGGCCCGGCGTCGTTCTCGCTGGCCCGGATGGCGATGCCGAGCGCGAACCGGTCCCACACCTGGAGCACCTGGATCTGCCACAACGGCCGTTCGGGTTCAGGGATTTCCTCGTCCACCACGGCCAGCCCGCCGCCGCGCAGCCGGTGCACCGAGAAGGCGTCGAAGCCGCGCGCCATGCCCATGCCGGTGGCCTTGGTGTACGCCTCCTTGGCCACCCAGGAGTCCGCGAAGGCGTGCCCCCGCTGGTCCTCGCGGTCGCGGCGCAGCACCTCCTGCTCCAGCGGCGTGAAGACCTTCGGCGCGAACCGGACGGCCTCGGGCCTGGCCGGCGTGTTCTCGGCGTCGACTCCGGCGGTACGGCCGCGGACGACGATCGCGGCGATCAGTCCGTTGGTGTGGGTGAGGTTGAAGTCGAGCCCCCAGTCGGCGCCGTGGACGCTGGGCCGGCCGAACCGGCCCTTGTCGAACCGCCATTCCTCCGGTGCCACGTCGGCGTACTGCGACAGCACCTCGCGGGAGAGCAGCCGGGCGCCCAGGAAGCGGGTGCGGGCGGCGGGGAAGAGCAGCCGGTCGTGCCGGGCGCGTTCCTCCTCGGTGAGCAGGTCGAGGCCGCCGGTCGCGGCGGCGAACTCCTCCACGTCCTCCTCGGCGAGCAGCCAGACGTCGGCTCCGCCGGCCAACGGGTCGTCGGCCGGCTCGCGCGCGGTGTCGGGGGCCTCGGCGATCACGGGCATCTGCGGGTCACCAACTCACCTGGAACGGACGGAAGGAGAACAGCCGGCCCGCGCGGTGGGCGTCCGCCATGACCTCGGCGACGGCCTCGATGTCCGCGGGTCCGGTCGTCCACCGCGTGGGGTGGAAGCGCCGCAGCAGCCGCTCAAGACAGAGCAGCAGCACGGCGGGCGAGCGCAGCGCGGGCGCGAAGCTGTCGCGTCCGCGCAGGTAGAGATGGACGCAGGCGGCCGCCGCCGACACCGCCGCGTACTGCTTGGCGAGGTCGTACAACTCCGCCGACTGCCCGGCTCCACGCCCTTGTTCGGCTACGAGCTTGGCGTGCTCGTCGGCGAGCCGGTGCACCTCGTCCGCGAGCAGCCCCGCGGTCTCGGCGCACCCGGCCAGCCAGCCGGCCTCGCGCCCCTCGGCCGCGTCCGCCTCCCGGCGCAGTTCGGCGACGGCCGAGCGCAGGGCGAGCACCGAGTCGTCACCGCCCCGGCTGAACAGCTGCTGCGCGGCGGGCTCGTACGGCTCCATGGGCTGCGCGGGGTCGAAGAGCCGGGCGGTGGAGGCGACCGCGTCGGCGACCGGACCGGGCTCCTGGGCGACGGCGCCCGCGAGCAGTGCGGGCAACTGCAGCGCGATGTTCTTGAGGTTCACCACGGTGTTGCCGTCGGCGAAGTTGGAGATGGCGAAGTCCCGCAGCACCTTCTGGAAGATGCCGTGGCGGGGATGGGCGCGCAGGTAGTAACGGGCGCCGAGCACGGTGGTCAGCCGGGCCAGGGTCTCCTCGAGGAGGGTCGGCACGAAGTACTTGACGACCGAGGACCAGATGCTGGCCTGGGCGGGCGCGAGCTGGAGCGACCGCACCGCGCCCGTGGTGAGCGCGTCGGCGATCAGCAGCTCGGCGAAGCTCTCCGCCAACTGCCTTTTGGAGTACGGCACTTCGAACACGGTCCCGCCGAAGATGACGCGTCCGGAGGCGAAGTCGAGGGTGGAGCGCAGGGCGGTGTCCACACAGCTCATGGCGATGCTGGAGATCGCGATCCGCGCCAACTGGCTGCTCTTCAGGGCGACTTCGAGCCCCTGCCCGACCCGGCCGAGGAGCGCGGAGTCCGGTACGAAGCAGTCGGTGAGCCGTACGCCGCTCATGTCGAGCCCGCGCAGCCCGTGCAGGGGCTCGTCGCGCAGGTGCGCCAACTGCTCCGCCGGGATCCCGTCCTTCTCGACGGCGAAGATGGAGTATCCCCCGGGCCCGCCCTTCTCCGAGGTCCGGGCGAAGACCATGACGGCGGCGGCGACGGTCGCGTTGCCGATGGTCCACTTCTCACCGTTCAGCAGCCAGCCGCCCTCGGTGCGGCGCGCGGTCGTCTCGTTGGCGAGGATGTCGCTGCCGTGCCCGCGCTCGGACAGCCCCCAGGCCAGCTTCCGCCCGGCCCGGATGGCGTCGGCGAAGTGCTGCCGCTGCTCGGGGCTGCCGGCGATCCACACCGGCATGTAACTGAGGCTGGTCAGCACCATGGCGGTGGCAGAGGTGGGGTCGCGGCGCCCGACGAGCCGGTACAGGTTGAACCCGTCCTCGACATGAACGGCCTTGCCACCGTTGGCCGCCGGCACGATCCAGTCGTACAGCCCCCAGCCCGCCAGTACGTCCACGAACTCGTGCGGATACGCCTGGCGTTCGTCGAGGTCGAGGATGCGCGGGTAGGGCATGGGACCGGCGGCGTCCCAGGGATCCCCGAGATACGTCTCCAAGTCCCCCATGAGCGCGATGAGATCGGTCATGTCGTCTCGTCCCCCTCCTCCGACTCAGGCCGTCCGTCGGACAGTTGGACCGGGAGCGCGGTGAACAGCAGCCCCGCCGCGTCGAGCCGGGTGAGCGCACGCACGGCGGAAGCCAGTTCGGAGGCGGCCTGCCGCGGATCACGCCCGTCGGCCAGGGCGAGGAGGACGGCCAACACGGAGGTGAGCCATCCACTCCCGCCGGGCTCGTCCCCGTAGAGCCCCCGCTCGGGATGGGCCCGCCAGGCAAGAACGGCCGCCGCACCCGCGTACAGCAGACAGCAGCGCTCGGCGAGATCCAGTAGTTCGGCCGACGCCCCGAGCCCCCGGGCCCGGTCCTTCTGAGCTTCGGCGGCGGTGGCGAAGGTGTCGTCGAGCGCGGCCCGCAGGCCCCGTACGAGTTCCGAGCCCCGCTCGTCCCCACCGGCCGCGATCCGCCTGGCCGCATCCTCGGCCTGCTCCGCGAACCCGAGCAGCACGAGGTCCTTGGGGCGGGCGGAGAGGTCGAGCGCGGCGGGGTCGAGATCGGGAAGCGGGGCGCCGAAGGCGAAGAGGGAGGCGGAACCGGGGTCCGGGGCCGGCGTGTCCCCAGGAGCCAATGCCGTTGCGTATCCGGGGAGTTGGACTGCGATCGCCCGCAGAACCCCGAAGGGGCTCGTGTCGATGGATTCGACGATCTCGTTGTCCCGTCGGGCCTTGTCGAGGACGGCGCCGGGGCCGTGGGCCAGGACGGATCGGGCGCCGAGGAGGGTGCGGGAGCGGGCGATGGACGAGGAGGTCAGGCGGGTGGCCACCCGCTTCACCACCGAGGAGCACAGGCCGAACGTGCCCGGGGAGAGGTGGACGTAGCGGGCCGCCGTCAGGGAGAGCAGGTCGGCCGCGAACAACTCCGCGGCGGCGACGGCCAGTTCACGCGAGCCGTACCCCGTGTCGGCGACGCGGACACCGCCGACCCGCCGGTCCCGGGTGAACCGCAGCGCCGTACGAAGAGCCGTGTCGGCGGTGGCCAGGCAGGCCCCGGTGCTGAGCAGACGCACCACCTGTTGGGCCCGCATCGCTCCCGCGAGGCCACCGCCCACGGCTCCGATCACCGCCGCCCGCGGCACCGGAGTCCCTTCGAAGACCAGGTCGGAGAAGTCGATCCCGCGCATCCCGGTGACGGTCTGCGCGGGCTCTCGCCCCACCCGGTGGGCCAGCTCGCGCGGCCCGAGCAGCACGGCCGTGAACGCGGCCGGTCCGCGCTCCGCCGTACGCGCCACCACGACCACCGCGTCGGCGGTGGCGCCCCGTCCGACCAGCCATTTGCGGCCCCAGAGCCGGTAGCCGTCGCCCGTCGGGTCGAGGCGGGCCTCGCCCGCGAGGACGTCGCTGCCGGCCTGTTCCTCGGAGAGCGCGAAGGCGATCGTGCGGCCCTCCTGCACCCAGTCGGCGACCGTCTTGGCCTGTTCGTCCGAGCCGGCCGCGAGCACGGTGAGCACGGCGGAGCAGGACAGCAGCGTGGCCGGCATCAGCGCGGCGTCGCGCCGGGCCGCCACCCGGACCAGGAGCAGCGTCTCGTCGAGCCCGCGCAGGGTGCCGCCCAGGGACGGCGGCAGATAGGCGAGCGGGAAGTCGACGGAGTCGAGGCGGGCGGCGAAGGCGTGCGGGAAGTAGCCGCGCTCGTCCCGCTCCACTCCCGCCGCGAACCCGTAGACGTTCTCCACCCGCCAGGGGTCGCCGAGCAGCTCGTCGAGCCGCGCGACGGCGGCGAACTCGGCGTTCACGGACGTACCTTCAGATCCGCTCATGGCCGTACCTCCAGGGCCTGGTCGGGCTGTGGTACCGGGTAGTCGGCGATCGCCGGGGAGAGGGCGAGGCCGGCCGCGCGCAGCAGGGAGAGGCGTTGGTGGAAGGCGGCGCCGGTCATGATGTGGCGGGCGACGTCGGCGACGTGCCGGTTGCGCGGGGCGGCCAAGTAGGTGCCGCGGACCCAGGAGTTGAAGCTGCCCATCGCCGGGCCGCACCAGATCTGGTAGTCGACGGCGCGGTCCGCCTCCCCCGTCTTCGCCCAGCGCGAGGCCATGCCCAGGTACCAGCGGAAGATCAGCGCGGCCCGCCGCTTGGGGCTGGCTGCGGCACGGGCGAGCTGGTCGGGGTCGCGGCGCTCGAAGTAGCCGACGGTCTCCGCCCAGACATCCTCAAGGGGCCGCCGGAAGATCTGCGTCTCGATCCGTTTGCGGGCCGCCGCCGGGAGGTCGTCGATGCCGTCGTGGTCGCGGTAGAGCTCGTAGAGGAGCCGGGCCCGCATCGGGAAGAGGGTGCCGCGCTTGAGGACCTGGAGTTCCACGCCCATCTCGAACATGTCGGCGGCCGGGGCCATTTCACAGTCGGCGAGGTCGGCCTGCGCGAGCATCTCCTTGACCTGGGTGGAGGTGCCGGCCTCGACGCAGGACTGGTTGACCGACCCGGTCACCACGTAGTCGGCGCCCATCGCGAAGGCCGCCCAGGCCGCCTCGGGGGTGCCGATGCCGCCGGCCGCGCCGACCCGGATCCGTGTCGGGTACCCCAACTCCTTCATCAGGGCGTCCCGTTGACGCATCAGCACGGGCAGCTGCGCGGGCAGCGGCCGCCGGTCGGTGTGCCCGCCGGAGTCCGCCTCGACGGTGATGTCGTCGGCGAGCGGCACCCGTTCGGCCAGCCGCCCCTGCTCGGCGGTGATCGCGCCCTCCTCCACCAGCGCCCGCACCATCGCCTCGGGCGCGGGCCGGATGAACTGCTCCGCGATCTCGGTCCGGGAGATCTTGGCGATCACCTTGTTCTCCGCCACGACCCCGTGCGGCCCGCCCGCGCGCAGCCCGGCGAGCCGGTAGCGCACGATGTGCGGGGTGAGCCCGAGGAACGCGGACGCCTCGACGCACGGCACCCCGTGGCGCAGGTACAGGTCCACGGCGGTGCGCTCGAGGCGCTCCTCGCTCGGGCTATGGATCAGGTTGCAGGCGTACGGCAGCCCGGGGATCTCGGCCGCGAAGCGGTCCAGCGCCTGCTCCACCGCCTCGGGCAGCAGCCCGGCCGCCCCGTACGAGGCGAGGTACCCGGCCCGTGCCATGGCGATCACCAGGTCGGCCGAGGCGATGCCGTTCGCCATCGCGCCGCTCATGTACGCCTCGCGCACGCCGTACGCGTCCAGGAAGGCGCCGCTGCCCAGGCGTTCGGGCCCCGACGGCGGTACGGCGGCGATGACCTCGTGCTCCCCGCCCGCGTGCACACGCCCGCCGACGGCCGCGCCGAGCCCGTAGCGCCCGCGCAGGATGTAGACGGTCTCGTCGAGACGCGCGAGCGCGTCCTGGATCCCGCTCTCGCCGACCGCCGGTGCCCCGGTCCCGCTCCACCGCGGCCGCGGCTGTTCGCTGCTCATGGACATGTCTCCTATGGGGACCGCTAGTCGTGGTGGATCTCGATGCCGATGTCGTCGAGCCGGTAGATCCGCAGGGTCGACTTCCAGACGTGGGCGGTGCCGAGGAGGACGATCCGGCCGGGTTCGCGGCGGACCTCCTTGACGTGGACGTCGAACTCCATGTCGGGGTCGGTGCGCAGGATCTGCCCGCGGTAGCTCCACTTCGTCTCGACTCCGGCGCTCAGCGCGAAGCGCGGGTTGCGCAGTCCGTCGGTCAGTCCGCTCTCGACGGCGTACACCTGGAGCCCTTGCAGCAGCGCCTCGACGCCGAGCGAGCCGGGCATGACCGGGTCGCGGTGGAAGTGGCAGGAGAAGTACCACTCGTCGGGCCGGATGGCGCGGTGCCCGCGCAGATAGCCCTGCCCGTGCTCGCCGCCGCCGGGCAGGATGTCCAGCCACTCGACGAGGTCCAGGTGTCCGCCGGCCAGCCGCGGCCCGTGCCGGGCGGGCTCGGCGGACCGGTAGGCCCGCAGGTCGACCCGGCGGGTCCCGGGCGGCCGCGACGGCTGGGTGTCCAGCCAGGGCAGCACGTGCTGCCCCTTGTCGAGGCCGACCTGGTGGGCGAGCGCCTTCTCGTTGAAGTATCCGAAGAGGGACTCGCCGGTGTAGAACACCTCGCCGTCGCAGGAGAGTTCGTAGGAGAAGTTCTGGAGGATCGAGCCCGGCATGCGGTCGCTCGACAGCAGGGTCGAGCGGTGCTGGATGGTCTTTCCGCGCAGGTCGACGTCCTTGACGAGGGTGGCGTGGCCGTCCAGGTTGCGGATGCTGAACTGCTCCTCCGGGTAGGGCAGGGTGGCGCCGAGGTAGTAGCCGAGGAGGATGGCCGCCTGGAGGCTGGACTCCATGTAGATGCAGTTCGGCATGTACGGGTGGCCGTTGTCGGTGTAGTACCAGGCGTCCTCGGGCGCGTCGTACTCCGTCACCATCACCGCCCCGCGCTTGAGCGTCCCGCGCGTGCCCTCCAGCTTCATCACCCGGTCGACGAACAGGAAGTCGCCGTTGGGGATGTACGGGGCCCTGCTGTCGGCGTAGACCTCGAACTCCGGTCCCATCGCGATCGCGAGATCACCCTTCGCCGCGTGCGCCATGTGGAACTCGTTGAGCAGGGCGGGCTCTCCGGTGGCCGGGGAGAGCCGGCCGAGGAAGTGCGGGACCGTGCCTGCGGTCTCCGGGCGGTACGGCGTGCCGGGCTTCTCGCGCAGCCGGATGCCGAGGCCGGTGACGCCGATGGAGGGCGTGCCGTCGCGCAGCACGACGACGTCGGCGACGAGCGACGGACGCGGCAGCAGGGTCAACTCGGTGATGTCGATGCGGTATTCGATCCGGCTGTTGCGCGGGGTGATCTGGCCGCGCACCTTCACCTCGGTACGGAGATCCGGCACCGGTTGGAAGCGGGCGTCGGGGAGCGTGAGATGCAGGCCGAGCGAGAGGGCGTACAACTCCAAGAGCTGGACGGCGCCTTCGGCGACGAGCGAGCCGGCGAGTACGGGGTCGTCGGGGAAGTGGCTGGTGAAGTACCAGGCGTCGGGCTGGAGTTCCTTGACCGCCTCGATCCGCCCCAGCCCGTGCGGACCGCCCTTCCGGTCCAGCACGGTGACCTCGTCCGCCATCAGCAGCGGACGGGCCGGGAGGCGCAGGGAGGTGTTGCAGCCGGGGGGCTGGCGGTGGCCGGGTCCGAAGACGTCGGCGATGCGACCTTCCGAGAGTGCGTCGAGGTCGGCCGCGGAGAGAGCGGTGCGGTGGGTGGGCGCGAGCGGCTTGAACGCTGAACGCCCGGGATCCGCCTTGACCTTGAGGCCGGGCGCGACTCGCCCCTGTACCAGCCCCGGCGAACTCTCCAGCTCCTCGTCCGTGAAGAACCCGGCACACGCGTTGTTGAGCTTGAGGATCAACTCGCCGTCGGCGTAGCAGTCGTAGTGGAAGAAGAAGAGCAGCGTGTCGCCCTGGCGCACGAACTGGTCGATCCAGATGTCGTAGCGCAGGGTCTGTCCGGTGCGCGGCAGGTCGCCGACGAAGCTGAGGCTGCTGTCGAGGAGGCGGTAGACGCGGTTGCCGCGGTTGGTGAAGTCGGCGCCGAGATAGCTGATCAGCAGGAGGTCGCACTGCCCGGCCTCGATCGTGACGGCGGGCGGCACCTGCCCGTCGACGGCGTACCAGGCGTCCTCCGGCACGTCGTACTCGGTCCGGATGAACGAGGGCTTGAACTCCCCTGGCTCGGCGTCGAGTTGGGTGACCCGGGTGGCGAACAGATAGGGCGGAGCGGGGAGTCGTACGCGCCGCTGATACCCGTCGATCCGGGCGAACCGGGGCCCGAAGACGTTGCCGACCTTGCCGGTCGCGAATTCGAGGAGGTCCTCCTCGTCCCAGACGACGCCTTCGGGTTTGGGGCGGTTGGAGCGGGGCGCCGGGGGCTGCTCGGGGCCAGGGGGCGCCACGGGCGGGACGACCGGTTCGGCGGCGGGATCGGCAACCGGCTCGACGACGACCGCGTCGACCGGCTCGGTGAAGGGTGCGGTGACCGGCGCGGCCGTCGCCGCCGCCGACAGCACCGCGACCAGTTCCTCCCGCAACTCCCGTTGGGCTTCCAGGACTTCCTGATGCGCCTCCAGGATCTCGGCACGCAGGCTGCGCACGAGCGCGAGGGTGGAGGCGTGGTCACTGGCGGCCCGCGCCGACGGCTGCGACTCCGGCTCCGGCCTCGGCTGCGGCTGCACCGCCGGCGGCACGGGCAGGGGCGCGCCGAAGATCGCCGGACGCTGGGGCACGTCGGGACGCGGAGCCGGTGGCGGTACGGCGTCCAGGGACCGTGCCGGGACCGCGTCGGCGGGCACCATCGTGATCGGTTCCCGCTCCAGCGTCAGCGCGGGTACGGGCGGACCGTCGGGGCGGATCGGCATCGCGGTGTCCCATTCCGTGGGGTCGGGTTCCGGGTCGGGGAACTCCTGGGCGGACGGCGTTGATTCGGGGAGCGCGGCCAAAGGCATCGGCTCGGTGAGGAGCGCCACGGGCACGGGCTCGGGTTCCCGCTCCGGCTGTGGATCCGGAAGGACCGGGACCAATGCCGGGACCGGCGCGGACAGCGGCGTGGGTACCCCACCAGCCGCCCTCTCCCCTGCCGGAACCCTCCGTATGGAGCCGACGAGCCCCTCCGCGCCCCGCGCCACCAGCGGTGCCACCGGCTCGCCGCCCACCGGGAACGTGCGCAGGCCCAACGGGCGTCGAGCAGCGGTTGTGCGCGGGCGGAACGGGGTGAGGTCGACCGGGACGCCGTGTGCGGCGAGGCGGGCGACCAGGCGGGCGATGTCCGTCGCGCCGCGAGCGCCCCGGCGGTCGACGGGAACCGACAGGTGGGGGGCGTCGGCGAGGGTTTCGTGGATCCAGCGCGTGCAGGTGCTGGAGGGGCCGACCTCGATGAAGGCGCGGAAGCCGTCCTCGTAGGCGCGGTGGATCAGGCGCGGGAAGTCGACCGTCTCGCGGAGGGTGATGGCGATGTTGTGGGCGACGGTGTCCTGGTCGAGGTCGCCGACGGGGGCGTAGTGCCGGCTGCTGTAGAGGACGAGGTCGCCGACGTCGCCGGTGGGGTAGCGGTTGAGGTCGGCCAGTTCGTTGAGGTCGCCGTCCACCACCGGGCAGTGCATCACGTGATTCGCGGGCGAGCGCGCGCTGCGGCAGCCCAACGCGTCGATCAGGTCCCGGCATTGGGCCGGATCGCCCGCGACCACGACCTCGGCCGGGGTGTTGACGTGGGTGATGAAGACCCGGTCGTAACGGGCGACCGCCTCGCGGACGTCGTCCGCCGGGGCGAGCAGCACATGCGTGGCCCACACCGCCGCGTCGGGCACGTCGTCGCCGAGGTGCCACAGCGCGCGGACCGTCTTCTTCGGCCCCCGCAACCGGTCCACGAACAACGGCGACGCGTCGATCTTCGCCGTCCCGCGGGCCTCCTTGACCCAGCCGCCGGTCGCGAACAGCATGCTGCTCTCACCGAGGCTGTACCCGAACGCCCCGTGCACCGGCACCCCGAGCACCTCACGCACCAGGTCCGTCGACAGCAGCGCGTAACTCGTGCCGACGGCCAGCATCAGCGGAATGTCCTCGATCAACTCGGCCTCGCGGCGCATCAGTTCACGCCGGTCGAGCGGCCCGAGGGCACGGGGGTAGAGCGCGGCCGAGCGGAGCATCTCGGCGGGCAGTTCGGCCTGCGCCTCGAAGCGCGGCAGCAGTCCGGGAAAGGCGCGGAAGAGCGCACGGCCCAGGCCGAGATACGAGTTGAAGGCGCCGGGGTACACCAGCGCCGTCTTCGTCCCGGGCCCACCCGCGGGCCGCGCCGCGAAGCAGCTCCCCGACGGCGAGGTCCACTCGCCCCCGGCCCGGTACACGTCCGGCAGGTCCTTGGCCGCCTGCTCCAACTGCCGTACGAGACCCGCCGGATCGTCGGCGACCAGTACGGCCTTCAGCGCGGCCGGCCGGTCCTCCGCGAGCGCGGCCCAGTCGCCGCCGTCCTCCACGGCGGCCCGGACCTCACCCAACCGCCGTACCAGCGTGTCGATGTCGTCGGCGCCGACGGGCACGACGAGGCTCCCGCCCGAGCGCACCCAGTCCGTGGCCGCCACCTCGCCCCGCGTCTGCGCCCCGCCGAGCACGATGTGGGCATGGCTGCCCGCGGTCCCGGTGACACTGACGGAGGCGGTACGCCGGCCCTCGCGCCGTTCGCGCAGCCAGGGCCGAGAGTCGGTGGCGAGGAAGAAGGCCGACCCGGCGAGCCGGGCGCCGTCGACCCCGTCGGGAGCGATCGGCTGATAGGCGTAGTGCAGGCACAGCGCGGCCCGGATCACGGAGGCCAGCGCGGAGGCACAACCGGTGTCCCCCACCTGGGAGTTGACCCCGCCGAGCGCGGTCCGCAGCAGTCCGCCGACCCGTACGCCCGTCCAGACGCGGGCGAGCCCCTCGACCACTTCTTCACGCAGAGCACCGGCCTCGACCAGCTCGACGTCGGCCGGTGTCACCCCGGCCGCCGCCAACGCGTCCTCAGCTGCGGCGGCCACGAGGTCGGGGGCGGGCCGCGGGTCGAGGGTGGCCGCGTGGTGGACGGCGAGGCCGTCGACAGTGGCGTACACGGTCCGTTCGGGCGGGATGGAGCCGGGCCGGGTGACGACCACCGCGCCGGCGCCGTCGCCCAGCACGGTGCCGGGCTCCAGGATCGAGCGGGCCAGCTGCGATTCGGGCCCCGCCGCCAGGTCGACGGCGCCGACCAGCACCGCCTCGACGCTCGGGTCGAGCAGCAGCAGCCGGGCGGTGTCGAGGGCGTCGACCCCGACCGCGCTGTCGGAGGAGACGGTGAAGGACGGGCCGGTGAGGTTCCACAGGGAGGAGATCCGCGCGGCCATGATGTTGCCGATGTAGCTGAGGACCTCGTTGGCCTCGATGGAGTCGTGGATGCCGTTCCGGGCGGCCTTGGTCAGCGCGGCCAACTGCTCGTCCGTGGGGTCGAGTCCGGCCGCCGCGCACCAGGCGGCGAGCTTGCGGCCGAGCGCGTACCGGGCGCCGTGGCCCTCCGCGCTGGGCTCCATCTCCATGCCGAGGACGACGGCGACCCGCCGCCCCTTGGCCCCGGGCCCGGGACGCTCGTACCCGGCGTCCTTCAGGGCCTCCTCGGCGACCCGCATCATCAGCAGGTGCTGCTGGTTGAAGTGGTCGAGGTCGTTGGGCGGGATGCGGTAGGAGGTGGCGTCGGCCTCGAACCCGTCGAGGTAGGCCGCCTTCGGCACCAAGTCGTGGGCCAGCCCGGCCCGTTCGAGGGGCCCGTCAGGCGCCGACTCGAACCCGCGCCACCGGTTCGGCGGCAACTCCCGTACGCCGCTCAGGCCTTCGTACCCCGCCCGCTCGAACGCGTCGAGCGTGCTGAAGGAGCCGAAGTGGGCGCCCATCCCGATGATCGCGAGCGTCGGCGGCTTCGTGCGCTCGGTGTCTTCGTCGGCGGGCCCCGCGACCTGCTCCGGCTCCGACAGGACGACATGCGCGTTGGTACCGCCGAAGCCGAACGCCGAGACGGCGGCCCGGCGTATGCCGTCGGTGGCCGGCCAGGGCGTGGGTTCGCGGACGACGCGGTCCGCCACCGTGCCGGGCAGCGGTTCGGCCACGCCGGTGGTCGGCGGGATGACGCCCCGGCCGAGCGCGAGGACGACCTTGACCAGGCTGCTCATGCCGGCCGCGGTCAGCAGGTGACCGATGTTGCCCTTGACCGAGCCGAGCAGCGGGCCGCGCCCGAAGTAGCGTTCCACGCCGTCGAGTTCGGTGCGGTCGCCGAGCGGGGTGCCGGTGGCGTGGCACTCGACGTACTGGACGTCGTGCGGCTCGATGCCCGCGTCGCGGTAGGCGAGTTCGTAGGCGGCGAGCTGGCCGGTGACGTTCGGGGCGAGCAGGTGTTTGCCGGGGCCGTCGTTGCCGAGCGAGACCGAGTCGATCACGGCGTACACCCGGTCGCCGTCGCGCCGGGCGTCGGCGAGCCGCTTCAGGGCGACCATGGCGGCGCCCTGCCCGGTGATGATGCCCTTGGAACGGGCGTCGAAGGGCTGGCTGAAGCCGTCCGGCGGATAGGCGTGCAGGTCGGAGAAGGAGAGGTGGATGACGGTCGGGTCGGGCGCGCAGACCCCGCCGGCCAGCATCAGGTCCGCTCCGCCGGTGGCCAGTTGGGCGCAGGCGAGTTGGATCGCGTAGAGGGCCGACGAGCAGGCCGCGTCGAGCGTGTGGCGCGGACCGTCGAGCCCGAGGGCGGCGGCCACGACGTGGGCGGGCAGACCGCCGGGCCAGAGGTTGTGGGCGTCGGCGGGGTTGCGGGGATCGCCTGAACTGCGGGCGCCGGACATGCTGTTGGAGCCGGTGGAGGAAAGGGCGTCCCCCTCTCCCCCACCCCTGGCCGGGCCGCCGTCCTCCGCACAGGACGGCAGCCCGGCCGCGGGGAAGCCGGCCGCCGCGAGGCCCTCGTAGACCGCGGCGTCCCACAGCTTCCCCGCTGTGCGGCCGGAGGACGGCGTGGGGAACGGGTAGTTCCCGAACACCACGCCGGTCCTCCGCCCGACTCCCCGGCCGGCCGCGGCAGCGGGGGATACACCCGCGTCGGCCAGGGCGTTGTCGGCGACCCGGAGCGCCCAGTGGAACGAGCGGTCCAGGCCGGCCAGATAGTCGGCGGGCAGTGCGTACGCGGCCGGGTCGAGGTCCGGCACGGCATCGACGAACCCGCCGCGCGTGCAGTAGATGCGGTGCCGGTCCGCGTTCTCGTCCTCGGCCGCCGGATCGTGCCCGAAGATCCGCTCGCCGCCCTCGGTGCGCGAATCCACCGCGCCCATCAGGTTGTTCCAGTAGGTGTCCGGCGTGGCCGCCCCCGGAAAGAGGCACGACAGTCCGACGATCGCGTACTTGCCCATGACCGATCAGCCTCCGAGCGTCGTCAGACCGAGACCGCGGCCCGGCCCGGCTGCCGGAACCGGCTCTCCAGTTCCGCGTCCTCGACCGCGACCACGTCCCGCAGGACCGCCAGCACCCGGCCTCGCGGATCGAGCGCGGTCACCGTGCAGGTCACACCGGTCCGGCCTGGCCTGATGTCCTCGACGGCGATCAGGAAGTCCCCGTCGGAGGGCAGCGGTTCGAACAGGCTCAGGCGGCCGATCTCCATGGGCAGGCAGGCCCGCCCGCGCCGCTCGCGCACCCAGACCAGCACGGCCTGGAGCAACAGATCGGCGAGGACCGGGCTGTGCAGCCGCCCGTGGTAACCGCCGTGCGCGGGACGGGAGTCGGCCAACCGGGCCCGGACCAGCAGCCGTTGCTCGTCGACCGACAGCACCGAGCGCAGTCCGCGCAGCGAGGGCCCGTGGAAGAGCGTGCCGTCGCGGTACAGCGGAGCCGCGTCGCGGCCGGCCGAACTTCCGGCCAGGGCCACCAGATCGGTGCGGTCCGCGGGCCGCGGCCCGGCGGCGCCGGTGCTCAGCCGGACGCTGTACGCGGGCCGGCTGCGTCCGCCGCTGTCCACGGAGGAGGCGAGTACGTCGACTCCGGTCCCGCCCGCGGCGGGCTCGACGGCCAGCCGCAGCCGCTGGGGCCGCTGCCCGTCGGGCTCGTCCCAGGAGACGCCCTTGAACACCTTGAACCCGCTCGCCCCGGTGACGGTCTCACCGGTCGCCGTCTCGATCGCGTTGGCCAGCACACCGAGGGCCGCCGTGGCGGGCAGCACCCGTCGGTCGCCGATGGTGTGGTCGGTCAGCAGCGGTTCGTCGACCAGGTCGGACAGGGTCCGGTCGACCACCAGCGGGGTGAGCCCGGCGCCCTGCGTCTCGGGCGGCGCGGACAGCGGGGTGAGCGGGCCGGTGACGATCACGGTGTCGTGCGCGTGCCCGGCCGTGAACTGCTCGGCGAACATGCCCGCGCCGGTCGTCAGCGGCACCAGCGCGATCCCGCGCTGCGCGAACATGGCCCGCAGGTCGTCGGAGACCATCCCGCCGTCCCAGGCGCCCCAGTTCATCGCGGTGACGCGCGCGGTGGGCAGTTCCCGCTTCAGCCGTACGGCGATCCGGTTCAGCGCCTCGTTCGCCATAGCGTAGTCGGACTGTCCGCGGTTGCCGAAGAACCCGGCGACGGAGGAGAACAGCACCAGGTGCCGCAACTCCGCGATCCCGCGCAGGACATCGAGCACATTGCCGAGTCCGAGCAGCTTGGTCGCCAGCACCCGGCGGATCTCGTCGGCGGACTTCTGCGCGACGAGCCGGTCGGCCAGTACGCCGGCCCCGTGCACGACACCGGTCACGCGACCGGCGTACGGCGTCAGCACGCGGCGGGTCTCGGCGGCGTCGGTGATGTCGACGGTGAGGTACTCGACGCGGGCGCCGGTGGCGGTGAGCCGGGCGAGGTTCGCGGAGATCTCACGGGATGCGGTGATCTCCCTGAACTCGGCTTCCACGGCACGGGGGTTGGGCTTCTGTCCGCCCTGTGCCGCGCGCCGCGCGATCAGCCCGCGCAGCGCGGGACCCTCGGTGCCGACGGCCCACTCGGGCTCGGGTGCGGGCCGGCTGCGGCCGAGCAGCAACAGCCCGGCCGGCCGCGCCGAGACGAGCGCGTGCAGGCAGTCGGCGGTGATCCCGCGGGCTCCGCCGGTGACCACCAACAGGTCGTCCGCGGTGATCTCCGGGACGGCCGCGGCGCGTGCCTGGTGCGGTTCGGCGGCGAGGGCGACGGTACGACGTCCGGCGCCGTCGTGCGCCACATCGGTGTACGCGCGGGACAGGTCG
Organism: Streptomyces sp. NPDC002499; assembly: GCF_053595415.1. NCBI lineage: Bacteria > Bacillati > Actinomycetota > Actinomycetes > Kitasatosporales > Streptomycetaceae > Streptomyces > Streptomyces sp. NPDC002499. The sequence goes on from NZ_JBSFXO010000007.1 coordinate 431,861, forward strand.
TCGATCTCGCCGAGGAACCGGGCACCGACCGTGGTCAGCGCCAGCTCCGGCGCGAAGTCGACGGTACGGACGAAGAGTTCGGGCACCTCGATCGCGAGCGTCTTCACCAGCCCGGCGACCCCGCCGAGCAGCGGCGAGGCGTCTCCGGCACCGCGATACCCGCTCGCCCCGTCGAGCCGCGTGACCGCGACGAACCCGGCCCGGGTCCCCTGCGCGGCCACGGCCTTCAACGCGGCCAGGCTGTTCTTGGCGACCAACAGGCAGTGCTCGAGGCGTCGCGTCCCCTCGGCCCACTCCGGCCCGGCCGCGGCCGCCATCTGTACGACGAGGTCGACCCGCCCGCCGGTCAGGTTCGCGGCGAGCTCCCCCTCGTCCCAACTCACCAGCCGCCGCTGGGCGTCCGCCTCGGCCACGACGTTGTCCACCCCGGGCAACGACACGACCTCGACCCGCCACCCGTCCCCGCGCAACGCCCCGGCGAGCGGCCGCGTCAACAGGGACCCGTCGTCCACGACAACGGCGGTACGGGTCTCCGCGTAGGCACCGACGAGGGTGTGAGGCGGGGCGATCTCCGTGACGTCGGCGTAGGTGCGGCCGATTCCGGGGGTGGGCGGGTAGGTGATGGCGAGGGGGGTGGTGGGAGTGGTGGGCTGGGGAGACGTCGCGGGGGCGGACACCGTGGAGGCGAGGAAGCCGGCGATGTCGTCCAACGTCCGCAGTTCCGCGAGCACTTCCGGGTCGACGTCTTCCGAAACCGGGTACGACTCCTGCAAGGCGCCGAGAATCTGGACCCGCTTGATGGAGTCGATGCCCAAGTCGGCCTCGACATCCATCCCCGGCTCCAGCATCTCCACCGGGTAGCCGGTCTTCTCCGCCACAGCACCCAACAGCGCATCCATCACGCCAGCGGCCACAGCAGAGTTGGCCACGGGAGCGGGCTCAGGGATAGACGCGGGAGCAGGTGGCGGTGCGGGAGTTGCTTCGGTGGTCACCGTTGAGGCCAGGAAGCCGGCGATGTCATCCAACGTCCGCAGTTCCGCGAGCACTTCGGGATCGACGTCCTCGGAGACCGGATACGACTCCTGCAAGGCGCCGAGAATCTGGACCCGCTTGATCGAGTCGATGCCCAAGTCGGCCTCGACATCCATCCCCGGCTCCAGCATCTCCACCGGGTAACCCGTCTTCTCCGCCACCGCACCGAGCAGAGCGTCCATCACGCCAGCGGCCACAGCCGAGTTGGCCACGGGAGCGGGCTCAGGCAGCGGAGCGACGGGCTCAGGAGTCGGCTCTGGACCCGCCTCCGCAGGGATCGTGGAAGCAAGGAACCCGGCAATGTCATCCAGGGTCCGCAGCTCCGCCAGCACCTCCGGATCAACGTCTTCGGAGACCGGGTACGACTCCTGCAACGCCCCGAGAATCTGCACCCGCTTGATCGAGTCGATGCCCAAGTCGGCCTCGACATCCATCCCCGGCTCCAACATCTCCACCGGATAACCCGTCTTCTCCGCCACCGCACCCAACAGCGCATCCATCACGCCTGCGGGGATGGAGGAGCTGGCGACAGGGGCAGGTTCAGGTACGGGCTCTGGCTCGGGTACGGGCTCCGGCACAACCGCCTCGACCTCGACAACCCGCTCCTCGACAACCTCCTCCTCAACGACCTCCGCCTCGACAACCGCCTCCTCCACAACGGCCCTCTCCTCGACCGCCGCCCCCCGCAACGCCTCCAACAGCAGCCGCGTCGACCGCTCATGAGCCGCCCCGATCGTGGCCCCCTGCTCCCGTATGAGAGCCAGTGCCGCCTCCGTGTCGGGGTGCCCGCCCGCCCGTACCGACTCCTCCAGGGAGCGCACCGACGCGTGCACCGTGTCCACGTGCGCGGTGAGGATCTCCGCCTGGAGGCCGAGCCCTTCACGTACGGCGGATTCGATGCCGTCAGTGCCGTCCGCAGGGGCAGCGGAGGCGGCCGCCGTCAGGGCCAGCGGCTCCGACAGCGCCTCCCGGTACGCCGAACGCCGTTCCTGGGTCACGTAGTTGATGCCGCGCAGCGGAATCGTCATGCCCTTGCGGGGCGCCTGTTCACGCCGGGGCTCCACGCGGTCGTCGAAGCCGACGAGCGGCAGGCCGAGGACGGCCAGTTCGATCGCCGCGCGCTTGAGGGAGACCTCGCTGTCCTTCGAGGGGCCACCGTCCACCGCGAGGGTCACGACGTCCGTGCGGCCTTCGAGGATGCGGTCGACGAGGTCGGTCAGCACCCGCTTGGGTCCGAACTCGACGAAGACGCGGAATCCGTCCGCGTACATCTTCTCGATGCCGGAGACGAAGTCGACGGGCTGGAGCAACTGGTCCACGAGGGTGCGGCGGTTGGCCGCGGGGTCCGTGCCGTAGGACGAGCCGGGGGTGTTGGCGTAGACGGGGATCCGAGGGGCTTCCAGCCCGGTCGACTCCACGGCCTGCCGGAACGCGTCCGCCGCGTGGGCGACGAACCCGGTGTGGAAGGCGGCCGAGACCGGCAGTCGCTTGGCGGGGATGCGGCGGCCCGAGACGTCGGCGACCAGGCGGTCGATCTCGTCAGTGGGGCCGCCGACGACGATCTGGCCGGGGGCGTTGATGTTGCAGATGGCCACGTTGCGGTAGGTGGCGACCAGGGCCTGGACGTCGGAGAGCGAGGCGCGGATGGCGGCCATGGCGCCCGGGTCGAAGTCGGCGGGGGCGTGCTCGGGCGGGGCCATCGACGTGCCGCGGGCGCGGGCGAGCCGGGCGAACTGCTCGTCGTCGAGGGCGCCGGCCGCCCACAGCGCGGTGAGTTCGCCGAAGCTGTGGCCGATGACGCCGTCGGCGCGGAAGCCGAGTTCGCGCAGCCAGGTGTACTGGCCCGCGGAGAGCGCGCCGATGGCGGGCTGGGCGAAGTCGGTGCGGCGCAGGGCGGTTTCCTGCTCGCCGCGGACCGTGTCGCTGAAGGCGGGCGGCGGGAAGACCGTGCGGGCGAGGGTGTCGGGGCCCTCGGTCAGCCGGTTGGCCCGGTCGAACGCGGCGCGCAGGGGCGGCAGCGCGATGGCGGCCCGGCGGCCCATGCCGACGTACTGGCTGCCCTGGCCGGCGAAGACGGCGGCCGCCTTCACCGAGGTGGGCAGTGCCTGGCGGCGGTAGGTGATGCCCTTGGGGTGCTGCCACTGGGGGGCGTCGGGGCGGGCGCGCAGCAACTCGACCGCCGTGTCGCGCAGTTCGGCGAACTCGGCGTCGCTGCGGGCGACGATGCCGATGCGGGCGTCGGAGGCGGGGATCGCGCCGGACTCGTCGGTGGCGGCGCCGTTCTCGATGCGCAGGGCGAGCGCCTCGGGGCCCGCCGCGTGCCACAGGCCCCAACGGACCACCGGGCCCAGGGTCTTGGCGTCGGTGTCGTCGTGCTCCTCGAGGACCATGTGGAAGTTGGTGCCGCCGAAGCCGAACGAGGAGACGGCGGCCCGGCGTTTGTCGCGTGCCGGGTCCAGCACCCACGGGCGTGCCTCGGTGTTGACGTAGAACGGGGTGGTGGTGGGGTCGAGGGCGTCGCTGGGGGTCTCGACGTTGATGGTGGGCGGCAGGACCTTCTGGTGCAGGGCGAGGGAGAGCTTGATGAGGCTCGCGGCGCCCGCGGCGGCCTTGGTGTGCCCGATCTGGGACTTGACGCTGCCGATGGCGGCGTAGCCGTGGTCGTCGTTGCCGGCCGAGACGACCGAGGAGAGGGCGGCGAGTTCGGTGTGGTCGCCGACCGCCGTGCCGGTGCCGTGCGCCTCGAAGAGTTCGATGGCGGAGACGGGCACGTCGGCGTCCTCGTAGGCGCGGCGCAGGGCGAGTTGCTGGCCCTCGGCGCGCGGGGCGTAGATGCTCTTGAAGCGGCCGTCGCTGGAGGTGCCGATGCCGCGCAGCACGGAGTAGATGCGGTCGCCGTCGCGTTCGGCGTCGGCGAGGCGCTTGAGCGCCAGCATGCCGATGCCCTCGCCGATCAGTGTGCCGTCGGCGGACTCGTCGAAGGGGCGGATCTGCTGGGTCTTCGAGAACGCCGGGGTCTTGCTGAAGCACATGTACATGAGGATCGTGTTCTCGGCGTCGCAGCCGCCGGTGATCATCATGTCGGCGCGGCCCTCGATGAGTTCGCTCACCGCGAGCTTGACGGCCGCGAGGGAGCTGGCGCAGGCCGCGTCGACGGTGCAGTTGGTGCCGCCGAGGTCGAAGCGGTTGGCGATCCGGCCGGCGACGACGTTGCCGAGCATGCCGGGGAAGGAGTTCTCCTCCCAGGGGATGTACGCCTTCTTGAACCGCTGCGCGATCTCCTCCGCGTCCGCCTCGCTCAGTCCGACGCTGCGCACGACCTCCTTGAGGACCGGGGTCTGCAGGCGCGCGGAGAGCGGCTGGGTGAGGGAGTTGGCGCCGGTGATGCCGAGGATCACGCCCGTGCGGGAGGCGTCGTACCAGTTGCTCTGGTCGGCGCCCGCGTCGCGCAGTACATCCCGTGCCACGGTCAGGGAGAGCAGTTGGAGGATGTCGGTGACCTCAAGGGTGTTGGGCGGGAGCCCGAACTCCATGGGGTTGAAGGGGATCTCGGGCAGGAAGCCGCCGCGCCGGACGTAGGTCTTGTCCTCGGCCGCCGGGTCCGGGTCGTAGTAGTCCGCGGTGTTCCAGTGGCTCTCGGGAACGTCCTCGATGCAGTCCTCGGCGTCCACGATGTTGTGCCAGAACTCGCGCAGGTCGCGCGACTTGGGGAAGAGGCCCGCCAACCCGACGATCGCGATCGGTGTCTCGGCCAGACGTGAGTGCTGCACGGTGTTCCTCCGCTGGTGCTCTGTGTCTGCGGGTCGGGTGGGGGCGGACGGGTGTTCAGTCCGCCTGGGGCGGGGCAGTGGGCGGCGCGGCGAGCAGGGCGGCCAGCGCGGCGACCGTCTCCGGTTCGCCGAGCAGCGTGTAGTGGTCGCCGGGGACGGCCAGTTGGCGCAGGGGCCGGCCGCTCAGCTCGGACCAGCCGAGGTCGGGGCTGGCGGGCAGCAGCGAGCCCTCGGGCTTGACGAGCGTGATGGTGCGGTCGAGCGGGTCGGGCAGATAACCGGCGGTGCAGCGGTTGTTGCGGACGAGCCCGGCGTGGAAGGCGGTGAACAGCTTGCGCAGGCCCGCCTCCTGCGTGTCCGCGGGCAGCAGGCCCTGTGCGGTCGCGGCGGCGAGCAGGGTGGCGAGGTCGTCCTCGTCGGTGGGCACGAAGGCGAACCGACGGCCCCGCTTGGCGCCCAGGTACATCGCGAACCAGTCGAGCAGCAGGGTCGGTTTCAGGGCGTCGTCGGCGGGCTGGAAGGCGGCGACCGGCGCGATGGAGTCGAGGACGACGAGCGCGTCCACGACGTCGCCGCGGCCCTGAGCCGCCAGCTGGGCGGCGATCTCGTAGGCGACGACTCCCCCGAACGACCAGCCGATCAGATGGAGTTGACGCTCCGTGAGTCCGGCCGCGGTGAGTTCGGCCAGGCACTGCGCGGCGAGTTCGCGGACGCCGGGCACGGGTGCGGTCGGGTCGAGGGCGGCCATCGCGTACGCGGGGACGTTGCCGAGGTCGCACAGGTGCGGTGCGCTGTCCTCGGGCAGCCTCGCGACGAGGTCCTGCCAGATGGTCGGCGGCAGCGCGCCCGGGTGGACGGCGCAGACCGTGCGGGCGGTCGGGCCCGCGGCGGTCCCCAGCGCCGTCAGCAGTGGGCGCCGCAGGGACCGCCGGTCCGCGACGGCCGTGTCAGGCCGTCGCGACATGGCGGTCGCTCTCCTCGGCGATGTGCTCGGACAGGGCGGCGATCGTCGGGTGGTACCAGAGCGCGGTGGCCTCCAGTTCGAAGCCGAGCCACTTCTCCAGTTCGCCCGCGAGGATCAGCGCCTCCGTGGAGTCGAGGTCGAACTCGTCGAAGTACCGCTCCGCGTCGATCTGTTCCTTGTCGACGCCGAGCCGGACCGCGAGCTTCTCGACCAGCCAGAGCCGGGCTTCGTCGGCGGTGACACGCTGCATGGAGATTCCCCTCACTTCGCTGTGCGGTTGGCTTGGTGGTGCAGTTCGCGGGTGACGGCCTCGGCCGCCAGCCGCCCGGAGACGAATCCGGCCTCGTGGGAGCCGATGAGGTCGACGCCGATGCGCGGCGCGTGGAAGTAGGAGCCGGCCAGCTTGATCCGGCCGCCGGGCGCGTTGACGTCGTAGATCGTGCGCTGCATGGCGCGCACCTCCAGGTCGATGACCGGGTGCGTGAACGGCAGTTCGCGGATGACGAGTTCGTCGCGCGGGGCGATCGGCGAGTCGAGGGTGACGAAGTAGTCGCGCTCGGCCGTGAAGCCCTGGAGGGAGTTCATGTAGTAGGCGACCCAGGTGCGGGGGCGTCCGTCGACCGTCTTCACGCCGTAGTTCCAGCTCTGCCAGCGGGCGCGGTCGGGCGGCATGCTGGAGGGGTCGGTGTGCAGGATCGCGGTGGTCTCGCTGTAGCGGACCTTGCGCAGGATCTTCGCCTGGAGCTGGGTGGGGTGTTCCAGGACGGCGAGGGTCTGGTCGGCGTGCGCGGCGAGCACGGCGAGGTCGTAGCGCTCCTCGCCGGCGGCGGTGGCGACGACGACTCCGTCCTCGTCCTCGCGGACGCGGGTGACCTCGGCGCCGGTGCGGACCTTGCCGTTGACGCCGGCGACGACCCGGCGGACGTACTCGATGCTGCCGCCGCCCACGGTCTTCCACGCCACCGAACGGCCGCCGAGGCCGCCGGGGTCGTGGGACATGAAGAAGGCGATCACCGTGGTCGCGGGCATCTCCCAGATCAGCTCGGCGGGCACCGACCAGACGGCGGTGGCGAGCAGGACGACGTAGCCGTACTTGAAGGCGTCGGTGTAGCCGCCGCGGTCCAGGTAGTCGCCCAGGGAGAGGTCGGTGCGCTTGCGCAGGAAGTCCCGGGGCGCCTCGCGGTGGAAGCGTTCGGCGTCCCGCCACAGCGGGAGGAAGTCGGCCGGGTAGCGGGCGGCGATCTCGTCCTCGGAGAGCTCGAACTCCCGGGTGCCGTAGTCGAGTCCGCGGTCCAGGTCGAAGAAGTCGAACCCGCCGGTGTGGTCCAGCGCGGTCACGCCGAGCTTCTCGAAGAAGGCGGTCAGCTCCGGGTAGGTACGGGCGTTGAAGACCACGAAGGCCGTGTCGACGCCGATCGTCCGGCCGTTCTCGTCGACCTCCACGGTGAGGGCGTGGCCGCCGGGACGGTGCTGGCTCTCGTACACGGTGACTTCGACGTCGTCCGGCAGGTGATGGGCGGCGGAGAGGCCGGATATTCCGGCTCCGACGACAGCGACACGGGTGGTCATGGCAGGGCTGCACCTCGGCTCGAACAGTTCTCGGGAACGGTCACGTGGCGGGATGGGGCACGTGGAGCGACGGCCGATGCGCAGAGGGCTGATACCTCTGAAGTGGGGTGGCAGTCCGCGGAGTTGCCCGGTGGACGGCGCAGAAGGAACCGTAGGCCTGGCCGGAAAACGGGGTCAATCGACCCATCGGCGGGCGGACTTGCCCTATCGAGGCATTCGATGGGGGCCCGAGCGGACTGTCCTGATCCGGTCGGTCCGGCGCTCTGCGGGAGCGACCGGGCGCCGGGCGCGCCCCCCGCGACAACTCCGCACGCTCCGCACGCCCCAGCGGGAACGTCGGGAATTCACCCCTCCGGGGGTGTACGGAAACACCTGCCTGCGGACTCTTATGAATGACCGCCGTGGAACCGGCGACGCAGCACCGCCGAGGGGAGATCTTTCATGCCGACGATTCCGTGGATGCCCGGCACCGCGAAGGACGGGGCCGACGGCGGTGAGCCCGCCGGGCCGCCGCTGGTCATGGCATCCCGGCTGGAGCTGCGCTCGCTGCTCGGCGTGCCCCGGTTCTTCTTACTGTCCCTGGTGATCTTCCAGCAGGTCCGCAGGTCGCCCGGCCTGCTCGGTGCCTCGCTGCGCGCCGAGCCGCTGAAGAAGACGTTCTGGACGCTGTCGGCCTGGCGGGACCAGGAGGCCCTGAACACCTTCAACAGCACCGACCCGCACGCGAAGAGCGTGCGGGGGCTGCGGCCGGGGATGAAGGGTTCGGTGTTCGTGTTCTGGAACGCCGAGCGCGATCAGCTGCCGATCACCTGGGACGAGGCGCAGCGCCGCCTGGCCGACCAGGCGGAGAAGGAGACCCGGTCGGCATGAGCACGGTCTCGGCGGAGTCGGACGGCACGGAGTCCGGACCCGCACCCACCCCGCCCGTCGTCCCGCACGCCCGTCTCGTCCTGCTCGCCGCCTGTCTCGGCCTCTTCATGTCGTTCATCGAGGTGACCGCGGCCATCTCCACGCTGCGCGCGCTCCAGGTCGACATGGAGGTGGCGCCGGCCGACCTGAGCTGGGTGTCGAGCACGTACACCCTGGTGGTCGCGGCCTGTGTGCTGTCGGGCGGGGCGCTGGGCGAACGGCTGGGCAGGCGCCGGGTGTTCCTCGCCGGCGTGGTGCTGATCGCCGCGGGTTCCCTGGTGGTGGCGTCGGCGCAGGGCTATCCGCAGGTGCTGGTCGGCCGCGGGATCAGCGGTCTGGGCGGTGCCCTGGTGCTGCCCACCTCGCTGGCCCTGATCACGACGACGTTCTTCGTCGATCTGCCGCGCATGCTGCGGTACATCTCCGTCTGGGTGTCGGTCTCGGGCGTCGGCCTGGCCGTCGGCCCGCTGCTCGGCGGCGTGCTGCTCCAGTCCTTCGACTGGCGCGCGGTGTACCTGGTCAACACACCGCTCGCGGTGATCACCGTCCTCGTCACCCTGCGCGCGGTCACGGACTCCCGCGTACCCGACCGACCGCTGGACCTGCCGGGCCAGTTCTGGGCGGTGCTCGGACTGTCGACGCTGGTCTACGGCATCGCGGTGGGCGGCCGGGCGGGCTACGACGATCCGGTCGTCGTCATCGTGCTCGCGGTGGCCGCCGTCGCCCTGACCATGCTGGTGCGCACGGAGCGCCGCCGGGCCGTCCCGATGCTGGACGTCCGCATGATGGCCAACTCCCGCTACACGGCGGCCCTGTGCGTCGCCGCGGCAGCCCTGTTCGTGTTCGTCGGTGTCGTCTTCCTGGAGGTCCTCTTCCTGCAACGCGTCCGCGAGTTCGGCCCCTTGGGCACCGGGATACGGCTGCTGCCCGCGATGCTCGCCTTCGTGGCGGCCACGGCGTCGGCGCAGCGTCTCGCCGGGCGGATACGCGCGGGCCGGCTGCTGGCGGCGGGTTCGCTGCTGACCACGGTCGCGGCGCTGGTGCTGCTGCGTCAGGAGCCGGACGGGAGCTACGCGGTGACCGCGCTGGGTCTCGTCCTGGCCGGGCTGGGGAGCGGATTGGTGGTGGCTCCGTCCACGGCCGCCGCGTTCGAGGTGGTGGAGGGTCCGCAGATGGGCGCGGCCTCGTCGGCGGTGACGGCGTTCCGGCAGGTCGGTTCGGTGCTGGCGACGGCGGTGTTGGGGGCGGTGCTCGCGGTCCGCTTCCTCGGCGTGCTGCCGGAGCGGCTGGCCGAACACCGGCTGCCTGCCCCGGTGATCGACCAGGTGGTGGCGGTCGCCCGGGACGGCGGCAGCGCGTCCGGCCGGTCGACTCCGCAGATCACGGACGCCGTCGCGGAGGCGTTCACCGCGGGTGTGCACAGCGCGCTGTGGGTGGTCGCGGGCGTCTCGTTCGGTGCCGCCGTGCTCGCGTCGGTGCTGTTGGCCCGGCGGGCTCCGCAGCCGCGTTGAGTGCCCTTTTCGGTACCGGAAAGGGCCACTTCACGCACAGTGTGTGCCATCTCTCCCGGGAGTGAAGAACCCCAGGTCACCGGAGCCCGAATGGACCCCGGACGCCCCCTGATCAGGTGTCCTGAGTGGCCGGTCACGGTGCGGGAACCTAGCGTCGTACTAAAATTTCCTGCTTGTTAACCGAGCTGGAACCGGACAACCCCAGGCAACCCTGCGGGCCCGCCAGCGCCCCGGCGTTCCGGGAACGATACGCGAGGACCCGATGGCAGCCACACACGAGAGCAGTGCTCTCGGCCTGCTCGAGGACGAAATCCGCGAGCAGCTCGGCAACAAGGCACGATTCTCGGGAGGCCAGGCGGCCTCACCGCGCACCCTGGTCGACGTCTTCGACGCGTCCGTCCGCTCCTACCCCGACGAGCTCGCGCTCGACGACGGGACGACCCGGCTGACCTACCGTGCGCTGGCCATAGAGGTCGAGCGGCTGCGCCGTGACCTGGGCGCGGCCGGGGTCGGTCTCGGTGACCGTGTGGGTGTCCGTGTCCCGTCCGGTACCAACGACCTCTATGTGGCGATCCTCGCCGTCCTGGCGGCCGGTGCCGCCTATGTCCCGGTGGACGCCGAGGACCCGGACGAGCGGGCCGAGCTGGTGTTCGGCGAGGCCGAGGTGCGGGCCGTCGTCGGCGCCGGGCACGAGCTGACCGTCCATGGCCGCAGCGAGGTCCCGGCCCGGCGGCCCGGTGTCGAGCACGACGCGTGGATCATCTTCACCTCCGGTTCCACCGGCAAGCCCAAGGGCGTGGCGGTCAGCCACCGCAGCGCCGCCGCGTTCGTGGACGCGGAGGCCGCGCTGTTCCTGGCCGACGACCCGATCGGTCCCGGTGACCGGGTCATGGCGGGCCTGTCGGTCGCCTTCGACGCGTCCTGCGAGGAGATGTGGCTGGCGTGGCGCTACGGCGCCTGTCTGGTGCCGGTGCCCCGCTCCCAGGTGCGCAGCGGCGCCGACCTCGGCCCCTGGCTGGTCGAGCAGGAGATCACCGTGGTCTCCACGGTCCCGACCCTCGCCTCCCTGTGGGAGCCCGAGGCCCTCAACGAGGTACGGCTGCTGATCTTCGGCGGCGAGGCCTGCCCGCCCGAGCTGGTGCAGCGCCTGGTGACGGAGGGGCGCGAGGTCTGGAACACGTACGGACCCACCGAGGCGACCGTCGTCGCCTGTGCCTCGCTGATGACCGGCGACGAGCCGATCCGCATCGGGCTGCCGCTGAACGGCTGGGAGCTGGCCGTGGTGGACGAGGCCGGCGAGCCCGTCCCGATGGGCTCCACCGGACAGCTGGTGATCGGCGGGGTGGGCCTGGCCCGGTACCTCGACGCCGAGAAGGACGCGGAGAAGTACGCGCCCCTGGACTCGCTGGGCTGGGAGCGGGCGTACCGCAGTGGTGACCTGGTCAAGGCGGAGCCGGAGGGGCTGATCTTCCTCGGGCGCGCCGACGAGCAGATCAAGCTCGGCGGGCGCCGGATCGAGCTCGGCGAGGTGGACGCGGCCCTCCAGGCGCTGCCCGGCGTCGCGGGCGCGGCGGCCGCCGTACGCACCGCGCGCAGCGGCAACCAGCTCCTGGTCGGCTATGTCGTCACCCAGGAGGGCTGGGACCACGCCACCGCCGTGGAGAAGCTGCGGGCCGAGCTGCCCGCCGCGCTGGTCCCGCTGATCGCCCCGGTCGAGGACCTGCCCACCCGCACCTCCGGCAAGGTCGACCGCAACGCCCTGCCCTGGCCGCTGGAAGGTCTGGAGACCACCGGCGGTCCGGCCGAGCAGCTCTACGGCACCGAGGCCTGGCTCGCGGAGCAGTGGACCGAGGTCCTCGGCATCCCCGTGGGCAGCGCCCGTGACGACTTCTTCGCTATCGGCGGCTCCAGCCTGGCCGCCGCCCTGCTGACCACCCGGCTGCGCACCCGCTACCCGAGCGCGGCCGTCCTCGACATCTACCAGCAGCCCACCCTGCGCAAGCTGGCCCGTCACCTGGAGGAGTCCTCCCAGGACGACGGCGCCCGGCGCACGATCGCCCCGGTACCGACCCGCGCCAAGGTGATCCAGACCCTGCTGCTCCTGCCGCTGTACACCCTCCTCGGGCTGCGCTGGACGGTGGCGCTCGCCGCCGCCGGGAACCTGCTGCCCGCCTACTCCTGGCTGCCGACCGCCCCCTGGTGGCTGCTCGTGGCCGGTGCCGCGCTGCTGTTCAGCCCGCCCGGCCGGCTCGCGATCGCCGCGGGCGGCGCGCGGCTGCTGCTGCGGGGCGTGCAGCCCGGCCGCTACGAGCGTGGCGGGAGTGTGCATCTGCGGCTGTGGACGGCCGAGCGGCTGGCCGAGTTCAGCGGGGCGACCTCGCTGACCGGGTCCTGGCTGGAGCGGTACGCGCGGGCGCTGGGCGCCAAGGTCGGCCAGGACGTCGACCTGCACTCGCTGCCGCCGGTCACCGGCATGCTCAAGCTGGGCCGGGGCGCGGCCGTGGAGTCCGAGGTCGATCTGTCCGGCTGGTGGCTGGACGGCGACCGCCTGGAGATCGGCCAGGTCAAGGTCGGCGCGCACGCCGTCGTCGGCACCCGCAGCATGCTCTTCCCGGGCGCCCGCGTGGGCAAGCGGGCCGAGGTGGCCCCCGGTTCCGCGGTCACCGGTCAGATCCCCACCGGTCAGCGCTGGGCCGGCGCGCCCGCCGTCAAGCTCGGCAAGGCCAAGCGGAACTGGCCCAAGGAGCGGCCGCAGAAGGGCACGTACTGGCGCGTGATGTACGGCCTGACCGGCCTCGTGCTGACCGCGCTGCCGCTGCTGGCGGGCGGGGCCGCGTTCCTCGTGGCACAGGCGCTCGTCGACGCGGACGCGCCCGTGAAGGGTGCCGCGCTCGCCCTCGTCCCGGCCACGCTGGCCTTCGGTCTGGCGTACGCGCTGCTGATCCTGGTCGGCGTGCGGCTGCTGAGCCTGGGGCTGCGGGAGGGCACGCACCCGACGCACAGCCGGATCGGCTGGCAGGCCTGGACGGTCACGCAGCTGATGGACCGCTCCCGCGAGACCCTGTTCCCGCTGTACGCCGGGTTGGTCACGCCGGTGTGGCTGCGGCTGCTCGGCATGCGCATCGGGCGCGGCGCCGAGGTCTCCACGGTCCTCGCGCTGCCGAGTCTGACCACGGTCGGCGAGGGCGCGTTCCTGGCCGACGACACCCTGACCGCGCCGTACGAACTGGGCGGCGGCTGGATGACGATCGGGCGCGCGGAGATCGGGCGGCGGGCGTTCCTCGGGAACTCGGGAATGACCGCGCCGGGTCGCAGCGTGCCGGACGGCGGTCTGGTGGGCGTGCTGTCGGCGACGCCGAAGAAGGCGAAGAAGGGCAGCTCGTATCTCGGCCTGCCGCCGGTGAAACTGCCGCGCAACACCTCCGCCGGCGACCAGAGCCGGACCTACGACCCGCCGGCCCGGCTGCTGTGGGCCCGCGGTCTGGTGGAGCTGTGCCGGATCGTGCCGGTGTTCTGCTCGGCCGCGCTGGCGGCCGGCACGGTGGCGCTGCTGTGCCTGCTCGGGCCCTGGGCCCCGCTGCTGTCCGGTCTCGTCCTGCTCGCCGCCGGCGCCGCGGCCGGGCTCCTGTCGATCGTCGCCAAGTGGCTGCTGGTGGGCCGCCACCACACCGGTGAGCACCCGCTGTGGAGCGGCTACGTGTGGCGCAACGAGCTGGCGGACACCTTCGTCGAGGTCGTGGCCGTGCCCTGGCTGGCCGGTTCCGTACCGGGCACGCCGGTGCTGACCGCGTGGCTGCGGGGCCTGGGCGCCCGGATCGGCAAGGGCGTCTGGGTGGAGAGCTACTGGCTGCCCGAGACCGACCTGGTGACCCTGGAGGACGCGACCACGGTGAACCGTGGCTGCGTGCTGCAGACTCACCTCTTCCACGACCGGATCTTGCGGACGGATACTGTTGTTCTCCGTGAGGGCGCCACGCTGGGCCCTGGCGGGATCGTGCTGCCCGGCAGCACGATCGGGGCCCGCACCACGCTGGGTCCCGCGTCGCTCGTCATGGCCTCGGAGTCCGTCCCGGACGACACCCGCTGGCTGGGCAACCCGATCGAGGCATGGCGCCCCTGAGCGCGGGTCACTCGGAGTCGGTGAGCGAGGCACCGACGGCACCGAGTGGCAGCGCAGCGCAGGGAGCAGAAGCGGCAGTGGCAGTTCAGCAGTCAGTGGGTCCGGACCCGTACTTCCCGGCCAACGGCGATGCCCGTTACCGGGTGCACCGCTACGAACTCACGCTGGACTACCGCCCTGGCCCCAACCGCCTGGCGGGGGCGGCCCGGATCAACGCCATAGCGGGCCGTTCGGCGCTGCCCGAACTCCAGCTCAACCTGGCCGACTTCAAGATCGGCCGGGTCCGGGTCGACGGCCGGCAGGCGCACTACACGCACCGCGGCGGCCGGCTGCGGGTGCGCCCCGCCAAGCCGGTACGGCCGGGCGCGGCCTTCACGGTCGAGGTGCACTGGGCGGGCAACCCCAAGCCGGTGAACAGCCCCTGGGGCGGCCTCGGCTGGGAGGAACTGGAGGACGGGGCGCTGGTGGCGAGCCAGCCGATCGGCGCGCCGTCCTGGTACCCGTGCAACGACCGGCCCGCCGACAAGGCCTCCTACCAGATCTCGATCACGACACCGTCCGCGTACGCGGTGGTGGCGGGCGGGCGGCTGCTGACCCGGACGACGAGGGCGTCGACGACCACCTGGGTCTACGAGCAGGCGGCACCGACCTCCAGCTATCTGGTGGGCCTGGCGATCGGCAAGTACGAGACGGTGCTGCTGGGCGACCCGGGTCCGGGCGGGGTGCCGCAGCACGGGCACATCCCGGCGCACCTGCTGCCGCAGTTCTCCCGGGACTTCGCGCGGCAGCCGCAGATGATGGAGCTGTTCCAGGAGCTGTTCGGGCCCTACCCGTTCGACGAGTACGCGGTGGTGGTGACGGACGAGGAGCTCGATGTCCCCGTCGAGGCACAGGGGTTGTCGCTGTTCGGCGCCAACCACGTGGACGGGGCCCGGGGTTCGGAGCGGCTGGTCGCGCACGAGCTGGCCCACCAGTGGTTCGGCAACAGCGTGTCCATCGCGGACTGGCGGCACATCTGGCTCAACGAGGGCTTCGCCAAGTACGCCGAGTGGCTGTGGTCGGAGCGCTCCGGCGGGCCCGGCGCACAGCAACTGGCCGCCGCCGCGCACCGTTTGGTGGCCTCGATGCCGAAGGACCTGCGGCTGGCCGACCCGGGCCGCAAGTCGATGTTCGACGACCGGCTCTACGAGCGCGGCGGCCTGACCCTGCACGCGCTGCGCTGTGCGCTGGGCGACGACGCGTTCTTCCGCATGCTGCGCGGCTGGGTCGCGCTGCACCGGGGCGGCTCGGTGACGACGGCGACCTTCGCGGCCCACGCGGCGCGCTACGCGAGCGAACCGCTGGACGACCTGTTCGCCGCGTGGGTGCACGGCACGCGCCTGCCCCCGCTGCCGCGCCTGGAGAGCCGGATCCCGGCCCGCCCGACCCACCCGCCGACCAACGCGGAACCGGCGTAGCCGGCACAGCGGGGAGAATGACGGGCATGTCCCGACGTACCTCGAACTCCCGGCGGGGGCGCGCCTCCGCCCCTGCTCCGAGCCCCTCGTGCCCGTGCGGTCTCCAGGACCCGTACGACTCCTGCTGCGGTCGCTTCCATCGAGGCGAGGCCGCGGCGCCGACCGCCGAGACCCTGATGCGGTCACGGTACGCCGCTTTCGTGAAGCTCGACGAGGAGTACCTGCGGCGCACTTGGCACCCGCGCACCCGTCCCGCCCGGCTCGACCTCGACCCCGCCCTGCGCTGGACCGGCCTGGAGATCCTGGGGACGGCGGACGGTACGGCCTTCCACAGCACCGGGACCGTGACGTTCCGGGCGTCGTTCAAGGGCGGGTCGCTGCACGAGCGCAGCCGGTTCGAGCGGGTCGAGGGGGCGTGGGTGTACGTGGACGGGGAGTTCCTGGACTGATCCCCCGCCCCGAGCCGTCGGCTCCCGACTAGGGCGCCAGGATGTCCAGTTCATGCAGCGCGCCCACGGTGATCTCGCGGGTCAGCGACTCCGCGCGGGCCGCGTCGCCCTCGCGGACGGCCTCGGCGACCTGGACGTGGAGGGTGACGGCGGCCGGGTCGGGGTCCTCGAACATGACCTCGTGGTGGGTGCGGCCCGCGAGGACCTCGGCGACGACGTCTCCGAGGCGGGCGAACATCTCGTTGCCGGACGCGGCGAGGATCACCCGGTGGAAGGCCACGTCGTGGACGAGGTAGTCCTCCAGCTTGTGGCCGCGCGAGTTGGCGACCATGCCGATCGCGCACTCGGTGAGTTCCGCGCACTGCTCCGCGGTGGCGAACTTCGCGGCCAGGGCCGCCGCGACCGGCTCGATCGCCGAGCGCAGGACGGTCAGTGAGCGCAGCTGGTGGGGGCGGTCGGCGCCGGCCAGCCGCCAGCGGATGACCTGCGGGTCGTAGACGTTCCACTCGGCCTTGGGGCGCACCGTGACGCCCACCCGCCGGCGCGACGCGACCAGGTGCATGGATTCCAGCACCCGGACCGCCTCCCGCATCACGGACCTCGACACGTCGAAACGCTGGGCCAGCTCGTCCGTGCGCAGAACGCTGCCCGGGGGGTACTCGCCGGCGGTGATGGCGGGACCGAGGGTGTCCAGTACTCGGCCGTGCAGGCCCCGGCCCGTGGTGCTCATGCACTCAGCGTACGGGCCGCGTCACGGAACCAAAAAGTCAGACTTATTTGTCACAGACTCTTGAATTCGTCGTACCTAATCGGTTTCATCGTGGTCGACGCCCGTTGTCGTCCAGGTGTCGAAGAAGACCGAGCAGACAGCGAAGAGGACAGCGAGGTAGCGATGAGGGCCCCCCACGTCGTCGTGGTCATGGGTGTCGCAGGCACCGGCAAGACCACCATCGGCCCCCTGCTCGCGGCGCGTCTCGGCGTCCCGTACGCCGAGGGCGACGACTTCCACCCGCCGGCCAACATCGCCAAGATGTCGGCCGGTCACCCGCTCGACGACGACGACCGGTGGCCGTGGCTCGACGCCATCGGCACCTGGGCGCACGGGCGGGCCGGACTCGGCGGGGTGGTCAGCAGCTCGGCGCTGAAGCGGTCCTACCGCGACCGGCTGCGCGCCGCCGCCCCCGATGTCGTCTTCGTCCATCTGACCGGCGACCGCGCCCTCATCGAGGACCGGATGTCCCACCGGCAGGGCCACTTCATGCCGACCGCGCTGCTCGACTCCCAGTTCGCCACGCTCCAGCCGCTCCAGGCGGACGAGGCGGGCGTCGACGTGGACGTCACCGGCAGCCCCGAGGAGATCACCGAACGGGCCGTACAGGCCCTGTCGACCCTCCCTGAACCGACCACCCCGTAACCCCGAGGGAAACCACCGTGACCAGACTCAGCGTCGAGTTGCTGGCAGCGGACGCCCCCGAGCCGATCACCTCGGCCGGACACGCTCAGCTCGGCATCGCCGTCCTGGTGGGCATCGCCGTCATCGTCGTGCTCATCACCCTGTTCAAACTGCACGCCTTCCTGTCCCTGACCATCGGCTCGCTGGTGCTCGGCGCCGTCGCGGGCGCCCCGCTGGACAAGGTCATCACCAGCTTCACCACCGGGCTCGGCTCCACGGTCGCGAGCGTGGGCGTGCTGATCGCCCTGGGCGCGATCCTCGGCAAGCTGCTGGCCGACTCCGGCGGCGCGGACCAGATCGTCGACACGATCCTCGCGAAGGCGAGCGGGCGGGCGATGCCGTGGGCGATGGTGCTGATCGCCTCGGTGATCGGGCTGCCGCTCTTCTTCGAGGTCGGCATCGTGCTGCTGATCCCGGTCGTGCTGATCGTCGCCAAGCGCGGCAACTACTCGCTGATGCGCATCGGCATCCCGGCGCTGGCCGGTCTGTCCGTGATGCACGGTCTGATCCCGCCGCACCCCGGCCCGCTGGTCGCGATCGACGCGGTCCACGCCAACCTGGGCGTGACCCTGGCGCTGGGCATCCTGGTCGCCATCCCGACGGTGATCATCGCCGGTCCGCTGTTCTCGAAGGTCGCCGCCCGCTGGGTGGACGTCCCCGTCCCCGAACGGATGCTGCCGCCGCGCGCCTCCGAGGAGCTGAAGGGGCGCCCGAGCTTCGGCGCCACCCTGGCCACCGTCCTGCTGCCGGTCGTGCTGATGCTGTCCAAAGCGCTGGTCGACATCGTCGTGGACGACCCCGACAACCGCACCCAGCGCGTCTTCGACGTCATCGGCTCCCCGCTGATCGCCCTGCTCGCCGCCGTGATCGTCGCCATCTTCACGCTGGGCCGGCCCGCCGGGTTCACCAAGGAGCGGATCACCGAGACCGTCGACAAGGGCCTGATGCCCATCGCGGGCATCCTGCTGATCGTCGCCGCGGGCGGTGGCTTCAAGCAGACGCTGATCGACTCGGGCGTCGGCCAGATGATCCTGGACATCTCCAAGGACTGGTCGATCCCCGCGCTGCTGCTCGCCTGGCTGATCGCGGTGGGCATCCGTCTGGCGACCGGTTCGGCGACGGTGGCGACGGTCTCGGCGGCCGGCCTGGTCGCCCCGCTCGCGGCCGACATGTCGACCGCCCACACCGCCCTGCTGGTCCTGGCCATCGGCGCCGGCTCGCTCTTCTTCAGCCATGTCAACGACGCCGGGTTCTGGCTGGTGAAGGAGTACTTCGGGCTGAGCGTCGGCCAGACGCTCAAGACCTGGTCCGTCATGGAGACGATCATCTCGGTGGTCGCCGGCGGCCTGGTCCTGCTGCTCTCCCTGATCATCTAGCGGTACGGAAACAGGAGTACGGCAATGAGTCACCCCCTGTTCGACATCAGCGGCCGCACAGCCCTGGTCACCGGCTCCAGCCGGGGTATCGGCCTCGCCCTCGCCCGGGGTCTGGCGGAGGCGGGCTGCACGGTGGTCCTCAACGGGCGGGACGCCGACCGGCTCACCAAGGCGGCGGCCGACCTGCCCGGTGACGTCCACACCGCCGTCTTCGACGTGACCGACGGCCCGTCGGTGGCCGCCGGTATCGCGGACATCGAGGAGCGGGTCGGCCCGCTGGACATCCTGGTGAACAACGCGGGCATGCAACTGCGGGCCCCGCTCCTGGAGTTCACCGACTCCGACTGGCACCGCATCATCGACACCAACCTCACCAGCGCGTTCCTGGTCGGCCGCGAGGCGGCCCGCCGGATGACGGAACGCGGCCACGGGAAGATCGTCAACATCTGCTCGCTCCAGAGCGAGGTGGTCCGCCCCGGCATCGCGCCCTACTCGGCCACCAAGGGCGCGCTGAAGATGCTCACCAAGGGCATGTGCGCCGACTGGGGCCCGAGCGGTGTGCAGGTCAACGGCCTGGGCCCCGGCTACATCGAGACCGAACTCACCCAACCCCTGGTCCAGGACGAGGAGTTCAGCGCCTGGGTGCGCCGTCGCACCCCGGCCGGCCGCTGGGGCACCACCGAGGACCTGGTCGGCGGGGTGCTCTTCCTCGCCTCGCCCGCCGCGGACTTCGTCAGCGGCCAGATCCTGTACGTCGACGGCGGCATGACGAGCGTGCTGTGAAGGGACCGCGAGAGATGTTCGGTTGTGTGATCCACGGTCAGGGCGATCTGCGCGTCGAGGAGCTGCCGGTCCCCGAGCCCGGCCCCGGGCAGGCGCTGGTCGCGGTCCGCTACGGCGGGGTCTGCGGCTCCGACCTGCACTACTGGCGGCACGGCGGGGTCGGCGACTTCCGCCTGAAGGAACCGATGCTGCTGGGCCACGAGGTGGTGGGCACGGTCCTCGCGTACGGCTCCCCCGAGGCCTCGAGTCCCGCTGTCGGTACGCCTGTCGCCGTGCACCCTGCGACCCCGTGCGGGGTGTGCCCGGAGTGCGTGGCCGGACGCCGGAACGTCTGCCGGGACACCCGCTACCTCGGCAGCGCGGCCCGCTACCCGCACGTACAGGGCGGCTTCGCGGCCCAAGTGGTGGTCCCCGCCGAGCAGTTGAGGCCGCTCCCGGCGGACCTGGAGCTGTGCCGGGCCGCCCTCGCCGAACCGCTGTCCGTCGCCCTGCACGCCGTGCGCCGGGCCGGTGACGTCGAGGGCAGGCACGTCCTCGTGACCGGCGCCGGGCCCATCGGCTGTCTGGTCGTCGCGGCGGCCAAGGCGGCCGGTGCCGCCCGGGTGACGGCCACCGACATCCTCCCGGCCGCCCTGGAGTACGCACGGCACGCCGGCGCCGACACCCTCGTACGGGCCGACGATCCGGACGACGCTGGGTGGCCGGACGAGGTGGACGTGGCCGTGGAGGCGTCCGGGGTGGCCGCGGGTCTGGAGACCTGTCTGCGGCTGGTGCGGCGCGGCGGGGTCGTCGTGCAGCTCGGGATGCTGCCGCCGGGGCCGAGTCCGTTCGCGGGGAACCTGGTCGTGAGCCGGGAGATCGAGCTGCGCGGGGCGTTCCGGTTCGACGGCGAGTTCGACGAGGCGCTGCGTCTGCTGGCCGCCGAGCCGGCGTTCGACGCGCTGGTCAGCGCGGTGGTACCGGTCCGGGAGGCGGAGTCGGCCTTCGAGCTGGCTGCCGACCGCGCCCGGTCCTGCAAGGTCCTGCTGGACTTCGGGGCTTGATTCAGGGCTTGATTCGGGGCCCGATTCGGCTTCCCCCGGGGGCGCACTCGGCCTCATCATGAGGGGACCCCCGGGGTGACTCCCGGGGGGTAACCGTGTCGGGGGGCATGATGGCGGTTTCCCTCGGGGTCCGTATCTCGGGGCTGCTCCTGGTCGGAGCCGTGGCGGTGGCCGTGGCTGCCGTGACCAGTGACGGAAGTGGTTCCGCGGACAGAGGGGGCGGCGACAGCACAACCGTCTCCTCCGGTCCTTCGGCCGGCCCGGGCGACCGTGCCTCGGCGCCGAGCGGCTCCGCCACCCCCGTACGGCCCTCGCCCGCCGGCGCGGCGAGCGCGACGGCGATTCCGGGCCCCACCATCCACCACAGCCGGACGCCCACGCCGACGTCCCCCGCCGCCGCGCCCTCGCCCACGCGCAAGGTGGTTCTCCAGGCGCCCGCGTGGCTCCCGCCGGGTCCCCGTTCGCCCGACCAGGACGGCATCGCCGACCCGTCCGGCGGCTACGACCGGCTCACCGCTCCCGACCAGTGCCGGGCCGGCCTCGACCTGGGCTCCCGGGCGACGGACCCGCAGTGGCGGCTGCTGCGCGGCCTCGCCGCCGCCTGTCTTGCCGTGCAGGGCGAGCGGGGCGGCAGCTGGGACACGGCCGCCCGGGACTACGCGGCCCTGGCGGACAAGGCCGACACCTGCAAGGGCCGGGCCGCCTACGCCGTACTCGGCGGGCTCCTCGACTTCCACCGGCGCCACCCGGCCGCCACCGTGCGGCTGAAGGCGCCGACGGGTGCCGCGCCCGCCTGCGCGTACGAGGTCTCCGGGACGGAGACCGGCGGTGACGGCGAGGCGCTGCCGGGCGAGATGGTCGGGATCGAGCTGCGCGGGACGTACTTCGAGCACGTCGAACTGCTGCGGTACGGCAGCCTGTTCATCGGCGGTGTGCAGGTGCCCGGGCCCCTGGTGATGGTGTCGCAGACGGGCGACCGGATGGTGCTGGCGGTCGTGGTGCCGGGCTTCGAGGGCTATCCGCGGAAGGTGGACGTGGTGGTCCGGTACGGCGGCACCGAGGCGCGGCTGCCGGACGCCTTCACCGTGGTCGCCCCCGGCGGGCTCCCGTCCGTCAGCCCGGATCCGGCGTCAAGGTCGCCACAGGGGGTGTTCCCGGTCCGCCCACTCCCGGCTCACCGAGCCCGTCCGTAGGCCCCGGCGGGCCTCCGGGTCGCCCAGGGCCATGCCGATGTGGCCGCCCAGGACGATGCCGATGGTGAGGGCGAGCCAGTCGTGGACGAAGGTCGCGCTGGTGCGCCACTGGATCGGCGTGAGATGGGTGAACCACATCAGCAGACCGGTGCCGAGCATCACCAGGGTCGCCCCGGCGATCCAGGCGGCGTAGACCTTCTGCCCGGCGTTGAACTTGGCGGCCGGTCGCACCGAGCGCCGCTTGTCCCGGTGCAGGGCCGCGCGCAGCCAGGTCCGGTCGTGCGGGCCGAAGCGGTTGAGGTGGCCGAGGTCGGCGCGGAAGGCGCGGGAGACCAGGCCCACCAGGAGGGGCACGGGCAGCGCGACCCCGGACAACTCGTGCACGCGCACCACCAGTTCGCGGCGGCCGACGAGTTCGGCGAACTCGGGGATGTAGAGGAAGGCCGCCGTCACCACGCACACGCCCATCAGCGCGGCCGTCGTGCGGTGCACCCAGCGCTGCGCCGCGCCGAACCGGCGGACGTCTGCGGACGGCGGCGCGGCCGTGTCAGGTCGTAGGGTCATCGTCCCGTCCGTTCGAACGGCCGACCCAGGCGTCGACGTCGTATCCGCGCTCTTCCCAGTAGCCGGGCCGCACGTCCTCGGTGACGGTGATGCCGGACAGCCACTTGGCGGACTTGTAGAAGTACATCGGCGCCACGTAGAGGCGGACCGGGCCGCCGTGGTTGTGGCCGATGTCCTTGTCCTGCATGCGCAGCGCGACCAGGATGTCGGAGCGGCGGGCCTGGTCGAGGGTGAGGCTCTCGGTGTAGGCGCCGTCGAAGCAGCTGAAGCGCACCGCCCCGGCCTTGGCGCGCACGCCCGCGGCGTCCAGCAGCCGGGACAGCCGCACCCCCTCGAACGGCGTGTCCGGCACCCGCCAGCCGGTGACGCACTGGACGTCCTTGACCAGCCGGGTCTGCGGCAGCGCGCGCAGGTCGTCGAGCGTGTACGTCTTCGGGGTGTCGACGAGGCCGTCGACGGTCAGGCGGTAGTTCGTGGCGTTCTTGTGCGGCACGGACGAGGTGACCGAGTAGTAGCGGAAGCCGCCGCCGTTGGGGAGCAGTCCGGTCAGGCCGGTCGGGTCCTTCTCGGCCGCGCTGCCGAGGAATCCCTCCAGACCGCGCTGGAGGGTGGGCGCGGTGATCACGCCGAGGGCGCCGAGACCGATGGTGCCGAGCAGGACCCGGCGCCCGATCGGGGTACCGCGCTCCTCGGGAGGCACCGACGCCGTGGGCTCCTCGGGTTGTTCGGGGTTCACCCACCCATTCGAACACCCGCGACCCCTGCGGGGCGAGGAATCGCGGGTGCTCGTCAGAGTTCCGTAATGAGTTCTTACCGGTCTCTCAGAACCGGGGACCGGGCTCCGAAGCCCTACGGGGACCGGACGCCCGAGGCCTACGGGGTCTCGCTCGCCGCCTTGTCCAGCTGGAACGCCTCGTTGCCCAGACCGATGCGGGCGTGCTGCTCGGGGGCGCGGGAGCGCAGGACCAGGCCCTGGACCAGGCCGACGACCAGGGCCAGGCCGATGATGCCGGGCAGCACCCAGCTCAGGGACGAGTCGGGGCCCGCGCCGACCAGGACGTCGAAGTCCTTGACCGTGTAGCCGGCGATCACCAGCAGGGCAATGGCGGCGAGCGCGGAGGTGACCAGGCGCCAGGCCTGGGCGGCCACGGCCCCGCGGCGGGCGAAGAAGACGATGACCGACACGGAGGCGGCGGCCATCAGCACGATCACGCCGAGGGCGCCGATGTTGCCGAACCAGGTGAACAGGTGCAGGACCGGCTCGGTCGGGTCGCCGGTGGGCTTGTCGTCGGCGATCGCGAAGACGATCACGATGACGGCGGCGACGACCGTCTGGAGCAGGGAGCCCGTGCCGGGCGCGCCGCTGGTGCCGGTGGTGCGGCCGAAGGTGCGCGGCAGCAGGCCCTCGCGGCCCATGGCGAAGGTGTAGCGGGCGACGACGTTGTGGAAGCTGAGCAGGGCGGCGAACATGCCGGTCACGAACAGGATGTGCAGCGCGTCGGTGAAGGTGCCGCCGAGCCGGGCGTCGGTCAGCGTGAAGAGCATCCCGGCGCTCTCCTTCTGGGCCACCCCCACGACCTGGGACGGTCCGGCGGCGACGGTCAGCGCCCAGCTGCTGACGGCGAAGAAGACGGCGACGCCGCCGACCGCGAAGAACATCACGCGCGGCACCAGGATGTGCGGCCGGCTGGTCTCCTCCGCGTACACCGGGGCCTGCTCGAAGCCGAGGAAGGCCGCGATGCAGAAGCAGAGCGCGGTGCCGACGCCGGCGCCGCTGAGCGTGTCCGGGTTGAAGGCGTGCAGCGACAGGCCCTCCTTGGCCGGGTCGCCGATCGCCGCGATGTCGAAGATCACCACGAGGGCCACCTCGACGACCAGCAGGACGCCCAGCACGCGCGCGTTGACGTCGATCTTCAGCCAGCCCAGCGCGCCGACGACGGCCACGGCCACCAGCGCCGGTATCCACCAGGCGACGGTCAGGTCGGCGTAGGTGTCGAAGAGCCCGGAGACCTCGAAGCCGAAGATGCCGTAGATGCCGACCTGGAGGGCGTTGTAGGCGACCAGGGCCACCAGGGCGGCGCCCGCTCCGGCGGTGCCGCCCAGGCCGCGGGAGATGTACGCGTAGAAGGCGCCGGCGTTGTGGACGTGCCGGCTCATCTCGGCGTAGCCGACGCTGAAGAGGATCAGCACCACGCCGAGGAGGACGAAGAGGAGCGGTTGTCCGACGATGCCCATCACCGCGAATGTGGTGGGCATGACACCAGCGACCACCATGAGGGGGGCGGTCGCGGCGAGCACGGAGAGCAGCAGGCCCCCCGTGCCGAGGCGGTCGGCGCGCAGCGCGCGCTCCTGCCCCTTGAACGTACTGATGCCGTCGGCGGCGGATCTGCTCGCGCTGGAACTGCCCGTGGTCATCGAGATTGCGTCCTTAGGTCGAAGTCGGGGGATGTCACACCGAGCCGAGCGCCCGGTCGCGCGCGGCTCGGAAGGCGGAGAGGGGATCGCGGTCGGGGTAGGACCACGGGGCCGTGGTGGGGTGCTCGCCGATGCGGTGGAACAGGGCGGTGGCCTCGGCGCCGCGGCCCTCGCAGACCTTGGCGTGGGCGAGGAAGTTGAGGTCGACCAGGCGGCGCGGGTGGCCCTCCTGCTCCCACTCCAGCCACCAGTCGAAGGCGGCCTTCATCACCTGCCGGGCCCGGCGCCCGCTCCAGTGGCCCGAGGCAACCGGATCGGCCGGTTCGTGACCGGCGAGGGCGAGTACGCGGTAGCGCTCGGCGTGCGCGATCACCGGCAGGATCGCCAGCGGTGAGTCGGCGGGGGCCTGCTCGGCGGCCCAGTTGGCGAAGTCGTAGACCTCGTGCAGCGGGTCGGGTCCCGCGATGGCGCGGCGCTCGGCGAGGCGGGCGACCATCAGGTGGTGGCCGTGGTGGTGGTCGGCGTGCCGGCTGCGGACCTCGTCGAAGAGCTGCTCGGTCTCCTCGTCGGTGCCGCCCGCGCAGGCCAGCATGAGCAGGCCGAGCCAGGGGGTGGGGTCGGCGGGGGCGAGGGCGACGGCGTCCCGGCAGGCCTTCTGGGCCTTGGCGATCTTCTCCTTGCCCAGCAGGGCGCGCTGCACCAGGGAGAGCGCGAGCAGGACGGCGGCGTCGGCGGAGTCCGGTTCGGCCAGCAGCCAGTCCCGGGACCAGGCGGCGCTGTAGGACTCCAGGGCGAGGACGGTGACGCGGTGGCCGCGGCGGTCCCAGTCGTCGCCCGTCTGGACCAGCAGGGAGCGCGCGGCCTGCCAGCGGCCCTGGGCCAACGAGGCGCGCGTGGCGACGAGTTCGGCGTCGTCGAGGGCCGCGTCCAGTGCCTGGGCCGCACGCTTGCGGCCCCGACCGAGGGGTGGCGGGGGTGGAGACACCGCGGGACTTCCTCACGCGACGCGCTCGTCGTCAAGGTTTCGGATTGCCGTCAACTGATCACGCACAGCAAACCGGGACCCAACGCTTTCCGTCAAGTGCCGAGTTTTTGTAACCTCCGTCAACTACCGTCACAGATGGGGCACTTGTGATTCACCGTTCTCTCACATACGCACGTCAGCGCCCTCTTGCCCGTCATCCGTGTGGCGTACGCCATGGCGCACCGCGCGTCCGCACCGCACCATGGCAAAACGGTCATGCCGCGGCCTTCGCCCCCGACCCGGCACCGTGACCGAGGCAACTCCCCGTTTCCGGGTACTCGCAGGGGCACTCCGCTCGCGGGGACGCTACAGTCGGCCACTACGCAGCCCGTGGCCCGTGGCCCGACCGAATCCATCGAGGTACGCAGCGTGTCGCTTCTGGTTCTGATTCTCGCCGTGAGTGCGGCCTGTTGCCTCGGCTTCGGGTTCGTGCTCCAGCAGAACGCGGCCCAGCAGGCACCACTGAGCGACTTCCTGTCGCCGCGGCTGCTCCTCGACCTGATGAAGGTGCCCCGCTGGCTGGGCGGCATCGGCCTGATGGTGGCCGGCATGGTCCTGGGCGCGATCGCGCTGGGCCAGGGCGAGGTCTCCCTGGTGGAGCCCCTGCTCGCCACGAACCTCCTGTTCGCGCTCACCCTCTCCCGCAGGCAGACCAGGCAGCCGCTGGGCCGGCAGGGCTGGGCGGGGCTCGCCCTGCTCGCGGGCGGCGTCACCGCCTTCATCGTGGCGGGCGAGCCGCGCGGCGGCTCCGCGGTCACCGACCCGATGCGGCACTGGCTGATCATCGGCGCGATGCTGGGCCTGGCCCTGCTGCTCACCACCTACGCCAAGCGCTCACGCCTCAGCTCGGGCCCGGTCCTGCTGGCCCTGGCCGCGGGCCTGCTCTACGGCCTCCAGGACGCCCTCACCCGGGTGAGCGGCCAGCACTTCTCCGAGGACGGCATCGCCGAGACGCTGACCACCTGGCAGCCGTACGCCGTGCTCGCGCTCGGCGTCACGGGCCTGGTCCTGGTCCAGAGCGCCTTCGAGACGGCCCCCCTGCGCATGTCGCTGCCCGCCCTGACCGCGGCCCAGCCGCTGGCCGGCATCATCTGCGGGGTCGGCTTCCTGGGCGACCGGCTGCGCACCGACACCGGGGCGCTGGCCTGGGAGGCGGCCGGGCTCGCGGCGATCGTCGTGGGCATCGTCCTGCTCGGCCTGCACCCGGCGATGCCGAGCGGCGCGGGCAAGCCGGAGCGGGTACGGGACCTCCAGCCGAACTGACGACGAGGCCGACCGTACCGGCATCCGGGCGCCTGCTTGGATGGCCGCATGAACCCTGCTGACGAGATCCTCGACATCGTCGACGAGCACGACCGGGTCATCGGACAGTCGCCCCGCGGCGAGGCCTACGCCGAGGGCCTGCGCCACCGCTGCGTCTTCATCCAGGCACGGGACGCCGAGGGCCGGCTCTTCGTCCACCGCCGCACCCCCGTCAAGCTGGTCTTCCCCTCCCTCTACGACATGTTCGTGGGCGGGGTGGTCGGCGCGGGCGAGTCCTACGACACCGCCGCCCTGCGGGAGGCGGAGGAGGAACTGGGCGTCTCCGGCCTGCCCGCCCCCGAGTTCCTCTTCAAGTTCCTCTACGACAACGGCGCCGGCCAGAGCTGGTGGTCCGCGGTCTACGAGGTCCGCTGCGAACTGCCGGTCAGCCCGCAGGTGGAGGAGGTGGCCTGGCACGACTTCCTGCCGGACGAGGAGGTCGAGCGCCGGCTGACGGAGTGGGAGTGGGTGCCGGACGGGCTGGCGGCGTACGAGCGCCTGAAGGCGTTCCGGGCCGCCCGATGACCGTGGACGTCCCGCCGGTGGGCCGACCGATAAAGTCCACGCCGTGATCGATTTCGCACGGAACGTCCGGCTGTGGTTCGCCCCGCAAGAGGTCCGCGAGGACGGCCACACCCCTGATTACCGGTTCTCGCTGGCGAACGAGCGGACCTTCCTGGCCTGGCTGCGCACCGCCCTCGCACTGATCGGCGGCGGCTTCGCGGTGGACCAGTTCCTGCCGGACCTGCGCTGGGGCTGGCGCGTCGGCCTCGCCCTCGCGCTGCTCGCGGCCGGCGTCCTGTGCTCCCTGCGCGCGGTCAACCACTGGGTGCGCTGCGAGCGCGCCATGCGCCACGACGAGGACCTCCCGGTGTCCCGCTTCCCGGCCCTGCTGAGCGTGGTCGTCGCCGTCGTGGCCATCGTGATGGTCGTGGTCGTGCTGGCGGGGTGGGAGGGGTGAGCTCCGTCGAGGGTCCCGACAGGAGCGGCGCCGAGGTCCGTGATCCCGGGCTTCAGCCCGAGCGGACCCGCCTCGCCTGGCGGCGTACGACACTGTCGGGCTCCGTCGTCGCCGTGCTCGCCGTGAAGACGGCTCTGCACGGCGGCGCCTCCGCACCCGGGGTCGTCGCCTGTGCCGCGTGCTGCGGGCTGTGGCTGGGCTTCCTGCTCGTCGCCCACCGGCGCATCCGGGTTCTCGCGGCCGGGGACGCTCCTCCGGTGCTCGTCCCGTTGCAGGCCACGATGGCGGTCCTGTGCACGGTGGCCATGGCGGTGTGCGGAGCGGTCCTGGTCTTCTAGCCCTCGGACTCTTCGTCTTCTAGCCCTCGGACTCTTCCGGAAGCCCCTCCTCGGCCTCCCAGTCCACCGTCACCACGATCTTCCCCCGCGTCCGGCCCTCCTGGTTCAGCCGGTACGCGTCCGCCGCCCGCTCCAGCGGGAACGTCTCCGACACGTGCACGGACACCACGCCCTGTTCCACCAGCTCGGTCAGCCGGGTCAGGTCCTCGGCGTCCGGGCGGACCCAGCAGTACCGGCCGCCGTAGCCGAGCACCTCGCCGTCGGCGATCGACGCCAGGCGGCCCTCGGGGGCCAGCAGGACGGCGGAGTCCTTGAGCGCCTCGCCGCCCACGGTGTCGAACACCGCGTCCACGCCCTCGGGCGCCAGCCCGCGCACCCGCTCCACCAGCCCCTCCCCGTATGTCACGGGCTCGCCGCCCAGTCCGCGCACGAAGTCGTGGTTGCCCTCGCTCGCCGTGCCGATCACCCGCGCGCCGAGGTGCCGGGCGAGCTGGACGGCGATCGAGCCGACCCCGCCGGCCGCCGCGTGGATCAGGACGGTCTCGCCGCGTCTGACCTGGAGCGCCTTGAAGAGGACCTGGTAGGCGGTGAGCCCGACCAGCGGCAGCCCGGCCGCCTCCTCGAAGGAGAGGTTGCGGGGCTTGCGGGCGAGCGTGCGCACCGGCGCGGCGACGTACTCGGCGAACGTGCCCCGGGAGAGGAAGTCCTCGCGGACGTAGCCGATGACCTCGTCGCCGACGGCGAACTCCGTGACGGAGACGCCGGGTTGGACCACGACACCGGAGACGTCCCAGCCGATGACGACCGGGAAGACGGCGTCGAGCATGCCGTCGAGGTATCCCTCGCGGCACTTCCAGTCGACCGGGTTGACGGCCGCCGCGCGCACCTTGACCAGCACCGCGTCCGGGCCGACCTTTGGCTCGCGGACCTCTCCGTACTCCAGGACCTCGGGTCCGCCGTACCGGCTGTAGCTGATGCCCTTCATGCCACCGACCCTCCGGGGTACCCGGACGCCACGCAAGCGGGATGCGCCGGATGACCGGAAATGCGACGTTTGCATGGCAGCCTGTCCGTCGGCATCACCCGGCACCCGGCACCAGCCCGCACGTCCGCATCACCCCGTACTCCGAAGGGGAGCACCATGACCACCCAGCACCTGGAACACACCTCCCACGCACACGTCCACGGCCCGGACTGCGGACACTCCGAGGTGCCGCACGGGGACCACGTCGACTACGCGCACGACGGTCACCTGCACCGCGAGCACGCCGGCCACTACGACGAGTGCGAGGCCGACACCCACGCGGCGCACGAGACGCACGAGCACCGGCACGGCGAGGGCTGCGGGCACGACAGCGTCCTGCACGGCGACCACGTCGACTACCTCCACGACGGCCACCGGCACGCCGCGCACGACGGGCACTGGGACGACCACTGACGCTCGGCGCTCGACGTCCGACGTCCGAGACCTGGCCTGGATTCACCCACCGACAGCTCCCCGCCGCACCCGGCGGGGAGCTGTCGGCCTATCGTGGCCCCGATCACGTTGGCCCCGCACACTGGACGACATACCGACCGGTCGGCATCATAGGACTGGTCCTGTTCACGCGCCGGTAAGGAGCACCGATGAGTCCCGACCACCCGCCAGGTCTCGATCTCGACCGGTTGCGCGGACTGCTCGACCACGAGCGGCCCGGCCTGGTGCAGGGCCCCCTGTCCGGCCGGCTGATCGAGGGCGGACGGTCGAACCTCACCTACGCGGTCTCGGACGGCGCCTCGAAGTGGGTCGTCCGCCGGCCCCCGCTCGGCCATGTGCTGGCCACCGCGCACGACATGAAGCGCGAGCACCGGGTGATCAGCGCGCTGCACCCGACGGACGTGCCGGTACCGCGTCCGGTGCTGCTGTGCGAGGACACCGAGGTGCTCGGGGCGTCGTTCTACGTCATGGAGTTCGTGGCGGGCACCCCCTACCGCACGGCCGAGCAGCTCGCGCCGCTCGGTCCGGAGCGCACCCGGGGCGCGGTGCTGTCCCTGGTAGACACGCTGGTCGAGCTGCACGCGGTGGACCCCGCCGAGGTGGGCCTCGCGGACTTCGGCCGCCCGGAGGGCTTCCTGGACCGGCAACTGCGCCGCTGGGGCAAGCAGTTGGACGCGTCCCGCAACCGCGAGCTGGCCGGCATCGACGAGTTGCACGCGACGCTCGGGCGCCGGCTGCCCGACTCCCCCGCGCCGACGGTCGTGCACGGCGACTACCGCCTCGACAACGTCCTGATCGACGACGGCGACCGCATCACGGCGATCCTCGACTGGGAGATGTCGACGCTGGGCGACCCGCTCACGGACCTCGGTCTGCTGGTGATGTACAGCCTGCCGCTCGGCACGCCGGACTCGCCCGTCTCCACCACCGCCGAGGCCCCCGGGCACCCGGCCCCGGCCGAGCTGATCGAGCGGTACGCGCAGCGCTCCGGGCGGGATGTGTCGGCCGTCTCCTGGTACACCGCGTTCGCCTGGTTCAAGCTCGCCGTGATCCTGGAGGGCATCCACTTCCGCTACACCCAGGGCCAGACGGTCGGCCGCGGCTTCGACCGCATCGGCGGCCTGGTCCCCGTCTTCATCGAGCACGGCCTGACCACCCTTCAGGAAGGCTGATCCGCCATGGACTTCGCGTTCGACGCGCGCACCGAGGAACTGCGCGCCAAGCTGCTCGCCTTCATGGACGAGTACGTCTACCCGGCCGAGCCGGTGGCCGAGGAGCAGCGGGCCGCGCTCGCCTCCCCGTGGGACACCCCGGTCGTGGTCGAGGAGTTGAAGGCCGAGGCCCGTCGCCAGGGCCTGTGGAACCTCTTCCTGCCCGACGCGGAGTACGGCGCGGGGCTGACCAACCTCCAGTACGCCCCGCTCGCCGAAATCACCGGCCGCTCCCCGCACTTGGCGCCCACCGCGCTGAATTGCGCGGCACCGGACACCGGCAACATGGAGGTGCTGGCCCAGTTCGCCGACGACGCGCAGAAGAAGCAGTGGCTGGAGCCGCTGCTCGCCGGTGAGATCCGCTCGGCGTTCGCGATGACCGAGCCGGAGGTGGCCTCCTCGGACGCCACGAACATCACCACGCTCATCGAGCGGGACGGCGACGACTACGTCATCACCGGGCGCAAGTGGTACATCTCCGGGGCGATGAACCCGGACTGCAAGATCTTCATCGTGATGGGCAAGACCGACCCGGACGGCGCGGACCCCCGCCGCCAGCAGTCCATGGTCCTGGTCCCGCGCGACACCCCGGGCGTCACGATCAAGCGCGCCATGCAGGTCTTCGGCTACGAGGACCACAGCCACGGCGGCCACGCCGAGGTCGTCTTCGACCACGCGCGCGTGCCGGTGTCCAACCTGATCGGCGAGGAGGGCGGCGGCTTCGCCATCGCCCAGGCCCGGCTCGGTCCCGGCCGGATCCACCACTGCATGCGGCTGATCGGCATGGCCGAGCGGGCGATCGAGCTGATGTGCCGCCGGGCCGTCTCCCGTACGGCGTTCGGCAAGGCGCTGGCCCAGCAGGGTGTGGTCCAGAACTGGATCGCGGACGCGCGCGTGGCCGTCGAGCAGTTGCGGCTGCTGGTCCTGAAGACCGCCTGGATGATGGACACCGTCGGCAACAGGGGCGCCCACACCGAGATCCAGGCCATCAAGATCGCCACGCCTCGTACGGTCGTCGAGATCCTCGACCGTGCGATTCAGTTGCACGGCGCGGGTGGTGTCAGCCAGGACTTCCCGCTCGCCGAGCTGTACGCGAGCGCCCGCACCCTGATGCTGGCGGACGGCCCGGACGAGGTGCACCAACGGTCGCTGGCGCGGCGGGAGTTGAAGCAGTACGTGTGACTCCGTGGGCTGGTGGGGGGTTTTCCTCGCCCCCGCCGCCCCTACCCGTCCCATCCTTCTGGGGCTCCGCCCCAGACCCCGCTCCTCAAACGCCGGAGGGGCTGGATTGTGCGGACCCGGGCTTGAATCTTTTAGCCCGTCCGGCGTTTGAGGACGAGGCCCGTTCAGGGCCGAAGCGGGGGTCTGGGGGCGGCAGCCCCCAGGATGGGACGGGTAGGGGCGGCGGGGGCGAAAACCATCCTCGGCGCTCAGGGGCGCAGTGCCCGCAGCAGCAGGTCCGCCAGGTGGTCCGCGACCTCCTGCGCGCCCATCGGGCCGTCGGGGCGGTACCAGGTGGAGAGGTGGTGGACGGAGCCGAAGTGGTAGTCGACCACCAGGTCCGCCGGGGTCGCGGTGGAGAAGACGCCCGCCGCCTGCCCCTCCTCCACCAGCGCACGGAACCGCTCGTGGTAGCGCCGGCGCTCGGCCCGTACCTGCTTGTTCTTCTCAGGGCTGAGATGGTGCATGGAGCGGAAGAAGATCATCGCGTCGTCGAGGTTCTCGATGGTCGTGACCACGACGTCCGCCGCCGCACCCCGCAGCCGCTTCTCGATCGGCTCGTCCGCGTCCGCGAAGGCGTCGAGCCGCTCCTGCTGGACGCGCAGCACGCGCGCGTAGACCTCGTGCAGGAGGTCGTCCTTGGAACCGAAGTAGTGGTACAACGCCCCTTTGGTGACGCCGGCCGCCTCGACGATCTCCTGCACGGAGGTGCGGTCGTAGCCCTGCTCGGCGAAGAGCCGGGTGGCGGCGGCCAGCAGCCGCTGCGGGACGGGCGTACCGTCGCCGTCCGTGGTTCTGGGCACTCTGCCGCCACCTGCCTTCCGAGCCTTGTGCTGTGTCTCAGTCTGCCTGTTTGCTGTTCTGCGCGCGGGAACGCAGTTCTCGACGGAGGATCTTGCCAGTCGCCGTCTTCGGCAGATCGGGCAGGATCTCGACCTGCCGCGGGTATTTGTAGGCGGCCAGTCTCTCCTTGCAGTACACCGCGAGCTCACCCGGGTCCGGGTCGGCGCCGGGGCGGAGGCTGATGTACGCCTTGACGGTCTCGCCGCGGTACCCGTCGGGCACCCCGACGACGGCCGCCTCACGCACCGCCGGGTGCGTGTAGAGGACGTCCTCGACCTCGCGCGGCCAGACCTTGAAGCCGGACGCGTTGATCATGTCCTTCTTGCGGTCGACGACGTAGAGCCAGCCCTGCGGGTCCATGAACCCGATGTCGCCGGTGCGCAGTTCGCCGTCCGGGAACGTCTCGGCGGTCTCGTCCGGGCGCCGCCAGTAGCCGGGCACGACCTGCGGCCCGCGCACGAGGATCTCGCCCTGCTCGCCGAAGGGCACCTCGGCGCCCTGCTCGTCGACGATCCGTACGACCGTGTCGGGGCCCGGGACCCCCACGGCCAGCGTCCCGGAGACCGGGTCGACGGGCGCCTCCAGCTGCGGCGGGACGGAGGCGCAGGGGGCGGTGCACTCGGTGAGCCCGTAGCCGTTGCGGATGTAGGGCCCGAAGCCGGCCCGGAACTTCTCCACCAGGGCGGGCGGCACCGGGGCGCCGCCGCTGGAGATGTTCGTGAAGGAGGCGAAGTGGTCCGGGGTGGCGGCCGGGTGGGCGCCCAGCGCCATGAAGGCGGTCGAGGGGCCGACCGTGTAGAGCGGCCGGTGCTCGGCGAACGCGTCCAGCACGACCCCCGGCTCGAAGCGGTAGGTCAGCGCGAGCGTGCCGACGCTGTTCAGACACGCGCCGAGCTGACAGACCATGCCGGTGATGTGGAACAGCGGCGCGAGCGCGTAGTAGACGGGCCCGTCCGGCAGGGCGAGCGCGGTCCGCTGCCGTTCGGCGTTGTACATGATGTTGCCGTGCGTGTTGGTGGCGCCTTTGGGGGCGCCGCTGGTGCCCGAGGTGTAGCTGATCAGCGCGATGTCGGCGGGCGCCAGGTCGCGCGCGTCCGGCGCCGGGTGCCCGGCCCGCGCCACGGTGACGAGATCGTCGGCGTCGGCGGCCTGCGGCAGCCGCTCGAAGGTCAGCACGCGCGCGTCGTCACGCGTCTGGAAGTCCAGCTCGCACGCGGTCAGCGCGATCCGCACCGGCGAGTCGGCGACGGTCTCGCGCAGATACGACTCCCAGGCCCGGTCGGCGCAGATCAGCGCGGTGACCTCGCCGTCCCGCAGGACGTGCGTGACCTCCCCCGACTTGTACATCGGGTTGACCGGCACCACCACGGCCCCCGCCTTCCACGCGCCCAGCAGGGCGAGCACGAAGTGCGGGGAGTTCTGGAGCAGGATCGCCACCCGGTCGCCGCGCTCCAGACCGCGCTCGGCCAGGTAACCGGCGACCGAGTCGCTCAGCTCGTCGACCTCGCGGTAGGTGAGGCGGCCGTCGAAGTAGGCGAGGAAGTCCCGGTCGGGCGCCTCGGTCACGGCCCGGCCCAGGGCGTGCACCAGGGTGTCGAGCGGCGCGATCGGGGCGCGCTGCGCATCGTTGAGCAGCGCCGTCCAGGGCTTGGCCGCGTACCCGGAGGCGGTCACCGCGTGGCCTCCCACTTCTGCTGGAGGTGGTTCATGTTGCTCAGCCAGCGGTCCGGCTCGGCGGCCCTGACCTGGTAGTACTGGGCGACCTCGGGGTGCGGCAGGATCAGGAAGCGGTCCTCCTCGATGCCCTTGATCAGCGCCGCGGCCACCTCCTCGGGCTCGATCGCCGTCGGCTGCAGCACCAGGTCGCCCGCGCTGCCGGTGGCCGCGAGCATGTCGGTGCGCACCCCCTGCGGGCAGATCGCGTGGACCTTGATCCCGCGGTGCCGGTACGTCAGCGACAGATACTCGGCGAAGGCGTACGCGCCGTGCTTGGTGACGCTGTAGGGCGCGGACCCGATCATGGTGAGCAGCCCGGCGGCCGACACGGTGGACACGAACCGTCCGCTGCCGCGCTCCAGCCAGGCCGGCAGCAGCTCATGGGCGGCCCGGACGTGGGCCATGACGTTGACGTCCCAGGACGCGGCCCAGGCGTGCTCGTCGAGTCCCGTCTCGACGTTCCCGCCCTCGAAGCCGACACCGGCGTTGGCGCAGTAGACGTCGATGCTCCCGTCGAGCGCGTCGCGGGCCGCACCGACGATCGCGGAGGCGTCCCCCGGCACGGCGATGCCACCGATCTCCTCGGCGACGGCCTTCGCCCGTTCCCCGTCCAGATCGTTGACGACGACCCGGGCTCCTTCGGCGGCGAACCGTCGGGCGAGCGCGGCCCCGATGCCACCCCCGGCTCCCGTCACAACCACACCGGCACCCTGAACGGCTTCCACCATCGGTCTCCTCATGACTGCGGCTCGGCTGCGCGGCCAGACTAGATGACCGCGACTCTGTTGCGGGTCCATACTAACCGGTTGGTATGTCGCTGGAAGGGGCGGAGGAGCAGTCGCAATCGTCCGAACCGGAGGTGCTGTTCACCTTCCGCACGCCACCCGTTCCTGAGAAGTGAACCCCTTGTTTGCCCGATTTCCTGTCCGGGCGACTCTCGGTTCCCTTTCGGGCAGCGTCGAGCATGAACTCTTCCCGTCCGGACGAGCACAGGAGAGCTGATGGCGGCGCAGCGTCCCTCGCACGAGCGGGAGCAGGACGGCGCCGGTGTCCGCCCGGCGCGGCTCGCGCCCCGCTCCCCCGCCGGCCGGCTTCCCGCCCCCGGACGGCTGGGGTCCGCCGACCCGACCGGCCTGCTCGCCCTGCAACGGCTCGCCGGGAACACCGCCGTCGGACAGACCCTCCAGCGGGAGCGCGCGGCGGACGACGGCGCACGGGAGACGGGTGAGACGGCCGTGCAGCGGTCGGTGCACAGCGTGCTGCGCGGTCCCGGGCAGCCGCTCGACCCCACGACCCGCACCGACATGGAGTCCCGCTTCGGGACGGACTTCTCCGACGTACGTCTGCACACCGACGGGGCGGCCAAGGAGTCCGCGGCGGGCCTCGGCGCCCGCGCCTACACCTCCGGCAGCCATGTCGTCATCGGCGAGGGCGGCGCGGACCGGCACACGCTCGCCCATGAGCTGACCCATGTCGTCCAGCAGCGCTCGGGCCCGGTCGCGGGCACCGACCGCGGCGACGGACTGCGGGTCTCCGACCCCGGCGACCGCTTCGAGCGCGAGGCCGAGCAGCAGGCCACGCGCGTCCTGGGCGCCGCCTCCCCCGCGGGCGGGGAGCACGCGCCCGCCGAGCACGCCGGGCACTCCCACGCGGGGCACGCGCACGCGGGCGCGCCCGGAGCGGCGGTGCAGCGCATGCGGTCCAGCCGGGCCCCGGATCCACTCCGGGCGACGGCGGACGAGCAACTGGCACAGCGCGACCAGATCGACGACATCGTGGCGCTGTGGGTGCCGAACGAGGAGTTCGACGCCGAGGGGCAGCTCGTCCGGACGCCGGAACACGCCTACGCCGCCCAGCGCCAGGGATACGACACGGACGCACTGCGGGTCCCGCGTACCGCCTCGCTTCCCCGGGCGACGGCGAGCCGCCGGGGCGGCACCCTGCAGCAGAGCTGGGAGGTGGAGTACCAGACCTCGTTCTACGTCTACCGCGTCGAGATCATCAACACCGATGTCCGGCACAGTCCCACGCTGATCGACACCGCGCGGCGCTTCCGCATCGTCCGGATGACCCCCAAGGGGTCCGGCGGACGGTCGATGGGACGGACCTACCGCTTCGGGGACTACTGGGCCCCCAACCCGGCGTACGTGGGCGGCCAGGACCTCGATTCCCTGGCCCAGGCGCGAGGTCTGGGGCCGGACAACCGCGTCGACGGGAACACCCAGGGGCTGGTGCCGCTGCCGACCGATCCGAGCGAGCCGTTCGTCTTCTACACGCGCAACGTCGTCGACCCGAACTTCACCAACGCGGACGGGACGGCCAAGGACGAGCGTCGTTTCCTGAGCCGGCGCGGCTTCGACGCGCTCGCCGACGAGGCCCAGGCGGAGGGCAGGACGCGCGGGCAGACCAGGGTGTCCCGGCCGCCGACGGTGGACCGGGCGACCGCCGGGCGCCACACCGCGACGGCCATGGGCGGGTTCGCCGCGCACCAGATGATGCCGACGACCGGCCGGGGCGGCGCGAACGGGCGGCTCGCCTCGCACGAGTGGTGCCATCTCATCGGCGACGGCGACAACGGCCCCACCGTGTTCCAGAACCTGGTGGTCGGCACCAACGCGGTCAACTCGGAACAGCTGGCCATGGAGACGGCGTTGCGGGACTTCCGGCAGCGCCTCCTGGGACTCGGCTACGCGATCCGGCTGAACGTCGAGGCGATCGTCGAGCGGACGGAGGCCGAGTCGCCGGGCATGCCGGGCGGCGCGTACAACAAGGCGGACTGGATCAGCTTCGCCATCGACGTCATCGAGGACCCGGGCCGGGGGGCCGGCAGCGCCGAGGTGATCCGGGCACGCTCGGTCAGCGGGCCCGTGCACCGGCAGATCATGGACGCGCAGCGCGGCACGATCACCGAGTCCGAGTTCACCAGCCTCCACAACCAGGTGCGCAACAAACTGCGCTCCGTGCACGCCGAACTGAGGGAGGCTCAGGAGGCGGCACGCAGGCGGTCGCGACACGGCTCCCCCATGGCCGTCGACTACTAGCGGCGGCGCCCTTACCGTGCACGCATGCGCCCCTCCAGACGAGCCCTCCTCGCAGCGACCACGGCAGCGGCACTCACCTCTTCGGCACCCCCGGCATCGGCGACCCCGGCGGCCCCGGTCCCGACGGCCCCGAACTCCACAGCCCCGGGCCGTCGGCCCCTCCGTACCGGCTTCGAGCGCCTGGCCGCGTCCGGCTACGCGCTGCTCGACGGCCGGCGGGTCGGCGTGGTCACCAACCCCACCGGCGTCACCCGGGACGTCAGGCACATCGTCGACGTCATGCACGCCGATGACCGCGTGGACCTGGTCGCCGTCTTCGGCCCCGAACACGGCTTCCGCGGCACCGCCCAGGCCGGCGGCTCCGAGGGCCGCTACGACGACCCCGCGACCGGACTCCCCGTCTACGACACGTATCTGAAGAGCGGTCAGCCTCTCGCCGACGTGTTCACCGCGTCCGGCGTCGACACGGTCGTCTTCGACATCCAGGACGTCGGCGCCCGCTTCTACACGTACATCTGGACGCTCTACGACTGCATGGAGGCCGCGCAGCTGGCCGGCAAGCGGTTCGTGGTGCTGGACCGGCCGAACCCGGTGTCCGGGCGGTCCGCCCAAGGGCCCGTGCTGCACCGGGAGTTCGCGACCTTCGTCGGGCGGCAGCCGATCTCGCAGGCGCACGGGATGACGGTGGCCGAGCTGGCGCGGCTGTTCAACGGGGAGTTCCTGACCGCGCCCGTGCCGCTGGAGACCGTGACGATGACGGGGTGGCGGCGGTCGGAGTTCTACGACGCCTGGTCACTGCCGTGGGTGCCGCCGAGTCCCAACATGCCGACGCCCGACACCGCCCTGGTGTACTCGGGGACGTGTCTGTTCGAGGGCACCAACCTCTCCGAGGGGCGCGGCACCACCCGCCCTTTCGAACTGCTGGGCGCGGAGGGCCTCGACGGGCGCTGGGCGGCCGCGGTGAACGAACTCGGCCTGCCCGGTGTGCGCTTCAGGGAGGCGTACTTCGCGCCGACCTTCTCCAAGTTCCAGGGAAAGACCGTCGGAGGGGTGCAGATCCATGTGCACGACCGGGCCGCGTACGACCCCGTGCGCACCGGGATCGCGCTGCTGGTGACCGCCAAGAAGGCGTGGAGCGGCTTCGCTTGGCGCTCCGACAACTGGATCGACAAGCTCACCGGCTCCACGCACGTGCGCACGGCGATCGACGCCGGCGCGGGCACCGACGAGGTGGTGGGCGGCTGGCGCCGGGAGCTCGCCGCGTTCAGAAGGACACGGAAGGAATACCTTCTCTACGGATAGGTCCCGGTGTATGGCCATCCCTCCTCTCGAGCAGGACTATGTGCCCACATAGCACCATCACGGGGGACGAAGGGAACAGTCATGGCACAACCGACAACTGCCCAGACGGCGACGAGGGTGAGTCCGTACTGGGAGCTGACCTTCGACGCGGACGGGGACGTCGACGCGGCCGAGCGGGACCGGCTGCTCACCGAGGTGTCCCGGCGGGGCGTCAAGGACCTGGTCGTCTTCGCGCACGGCTGGAACAACGACCGCTCGACCGCGACCGCGCTCTACCACCAGTTCCTCGCGCCCTGCCGGGAGTTGGCGCCGAAGGCGAAGATCGGGTACGTGGGCGTGGTGTGGCCGTCGATGCGGTTCTGCGACGAGCCGATCCCGGACTTCCCCAAGTCCGTGGTGGCCACGGAGGCGGAGGCGGCACCGGGGCCGGCGCTCGACAAGGACACCCGGCGCGCACTGCTGGAGGCGTTCCCCGGGCGGACCACGGTGGTCGAACAGATCGCGCGGATGCTGGACGGGCGGCCCGGGCCCGAACTGGACGAGTTCGGGCGGCTGGTGCGGCTGCTGGTCGAGGCCGCACCGGACGGCCCGCAGCCGCTGTTCGCGGCGGACACGCTCGCGGAGGACGGCCCGCGCAGCGAGCCCGCGCTGCTGGCCGAGGACCCGGCGGCGCTCTGCGACGAGTTCGCGCAGGCGCTGACGACCCTTCAGCCGGGCGGTGAGCACGCCGGGTTCGCGCTGCCCAACCCCTGGGAGGGCGCGAAGGAGCTGCTGCGGCAGGGGACGTACTACGCGATGAAGCGGCGCGCCGGGACCGTCGGGGAGCGTGGACTGGGGCCGGTGATCGGGCAGTTGGCGAAGGCGGCGCCCAAGGTGCGGGTGCATCTGGTCGGGCACAGTTTCGGCGGCCGGCTGGTGTCGTTCGCGCTGCGCGGGCTGCCGGACGGGGTGCGCACGGTGAAGTCGGTGACGCTGCTCCAAGGCGCCTTCTCGCACTACGCGTTCGCCGCGCGGCTGCCGCAGGACCCGCGCAAGGGCGGGGTGCTGCACGGCCGGCAGAACCGGATCGACGGGCCGCTGGTGTGCTGCTACTCCCGCTTCGACCAGGCACTGAGCACGATGTATCCGCTGGCCTCGCGGGCGGCGCGCGAGAACAACGCGTTCGCGGGCGTCGACCTGGGACGGACGCTGGGCCCCGAGTGGGGGGCGATGGGCCACGACGGGGTGCAGGGCGTACCGGGCACCCAACAGCTCGATCTCGCCGGGGCGTTGCGCGGACCGCTCGCCGCGTCGGGGTGCGTGAACGTCGACGCGGCGGCGGTCGTCAGGCGGGGTGGCCCGCCGGCCGGGGCGCACAGCGACATCGTGCACCCCGAACTGGTCCGGCTGGTACTGGCGGCGGGGCGTATTGCGTGACCCCGCCGCCACCGGGCATCAGCGGTGCGAGGTGTACTCCACGACCTGCTGGAAGGTGGGCCGGTTCTGCCAGCTGATGTTGTAGTGCTTGATGCCGCCCAGGGTGCGCTGGACGATCGAGTCGGCGCACCACTGGTCGCCCGCCGCGCACAGCGAGTCGCCCGGGTAGACGGTGGACGCGCTGGTGCCGGCCGCCGTCTTCAGGGTGCTGATGAGGATGTCCCGGCAGGCGCTGAGGCTGCCCCCGCCGCAGTACTGCTTCGCCAGCGGCCCGGACACGCTCTGTCCGAGCACCGACCGGATGTCCTTGTCGACGTAGCTCCACCAGCCGTACTGGAAGGAGCTGCCGGCGTGCGATCCGGTCGGGCCGTGGGCGGCCGACGGGGTCTCGTCGATGTAGAGGTTGTTGGTGAACGCGGTGTACAGGTCGGTGCCGAGGCCGGGCTGGAACTCGGCCTTCACCAGCAGCGGCCACCAGGCGTCCAGGATCCGCACGGCGTCGGCGTTGGCGTACGTCTTGGAGCCCGCCGAGGTCTCGGTGCGTTTGCCGCCCGCCGTGAGCCAGGTCTGGAGCTTGGTGACGGCGGCGGCCGCCGTGGTGTCGGTGACCGTACTGCTGTTGATCACCTTCAGCAGGTCCGGCAGCACGTCCTCGGCGCGCAGGTCGGTGAGCGCCGCGTCGGCCATCGCCTTCACCAGCGACGTCCGGGTCACCCCGCCCGCCGCGACCAGCTTCTTCACCCGGTCGTTGAGCAGGTCGCCGCGGTGCACCGAGCCGTCGCCCCAGCTCGCGGTCGTGTAGTTGAGGGCCTGTTTGTTGTTCCAGGAGATGTAGTAGTCCTGGTCGATGGAGTTGGGGTGCGCGGAGGCGGGTGTGTAGTCCGAGGTGTTGGTGGTCGGGTTCCAGTTCTGCCACTCGTTGGCCGACTGCGCCCAGACCGGGAACTCGGCGTCGACGCCGCTGGGCCGCACCGGGTTGTTGCCGCTGTTGTAGTACGCGGTGTGCTGGGAGTCGGCGTAGAACCAGTTGAAGGTGTAGTTGATGTGCTGCGCCGCGCTCTGGAAGGTCTGCGGACTCTTCACGTAGTCCGGGTCGTTGAGCATCTGGAAGCCGATGATCGAGTCGGCCTCGTGCATGTAGGAGGAGCGCAGGGTGGTGTAGGCGACCTTCTTGCCGCCGACGGTCGCTCTGTACTCCACGGGCCCGTACTTCGTCTTCCAGACTCTCATCGTGTACGAGCCGGCCGCCGTGCCGTCGGCCGTGGTCGGCTTCCAGGCGTTCTTCTGCTCGATCTTGTCCATGGCCGTGCAGGTGCCGTGGAAGAGGTAGTGGTAGTCGTCCTGGCACAGTTCGACCGCGTAGGTGTCGATGATGTCCTGGCCGGAGGTGGTCGCGGACCACGAGTAGTCCTGGCCGCGGCCGAGTTCGACGTACATGCTCAGACCCGCGAAGGAGGCGCCGCGGGCGCTGATGCCCGGGCCCTGGATCTCCTGGAGCATGAGCAGCTGGGGTGCGAAGTAGCCGGTCTGCGGGCCGAAGACGGCGACCGGATGGCCGCTGGCGGTGTGACTGCCGCTGACGACAAGGGCGTTGGACATGCCGCGTTTCGCCGAGCTGAGGGCGGTCGCGGTCGCCGCGGCGGAGGCGGCACTGGCGCTCTGGTTCGCCCCGGTGCCGGTGGCGTCGTAGATCAGCGGTTCCGTGGTCACCGAGCCGGCGTCGGGCAGGGCCTGGCCCTGGGCGGTGGCGGGCTTGGTGCCGTACGGGAAGCTCGAGCCGTCGTGGATGGTGAGCGCGGCCTCGGGGTCGTTGCGCTCGCGGAAGGACTCCCAGACCTTGGTGCCCTCCTCCACGCCGTACTGGGACTGGGCGGCGAGCAGCGACAGCGCGTTGTTGACCTCGCCGCCACCGCCGGAGCCGAACAGCGAGCCGATCACGGAGGCCAGCGCGACCAGGTCGGTGAGCTTGAAGTGGTCGATGGTGCCGGCGTTGGTGATCGAGTCCTTGTGCCCGGTCAGCACGTACTCGCCGGGGAAGTACCGGCCGCTGTCGGAGGCGTCGATGTAGGCGTTGACGCCGGCGATGTAGGCGTTGGCGTCGTCGAGGGCCTGCTGGCCGCGGGCTCCGTTGTTGGCGATGACGCTGTCGATCTGCGCCTGGAGGTCGGCCTCGGTGTACGGGGCGTTGCGGTAGAACTCCTGCTCGAGGCCCTGGTTGGAGGCCACACCGCCGGCGAAGGTGGTGAGCTGGCCGCGGCCCACGTGCCGGAAGACGTCCATCAGCCACAGCCGGTCCTCGGCCGCCGCATAGCCGGCTCCGAACTCCGTGCCGTA
This sequence comes from Streptomyces sp. NPDC002499, assembly GCF_053595415.1. NCBI lineage: Bacteria > Bacillati > Actinomycetota > Actinomycetes > Kitasatosporales > Streptomycetaceae > Streptomyces > Streptomyces sp. NPDC002499. Next base: position 474,655 of record NZ_JBSFXO010000007.1, read on the forward strand.
TCTGGTGGTACCGGTGATGTGCGGAACGCCCACCTTCTTGTCGCGGACGATCGTGACATCGGTGCGGCCCGCGGGATTCTCGGTGGAGGCGACTTGATCGGAAGCGACACCGAACGACGCGTCGTTGAAGAAGGTGTTGATCTTCGCGTCGGTGAGGGAGGAGTACCCGGTGGCCAGGTTGGCGTAGGGCCCGAGCTGGTCCTCGGCGTGGGCGGGCTGGATGCCGAAGGCCTGGTTGAGGAGGACCTGCGCGAGCGTGGCGTTGCCGTTCTCGCCCGGCGGCAGGATGTCGGAGCACTGGCCGCCGCAGTAGTCGTTGGCGGCGGCCGCCGCGGTCGTGCCGGCCGTGTCGGCGGCTTCGGCCGCCACTTGGGAAAGCGGGGACAAAAGTCCGGCAATCAGGGCGCATACGGCAGTGGTCTTCAGGAACCAAGGGAATCTGCGGGGAGTTCTCAGTCTGTCGAGCACGTTCGGTGCGGTACGCCGTGGCATGGCAGCTCCTACCGACAGGGGGGTGAGCCGGGACGTTACCGCCGGTATCCCCGGGATAGAAGATGAACATGCGTCAAGTTTTGGTTGGCGAGCCTGCTTATGGAGGTCATCGGAAATCGGATGGAGCCAAATCGCGTGTCGATACGTCTACTCGGCGACGTCCGTACGACGACGCCGAAGTGACCGAAGTACAGGTGCAGGTGTGACGGAGGTGCAGGGCGATGGCAGGTTTCCGGAGTCTGGCGAGACAGGTCCGCGATCCGCGGAGCGATCTCGCACTGCGGCGCTACTCACTTCGCAAGTGCCTTGAGCGGTTCGCTCCGTACGGGCACAGGGCGACCTGGGACCATTTGTGCTCCCGGGCGGGGTTCGGCCCCGAGGACCGCTCCCCCGACCCGGTGCGGCTCGTGGCCGCACTGGACGAACTGGAAGAGGCGCGTTCGGTCTGGCTGGCCTACGAGGGCGACTTCGCCGAGCGGCGCCGCAAGGAGAAGCACGACGGACTGCGCAGTCCCGGAACCATCGACGACTGGCACCGACTGACCTGGGGAGGTTTCGGTGTCGCGTGGTGCGACGACCCGCGGGTCCACCCCCGTGAGCCGCTGGCCGAAGTACTGCGCCGACTGATCTCCGCACTGGAACACGACCCGGGCTCCGGCTGCCCGGCGTGCGGCGGAGCACGTCTGACCTGGAAGTACGACCTGGACCACGAGCCCTCCACCGGTCCGGTCTGCACGCACTGCGGAATCCTCGTACCACGGCCCGTGCTCACAGCCGAGGCCCTGGCGGACGCAAGGCGCGGAAGGCTGCTGCTCGTCTCGGCCTGAGTCGGACGGGGGTGCGCCGGGGATGCCGCGCCCCCGAAACAGTCGAACACCCGGTCCCGCACCGGTGTGAACCATGACCGTCCCGCTACCGAGTGCCGCCACATGTCGGTTGTCAGTGGTGGCTGGCACCATCGAGCCATGGTGCAGGTGTGTCTGAACGGGCCCCGGGAAGCGGCCGACGGAGCCGCGGTGCCGGTGTCGCCGGAAGCGATGGCCGAGGCCGCGGAGGCGGCCGTCGTGGTCGGCGCGACGGACGTCCATGTCCACCCCAAGACCCCGTGCGGCGGCGACTCCCTGTCGCCCAAGGTGCTCACGCCCACGCTGGCGGCGATCCGGCGACGGGTGTCGGTGCCGGTCGGGGTGACCACGGGCGCCTGGGCGGAACCGGACCCGGCGGCTCGGCTTGCCCGTGTACGGAGTTGGGCCGCCCTGCCCGACCTGCCCGACCACGCCTCGGTGAACTGGCACGAGGAGGGCGCGGAGGAGATCGCCGCCGCGCTGCTCGACCTCGGCGTGGGCGTCGAGGCCGGCATCTGGTCCGGCACGGACGGGGCGGCCCGGTTCGCGGCCTCGCCGCTCGGCCCCAAGGTGCTGCGCGTGCTCGCCGAGGTGACGGACACCGACGCGAGTACGGCGCGGGCGTCGGCGCGCGCTCTGCTGGCCGGCCTCGGTCCCGCGCACGGCCGCCCGGTGCTGCTGCACGGCGAGGACGGCGGCGCCTGGCCGGTGCTGCGACTGGCGGGGCGCCTCGGCCTCGCGACCCGGATCGGCCTGGAGGACACGCTGGTCCTGCCGGACGGGCAACGGGCGCGGTCCAACGCGGAGTTGGTGGCGGCGGGGCTGATCGAGTACGGCGCCGGGTGATGGTCGCGACCGCGAAGGAGGCCGGCGGCAGCGCTCGGTGCGAACGGGGGCAGACCTCCGTACACGCAGGGCTCAGCGGCAGCTCTTCGGCTCCTGCTTCTCTTCCTCCGTCGGCTGTCGCGCACCCGTCCTCCGCGTCCCCCGGCGCTCCACCAGCAGCCGGGACCCGTTCCCGCGTTCGCCCACCACGTCGTCCGGGTTGGACAGGACACAGGTGTCGAGGGAGAGGCAGCCGCAGGCGATGCAGTCGGTGAGGTGGTCGCGCAGGCGGCCGAGCTGACTGATGCGCTCGTCGAGTTCGGAGCGCCAGGCCTCGGAGAGACGGGCCCAGTCCTCGCGGGTGGGCGTGCGCTCCTCCGGGAGTTCGGCGAGCGCCTCACGGATCGTGGCGAGCGGGATGCCGACCCGCTGGGCGGCCCGTACGAAGGCGACCCGGCGCAGCGCGTCACGTTGGTAGCGGCGCTGGTTGCCCGTGGTGCGGCGGCTGGTGATCAGGCCCTTGGACTCGTAGAAGTGCAGGGCGGAGACGGCGGCACCGCTGCGCGCGGCGAGTTGGCCGACCGTGAGCTCGTGGATCTTCTCGGGAATCTGGGGCACCCCTCGAACCCTACCCACCCGTCCGGCGCCCGGTCCGTTGACATTGCCACCCGACCCGATCATGCTAAGCAGTTGCTTAGACGTGGGAACACAGCGTGGGACACAGCTTCAGGCACATGGGAGGCCGGGACATGGCAGAGCCGAGGATCTTCGCGTCCGTCGACGAGCTGAAGGCGGCGGTGGACGAGCAGTTGGGGTACACCGACTGGCTGGAGGTCGACCAGAAGCGGATCGATCTGTTCGCGGACGCGACCGGCGACCACCAGTGGATCCACGTGGACCCGGAGAAGGCGGCGGCCGGGCCCTTCGGGACCACCATCGCGCACGGCTATCTGACCCTGTCCCTGCTGCCCCTCTTCGGCCCGCAGCTGATCAAGGTCGAGAACGTCAAGATGGGCGTCAACTACGGCACCAACAAGGTCCGTTTCCCCGCCCCGGTCCCCGTCGGCTCCCGCGTGCGGGCCACCGCGCGGATCACCGGCGTCGACGACGTGCCCGGCGGTGTCCAGGTCTCCGTCGCCTTCACCGTGGAGCGCGAGGGCGGCGACAAGCCGGTGTGCGTGGCGGAGTCGGTGTCCCGGTACTACCTGTAGGCGCCCGTACGGCCTGTGGGCGCACGGGCGGCGAGGGTTACTTCGCGGTGCCCGCGCCCACCATCCGCAGTACGAGGTCGGCGTAGAGCGCGCCGATCTCGTCCGGCGTCCAGCGGCCTTCGAGGCTGAACCAGCGGGCCACGTCGATGCAGAGCGACAGCACGGCGAGGGTGGTGCCCTTGACGTCCAGCACGTCGAACTCGCCGGAGTCGATGCCGTCCTCGATGATCCCGCGTACCTCGGCGTCGCACTGCCGGCGCAGCGCGAGGATCTCGGCGCGGGCATCGGGGCCGAGCGAGTCGAGCTCGTACTGCACGACCCGCGCGGTGGTGCGTCCGCCGGCGTGCCAGCCGACGAAGGAGCTGACGGCGTCCGCGAGGCGCTCGGTCGCGGTGCCCTCGCGCCGGGCCGCGGTCCGCAGGATGTCGAGGGCCTTCTCGTGGCCGATCCTGCTGATGCGGTGGAGCAGCTCTTCCTTGGTCTTGTAGTGGATGTAGAGCGCGGCCGGACTCATCCCGGCGCGGCCCGCGATGTCGCGGGTCGTCGTCGCGTGGTACCCGCGCTCGGCGAAGGCCTCCACGGCGGCGACCAGCAGCCGCCGGGCCGCGTCGGGCGTGACCTCGCCCCAGGCCTGCGTCTCGCCGCCGGCCGTCTCCTCCGCCGTACTCATTGCTCGTAAGCCCCTCTCGATGGCAAGGGCTCCACCATACCGCCGAAGCTGAGCGAGCGCTTAGGCTGCCCGCTCAGAGCTTTTCGAACGGGTTGTAGACGCCGCGTGCCCCGTCCTGCCGGTCCCGGATCACCTTGGCGAGGGTGAAGGAGGAGGTGACCAGATACAGGACGGCGATCGCGAGGAAGGCCCGCACCCAGGCGTCGGCCTGGAGCTTGAAGATGCCGATGGCGGTCGCCGCGATGGCGACGGAGAAGGACGCGACGGCCTGGCCGTAGAAGGCGGCCGTGTTCTGCGGTTTGCCCGATGCTTCGCTCATGGGGACAAGCGTCGGCCGATCCGGCGGCCGCCACATCCGTCCGCGTACTCAGCCGACGTACTCAGAACGCCGAAATGCCGGTCAGCGCACGGCCGATGAGCAGCTTCTGGATCTGACTGGTGCCCTCGTAGAGGGTCATCACGCGGGCGTCGCGCAGCAGCTTGCCGACCGGATACTCGTCGATGTAGCCGTAGCCGCCGAACACCTGGACGGCGTTGTTGGCGGCGCGGACCGCGGCCTCCGAGGCGAAGAGCTTGGCCTTGGAGGACTCGACGGCGAAGGGCTGCCCGCGGTCGATCAGGTCGGCGACCCGCCAGGTCAGCAGCCGGGCCGCGTCCACGTCGAGGGCGATGTCGCTGATCAGCTCCTGCACCAACTGGTGCTGGGCGATGGGCTTCCCGAACTGCTCCCGCTCGCCCGCGTAACGCAGGGCCGCGTCCAGGGCGGCCTGGGCGATGCCGACGCAGCCGGCCGCGACCGACATCCGCCCCTTGGCCAGCGCCGACATGGCGACCGAGAAACCCTTGCCCTCGGGGGCGAGCATCGCGGAGGCGGGGACGCGGACGTCGTCGAGGACCAGTTCGGCGGTGGCCTGCCCGCGGAGGCCGAGTTTGCCGTGGATGGTGCGGCGGGTCAGACCGGGGGTGTCGGTCGGTACGAGGAAGGCGGAGACGCCCTTGTGGCCGGGAGCGTCGGTCGAGCGGGCGAAGAGGAGCACGACGTCGGCCCACGTCCCGTTGGTGATGAACATCTTGGTGCCGTTGATGACGTAGTCGTCGCCGTCGCGCACCGCCCGCGTGGTGAGGTTGCCGGCGTCGGAGCCGGTGCCCGGCTCGGTCAGGCCGAAGCAGCCGACGTACTCGCCGGAGGTGAGCCCGGGCAGCCAGCGCCGCTTCTGCTCCTCACTCCCCCAGGCCGCGACCGACTTGGCGACCAGGCCGAGCGAGACGGACACGATCCCGCGCACGGACGAGTCGCCGCGCCCCAGCTCCTCGGTGACCAGGCAGTACGCGAGGTGGTCGCCGCCGGAGCCGCCGTACTCCTCGTCGACCGTCAGGCCCAGGAAGCCGACCTCGCCGAGCTTCTTCACGATTCCCCGGTCGACCTCCTCGGCGCGGTCCCAGTCGACGACGTGCGGGGCGATCTCGCGGGCCACGAAGTCCTTCGCGAGCTGCCTTACGGCCTCCTGCTCCTCGCTGAGCCCCAGGTTCACCACGAGATCACCCCAAAGAAACGGATCGTGAGGACGTCCACTTAAATTAGCACTGCTAGTTTCTGAGCGCAGCCCTACTATGTGCGCCATGGCCCGACCGCGCAAGCCCCTGCTCAGCACCGACCGGATCGTCGAGACGGCACGTGCGCTGGTCGACGCGGAGGGCCTCTCGGCCGTCTCCACGCGTCGGCTCGCGGCCGAGTTGGGGGTGAGCGGGCCCTCGCTCTACAACCATTTCCGCACCAAGGACGAGATCCTCGAGGCGGTCGCCGACTCGGTGAGCGCGCAGGTGGATCTGTCGATGTTCGAGGACGGGCGGGACTGGCGGACCGCGCTGCACGACTGGGCGGTCTCCTATCGCGGCGCGCTGCGCGACCATCCGAACATCGTGCCCGTCCTCGCGACGGGGCCCGGCCGGCGGCCGGCGGGGCTGCGGCTCGCCGACGCGGTGTACGGGGGGATGGTGGCGGCGGGGTGGCCGGCGGCGCAGGCGACGTCGATCGGGGCGTTGATGCGGTACTTCATCATGGGGTCGGCGTTGGGGTCGTTTGCGGGGGGATTCGTGGATGACGCGAGCGCGTACGACCCGGCCAGCTATCCCCATCTCGGGCAGGCTCATTTGCTCGCGGAGCAGCAGGAGAAGATTGATCAGCGGGCTTTTGAGACGGGGCTCACTGCGTTGCTCGACGGGTTGACGGGGCAGTTTGAGGTGGTTCGGTTCGTTGCGGAGTGACGGTCCGTCGTGGCTTGTCGCGCAGTTCCCCGCGCCCCTAGGTGGGTGTGCACCTCTCGTACCTCAAGAGGTTCTGACGTATGCCTTGGGTAGGTACGCCGAGACCACCCAGTTCGGGGCGTCCACTACCTCTGTGATTCTTAGGTCCACTGCCACGCTGCACAGGACGTACGCGTCGATCGGGGACAGGCCGTAGTGGGTGCCCAGGTGGTCGATCATTGATCGGGTGGCGTCCTGGGCCGCCCGCATGAGGTCGGGGGCTACGCCCATCGTGGCGTAGTGGCCCAGGCGGTCGGCGTCCGTGCGGAGGGGGCCTGCCGTTTCGAATTGAGGGGCCGTGATGCGGCGGCCCTTGTGCAGGCGGATTCTTGCCGTGCCCGACATGGATGCCTCGATGGCGCTGACGCACAACTCGCCGTCGCCCTGGGCCGCGTGGGGGTCGCCGAGGCTGAGGCGGGCGCCGGGGACCTGGACGGGGAGGTAGAGCTTGGTGCCGACCACGAGGTCGCGGCAGTCGACGTTGCCGCCGAAGTGGCCCGGCGGCAGGACGCTTTGGGGTTCGGTGACGTCCGGGCAGACTCCAACCACCCCACAGAACGGGTGGATCGGGATCTCGGCCACGTCCAGGAAGGCTGCCTTGTCTCCACGGCTCAGGTCCCACAGGTACAGGTGCGCGTCGGGGAAGTCCTCGGCGAGCAGGCCGAGGCCCGGCAGCACGGCCGTCCAGCCCCAGTCCACCGACCGCAGCTCCAGGAACTCCACCTCCAGGACATCGCCCGGTACGGCGCCCTTGACCATGACGGGGCCGGCCAGCGGATAGACCCGGTCCCAGTCGAAACCCGCGATCACCTCGGCGGTGGAGCCCGGGTCGAACTGCCCGTCCGTGGCCTCGGTGAGGTCGAAGGACACGGTGTCGCCGTCCTCGACCTCCAGCACGGGCTCGTGCCCCAACGACCACAGGCGATGGACGCGCTTCGGTATGGAGTAGTGGCTCATCGGACCGTCCTCACCTGTCGGAACCGTCGGCACCTGTGCCGGACTGTGCCCTCCCCACCGAGTCGACGTCAAGCCTCATAGGCAAAATATGTGGCCTCTCAGGCAGAGCGGTGGGGTCGTGGAGCGGTTCCGAGCCTCGCGTCCGATTTCCGCCAGCGGTGTGCACCCCTCCCTGTCTAGCCTCGGGGCATGAAGAAACCCCCTCGTCCTGCCGGAGCGAGCGCTGCCGCCGCCGCTGTCGTCACCGTTGTGCTGTGGGCCTCCGCGTTCGTGTCGATCCGGAGTGCCGGGGACGCCTACTCGCCGGGGGCGTTGGCGTTGGGGCGGTTGGTGAGCGGGGTGGTGGCGCTGGGGATCCTCTGGGGTGTGCGGCGGGAGGGGTTGCCGCCGCGGTCCGCGTGGCGGGGGATCGCGATATCGGGCGTGCTGTGGTTCGGGTTCTACATGGTCGTCCTGAACTGGGGCGAGCAGCAGGTCGACGCCGGTACCGCCGCCCTCGTCGTGAACATCGGGCCGATCCTCATCGCCCTGCTCGGCTCCCGGCTCCTCGGGGACGCGATGCCGCCGCGACTGCTGGCGGGGATGGCGGTGTCGTTCGCCGGTGCGGTGACCGTGGGGCTGTCGATGTCGGGGCAGGGCGGTTCGTCGGTGCTCGGGGTGGTGCTGTGTCTGCTCGCGGCGGTCGCGTACGCCGGTGGGGTCGTCGCCCAGAAGCCGGCTCTCGCCCAGGCGAGCGCGCTCCAGGTGACGACGTTCGGGTGTCTCATCGGGGCCGTGGTCTGTCTGCCGTTCGCCGGACAGCTCGTCCACCAGGCGGCCGACGCGCCCGTCTCCGCCACGCTCAACATGGTGTATCTGGGCGTCTTTCCGACCGCCCTCGCCTTCACGACGTGGGCGTACGCCCTGGCCCGGACGACCGCCAGCAAGATGGGCGCGACCACGTACGCGGTGCCCGCGCTGGTCGTCCTGATGTCGTGGCTGGCGCTCGGCGAGGTGCCGGGGCTGCTCACGCTGGCGGGCGGGGCGCTGTGTCTGGCGGGTGTGGCGGTGTCCCGGTCCCGGGCACGAGCGGCGGTCGTGCCCGAGCCGGGGGCGCCAGAGCCAGGGGCGTCCTCGATGGTCTCGACCGAGCCGGAGGCGACCGCGGTGGCCTCGGCCGAGCCGCCCTCCGAGGACGCGTCCGTCAAGAAGTGACCGCCCTCCTCAGAACGTGACCAGTGCCCGGCCGCCCTTCCCCGCCAGCATGTTCTCGAAGGCCGCCGGGATGCCGTCCAGGGCGATCCGTTCCGTGACCAGCGCGCCCAGGTCGAGTCGGCCCGCGCGGACGTGGTCGGCCAGGACCGGCAGGTCCTTCGCCGGGTCGGAGTTGCCGTAGACGCAGCCGGCCAACGTCCGTCCCCAGTGGAAGAGTTCGAGGGCGTTGAAGGTGACCTGCTGGTCCTTGCCGCCGATGCCGACCACCGTGGTGCGGCCGCCGCGGCGGGTGGAGTCCCAGGCCGCGCGGATGGTCGTGGCGCGGCCCACGCACTCGATCGCCACGTCGACACCCTGCTTGCCGGTGAGACCGCGGATCTCGCGGGCCGTGGTGTCGGAGGCGAGGACGTAGTCCGTGGCGCCCGCGGCCCGCGCCAACTCCTCCTTCTCCGGGGAGACATCGACCGCCACGATCCGCGAGGCACCCGCGATCCGGGCGCCCTGGAGCGCGGCCAGGCCCACTCCCCCGACGCCGTACACCGCCACCGTCTCGCCCTGCCGGACCCGCGCGGAGTGGTGGACGGCTCCGTAGCCGGTGAGGACGGCACAGCCGAGGAGGGCCGCGTCGGTCAGCGGGATGCCGTCCGGGAGGGGCAGGACACAGGCGGCCGCTACGACCGTCTCCTCGGCGAACGCGGCCACGTTCAGGCCGGGGTGGAGGTCGGAGCCGTCGTCCGCGCGGTGGGCGTACACGTCGGCGGCGCCCTTGAGGGCGTTGGCGCACAGCCACACCTCGCCGAGCGAGCAGGCGTGGCAACCGCCGCAGGACGGGGCCCAGTTGAGGACGACCTCGACGCCGGGCGAGACGTGCGTGACGCCCTCGCCGACGGCCACGACCGTGCCGGCGCCCTCGTGGCCGAGCACGGCGGGGACCGGCACGCGCATGGTGCCGTCGGACAGGGACAGGTCGGAGTGGCAGACGCCCGCGGCGGCGAGGCGGACGCGGACCTGGCCGGGACCGGGGTCGGGCAGGTCGATGTCCGTGATCTCCAACGGAGCACCCACGGCGGACAGGACGGCGGCGCGAACCACGTGGACGCTCCTCAGAACTGGAAGGACTTGGTCTGGAGGTACTCGGACAGGCCGTGCGTGCCGAGTTCACGGCCGACGCCCGACTGCTTGTAACCGCCGAAGGGGGCAAGGGGGTTGAAGCGGCCGCCGTTGATGTCGACCTGGCCGGTCTCCATGCGGCGCGCGAAGGCGACGGCCTCGGCCTCGTCGCCGGCCCAGACGGCGCCCGCGAGGCCGTAGACCGTGCCGTTGGCGATGCGCAGGGCGTCCTCCTCGTTCTCGTAGCGCAGGACGGACAGGACCGGGCCGAAGATCTCCTCCTGGGCGATGGTCATGTCCGGGGTGACGTCGGCGAAGACGGTCGGGCTGACGAAGTAGCCCTGTTCGCGCGGTGATTCGGGGCCGCCGGCGACCAGTCGGGCGCCCTCCGCGATCCCCGTCTCGATGTAACTCCGCACCCGCGCCCGCTGCTTGGCGTTCACGACCGGGCCGATGCGCTCGCCGTACTTGGCGGCGGCCGCGGCGGCCAGGCCCACCGCCTCCTCGTACTGGTCCCGGTGCACCAGCATTCGCGTCCAGGCGCTGCACGTCTGGCCCGAGTTGGACATCACGTTGGCGACGCCGACGTTGACCGCCTTGGCGAGGTCGGCGCTCGGCAGGATGACGTTGGCGGACTTGCCGCCCAGTTCCAGGGCGACCTTCTTGATGGCCGCGCCCGCGATCGCGCCGATCTGCCGGCCGACCGCGGTGGAGCCGGTGAACGAGACCAGGTCGACGCCCGGGTGCTCGGCGAGGGCCTGTCCGGCGACCGGGCCGAGGCCGGTGACCAGGTTGAAGACGCCCGCCGGGAGACCGGCCTCGTGGACCGCCTCGGCGAAGAGCTGGGCGGTCAGCGGGGTGTCCTCGGCGGGCTTCAGGACGACCGTGCAGCCGGCCGCGAGCGCGGGGGCGACCTTGGCGACGATCTGGTGCAGGGGGTAGTTCCAGGGCGTGATCGCGCCCACCACACCGATCGGCTCCAGGTGCACGGTGGAGTTCCCGGCCTTCTCCTCGAAGGCGTGGGTCGCGGCGAGTTCGGCGTACGAGCCCGCGACCGCGATCGGCACGGACGCGTGGACGGCCTGCGAGAACGCGAGGGGCGCGCCCAGTTCGGCGGTGACCGTCTCGGCGATCTCGTCCTTGCGGGAGACCAGCACGTCCCTCAACGCCCCCAAGAGGGAGGCACGTTGGGCGGGCGGGGTCGCGGCCCAGCCGGGGAGGGCGGTACGGGCGGCTCGTACGGCCGTGTCGACGTCGTACGCCGTGCCCGCGGGGACCCGGCCGACGACCTCCTCGTCGACCGGGTTCACCACCTCGATCGTGTCCGGGCCGGCGGCGGGGCGCCAGGCACCGTCGATGTACATGCCGTCGTGTGCCTTCATGGTGCGTCCTCCCGGGCGGGCCACTTCGTCGTCGTCCGGCTCATAAACTAGCGACGTTAGTTTTGAGGCGCCAGACGGCGGGCCCTCGGAAGGTCCCCGCACTCTCCCCGAGCGGGGTCATTCGTCCAGGTCGGGCAGGCGTGCCGGGGCCGGGCAGATGCGTTCGCCGTGCTGGTCGAAGACGAACAGGTGGGCGATGTCGACGAGGAGCGGGACCTGCATGCCGTACCGCAGGTCGATGTCGGGGGTGGTGCGGACGACCATGTCGCCGGGGAGGCGGCCGTCGGCGGGCGCGGTGTCCTGGTCCGCGGGGTCGTCGTCCAGGACCACGACCCGTCCGGCGCGCAGGCCTCCGGCCCGGTCCCGCAGCCGCCCCAGCACCGACTGGCCCTCGCGGCGACGGCGTCTGGAGGGGCGGGGGGCCGGGCGCGGGGCCTCCAGGTCGGGTACGAAGGCGGGCCGGGAGCCGGTGTTGAAGTGGACGAGGACCTCGTGCCCCTGGAACTCCACGTGCTCCACGAGACCGGTGAGCACCACCTCGCCGGGCCGCGCGTCCTCCCGCTTGGCGATCCGCACGGCCTCCGAACGCAGCCCGACGATCACCTCGCGCCCTTGCTGCACGCGCAGCAACTGGTGGTCCAGGGACAGGGGTTCGGGCAGGCGCAGGAACTGCTTGCCGAGGCTGATGGTCATCGCGCCGTCGAGCGGGGCGCGCACGATCCCGCGCAGCAGGTTGATGCGCGGGGTGCCGATGAAGGCGGCGACGAAGACGTTGCGGGGCAGGGCGTAGACCGAGCGCGGGGTGCCCACCTGCTGGAGCACTCCGCCGCGCAGCACGGCGACCCGGTCGCCGAGCGACATGGCCTCGGCCTGGTCGTGGGTGACGTAGACCGTGGTCACCCCCAACTCCCGGGTCAGGCGGGAGATTTCGGCGCGTAAGTGGTTGCGGAGCTTGGCGTCGAGGTTGGAGAGCGGTTCGTCCATCAGGAAGACCGAGGGGTGGCGGGCGATGGCCCGGCCCATGGCGACGCGCTGGCGTTCGCCGCCGGAGAGCTGGCTGGGGTAGCGGTCGAGGAGGTCCTCGATGCCGAGCATGCGGGCGGTGGCGTCCACGCGGGCGCTGGGATCGTCGCCGGGATTCTCGATGCGGAGCGGGAAGCCGATGTTGCCGCGGCTCGTCATGTTCGGGTAGAGCGCGAAGTTCTGGAAGACCATCGCCATGTTCCGCTCGTACGGGAACAGGTGGTTGGAGTGTGTGCCGTCCAGCAGCAGCCGTCCCTCGGTGATCTCCTCGAGACCGGCGATCATCCTGAGCACGGTGGACTTTCCGCAGCCGGAGGGCCCGAGCAGGACGAGGAACTCACCCGGCGCGATGTCCAACGACAGCCGGTCCACCACCCGGACACCCCGGGTGTAGGACTTGCTCACGTCGAGCAGGGAGATGGCGCGTGTCATTTCCGGTGCCCCCGGGGGCTGCGTCAGGCGTTGGTGCTCCGCGGTGCGACACCCCGCGCGGGTCGCGCGGGGCCTGTGAGTCACGGAAGCTAACGGAATGTGCGCGGTCGGGGGAAGACTTCGGGCGGTTCAGTTCAGCCTGTGAGAAAGCGGACGATCCGATTCAGGGCGCGGTGTGCGGCCCGCGGGTCCCGGTGAGATGGGCGAAGACGACGGTGTTGCCCGCGTAACCGGTCCGCCGGTCGTAGGAGCCGCCGCAGGTGATCAGGCGGAGTTCGGGGCGGTCGCGGGCGCCGTAGACCTCCCTGTTGGGAAAGTGCGCCTTCTCGTACGTCCGGACGGCGTCGACGGTGTAGACGGCGGTACGGCCGTCCGCGCGCCGGAGTTCGACGCGGTGGCCGGCGTCGAGTTCGCCGAGACCGGCGAAGACGGCGGGGCCGGCATGCGTGTCCAGGTGGCCGACGACGACCGCGGTGCCCCGCTCGCCGGGCGAGGGGCCGCCCTGGTACCAGCCCACCTGATCGGCGTCACCCTCGGGCGGCGCGGTGAGCCGGCGGTCGCGGTCGAGCTCGAGGCCGATGACGGGGGCGTCGACGTCGATGAAGGGGATGGTGACGCGGATCGGGCGGGAGCGGGGCAGGGGGTCGGGGCGGGAGCGGGAGTGCGAGGAGGGGTGGGGCGAGTGCGGGTGGACGTCGGTGGCGCGGGGGCCGGTGGCCTTGGAGGAGGGGGCGCGGGAGCCGGGAGCCCCGGAGGAGGAGGCGCGGGAGCCGGGAGCCCCGGAGGAGGAGGCGCGGGAGCCGGGAGCCCCGGAGGAGGGGGCCGGCGCACCCGTCGTCGCCGGGCCTGCGGGTTCCTCGTCCTGGGCCCACCAGACGCCGCCCACCACCAGCGCGACGGCCACGACGACCGTCCGCGTCAGGCGGTAGGCGCGCGTCGGGCGCCGGGGCCCGGCGGGCGGTTCCCGTCGTCCGCCACTGCGGCGGACCGCGACGGACGGAACCGCGCCGCCGGACCTCGGGGGCCTGCGCAGCTGACTACGCGGCGCCATGCGGGCGGCGACGAAGCCGCAGCCAGACCGCCCCGACGACCGCGGCCACACCCACGGCGGCGGCCCCGGCGACCGGGCCCATCGCCGCGTCACGGGCGAGCCCGCCACCGCCGGCCGGAGGGCCACCGTGCGGGCCGCCGGGACCGCCCGGCGGGGTCGTGGTGGGCGGAGTGGTCGGCGGGGTGTCGCCGCAGTCGACCTTGAACACCTTGTGCTTGCCGGCGCCGTTGCCGCCGATGATGGTCCACGTCAGCTTGTACTGCCCGTTGGGCAGCGCCTGGTCGGCGGTGTGGCCCGAGCCCTGCGGGAGGACGAGGGCGCCGCTGCTCGTCGCGCCGCCCTGGACGAGGGGCTGGGTCTCGATGGACCAGGTGATGCTCTGGTTGGGGTCGAAGCCCGTCGCGTCGATGTAGAACCCGCAGACCTTGGGCTCGTCCCTCGGGTCGCCGACCGGCGTGCGCGGATCCGACGAGTGGATCTTGACGGTGCCGTTGTCACCGGGCGCCAGCGGCACGGCGGCGACGGCCGGAACCGTCAGAGCGCCGACGGCCACGGTGAGCGCCGCCAGGGCGGCGGTCCGCGCTCCGGGGCGGCGCGGCAGGGACGTGGTGGGCATGCGAGTCCTCCGAGTCAGACGATTTTCATACAAATCGCGTTTCGTCTGACTCTCTTTCACATACGCCGCGCGAATCGCGGGAGCAGCGCCCGACGCCCCGTCGGTTCTCCCCCGTCCGGCCTACCTCGGGAGCCGGGCGCCCGCACCGCGACCCCCGCCGACAGCAGCAGCAACCCGCCCAGCATCACGAACGGCGCCGCCATGCCCGCGACCCCGGCGACCAGGCCCGCCGCCGCGGGGGCCGCCACCTGGCCGAGGCGGTTGCCGGTCAGGCGCAGGGCGAGGGCGGTGGAGCGGGCGGCGTCGGGGGCGGCCTGGACGACCGTCGTCATGGAGAGGGGCTGGCCCACGCCCAGACAGAAGCCGAGCGCGGCGAGCATCAGACCGATCGCCCACACAGGTACGGGCAGGGCGATGCCCGCACACAGCAGGCCCGCCAGGAGACAGGTCGCGGTCAACAGCGCGGCCCTGCCCAGGAGTCGGAGCAACGGGGTGAGGACGAGACGGCAGGCGATCGTGGCCGCCGCGCGGATGCTGAGCAGCACGCCGATCACGGAGGGCGCGATGCCCCGGTGCTCGCCGACCACCGGCAGGTAAGCGGTGAGGATGTCGGTCGCGGACAGCACGGAGAGGCTGACGAAGATGCCCGCGGGCACACCCCGGGCGCCCAGGATGCTCCGCATGGGCACGCGATCGCCTTGCCGGGTACGGGACTTGACGACCGTACGGTCCTCGATGCGCCACAGCGACGTGAACGACACGGCGGCGCCCGCGCCCGCGACGAGCAGGGCGAGCGCGCTGCTGCCGGCCATGTCGGAGCCGCCGATCAACGCCCCCGCGGCGACGGGGCCGATGAGCTGGCCGAGGGAGGCGCCGATGGTGAAGTGGCCGAAGTTGCGGTCCTGTTCGTGCGGGGCGGACTGACGGGCGACCAGCGACTGGGCGCCGATCACGAAGCAGAGGTGGCCCAGGCCCATCACCCCGCTCCAGATCGCCATCGCCCAGAGGGAGTCGGCCAGTCCGCTCAGCGCGCAGCCGCCGGCGATCAGGACCACGCCGACGGGCAGCAGGGGCGCGCAGCGGCCGTGGTCGGTGCGGCGGCCGAGCGGTACGGCGGCGAAGAGCGGGAGCAGCGCGTAGACGCCCGCGATGACGCCGACCGCCCGCTCGTCCGCGCCGAGCGCGAGGGCCCGGTACGACACGGCCGGCCGGGCCATCGACACCGCCCCCTGCGCGAAGCTGAAGGCGACGACGAGGCGGAGCAGCCAGCCGCGGTTCGTGCCGGGCCCCATGGTCAAGTCCTCCGTCACGTGGGTCAGATGATGCCGAACAGGATCCCTGAAACGAGCACCACCAGCGAGGTCAGGGCCGCCCACTTCACCACGAACCTGGTGTGGTCGCCGAACTCGACCTTCGCCATGCCGACCAGGACGTACACGGCCGGCACCAACGGGCTGGACATGTGCAGCGGTTGGCCGACGAGCGAGGCGCGGGCGATCTCCAGGGTCGAGACGCCGTGCGCGTTGCCGGCCTCGGCGAGCACCGGCACGATGCCGAAGTAGAAGCCGTCGTTCGACATGAAGTACGTGAGCGGGATGCTCAGTACGCCGGTGACGAAGGCCATGTGCGGGCCCATGCCGTCGGGGATGTTGTCGACCAGCCAGGTGGCCATGTGGTCGACCATGCCGGTGCCCTGGAGGACGCCGGTGAAGACGGCGGCGGCGAAGACCATGCCGGAGACGTTGAGGACGTTCTCCGCATGGGCGCCGAGGCGGGCCTTCTGGTCGGGCATGTGCGGGAAGTTGACGGTCAGGGCGAGGGCGGCGCCGAGCAGGAACAGGACCGGGATCGGCAGCCACTCCATGATCATGGCGGTGAGCAGCGTGACCGTGAGCAGCGCGTTGAACCAGTAGAGCTTGGGGCGCAGGGTCGGGCGGTTGGGGTCGAGGCCCTTGAAACCGTCGTCCTCGTCGTCCTCGTCGGGCAGTTCGGCGTCCGTACCGGAGCCGGCACCGCCCGTACGCTTGGTGAACTTGCCGGAGCCGGAGCCGGAGCCAGTACCCGAGCCGGCGCCCACCAGGACCGTCTCGGTCTCCTCGACCTCCTCCACGACCTTCGCCGTGGACTTCTCGTCGACCAGCACCTCGTCCAGTGTCAGCACCCCGAGCCGCTTCCGCTCGCGCCGCCCGAGGACGTACGAGAGGGCGATGACGAAGACCAGGCCCACGGCGAGCGCCGGGATCATGGGGACGAAGATGTCGCTGGCGTCGACCTTCAGCGCGGTGGCGGCGCGGGCCGTCGGACCGCCCCAAGGCAGCGTGTTCATCACGCCGTTGGCCATCGCGGCGACGCCGGTCATCACGACCAGGCTCATCTTCAGGCGCTTGTAGAGCGGGTACATCGCCGAGACGGTGATCATGAAGGTGGTCGAGCCGTCGCCGTCGAGGGACACGATCGCGGCGAGCACGGCCGTGCCGACGACGATCCGCATCGGGTCGGCCTTGCAGAACTTCAGGATCCCGCGAACGATCGGGTCGAAGAGGCCGACGTCGATCATCACGCCGAAGTAGACGATCGCGAACATGAGCATCGCCGCGGTGGGGGCGAGGCTGGTGACGCCGTCGATGACGTAGTCGCCGAGGTGGGCGCCCTTGCCGACGAAGACGCAGAACAGCGCCGGGATCAGCACGAGCGCCGCGATCGGCGACATCTTCTTCAGCATGATCAGGACCAGGAAGGTCGCGATCATGGTGAAGCCGAGGATGGTCAGCATGAGTGGATACCTAACGTTCGCCCTTGAACTCCCACCGGAGACGGCGGTCCGACGACGTTAGGTCCGTTCAAATGCTGTTAACAAGACGTTGACGCGTGAGCAATAAGCGCAAAACTGCAGGTCACAGCTTTGCTCAGGTCACAGGGCCAGGACGGCGGCGCATTCGACCGGCACTCCGTTGAGGACGGCGTTGCCCGAGAGCGGGTCCAAGAGGCTGCCGTCGAGGAGCTGGTTGACGTTGACGCCGGGGTCGACGGAGGCGTGGTTGAGGCGGGTGCCGGCCCGGCTGTGCCCCCAGCCGTGCGGCAGGCTCACCACACCCCGGCGCACGCCGTCAGTGACCTCGGCGGGTGCGGTCACCTCTCCCCCGGCGCCTTTCACCCGTACCGGCGCCCCGTCGCGCACGCCGAGCCGTTCGGCGTCCTCGGGGTGGATGTGCAGGGTGCAGCGGTTGGTGCCGCCGGTGAGGGCGGGGACGTTGTGCATCCAGCTGTTGTTGGAGCGCAGATGCCGGCGACCGACCAGGACAAGGCCGTCCGGGCGCTCCCGCAGGGCCCGCCGCAGCCGCGGCAGATCGTCCACGATCGGCCCCGGCAGCAGCTCGACCTTGCCGCTCGCGGTCTTCAGCGGCTGCGGCAGCCGTGACTTCAGCGGTCCGAGGTCGATGCCGTGCGGATGCGCGAGCAGCTTCTCCAGGCCGAGCCCGTCCGGTCGTACGCCGAAACCGTCGCCGTACGGGCCCAGGCGCAGCATCATGTCGATCCGGCGTTCGGGACCGGTGTCGCCGTGCAGGAGGCCGGCCAGTTCGTGCGGGTCGCGGCCGTGGACCGGTGAGTGGGGGTCACTGACCGCCTTGCCGAGGGTCTGGTCGATCACCATGGCGTCGACGGCTCCGGGGTCGGCGCCGTGCATGCCGGTGGCGGCCAGGATCAGCCGGGCGAGGATCTCGGTCTCGGCCATGCGGCCGGGCTCCAACGGGACCGCGGGGCGGGTGTAGCGGACCTGGTTGCGGACGGCGAGGGTGTTGAACGCGAAGTCGTGGTGCGGGCTCTGCGACGGCGGGGGCGGCGGCAGCACGACGTGCGCGTGGCGCGAGGTCTCGTTGAGGTACGGGTCGACGCTGACCATGAAGTCCAGGGAGTCCAGGGCCTTGTCGAGCCGGTCGCCGTCCGGCGCGGACAGCACCGGGTTGGCGGCGACGGCGATCAGCGCGCGGATCGGCTCGCCCTCCGGGGTCGCGGTGTCGATCTCCTCGCCGAGCGCGGAGAGCGGCAACTCACCCTTGGCCTCCGGGTGTTCACTCACCCGGGAGCGCCAGCGGCCGAGCTGGAAGCCACGCCCCGGCCCGGCGGGGCGCGGTGTCCGGTCGGTGGCCGCCAGCGGGAAGAGGGCGCCGCCGGGGCGGTCCAGGTTGCCGGTGAGGACGTTGAGGACGTCGACGAGCCAGCTGCCGAGCGTGCCGTACGGGACGGTGCAGCTGCCGATCCGGGCGTACACGGCGGCAGTTGGGGCCGCCGCGAGTTCGCGGGCCAGGGTGCGGATCAGCGGGGCCTCGACGTCACAGGCCTCGGCGACCGCCTCGGGCGTGAAGTCCCGTACGGCGTCCTGGAGTTCCTCGACGCCCTGGACGTGCGGCGCCAACTCCCCGAGTGCCACCAGGTCTTCCTCGAAAAGGGTGTACGCCATCGCCGCGAGGAGCAGGGCGTCCGTGCCGGGCCTGATCGCGATGTGGCGGTCGGCGAGCTTGGCCGTGCGGGTGCGGCGCGGGTCGATGACGGTGAGGGTGCCGCCGCGCGCCTTGAGCGCCTTGAGCTTGCCGGGGAAGTCGGGGGCGGTGCACAGACTCCCGTTGGACTCGAGGGGGTTGGCGCCGATGAGCAGCAGGTGGTCGGTGTGGTCGAGGTCCGGCACGGGGATCGCGTTGGCGTCGCCGAAGAGCAGTCCGCTGGAGACGTGCTTGGGCATCTGGTCGACCGTGGACGCGGTGAAGACGCTGCGGGTGCCGAGCCCGGCGAGCAGGACGGTCGGGTAGAGACCGCCGGCCACGGTGTGCACGTTGGGGTTGCCGAGCACGACGCCGACGGAGTTCGCGCCGTACCGCTCGACGACCGGGCGCAGGCCCGCGGCGACCGCGTCGAAGGCCTCCGTCCAGGTGGCCTCGCGCAGCTCGCCGTCGCGCCGCACGAGCGGGGTGCGCAGGCGGTCGGGGTCGGCGTCGACGGCGCCGAAGGAGGCGCCCTTGGGGCAGATGAACCCCTTGCTGAACACGTCGTCGCGATCGCCGCGGGCGCCGGTGACCCGGGTGCCCTCGATGGTGAGGGTCAGCCCGCAGGTGGCCTCGCACAACGGGCAGATTCGCAGGGCGGTGCGGGACACGGGTCCTCCCGGGGGCAGCGGTGCCTGTCCCGGTGAGCATACCGACCGGTATGGACGGAGGGGAGGCCTCTCGGGGGTGAGGTCGGAAACCCGCGAGCCGCCAGGACCGTAGAACCCGGTCGGGAGGCGGACACCGGTCGGGACGCGGACCCGGCCGAAAAAGGGGCCGCCCCTAGTCGAGCACCCGGGACAGATACGCCCGCAGCAGCTCCCGGGCCTCCTCGATGATCTTCTCGTCGCCGTCCGGGGCCATCCGGAAGGCGAGGTGGACCAGGGTGTCGGCGGTCTCCACGGCGATCAGGAAGGTCCGGCGCAGATCCTCGTCGGGCTCGCGGTCGATGTAGCCGGAGAGCATCTCGGTGAGGCGGTCGGCGACCCGGTGGTTGGGTTCGGCGTGGCGGGTGCCGACCGGGATCTGGTTGCCGAAGTCGACGAGGGAGAAGCCGGGCGCGGTGCGCTTCATGGCCAGGTACTCGTCGAGGACGGCGTCCATCGCCGTGCGCCAACCGCCGGCGCCGGCCGTCTTCAGCCGCTCCGTGACGCGCTCGGTGAAGCGCTCCAGGTTGCGCTGGGCGAGGGCGTCGGCCATCTGCCTCTTGTTGCCGAAGAAGCGGTAGACCGAGCCGATGGGCACGCCGGCGCGCTGGGCGACGGCGCGGGTGCTCAGGTCGTCGTAGCCGACCTCGTCGAGAAGGTCGGCACAGGCGTCGAGAATCCGGGTCAGGCGTTCGGCGCTGCGCCGCTGTACCGGCGCACGGCGTAGCGATGTCGCTTGGGGCACGGGCTTCATCATGCCGTTCCGACGCCGTTGGGTGAAGCTCGCCCCCCAGCATGCGGATCAGGGTTCGGGATATCGAACGTCGTGGTGTTCGCGGTGGAGCTCGGCGTCACCCCCGAATCCGGCTCCGACTCCGACGCGGTGATGTCGGCGGTGCTCTCCACGGCCTTGCCGTCGACCGCCCACACGGTCCCGTCGTCGGCGTACAGCCGGGCGGTGACGTGATGGGTGCCGCGCGGGACGAGCTCGGCCGGGAGGCGGTAGGACGGGCCGCGCAGCCGGGTCACCAGGTGGTGGTCGACGTAGAGGTAGGCGAAGCCCTGCCCGGCCACCGCCCGGGACTTCGTGCCGGTCGGCGAGAAGCGGAAGTGCTGGACGGTGAGCCGGACGTCCCAGCTGTCGTCGGTGTCCGGCTGCACCTCGATGCCGACCTCGGGCGCGCCCTTGCCGTCGACCTCACGCAGGTGCCGCCCCTCCTTGTCGGTGTCGTCGAGGAGCTTGCCCACCGGCGAGGGCGAGTCGCCGTTCTTCTGCTCGTGGGCAGCGCTGCTGTCGCAGCCCGCGGATCCGGTCGACAGCAGGACACAGACCGCGAGCGCGGCAAGAAGACCCCGTGACCACGACATGCTCGGGAGACTAGAACAACGGTCCGACACTCCGAATCCCCCTGGAGTCTGGTTCTGGTTCCTCCCTGGTGAGGAGGCCGGCCCCGGACGAGACCGCCCGACCGCCCTCTTGCGCCCGCGAAACCGCATTCCTATGGTGGTACATAGGAATCAGACCGCAAGGGAGCGCTCATGTCCGGGGACGCCCGCAAGACCGCGGAGGGGTTGACCTACCTCTCCGGCTTCGGCAACGAACACAGCTCCGAAGCCGTGCCCGGCGCCCTGCCGGACGGCCGCAACTCGCCCCAGCGCGCACCGCTGGGCCTGTACGCGGAACAGCTCAGCGGTACGGCCTTCACCGAGCCGCGCGCCCACAACCGCCGCTCCTGGCTCTACCGCATCCGCCCCTCGGCCGCACACCCGGCGTTCACGCCCACCGCCAACGGCGCGATCCGCACGGCCCCCTTCACCGAGTTCGTGCCCGACCCGAACCGGCTGCGCTGGAACCCGGTCCCCGCTCCCGCCGAGGGCACCGACTTCCTGGCCGGCCTGTGGACCCTGGGCGGCAACGGCGACGCCACCCAGCGCACCGGCATGGCCGTGCACCTCTACCACGCCAACGCGTCCATGGACCGCGTCCTCAGCGACGCCGACGGCGAGCTGCTGATCGTCCCCGAGCACGGCGGACTGCTGCTGCACACGGAGTTCGGGCTGCTGCACGTGGAGCCCTCGCACGTGGCGCTGATCCCGCGCGGGGTCCGCTTCCGTGTCGAGCTGCTCGACGGGTCCGCCCGCGGTTACGTGTGCGAGAACTACGGCGCCCCCTTCCGCCTCCCCGACCTGGGCCCGATCGGCGCCAACGGCCTCGCGAACGCCCGGGACTTCCACGCCCCGGTCGCCGCCTTCGAGGACGTCGAGGGCCCGGTGGAGGTGGTCAACAAGTTCTGCGGCAATCTCTGGACGGCGACCTACGACCACTCGCCCCTCGACGTCGTCGCCTGGCACGGCAACCTGGTGCCGTACGTCTACGATCTGCGCCGCTTCAACGTCATCGGGACGATCTCGTACGACCATCCCGACCCGTCGATCTTCACGGTGCTGACGTCCCCGTCGGACACCCCGGGGCTGGCCGGCGTGGACTTCGTGGTGTTCGCGCCGCGCTGGCTGGTGGGCGAGGACACCTTCCGGCCGCCGTACTTCCACCGGAACGTGATGAGCGAGTACATGGGCCTGATCGAGGGCGCCTACGACGCCAAGGCGGAGGGCTTCGTGCCGGGCGGCGGCTCGCTGCACAACATGATGTCGGCGCACGGTCCGGACCGGGAGACCTTCGACCGGGCGAGCGCGGCGGAGCTCAAGCCGCAGAAGGTGGACGACGGCCTCGCGTTCATGTTCGAGACGCGCTGGCCGGTGACACTGACCCCGCAGGCGGCCCACGCGGAGCACCTCCAGCGGCACTACGACGACGTGTGGCAGGGCATGGAGCGACACTTCCGCCCATTGCACTGATCGCGGACGACCGGTACGGATAGCCCGTGACCTCCTTCGCCCCGGACTCGATCGTCCTGAACCGCAAGCTGCCGCTCTGGTATCAGGTGTCGCAGTCCCTGCGCGCCTCGATCCTGGGCCGCTCGCCCCAGGACCCGCTGCGGCTGCCCACCGAGGAGCAGTTGGCGGGGCACTACGGGGTGAGCGTGCTGACCATGCGGCAGGCGCTGAAGGAGCTGGAGGACGAGGGCCTGATCACGCGCCACCGCCGCCGGGGCACCTTCATCGAGCCGACCGCCCGCCGGGGCACGCCGGTCCGGCTGCTGGGCTCGGTCGACGCGATCGTGGCTCAGCAGTCCGGCATGGTCACCGAGCTGCTGGCGCACGGCAGTTCACCGGTGCCGCCCGAACTCGCCGAGTACTTCCCGGACCTGGCCGAGGTGGCGACGTACCACCGGCTGCGCGCCGACGAGAAGACCGGCGAGCCGACCAACCACGCGCACAACCACGTCCGGCCCGAACTGGCCGCCCGTTTCGACCCGGACGAGCTGGTGCGCTGGCCGATGACGAAGGTACTGCGGGACGTCGTCGGGGCGGACATCAGCCGCATCACGGACACCGTGGAGGCCCGGCTCGCGGACCCGGAGACGGCCCGGCTGCTCCAAGTCCCGCTGCTCAGCCCGATCCTGCACTACACGGGCATCACGTACGACACCGAGGGCCGGGTGCTGGACGTGGCGGTGATCCACTACCGCGGCGACCGCTTCTCCTTCACCGTGACGCTGGACGCCACTTGAGCCCGGCGGCCCAGGCTTCCTGTCGGCGGCTCGTCGTACGATGCCCAGCGTGACGCACGACGACGCTCCGCCGCTGGCGGACCTGATGCCGTGGTCCGTCGCACCGCCGCGGCTCGGCCGGGGGTGGCCGACGGGCCCCGACCCGGCCTCCCTGAAGGCGCGTTGGGACACCCTGGTCAAGGCCGAGGGGCCGGACCGGGAGGCCCTGTTCGAGCCGACCCGCTCACGCACCCTGCACACGGCCGTGGGGCAGTTGCCCGGACAGCCGGGCGGCACGGAGAAGTTGTTCCGCGCCACCGGCCCGTCCGCCGAGCCGGTCCGGGTACTGGCCGCCGCGTTCGACGAGCAGTGGCTCATCCCGGACCACCGGCTGATCGACGCGGCCCGCCCCGAGCTGTGGCGGGTGGCGGACGAGCACCAGATGTTCGTGGTGGAGACAACGGACGCCCCCCTGCTGGCGACCCGGCTGATCCCGATCCTGCGCCCCGGCCGCGTCCGCCCGCTCTACCGACGCCCCGGCGGCACGGAACCCAACCTGACGCCCGGCCTGCTCGCCCACCTCGGCCACTCCCCCGATCCGGTGGACTTCCTGGCCTGGACGTTGACGGCGATCCGCCCCGACCTCACCGTCCCGCTCCCCCGGGACCCCGAACTGTGGGCCCGGGGCGTGGAGTTGGGCCACCGCGCCCTGTGGCTCCTGAACCGCGACGGAGACCGCCCCAAGCTCCCCGGCGGCCGCCGCCCCTACGTCCGCGCCCCGCTCCCGGCCCGCCCTCTCACGGTCCACTACGACCGCGAGGAAGAGACACTCCACCTGGACGAGGGCCGAGTCTCCCCGGTCCCACCCGAGGCCTGGGACTTCGAGACGACCCCCGGAGCCCGGGTCCTGGAGCACTGGTTCACGGCGAGAACGGCGGAGGACGCGGAGCGAGGCACCCTCGCGGCGATCCGCCCACCCGGCTGGCAACAGAGCTGGACGTCCGAACTCCTGGAACTCATCACGGTATTGACCCTGTTGGCGGAAGTGAGGGATCAGCAGAAGGAGTTGACGATCCCGGACACCATCACGGCAAAGGAGCTACGCACGGCGGGCATCCTCCCGCCCCCGGAGTCGACACGACACCCGGCGACAGTGCTGGACCACCACGAGGAAGGCCCAGAGGGACAGTTCGCACTCATCTGACCGGCAACTCCTGCCAACCCAGGGGCGCGGGGAACTGCGCGACCAGCCACATGCGGCCCGCACCCGCAAAACAACGTCACCCCCGCGGAGCAAACGCGTCCAACACCCTCTCCAACGCCAGCTCGAAAACCGCCTCCAGATCAATCGGCCCGGCATCCTCGGAGAAGGCGGCAGCCATCCGCGGATACGCCCCCGTGGCGACCTGCCCGAACAGATACGCCATCCGCACCTCACCCTCCTGCTCCGGCGACCACGGCAGCGACCGCGACCGCTCAGCCGTGGCCAACTCGTTGGCGACATACGTCGTCACCACACCGTTGAGCATGCCGACCAACTGCATCTTCAAGCCGTAGGTCAGATCCTCGCGCGAGTCCAGACAGGCCAGACAGTGCTCCAGGTAGCGCAGGGCATTCGGGCTGAACCCGTACACCGGTGACATCAGCCGCGGCAGCCAGGGATGACGGTGCATCAGCGAACGCGTCTGGTGCGCCACCCGCTTCATGTCGCCCCGCCAGTCCCCCGTCGGCTCCCACAACTCGTGCTCGCCACTGATCGCGTCCACCATCAGCTCGTGCAGGTCCTCCTTACGGGGGACGTAGTTGTACAGCGACATGGTCCCGCAGCCCAGTTCGGCCGCGACATGCCGCATCGACGCCCCGTCGAGGCCGTCCGCGTCGGCGACCCGCACCGCCGCCGCCGCGATGTCCGCGCGGCTGTACGCGGGCTTCGGCCCCCGGCCCGTCCGCTCGGGACGGGCCCAGATCACTTCGGGTACGGCCGCTCGGCCCGCCATCGATCATCACCTCGCCCACAATGGTAGTTACGTACAGCGTACGTAGTGCGCTATGGTCAGGGCATGGATACTACGTACGCTGTACTTAGTGAAGGTCTGGAGAAGCGGTTCGGCGAGGTGCGCGCGGTGCGCGGCCTGGACCTCGCGGTCGCCAAGGGCACCGTCTGCGGCGTCCTCGGACCGAACGGGGCGGGCAAGACCACGGCCGTGCGGCTGCTGACGACCCTGCTGCGCCCGGACGCCGGCTCGGCCCGGATCGCCGGGCACGACCTCGTGCGGGAGGCCGCGGCGGTACGGCGCAGCATCGGCGTCACCGGGCAGTACGCGTCGGTCGACGGCGACCTCACAGGGCGCGAGAACCTGCGCCTGTTCGCACGGCTGCACCGGGTGCGCGGACCGGCCGACCGGGCCGGCGAGCTGCTCGACCGGTTCGGGCTCGCCGAGGCCGCCGACCGGCCGGCGTCCACCTACTCGGGCGGGATGCGCCGCCGCCTCGACCTCGCGGCGAGCCTCGTGCGCCGTCCGGAGGTGCTGTTCCTGGACGAGCCGACGACCGGCCTCGACCCGGCCAGCCGAAACCTCGTCTGGGACGCCGTCCGCGAGCTCACCGGGCACGGCACGACGGTGCTGCTCACCACGCAGTACCTGGAGGAGGCCGACCAACTCGCCGACGACATCGCACTGGTGGACCGGGGGCGGGTGGCGCACACGGGAACGCCGGCACAGTTCAAGGCGCTCATCGGGACCCATGTCGAGGTCGTCGTCGCCGATCCGGACGTCCTGGTGAAGGCGGCCGCCGTGCTCGACCAACTCACCGGCGCTGAACCGACGTTCGACCGCGAGCGGGCGGCCGTCGGCGCGGTCGCGCGGGACACGACGCTCACCCTGCCGCGGCTGGTGCGCGAACTGGACGCGGCGGGCGTGCCGTTGCTCGACGCGAGCCTGCGGCCACCGACGCTCGACGAGGTGTTCCTGCAACTGACCGCCGACTTCGAGGAGCGAGTGGCATGAGCGCGCTGGCGTACGACGGAACAGCCATGCTGGGCCGCCAGTTGCGGCGGATACGGAACAACCCGGGGCTGCTGATCCTGACCCAGACGATGCCGATCAGCATGCTGCTGTTCTTCGGCTACGTCTTCGGCAGCGCGCTGGCCATGCCGGGCGGGGAGTACCGGCCCTTCCTGGTGCCGGGGCTGCTGGTGGCGACGGCCGCGAACGGGATCATGACCGGCATGTTCCAGGCGGCCCAGGACACCCACCGAGGCGTCATGGACCGCTTCCGCACCCTGCCGGTCAGCCGGGCCGCCGTACCGCTCGGACAGGCGCTCGCGGATGTCGTCGTCACCGCCGCGGGGACCGTGCCGTTCCTGCTCGTCGGGTACGCGGTGGGCTGGCGGATCGAGGGGAGCGCCCTCGAAGCGGTGGGCGCCGTGGGGCTGTTGCTGCTGTTCCGGTTCGCGACGACCTGGGTCGGGATCTTCCTCGGGCTGCTCACGCGCAGCGAGGAGGCGGCGGGGCAGCTGGGCGGGGCGACCTTCATGCTGCCGCTGCTGTCCAACGCGTACATCCCCACCGAGGGACTGCCGGGCTGGCTGCGCACGATCGCCGAGTGGAATCCGATCAGCGCGGTGACGACGGCTCTGCGGGACCTGTTCGGGAACGCGCCGGTGCCGGAGGGCGCGGCCTGGCCGGTCGCACATCCGGTCGCCGGGTCACTGATGTGGTGCGCGGTGCTGATCGCGGTGTTCCTGCCGTCGGCGGTGCGACGGTACGCGCGCGGGGAGCGCTGACCTCAACGGGCATGGGAAAGCCGGGTGTTGTCTCTCGGTACCGAGTGGGTGGGAGGTACCGAGAGACGACCGGACGGCGTGCCGAACCGGGCATGGTCCCTCGATGACGGCGTCGAGGGACGCCGGTGAACTCAGCGGCCCCCGAACAGCGAACGCCGCAGCCTGCGCAGCGGAGCGAAGAGCGAGACCCGGCGCACGCGCGCACCCTGGTCGCTGCGGGTCCTGGTGGTGTCGCGAGCGGTGAGCTCAAGCATCAGCGAGGTCGCCTCCGCCGTCTCCCGCTGCGGCACGGCAGGGCCCGCCAGCACCGAGAGATGTCGGTCGAGACGCGAACTGGTCGCGCTGCTCCCGCACGTGATCGCAGGGACCCTGGCCCTGCTGTGCATCGTTATCTGATCCATGTCACTCCCCACCCGTACAAGTCCACCCGGCCCGGGCAGGGTAACCCTATCGCCCCAACCGGGCACTCGTGTATCGCGGTCACAGGATTCACCTTCCCCGCAAGGAGGTTGACGACTCCCCTCTCGTCACTCTCCGAATCCAACCGATTTCAGGGCGAGTTGGACAATCGGCTGGCTGGTGGGCTGCGCCGAGCCCCCGTCCGGCTCGACGGTCACAGCGAGTGATGTTGCCGACTTGTTGAGACCGGACGCGACCAAGGGCGTGTCGCCCTTGAACAGGCCGAGGGAGCGCGGTTGCTCGTCGGGGCGCATGAGCCACAGTTGGTGCACGCGGTCGCTCGCCAGATCGTCGTATCCGCTCAGTGTCACCACCGCGCGCCCCTCCTCGGCCGAGGCGACCACGCCGATGCTCCGCCCCTGCGCGTCCTTGCCGGTGCTCGCCCGCGCGTCCGGAGCGGAGAGAACGTGGGCGATCTCACGCGACTGCGACTGCGCCGCGTCCAGCTTGTCCTGGGTCCGGTTCGCCTGCACCGCGAAGAGCGAGGCGACGACGAGGGCCGCGGCGGCCGTGGCGGTGGCGAACGGCACGAAGAACGGGCGGCGCTCGCGAACGCGCCGCGGGGGCGGCTGAACGCCCCAGACGTGCGGCGGCAGTTGCGGTGTGTGCTCCCGCGCCTGTTCCCGCACCGGCGGGGGCACCTGCGGAGTCGTGCGTACGGCGGCCAGCACCCGGTCGCGCATCGCGGCCGGCGGCGGGGCGGCCGTGGACCAGGCCAGCCGGACGGCGTCCTCGGTGAGCGCCCGCACCTCGGCGGCACAGACCTCGCACGTGCGCAGGTGCTTCTCGAAGCGGGCCCGCTCGGCGGGGTCCAGGGCGTCGAGCGCGTAGGGGGCGGCGAGCGAGTGCAGATCCTCTCGGCGGAACAGACTCATGCGACACCTCCCAGGCACTTGCGCAGCTGGGTAAGTCCGTCGCGCATCCGGGTCTTGACCGTGCCCAGCGGCAGCGAGAGCCGCTCGGCCACTTCACGGTACGTGTAGCCGTCGTAGTAGGCGAGGGTGACGGACTGGCGCTGCAGGGCGGTGAGGCGGTCCAGGCAGCGGCGTACCCATTCGCGCTCCATGCCGGCCTCGACCTCCTCGGCCACGTGGTCGAAGGCGGGGCCGTTGGTGCGCTGGGCCTCGCGCTGTTCGCGTTCGCCGGCCGCGCGGGCGCTGCGGACCCGGTCGACGGCCCGGCGGTGGGCGAGGGTGAGCACCCAGGACAGCGCGCTGCCGCGCCCGGGGTCGAACCGGCCCGCGGAGCGCCAGAGTTCGAGCAGCACCTCCTGGGACACCTCCTCCGACTGCGCCGGGTCCCGCACGACGCGTCGGACCAGTCCGAACACCGGACCGGACACGAGTCCGTACAGCTCCTCGAATGCCTTCTGGTCGCCGCCCGCGACGAGCACCAGAAGCTCGTCCGCCTCCACTCGGTTCCCCTCTCCCCGCCCGCATGGGCCCCGTCCTGTCACACCAGGCATTCGCAACGAACGCACCTCCGGATGGGGTTACGGATGAGCGTGCCCGAAACGCGGGTCCGCGGCCGACGAAACAAGATTCCCGCTCCGGCTGAAACGAGGGTGCGAGTCCGCCGTAAGAACGTTTGGGATTCGACCAATCCATCCTGCCGACCGCTCCGAATCAGCGTTCGTCAGGCAAGTTGGCACTGAGGACGGACGGCATGACACCTATCTCCAGGAGCGGTGCGGGGCGCAGGAACATCGCGGCCCTCATATGCGGCGCGCTGGCCGCCGGGGGGCTCGCGGCCGCCGGTACGGCCGCGCTGGAACCGGGAGTGGCCTCGGCCTCCTCCCACCGGGAGGCGCCCCTGATCTCGGGGACTCCGCAGTACGACAACACGGACCTGTACGCGTTCGCGAGCCCCGACAAGGCGAACACCACGACGATCGTGGCGAACTGGATCCCGTTCGAGGAGCCCGCCGGCGGCCCGAACTTCTACCAGTTCGCGGACGACGCCCAGTACGACCTGCACATCGACAACAACGGTGACGCACTGGACGACCTGATCTTCCGTTACACCTTCAGCACGCAGATCAAGAACAAGAAGACGTTCCTGTACAACACGGGTCCGGTGACCAGCCTCACCGACCCCGACCTCAACATCACGCAGTCCTACGACATCGACCTGATCCGGCTGAAGCACGGCAAGCAGTCGTACAAGGCCCGGATCGCCGACGACATCCCGGCGGCCCCGTCGAACGTCGGCAAGGCGTCGATGCCGGACTACGCGAAGCTGCGCTCGCAGGCGATCTACAAGACCTCGCAGGGCGGCGCGACCTTCGCCGGCCAGGCCGACGACCCGTTCTTCGCCGACCTGCGCGTCTTCGACCTGCTGTACGGCGGCAACCTCTCCGAGGTCGGCAACGACACCCTCAAGGGCTACAACGTCAACACGATCGCCCTCCAGGTGCCGAACGACCTGATCCGGCAGTCGAAGTCCCGCCCGACCGTGGGTATTTACACGACGACCCAGCGCAGGAACGCGCAGGGCTACTACTCCCAGGTCTCGCGTCTGGGCAACCCGCTGGTCAACGAGGTCGTCAACCCGCAGAAGGACAAGGACAAGTTCAACGCGTCCCAGCCCAAGGACGACGCGCAGTTCCTCAAGAACGTGACCGAGCCGGAGATCCCGAAGCTCATCGAGGCGATCTACAAGATCAAGGCGCCGGCCGAGCCGCGCAACGACCTCGTCAGCGTGTTCCTCACGGGCGTCAAGGACCTCAACACCTTGCAGCCGTACGCGACTCCGTCGGAGATGCTGCGCCTGAACACGTCGATCCCGGCGACCAAGCACCCCAAGCGGCTCGGTGTCCTGGACGGCGACAACGGCGGCTTCCCGAACGGGCGTCGGCTCACCGACGACGTGATCGACGCCGCGCTCCAGGTCATGGAGGGTGAACTCGTCGGTTCCAAGAACGACCTGGGCGACGCGGTCGACAAGAACGACAAGGGCTTCGAGAACTACTTCCCGTACGTGGCCGAGCCGACCTCGGGTTCGCGCGGTCCGCTCGCCAAGGGCACCGCCAGCGGCACCGACGTCAAGAACCAGCTCGGTGACGCCCTGCAGCCGGCCGGTTCCTCCACCTCCGACAACACCGCGCTGATCGCCGGATCCGCCGGCGCCGGCGCGCTCGGTATCCTGCTGATCGGCGGCGGCCTGATGTGGTGGCGCCGGATGCGGGAGCGGGCGTACTAGGCCACTCGGCCACAACCCCCCATGGCCGGGCCGGGGTCACTGAACCCGGCCCTGGAGGTGGCGGATCGGGCGGCTCTTGAAGCGGTGCCGCCCGGTCCGCGAACCCCGGCCGACTCACGGACTGGCGCGGCCCGCTCGTACTCATCCCCCACGGCGCGGGCCGCGCCGCACGACTTCCGTTCACCGCATTCCGATCGAGGAGAGGGCATGGCCCCGCGTACGAACGACACCGAGCCGACGAGGACCGACGGCAGCGCGCCGCCCGCCTCTTCGGACCCCGAGGCCATGCCCACGAAGCCCGCCACCGGCGAGCCGGCACCGAAGGACACGAAGCCCGCGAGCGGCGACGCGACGCCGCCCTCGGACACGAAGGCGGCCGGCACCAAGGCCACGGCCACGGCCACCAAGATCGCTGCCACCAAGTCCGCAGGTATCAAGGCCACCGGCGCGAAGGCCGCCGCCACCAGGCAACGGCCCGTGCCCACCCTCCACTTGGTCTCCGCGGACTCCGTCAAGCTCGAGGCGTCCTCCGCCGCGACGGACGAGCGGGTCGCCGCCGTGCGGCGCGTGGGGGCCGTCGGACGGCGCTGGCGGGCGGCCCAACTCGGCGGTTCCGTCGTGCTGTTGGCCATCGCGCTCACCGCCGGTTCGATCGCGGTCGGAGCCATGCAGGACAGCGGCGGGACGACCGTCGCCGCCGCGCCGAGCGCCATGTCGCCGGCGCTCCTGTCCAGCGGTGACATCGACGCGACCATCACCTCGCTCCAGTCCCAACTGCGCTCGCAGCCCAGGGACTTCGGCAGCTGGGCCACCCTCGGACTCGCCTACGTGGAGCAGGCCCGCACCAAGGGTGACCCCTCCCGTTACCCGCAGGCCGAGAAGGCCCTGGCCCGCTCGCTCGAGGTGAAGCCCGGCAACGAGGCGGCCGTCACCG
Source organism: Streptomyces sp. NPDC002499 (assembly GCF_053595415.1). Taxonomy (NCBI): domain Bacteria; kingdom Bacillati; phylum Actinomycetota; class Actinomycetes; order Kitasatosporales; family Streptomycetaceae; genus Streptomyces; species Streptomyces sp. NPDC002499. The sequence goes on from NZ_JBSFXO010000007.1 coordinate 505,944, forward strand.
GCCAGGCGGCTCTCGCCGCGGCCCGGCACGACTTCAAGGACGCCCTGAAGTACGCCGACCAGGTCCTCAAGGAGAACCCCTACAGCGCGAACGCCCTCTCCTCGCGCATCGACGCCCTCGTCGAACTCGGCCGCTACGCCGACGCGTCGAAGGCCGCCGACATCGCCGACGCCCGCCGCCCGGGCGTCCCCGTCTTCACGCGGTACGCGTACGTGCACGAACTGCGCGGCGACGTGAAGACCGCCCGCCGGGTCCTGGAGCAGGCGCTGACCACCGCGACCTCCCCCGGCGACATCTCCTACGTGGCCGCCCAGCTCGGCCAACTCGCCTGGAACCAGGGCGACTACAAGAACGCGCTCACCTTCTACGCCCGCGCGCTGGCCGCCGACGAGAACTACCTCCCGGCCCTCGAGGGCCGCGCCCGCGCCCTGTACGCCACCGGCGACAAGGCCGGCGCCGTCAAGGGCATGGAGCAGGTCGTCGCCCGCTACCCGCTGCCCGGCCCGCTCGTCGAACTCGGCGAGCTCTACGAGGACCGCGGCGCCGAGGGCGACCGGATGAAGGCCGCCGACCAGTACGCCCTCGTCGGCGCCTGGGTCGCGCTGGCCCGCGCCAACGGCGTCAACGCCGACCTCGACACCGCGCTCGCCGCCGCGGACCACGGCGACAAGGCCGCGGCCCTGCGCGCCGCCCGCGCCGAATGGGCCCGCCGGCACACCGTGCACACCGCGGACGCCCTCGCCTGGGCCCTGCACGTCAACGGCCACGACGAAGAGGCCCTCCCGTACGCCCGGCAGGCCACGGCCACCGGCTACCGCAACGCCTCCTTCATCTACCACCGCGGCATGATCGAGCTGGCCACCGGTCACGCGAAGGACGGCCGCGCCCACCTGAAGGCGGCCCTGAAGCTGAACCCCGGCTTCTCACCCCTGGGCGCCCGCACGGCCCGTGAGGCACTGGAGGCGGCCAAGTGACACCCCGTCGTCTGTTCGCCTCCTGCACTGCCGTGTTCACGGCCGCGTGCGCGCTCGTGCTCCTCCCTTCCGGCGCCGCGAGCGCGCACCCCCTCGGCAACTTCACCGTCAACCGCTACGACGGACTCGTCGCCGCCCCGGGCCAGTTGCGCGTCGACCACGTCGAGGACCTCGCCGAGATCCCCGCCACCCAGGCCAAGCCGGACATCAAGCGGCTCGGCATGACCGAGTGGGCGCGGGAGCGGTGCGAGAAGGCGGCGGACGGCAGCAAGGTCACCGTCGACGGCCGCGCCGCCGACCTCACCGTCGGCACCAGCAAGGCGCGCGTGCGCCCCGGCCAGGCCGGCCTCGACACCCTGCGCGTGGAGTGCCGCCTCACGGCCCCGCTGCCCAAGGGCGAGACCGTCACCCTCGGCTTCCACAGCGCGGGTGCCACCTCCGGGCCCGGCTGGCGGGAGATCACCGCGCGCGGCGACCGGATGACGCTGACCGCGACGGACGTACCGAAGACCTCGGTCTCCCACGAACTCACCAGTTATCCCAAGGAGTTGCTCTCCTCCCCCGCCGACACCGCGACCGCGTCCCTGCGGGTGCGCCCCGGCGGACCGGCCCTGGCCGAGGACGACCAGGCCGCCCCCGGCGCCTCCGTGCTGCCGCGCGGCGCCGATCGCTGGACCCGCGCCCTGGACGACCTGGTGGCCCGGCACGACCTCACCGTCGGCTTCGCCGCGCTCGCCCTGCTCATCGCGGTCGTCCTGGGCGCGATGCACGCGCTCGCCCCGGGCCACGGCAAGACGCTGATGGCCGCCACGGCAGCCGCCCGCGGGGGCAAGGCCCGCCTCAAGGACGTGCTGCCCCTGGCGGCCTCGGTGACGGTCACCCACACGCTCGGCGTGGTCGCCCTGGGCCTCCTGGTCACGGCGGGCTCGGCGGCGACCCCCTCGGTGATCGCCTGGCTGGGCATCGCGAGCGGTCTCCTGGTCCTCTTCGCGGGCGCGACCCTCGTCCGCAGGGCCTGGCGCAGCCGCGTGCACAGCCGCAGCCACGACCACCCCCACCCGCACGAGCCCGCGGCCGAGAAGGTCGAGGAACGCGCCCTCGTCCTGGTCTCCGCGCACGCCGACACCACCACCGAGACCCACCCCCACGCACATCCCCATCCGCACACTCACGATCACCACGATCACAGCCACCACGACCACGACCACAGTCACCCCCACCCGCACCCCCATTCCCACGACCACCCGCATCGCCCTCACCCCGCCCCCGACTCCCCCCTCGAACACAGTCACGGCGGTTTCACCCACACGCACGCCATCGCCCCCACCGTGCGGGGGACGATCCTGCTCGGCTTCGCCGGGGGGCTCGTGCCGAGTCCGTCCGCCGTCGTCGTGCTCGTCGGCGCGATGGCGCTCGGTCAGGCCTGGTTCGGGCTGCTGCTCGTCGTGGCCTACGGCGTGGGGCTCGCGCTGACCCTGACGGCGGCGGGATTCGCCGTCGTCAAGCTGGGTACCGGAATGACTCGGGTGCTGGACAGGCGCCCGCGCCTGACGAGCCATCCGATGACGACCCTGGTCCGCAGGTCCGCGCCGCTGATGTCGGCGTTGCTGGTCGTGGCACTCGGGGCCGGATTGGTGCTCAAGGGGGCGGCATCCGCACTCGGCTGAGCTACTTTTGGGCACAAATGACGCGGAGTGGAGACATCGCGCGGATGCTATGGGGGGACGCCCGTGTCCGAAGAACCGGGCAGTGAACGTGTGATCGCCGGCCGCTACCGGCTTCTGTCGCCCCTCGGTGAGGGCGGGATGGGAACCGTGTGGCGCGCCCGCGACGAGCTGTTGCACCGCGAGGTCGCCGTCAAGGAGGTGCGCGCGCCCGCCGGGCTGCCGAACTCGGAGATCTCGCGGATGTACGCCCGCCTGGAGCGGGAGGCGTGGGCCGCGGCCCGGGTCGCCAACCGCAACGTCGTCACCGTGTACGACGTGGCGATGCAGGACGACCGGCCGTGGATCGTGATGGAGCTGGTGCGAGGCATCTCGCTGGCCGAACTCCTGGACATCGAGGGCCCGTTGAGTCCGCAGCGCGCCGCGCACATCGGTGCCGAGGTGCTGGCCGCGCTGCGGGCGGCGCACGCGGCCGGGGTGCTGCACCGGGACGTGAAACCGGCCAACGTGCTGATCTCGAACGACGACCGGGTGGTCCTCACCGACTTCGGCATCGCCATGGTCGAGGGAAGTTCGGCGCTGACCATGACCGGCGAGGTCATCGGCTCGCCCGAATTCCTCGCGCCGGAGCGGGCGTTGGGCCGCACCCCGGGTCCCGAGTCGGACCTGTGGTCGCTGGGTGTGCTGCTGTACGCGGCCGTCGAGGGCAACTCGCCCTTCCGGCAGGCCACTCCGCTCAACACCCTGCGTGCGATCGTCGACGAGGAGCTGCCGTACCCGCACCGGGCCGGTCCGCTCGCGCCGGTGATCGAGGCGCTGTTGCGCAAGGACCCGGCAGAGCGGCTGCCGGCCGAGCAGGCGGAGCGGGATCTGCGGATCATCGCGGCGGGCGGCACGGTCGACGCCCCCATGGCGCAGGCGCCCGTGTATCCGCCGACGACCATCGGCTATCCGTCGCAGGAGTCGTCGACGCCGTCCCAGCCGTATACGGCCGCCACCCCGACGCAGCCCGTGCCCGGGCCGGGGCGCACCACGACCTCGCCGGCCACACCGCCGGAGCGCAATCGCGGGGCCGCCGTCGCGCTGATCGTGGGCGCGGTCGTCCTGGCGCTGGCGCTGGCCGGACTGACGTACGCGCTGCTGAACAACGGTGACGGCGACGGGGGTTCGGCCGACTCGGGGGCCAGCACCAAGACCGGGGGCGGTACCTCGCAGAGCGCCACGGCCACCGATTCCGGTGACGACGAGGAGAGTTCCTCGCCGAGCGCGAGCAAGAGTTCGTCGAGCCCGTCCGCCCAGCAGTCGGTGCAGGTCTCGCTCGAGGGGGCCAACACCGACTACTCCGGGAGCTGTCCGCCGCCGAGCGCGCAGGCGCCCACGTTCACGGCGACGATCACGGTGGGGAAGCTGCCGGCGCAGGTGAGCTATCGGTGGGTGTCCGCGGACGGGCAGGTCATGGACGACGGGTGGAAGACCCTGTCCTTCCCCGAGGGCGGCGGGAAGACCAAGCAGGACAAGGCGTTCGTGACGACGTACGACAGCACGGGGACGTTCCGGAACTCGATCAGTGTCGAGGTGCGCTCGCCGGTGGAGAAGAAGTCCGACTCGGTGCCGTTCACGGTGACCTGTGTGGCGGAGACCCCGTCGGGCGGAGCCTCCGCCAGTACGTCCGAGTCGCCGGACCAGTGACGGCCGGGACGCGGGGTCAAGAGGCGGAACCGGTCAGGCGGCGCTGTTCAGTACGGGCAGATAGCCGCCGGACTGGCCGGCCGCGGTGGGGTGGTACGAGGTCGAGATGCTCAGCAGGTTGAGGCTGTGCAGCCAGGCGCTGCCGGAGCAGAGCTCGTGCCCGGTGAAGGTGGCGCGGACGTCGCCGAAGGTGAAGCCGTGGTTCGCGGCGGCCTTGTTGATGGCGGTGTCCAGATAGTCGGCCGCGCCGTTGATCGCGCTCCGCTTGGTCCCGGAGAGCCCGACGCAGGTGGTGCCGAGCTTGTAGAAGCGGGGGTAGCCGATGACGACCACGTGCGCGTTGGGCGCCTTGTCGCGGATCGCCGTGTAGACGGTGTCGAGTTGCTTCGGGAGCGTGGAGTCGACGTACGCCTTCGCGGTCTTGATCCGCGAGAGGCAGGAGCTGTCGGACTGGAGCACACAGGTCGTCATGACGTCGGCGAAGCCCGCGTCATTGCCTCCGACGGTGATGGAGACAAGGCTCGTGGCCGTGCTGAGCGGACCCAGCTGGCCGGAGAGAACATCACCCGTACGAGCGCCCGAGCAAGCGGTGAAGTCGAACTTCGAGGGTGAATGGGCGGCGGCCCACAGGTAGGGGTACGCCTTGGTGCTGCGATCGCAGTCGCCGCTGGATCCGATGTAGCTGCCTGCTCCGACCCCGGAGGAGTAGGAGTCACCGAGGGCCACATAGCCCCCGGCGGCGGCGGTTTGGGACGCCTGCGCCGCGACTGCCCCGGTGAGGGCCGTACCGGCGGCGAGGATGGTGGAGATCACGAAGACCGCAATTCGGGAACGTCTCATGGAACCTCCCTTTAGCAGGATCTCTGCCGTAACCGTCGTACCAACTACGCGCATCGACGGGAAGTGCTCATGTCAAGACTTTCCCGCTGGTACCGACACCCACCCTGTGTGTTCGCCATGCGTTTGATTACGTGCCCATGACAGATTTGTTGACAGGCTTTCAACTCCCTTGTTCTACGCACGTAGATGGTCGACGCTTTACGCAGCCTTGAACGGGAACGCGACGTTCCGGGCCGTGTGCGCGACGACGCGCGCACCCCCCACAGTCGCGCGCCCGACCCAGGCGCGCGCAGCCTGGAGGAGGACTCCCTCGTAATGGCACAACTGCGTAGCAAGAAGCTCCGGTTCGCGGCCGTCACCGGCCTCGCGACCGCCGCCCTCGTCGGCGGGCTCACCGCACTGCCCGCCCAGGCCGCCCCGGCCGAGGGCAAGGTCCTTTCGGCCGGTTCCCCCACCGCGGTCAAGGACAGCTACATCGTCACGCTGAAGAAGACCGCCGGCCTCAAGGCGGCCTCGACGGCGGGCAAGGGGCTGATCAAGGAGTACGGCGGCACGGTCAGGAAGACCTTCGACACCGTGCTCAACGGCTACTCGGCCACCCTGACGGCGACCGAGGCGAAGAGACTCGCCGCCGACCCGTCGGTGGCCTCGGTCGAGCAGAACCAGCGCTTCCAGCTGGCCGACACCACGCAGTCCAGCGCTCCTTGGGGCCTGGACCGCATCGACCAGGCCGCGCTGCCGCTGTCCGGCACCTACACCTACCCGGACACCGCGGGCGCCGGCGTGACGGCGTACGTCATCGACACCGGCGTGCGCATCACCCACACCCAGATCAGCGGCCGGGCCTCCTACGGCTACGACGCGGTCGACGGCGACACCACCGCCTCCGACGGCAACGGCCACGGCACGCACGTGGCCACGACCATCGCGGGCACGACCTACGGCGTCGCCAAGAAGGCGAACATCGTGGCGGTCCGGGTGCTCGACAACAGCGGCTCCGGCACCACCGCGGGTGTCATCGACGGCATCGAGTGGGTCACCGAGAACCACACCACCCCGTCCGTCGCCAACATGTCGCTGGGCGGCTCCGCCTCCACCACCCTCGACACCGCGGTCGCCAACTCCATAGCCAGCGGCGTCACTTACGCGGTCGCGGCGGGCAACAGCAGTGCCAACGCCTCCTCCTACTCCCCGGCCCGTGTCGCCACCGCGATCACGGTCGGCGCGACCACGAGCGCCGACGCCCGGGCGAGCTACTCCAACTACGGTTCGGTTCTGGACATTTTCGCCCCGGGTTCGTCGATCCTGGCGGGCTACAACACCAGTGACACGGCCACCGCCACGCTCTCCGGTACGTCCATGGCGACCCCGCACGTCGCGGGCGCAGCGGCCGTCTACCTCGCGAGCCACACCTCGGCCACCCCGGCCGCGGTCGCCACGGCCCTGGTGAACGGCGCCACGTCGAACGTCGTCACCAGCGCGGGCACCGGCTCGCCGAACAAGCTCCTCAAACTCGTCCCGTAACACCGCACCGCAGTACCCGAACGACCGTTCCCCGGAGGCAGCCGGCGCCTCCGGGGAACGCGTATGCGGGGCCGCAGGGTACAGAGGTATTCAGGGGCTGCCCAAGGAATGACGTGAACACCTTGCGCATCTTGACGCCCCGTCTAGTACTGCGCGACATTGAAGCCCGGCATCCGGCGTGCTGGGGGGCATAGTCGCCAATGCAGACCATCCGTCTCAAAAGAACGTCGACCGACGGCACCGAGCGAGCGCGACCTGGTCCGGGGAGGGACCTGACACCGCTGCTCGCGGGAGCCGCCACGGCCGTGGGGGGATTCGGCGCGCTGCTCGCGCTGACCGATACCGACTCACCTCTGCGCGGCCCGCTCACCCTCTTCTTCCTGCTCGCCGCTCCCGCCACGGCCATCGCCGTGGCGCTGCGCGGGCTGGAGCCCTTCGGCCGCGTGCTGACCTCGATCGCCGGCGCGATCGTGGTCAACATGCTTGTGGCCCAAGGGATGTTGGCCGTACACCGATGGTCCGTCCGCGGCGGTGTCGTCGCGGTGACCGTGATCAGTTTGCTGGTGTTCGCACCGGTGCTTGCCCGACGGTTGTACGGACGTTCGGAAACACTGGACAAAGTTCAGTAACGGTCAAACCAACAAAAACGTGAGGCCACGTTCCAGGTCTTGCCATACAGGTTCAATCATCAATACCGTCGTACATCTCACCCGCATCGGTCCATCATCTAGCGGCTCTAGGGGAGGGCTCAAGGACCGCGATGGAGCCCGGCGCGGGGCGCGGTAGGGGGGTGCCGTGCTCGGTGACCGCTTTTCACCGAGTCGTGCCGCGCGACCGGTTGCCGTTTTTCCGGCAGGCGGCCAGTTTTGCCAGCTCGCCCGGCATGTTCGGAGACCCATTCGGCATGTCGCAGGGGTGAGAACCCCCCTTTCGAACCGGACACGAAACCGGGCCGCCCTTGGGGCGGGCGGTCCACCGGACGAGAGGGACCAGACTCATGAGTTCTGTTCTGCGGCCGGCGACCACGGATCACGGTCCGTCAGCAGCCAGCAAGTACCGGCCGATCTCTTCTCACCTGGCCATCGCGCCACCGGTGAGTGTGGTGATCCCTGCCATGAACGAGGCGGAGAATCTCCCGTACGTCTTCAAGACCCTTCCTGACTGGATACATGAAGTGGTCCTTGTGGACGGCAACTCCACCGACGACACCGTCGAGGTGGCGCGCGGCCTGTGGCCGAACGTCAAGGTCGTCGAGCAGCGTGGCAAGGGCAAGGGGGACGCACTGATCACCGGGTTCGAGGCGTGCAGCGGCGACATCATCGTGATGGTCGACGCGGACGGCTCGGCCGACGGCAACGAGATCGTCAGCTATGTCTCCGCGCTGGTCTCGGGCGCGGACTTCGCCAAGGGGTCCCGCTTCGCCAACGGCGGCGGCACCGACGACATGACGTTCATCCGCAAGCTCGGCAACTGGGCACTGTGCACCATCGTCAACCGCAAGTTCGGCGCCCGCTACACCGATCTCTGCTACGGCTACAACGCGTTCTGGCGGCACTGCCTCGACAAGATCTCCCTGGACTGCACCGGTTTCGAGATCGAGACCCTGATCAACATCAGGGTGGTCAAGGCCGGGCTCAAGGTGCAGGAGATCCCCAGCCACGAGTACCTCCGTATCCACGGCACCAGCAATCTGCGGGCCGTGCGGGACGGGATCCGGGTGCTCAAGGTGATCCTCAAGGAGCGCTCCAACCGGCGTGAACTGCGCCGCCAGGAGCACCACTCCCCGATGCTCGCCGCCGTCGAGCCTGCCCCGGTCCCGCTCGACTCGGTCCAGGGAGAGGTGTCTTGAGCGATCTCGACATCTCCGTCGTGATCTGCGTCTACACCGAGGACCGCTGGGAGGACATCCTCGCGGCGGTCTCCTCGGTGCGTACGCAGTCGCACCCCGCGCTGGAGACCCTGCTGGTCGTCGACCACAATCCGGCTCTGCTGGACCGACTGACGAAGGAATACAAGGAGTTCGAGCAGTCCGGTGAGGTCCGCGTGTTCGCCAACGCGGGCCCCCGCGGCCTGTCCGCGGGCCGCAACACCGGCATCGCGGCCTCGCGCGGCGAGGTGATCGCCTTCCTCGACGACGACGCGGTGGCCGAACGCGACTGGCTGCGCCGCTTCGCCGAGGGCTACGCCGACCCGCGGGTGATGGCCGTCGGCGGCCGTACGATGCCGATCTGGGCGTCGGGGAGGCGTCCGGCGTGGTTCCCGGAGGAGTTCGACTGGGTGGTGGGCTGCACGTACAAGGGGCTGCCGCCGGGCCGGGTCCGGGTCCGCAACGTCCTCGGCGGCAACGCCTCGTTCCGGCGTACGGCGTTCGACGCGGCGGGCGGTTTCGCGACCGGCATCGGCCGCGACGGCGACAAGCGCCCGCTGGGCTGCGAGGAGACGGAACTGTGCATCCGCCTCACCCGCGCCAGGCCCGACGCGGTGCTGCTGATCGACGACCGTGCGGTGATCCACCACCGGGTGCCCGACGCGCGCGAGCACTTCGGGTACTTCCGCACGCGTGCCTACGCCGAGGGTCTGTCGAAGGCTCTGGTCGCGCGAAGTGTGGGCGCGGACAAGGGACTTGAGTCCGAACGCCGGTACGCGACCCGGGTGCTGCCGGCCGGTGTGGCCCGCGGGCTGCGGGACGCCGTGCTGGCGCGGCCGGGCGGCGCGGGCCGGGCGGGCGCGATCGTCGCGGGCGTGCTCACAGCGGCCGGCGGCTACGTGGTGGGCAGTGTCCGGGCCCGCAAGGGGGGCGCCACGTTCTCCGTGGTCGAGATCGAGGGAGAGCGCACGACCGAGGGGGGCTCTCGTGGTTGAGACACCCGTACCGGTCCTCATGTACCACTCGGTCGCCACCTCGCCGAACGACGCCACCCGCGAACTGTCGGTCGCCCCCGAGGCGTTCACCGAACAGATGGCGCTCATCGGCGACTTGGGGCTCGCCCCGGTCAACACGGCGGAGCTGGCGGCATGTTGGCGCACCGGCCGCCCGCTGCCGCCGCGTCCCGTGCTGGTCACCTTCGACGACGGCTACGAGGGCGTGCACCGGCACGCGCTGCCCGTGCTCGCCAAGCACGGCTTCGCGGCCACCGTCTTCGTCTCCACCGGCTGGATCAGGGGCGCCCACGACACCGGGGGCGGCCTGGACCTCATGCTCGACTGGGACCAGGTCCGCGAACTGGCCGCCACCGACGTGGAGATCGGCGGCCACAGCCACACCCACCCGCAGCTCGACCAGCTCGACGACGAGACACTGCGCCATGAGCTGATCCACTGCAAGGAGATCGTCGCCGACGAACTGGGCACCGTCCCGGCCTCGTTCGCCTACCCGTACGGCTACTCCAGCCGCCGGGTGCGCCGGGCGGTGCGCGAGACGGGCTACGCCCAGGCGCTCGCCGTCGGCAACGACCTCGCGCGCCGCCGCCAGGGTCCGTACGCCCTGCGGCGGGTCACCGTGCGCCGCACCACCGGGATCGAGGAGTTCGAGCGGCTGGTCGAGGGCCGCGCGATCGCCCGTACCTTCGCCAGGGACCGTGCCCTCACCAAGGGGTACGCCATGGTCCGCAGAGCACGACAGGTCCGCCGGAAGGCCATCCGTTCCCGTGTCTGACACGACGACCACGACCGAGGCAGAGCCCACCACCCAGGCGCCCGAGCAGTCGCGGCGCCGGCTCCGGCTGCCCGGCATGGGCAGGTCCAAGGGCGGCAACCAGCTGTTCCGCAACGCCTACGCCCTGATGCTCAACACCGGCATCTCCGCCGTGCTCGGCCTCGGCTTCTGGCTGGCCGCGGCCCGCTACTACTCCGAGTCCGCGGTCGGCCAGGGCTCCGCCGCGATCGCCGCGATGAAGTTCCTCGCGGGCCTGACCGCGGTGACCCTGACCGGCGCCCTGGCCCGCTTCATCCCGGTCGCCGGACGGGCCACCGGACGCCTCATCTTCCGTACGTACGCGGGCAGTTCGCTGATCGTGGCGTGCGCGGCCGGGATCTTCCTGCTCACCCTGAACATGTGGGGTCCCTCGTACCGCTTCCTGCACGGGCCGCTCACCGCTGTCGGGTTCGTCGTGGCCGTCGTCGCCTGGAACCTGCTCACCCTCCAGGACGGGGTGCTGACCGGACTCAGGAGCGCGCCCTGGGTGCCGGTGGGCAACACCGTGTTCTCGGCAGTGAAGTTGGGGCTGTTGGTGGCGCTGGCGACGACGCTCGCCACGAGCGGTGTCTTCGCCTCCTGGGTCGCCGCGATCGCCTTCTCCGTGGTGCCGCTGGGCTGGCTGGTCTTCCGGCGCCTGGTGCCGCGGCACATCAAGGCCACCGAGGAGCGGGCCAAGCCGCCGACGCTGAAGGAGATCGGCAGGTTCCTCGCCGGCGACTACACCGGTTCGCTGTTCTCGCTCGCCGTCGTCTATCTCATCCCGGTGATCATCGCCTCGCAGGTCAGCTCCGAGGACAACGCGTACTTCTACATCACCACGACGATAGGCGGCACGGTCAACCTGCTCGCCATCAACATGGGCGCCTCGCTGACCGTCGAGGGCTCGCACGACCCGGCCCGGCTGGCCTCCAACACCCGTGCCGCGCTGCGGCGGATGGCGCGGATCATGCTGCCGATCTGCGGGCTGCTGTTCATCGGGGCGCCGTGGATCCTCGGCGTGTTCGGCGCGGGCTACGCGGACGCGGCGACGCCGCTGCTGCGCTGGTTCGCGGTCGGCGCGGTGCTGCGGGTCGTCATGGAGACGTACTTCGCGGTGCTGCGCGCGCAGAGTCGTACCGCCGGACTCGCCTGGCTGCAGGGCCTGTTGTGCGTGCTGGTGCTCAGTCTGACCCTGCTCCTGCTGCCCCGGATGGGCCTCACCGGCGCGGGTGTCGCCGAGATCTCCTCGCTCGCGGTGATCGTCCTGATCGCCGCGCCGAAGCTGTACCGCGTCCTCAAGGCCGCGCCCGCCGCCGCCGTCCCCGAGGACGCGGCACCCGACGGGGACCTCGCCGACCTGGGCGCGCGCGAGGTGCCGTCCACCGACCAGCCGCGCCGGCGCGGACCGGCCTGGGCGCTGGACAGCGACACCCTCGCGCTCGGCATCCTCGTCGACTTCGACCACCAGGAACGCCGTCCCGACGTACGGCCGGGGCCGGGCGCCCCGCCCACCGGCCTCCCCGCGGTACGCCCCGTACGCGCCGACCACCGGCCGACCTGGGCGAAGAACCCCGAGGTCGGGCTGCCCGTGGAGGAGCGCGAGCCCGGCTCGGAGGCTTCCCTGGGACCGTCCGAGGTGGAGGTGGACGCCCCGTTCGAGGCGGAGTTCGAGGCCGACTTCGCCTCAAGCCCGGACACGGACACCGACACCGACCCCCACACGGACACCGACACCGACGCTGATCGGGACTCGGGTTCGGGTTCAGGTTCCGGGGGCGTACGAGCGGTGGCCGCATCGGTCGTACGACACGACCCGCCCGTACGCGAAGAGGTACCCGAGCCCGTCGCGCCGCCGCCGGCCCTGTCGTTGCGCGAGCGGCTGCAGCCCACCCGCTTCGGGGTCGTGCTCGGCTGTCTGCTGGTCTCCGCGCTGCTGCTGTACTGGGTGCCCGCGGCCCGGCTCGACGACGCGGACCTGGACCGGATGGGCGGTCTGGGGCTCATCTCGGTGCTGCCGCTGCCGACGCTGGTCGGGGCCGCGCTGCTGGTCGCGGTGTTCGCCTCGCTGCTGTGGCTCGGCCGGGAGCACAAGACGCTGCTGCTGATCACCCTGCTGGCGACCGTGGTGTCCCTGCACGCGCTGCCCGCGGTGATCGAGAGCGAGCCGCGCTTCCCGACCGCCTGGCAGCACCTCGGCTTCCTCGACTACATCGACCGCACCGGCTCGGCCGTGCCCGACCTGGACGCGCGCTGGAGCTGGCCGGGCTTCTTCGCGGTGACCGCGTTCGTCGCGAAGGCGTGCGGGGTCGATGACCTCACCGAGGTCATCCGCTGGTGGCCGACCGCGATCGAACTCCTCTATCTGGCCCCGATGTTCCTGCTGGTGCGCTCGATGCGGGCGAGCTGGCGGGCCAAGTGGACCGGCATCTGGATCTTCGCGCTGAGCAGTTGGGTGGGTCAGGACTACTTCTCCCCGCAGGGCTTCACGTACTTCCTCTATCTGCTGTTCGTGGCGATCCTGCTGGTCTGGTTCCGCGCGCCGCGCGTGATCTGGGCCAAGGCGCGCCCCGGCGAGGCGGAGGTGGAGCCGACCGACCGGCGACAGAAGGCCGTTCTGCTCGCCGTCCTGATCGGCCTGTACGCGGCGAGCGTCCCGGCCCACCAGCTCACGCCGTTCATGATGCTGGGCGTCCTGGCCGTGCTCGTGCTGATCGGCAAGTCCGAACTGCGCGGCCTGCCCATCCTGTTCGGCGTACTGGTCACGGTCTGGCTGGGCTTCATGGCCGAGCCGTACTGGTCCGGGCACTTCCAGGACCTGTTCGGCGGGGTCGGCGGGGTCGGCGGCAATGTGTCCTCGTCGGTCTCCGGCCGTATCGAGGGCGGCAGTTCGACCCACAAGCTGGTGCTGTACGTGCGCGTGCTGCTGGCCGGCGGTGTGATGGCCTTCGCCTGCTGGGGCTGGTGGCGCCGGCGCGACCACAAGTACCGCGAGCGCTCGCTGCTGGTCCTCACCTTCGTCCCGTTCCTGGGCTTCGGCATGCAGTCGTACGGCGGCGAAATGGCGCTGCGCGTCTTCATGTTCGCGGTGCCGGGGGCGGCCCTGCTGGCCGGTCTCGCTTTCTTCCCGCGCACCGGCGTCACCGCCGAGGAACGGGACAAGGACCGGGTGAGCCTGGCCCCGCTGGCCGCCCTGATGGCGGGTCTGCTCCTCATGGGCGGCTTCCTGGTGGCCCGTTGGGGCAACGAGCCGTTCGAGCGGGTGCGCCCCGGCGAGGTCGCGGCGATGGACTACGTCTACGCCCACGACAAGCCGACGGCACGCCTGCTGTGGCTGACCAGCGACCCGGTGAACGACGTGACACCGGCGATGCCGTGGGGCGCGAAGGACATGGAACGGGTCGACTATCTGCCGACGCTGGCGCCGGCCGACCCGGTGCTGGTGTCAGGGCTGGTCAAGGCGCTCAAGGACGCGGGCCCGAACTCGTATCTGATGATCAATGTCAGCCAGATCAGGTACCTCCAGCTGGACGTGGGCTATTCGGCCAGCTGGGAGCCCCGGCTGATCCGGAACCTGGACCAGCGCACGGAGCTCAAGAAGGTCCTGGTCAACGACGACGTCACCATGTACTCGCTCAAGAAGCAGCCGGCGGGCGCGGTGCCGAAGCCGGATCCGGGCCCGATCGGACCGCAGATCACCTGGACGCCGTGGTCGATCGTCGGCGGCCTGGCCGCTCTTGCCCTGATCGTGCTGCTGACGGCCCGCGAGGTGGTCCGGGTCGCGGTGCGGCCGAGCGTGCGTCAACTGCGGTGGCTGCAGAGCAGTTTCTGGTTCTCACTGCCGCTGCTGGCGGTGTTGCTGGCCTCGCTGATCCAACGGTTCCTGACGATGAAGTAGCGATGAAGGAGCATTGAAGCAGCGGGCGCACGAGAAGTGGCTCACATGGTCGACCGGCCTCAACGGGCCTACCTGGTGAGCCACTTCACTTCGTAGGCCTGCATCTCGAACTGCTTCCCGTCCACCTTCGCGCTGATCGACCGGTTCAGGGTGTTGACCACCAGGACCGCCTTGTCGGTCGCCAGGACACGGACGTTGGGTACGTCGTCGGCGGCCACGGAGACGGTGTCGTACGTCGTCCCGGGCCCGAACTCCTGGTTGAAGCGGGCGATCAGGTCGAACATGGGCAGCTTCTTGCCGCCGGCCGCGCCGTCGGTCGGTGTCCACAGACAGCCGGGGCAGTCGGTGCCCTTCTCGTCCTCGGGGTTCCAGTAGAAGCCGGAGGAGGCACCGCCCTTGACCATGGCGATCATTCCGGCGGCCTGGACGGCGACGCGGCGGTTCTCGGACCAGCCTCTGCGTTCGTCCTTGCCGTCGGCGGGTTCGACGTAGTACTCGGCCCACCACAACGGCAGCTTGTCGCCGGTCTGTTGGCGCACCCACTTGCCGACGGCCGTGAACTTGTCGGTGGCCGCGAACTCGTTGGGCAGCAGCTCGTCGTCGTTGGTGTAGCTGGAGCCGTCGACGACGACGAAGTCGGCGCCCGCCCTGTGCTTGTTCCAGTAGTCGAAGGCGTCCAGGACCCGCTGGTCCATGGCGCCCCAGGGCCCCTTGAACGTCGAGGAGGCCTCGCTCGCGCGCGGGTCGACGCTGTCCATGACCAGGTAGGGCCCGCCCACCATGATGTCCTTGTCGACCTTCTTCAGCGCCTTGTAGACCAGGTTGTAGAGCTTGGTGTATCCCTCGTAGTCCCAGCGGCCCTGGGAGTCGTTCCAGAAGCCCTTGAACTCGTTCCAGACGACGAAGTGATGGACGTCCGGGTAGCGCTTGGCGACGGTCGCGGCGAGCGCGGCGAAGTCGGCGAAGTGCGCGGGCTGCGGGGCGGTCTCCAGAGAGGCCTGGCTCCAATTGGTGTTGTTCACACCGGCCTTGCCGCCCTTCATCCAGTCCGGCGAGCAGCACAGGGTGACCACCGGGGTGCCGCCGGACTTGCGGATGAAGTCGATGCGGCGGTCCATCGCGCCGAAGTCGTAACGCCCCTTCACCGGCTCGGGGTTGTCCGCGCCCCAGCCCATGATCGCCTGGTCCTGCGGCATACCGCCGGCGTCGGAGATCAGCCCCTCGACCTGCTCGGTGGCCGCGGAACTGCCCTCGTCGGCACTGAACTGGGTGTGTGTGAAACCCCAGCCGACCTCAGGTCGGTCCTGGTCGGGCGGGGTCGCCGGAGTGCCGTGCACGGTGTCGCCGTTGCGCGAGGTGCCGGCCGTGCTCGCGCCGCCGTCCGGCAGCGTGTTGATCAGCGTCACGATGAGGGCCAGTGCGGCCACGCCCACGCCCAGCAGCGCGGTGAGCCGCCACCGCCCCGCCCCCGAAGTCCACCCATGACGTCCCATTGAGGGCAACAGTAACCAAGGGCGTCCCCGATCGGGCAGGTGTTGTGGCTGCACAGCTCTGTAACAGGACGGAAGGGACACGGGGGAGATACCGCGCGGACACCCCGGGGACACAACACGGACACAACCGGATCAAGCGGCCTCCGCCGACACACCCGACGCACTGCGGAAAGCGGGTGCACCGGACGCCCCGGTGTCGGATCATGGACGCCATGTCTGCCAACCCACACGACGCTCTGCCGATCCGGCTCAACGTAGACGACAGCGACTCACCGTCCGACGTCGTCGACGCGCTGTTCCTCGGCCGCTTCGCGACGGGCGAGCAGCCGTACTCGCACGCGGCCAACATCGACCGCGTACGCACGGGTGCCACGCTGCTGCCGGCCGGCGCCCGGGTGCTGCGCGTCGCCCGCGACGACGACCGCAGCGCGACGCTGGCGGAGGGCGACGGCTGGACCCTGCTCGTCTCCCGCTGGAACCGGGGCGCCGACGTCACGGTCACCGCGACCACCGCCGACCTGGCCGAGAAGGTCCTCGACCAGGCCACGGACGGCGCGGCGGACGAGCCCGAACCCCAGCCGGAGAACGTGACGATGGGGTTCTGGTACGTCTCCCCCAGGCGCGGCCCGCACCGCACCACCCGGCAGATCTCCGCCGGCACCTGGGACGAGGTACGGGACAACTACACGGCGCCGGTGGCGGACGCGATGGACCACCTGATGAAGACGACCCCGGAGGACATCGCGGGCCGGCTCCTGCTTTTGCACGGCCCGCCCGGCACCGGCAAGACCTCCGCCCTGCGCACCCTCGCCCGGTCCTGGCGGGACTGGTGCCAGGTGGACTGCGTCCTCGACCCCGAGCGCCTCTTCTCCGACGTCGGCTATCTGATGGACATCGCGATCGGCGAGGAGGACGGCACGGGCAAGGGCCGCTGGCGCCTGCTCCTCCTGGAGGACTGCGACGAACTGATCCGCGGCGAGGCGAAGCACACGGCGGGCCAGGCGTTGTCGCGCCTGCTGAACCTGACGGACGGCCTCCTCGGCCAGGGCCGCAACGTCCTGGTCGGCGTGACGACCAACGAGGACCTGGAGCGCCTCCACCCGGCCGTCGTCCGCCCCGGCCGCTGCCTCGCCCGCATCGAGGTCGGCCCCTTGACCCGCGGCGAGGCGGTCACCTGGCTCGGCACGGAGGAGGGCGTGGGCAGAGAGGGCGCGACCCTGGCAGAGCTGTACGCCCTGCGCCGCGGGACGTCTCCGACGTCGGTGCCGGAACCCCGCGAGGGAGCGGACGCGGGTCTGTACCTGTAGCCGGTCGTACCGGCGGGCGAGCGGCCCTGCCCTCTCCCGCCGCTCCCCTCCTTCTACGCCGCTCCTTCTTTTCCGCCGCGACGGCGATCAGCCACAGCGACGCACTCCGGCGGTGCCGAACTCACCCCACGCCGTAGGCAGCCCGCAGGGCATCCCGCACGGCGGCCAGCGCATCCCCCTCAGCCAGCCCAAGACGCCGAACCCGATCGACGTAAGCCTGAGCAGCCGACGCCGCCTCCCGCTCAGCGGCCGAGCCGGCGGCAGCCACGAACGTTCCGTTGCGCCCCCGCGTCTCGATCACCCCGTCCGTCTCCAGCGCCCGGTACGCCTTGGCCACCGTGTTCGCCGCGAGCCCCAGCGACTCGGCAAGACCCCGCACGGTCGGCAGCCGGTACCCCACCGGCAGCACCCCCGCCCGCGCCTGTTCGGAGATCTGCGACCGCACCTGCTCGTAGGGCGCGGCACTGTCGTCGATGTGGATCTTCAAGGTCACGCAGCGATTGTCCCGCACCCACCCGAAAATAGGAGGCACCGGGTCGCCTCCGGCCCGTAGCGTTCGCCGTCATGACTGTGACCGTGCGCGACCTCCGCACCGACGTGCCGGCCGAGGTGGCGGAGTTCTCCGACATCCGCCACCGGGCACTCCCCCACATCCTGTGGACCCCGGAGGCCATCCTCCACAACCTGACCCACACGCCCCCGGCCGCCCGCAACCGCTCCCTCGTCGCGGAGCAGGACGGCGAGTTGATCGGCACGGCGCAGGTGGGCCTCGCCCACGAGAGCCCCGAGCCGGGCCAGGGGTATCTCAACATCTACGTCCACCCGGACCGCACCCGTCGCGGCGCCGGCACGCTCCTGGTAAGCGCCGCCGAGGAGCACCTGGCCACGAACGGGGCGACGAAGCTGTACGCCTGGGTCGTCGACGCGCCGGCCAACCGCGCGTTCGCCGAGCGCCGCGGCTACCGCGCCAGCCGCTCGGCCCAGTTCCTCCGCCTCGACCTGGTGAACGGCACCCTGCCGCCCCGCCAGGACCTCCCCGCCGGCGTCGAACTGCGCACCGGCGCCGACTACGCGGACGACCCGCGCCCGGTGTTCCGGCTCGACGCGGAGACGATGGCCGACGAACCGAGCGACGTGGACGTCGCGTTCACGGACTACGAGGCCTGGCTCGCGGAGACCTGGCGGCACCCGCAGTTCAGCCCCGAGCTGACCTCGGTCGTCCTGGTCGACGGCCGCCCCGCCGCCTTCACCCTGGCCCGCACCGACGGCGGCACCCGCTACGGCACCGCGATGACCGGCACCTCCCGCGACTTCCGCGGCCGCGGCCTGGCCAAGCTCGCCAAGAACGACTCCCTGCACCGCGCCCGCGCCGCCGGGTACACGGAGGCCCTCACGGGCAACGACACCGGCAACGAGCCGATGCTCGCGGTCAACAAGTGGTTCGGATACGAGGTCTGTGGGACGGAGGTGCGGTATGTCCGCGAACTCGGCTGACCCTGCACGGTGGTTGGACGTCGTGCTCGTCAAGGCGGGCCGCACGAAGATCCGTTACGCCGCCGAGCTGCTCGGCGACGACGGCAACCGGATCGCCGTACGCGCCCCCTGGGCCGGCGAGGGCGTGCGCGACTTCGGCTTCGTCCGGTTCGAGAAGGGCGATGTCTTCACCGAGTACTACTGGCGCGACCGCTGGTACGCGGTGAAGGAGGTCCGCGATTCCTCGGGTGCGGTGAAGGGCTGGTACTGCGACATCACCCGCCCCGCCGTGCTCTCCGGTGCCGAACTGGTCGTCGAGGACCTCGACCTGGACCTGTGGCGCTCGGCCGACGGCAGGGACGTACGCCGTCTGGACGAGGACGAGTTCGCGGAGAGCGGTCTCACGGAGTCGGATCCCGAGGCCGCTGCCGCCGCCGTGGCCGCGCTGGACGAACTGGAACGCGTCGCCGTCGAGGGCGACTTCGAAGCGCTGCTGGTCTGAAGCCGCTCGCCGGGTGTGACCGCTCCGGCGTCTCACACCACGGCCACCACCACGTACCGCTCGTCCGCCACGTCCCTCCCCCACAGCTGCGCGTCCTGCGACAGCCGCTCCACCCGGACCTGTCCGGCGAGCGGTGCCACCAGGCCCTCGAGCCGGTCGGCGGGTATGCCGACCGGGCTGACCGTGCCCCACACGCCCTCGATCAGCACGAGCCGGCCGCCCGGGCGCAGCAGCCCCCGCCAGTGCCGCAGGGCCCGGCCGGGGTCGGGCAGCGTCCACAGCACGTGCCGGACGAGCACGGTGTCGTAGAGCTGCTCACCCACCGGTGGTGTCGCCGCGTCACCGAGGAGGAACACCGCGTCACGTCCGGCGAGCTTCGCCCTGGCGAGGTCGACCATGGCCGGGGACGAGTCCACGCCGGTGACGCGGTGTCCCTGCTCGGCCGCGAGGAGCGACAGGCTGCCGGTGCCGCAGCCGAGGTCGAGGACGTCGGAGGAGCGCGGGGGCAGCCAGTCGCGCAGCCGCTCGGCCCAGGCGGCGCGCACCACGGGGTCGCGCAGCCCGTGGTCGGGCTCCTGGTCGAAGCCCGCGGCCTCGGCGTCCCAGTCCACGGGGAAACCCTCGTCGTTCGTCATGCGCCCAAGAGTGACACCCGCCACTGACAACCGAATCGTGACAGCCGCCACTGACAGACCCGGAGCGATGAGTCACCCTCCCGGGAAAGGTCTACCAACGTGAGAACACGGGAAATCGGTAGGCATCGAAGGAGGCAGCCATGCGCCGGACGACTGTGCAGAAGCCCCTGAAGAAGACAGACGCCCGCAGGGTGCGCGAAGAGGCCGACGAGCGTCCGGCCGGGCGCCCCGAGGTCCGAAAGGACATCGCGCGCACATGGTGGCCCGACGGCTGACCGGGCAGGTCAGACCAGTCAGCCCAGGCGCTTGCGGTAGTGGACGCGGTCGTAGATCCCGTCCGTGCGCCGCTCCACGACCTCGTATCCGTAGCGCGGATAGATCTTCTGGTTCTCCCACATCATCGCGTTGGTGTAGAGCCTGACCTCGGCCAGACCGAGTTCACGCGCGCGTGCGTCCACGAAGCGCAGGAGCCGTCGCCCCACGCCCTTGCCGTGCGCGTCGGGGTGGACGGCGATGCTGTCGAGGAACAGATGGTCGTCGTACGCCTCCAGCACGACCAGGCCGACGACGGGCTCCCCCGTCACGAACACCTTCCCCGCGCCCACGTTCGCCGCGTGGTCCGCCTCCATGGGCTGCGGCGCGCGTCCGATGCGCTCGATGTAGGGCCGGTAGGCGGCATCGGTCACGGCCCGCACGGCCGCCACGTCGGCGGCGACGGCCCGCCGGATCTCATCGCTTCCCATGCCGCGCACGGTACCTACCTGATCTCAGTCTGAGCACTCCCTTAACGCCGCCATAAGGATCTCCTCCCCCCGCCTTCAGCAGGCGATTCAACGGTCCCTTGGGGCTAGCTTGCTGATCGCCCCCCACGGGATCCCGCCCACCGGATCGTCACGGAGTCCGTGGGCGGGATCCACCCCCGAGTCGTGGACCGTTCCGAGGAGTTCGTCATGCCCGCACGCCGCCGCAAGGTCGCCACGCTCGCCGTCCTCGGCGCGACTCCGCTGGCGCTGACCGCCCTGGCCACCGCCCCGGCGTCCGCGCACGGCTCGATGGGCGACCCGGTCAGCCGGGTCGCGCAGTGCTACGCGGAGGGTCCCGAGAGCCCGAAGTCGGCCGCGTGCAAGGCGGCGGTCGCGGCGGGTGGCACGCAGGCGCTCTACGACTGGAACGGCATCCGGATCGGTGACGCGAACGGCAAGCACCAGGCGCTGATCCCGGACGGCAAGCTGTGCAGCGCGAACAACGAGGAGTTCAAGGGCCTCGACCTGACCCGCGCCGACTGGCCGGCGACGAGCGTGCGCAGTGGCTCGTACACCTTCAAGTACCGCGTGACCGCGCCGCACAAGGGCACGTTCAAGGTGTACCTCACGAAGGCCGGCTACGACCCGGCGCGGCCGCTGGCCTGGGGCGACCTGGACCTGGCGCACCCGGTCGCGACGGCCACCGACCCGGTCGCGGCGGGCGGCTTCTACACCTTCTCCGGCACCCTCCCCCAGCGCTCAGGCAAGCAGCTCCTGTACGCGGTCTGGCAGCGCTCGGACAGCCCGGAGGCGTTCTACTCCTGCTCGGACGTGACGTTCGGCGGAAGCGACACCGGAAGCGGCGGCGGTACGCCGACCAGCGCGTCGCCCGCCCCGCCCGCCCCGCCTGCTCCGACCGCCTCCTCCCCCTCCGACGAACAGATCGCGGACGGTGCCGACAAGTCGACGGTCGAGCACCACGGGCACGGCGACGACGACCCGAGCACCTCGGCGCAGCCGACCGAGGAGGCGACGGAGAACGGCGCCAACTCCGCGAACGGGAATGCGGAGCCGGCCGCGGCCAACGAGCCGAAGACGGCGGGCAGTTCGGAGTCGACGAACCTCGCCGAGACCGGGAGCGACGACAACACCCCCTTCCTCGCCATGGGCGGCGCCGCGGCCCTGGCACTCGGCTCGGCGACCCTCTTCGCCACGATCCGCCGCCGGGCGACCGGCGGCGGACGGCACGGCCGCTCGTAGCGGTCGTACGGGTGCGGGGTCTGTCCGGCGGCTCAGGTCGGACAGACCCCGCGCGTGCCTCAGCCGAGGACCGCGGAAGCGCAGGTGGTGGCGGTGGCGTGGGCCGGGTCGAGCGCGTTGGTGACCTCGTGGAAGGCGATCCGGTCGGTCAGCCCGAGCAGGGCGTGCTCGGAGAGGTCGAGCGCGCACAGGTTCTGGATCAGGACGTTGTGGACGTCGGATCCGCTGAGGAACTGGCTCTGGTACGGCGTCACCACCTCGTCGTACTTGGTGGCGATGACGGTGTAGTGGACGCCGGGGACGGTGTCGCCGCCGGCGTTCAGCTTGGTCAGGAAGGCGGAGCCGACGATCTGGTCGGCCAGCGCGGGCGTGGCCGTGGAGATCAGGTCCTGGGCGCCGGGGAAGTACGGCAGCAGGTTGGTCAGTCCGTCCAGGTCGGTGCCGTGGTTGTCGGGCGCGATGCCGACGAGGGCGTTCACCTTGGCGGCGCCGCCGAGGAACTTGAGGTAGTAGCGGGGCATCATGCCGCCCTGCGAGTGACCGACGAGGTCGGCCTTGGCCTTGCCGGTGGCGGCGAGCACCTTGTCGACGAAGGTCGCGAGCTGCTCGGCCGACTTGTCGATGGGGCCGAGGCCGTATACGAGGGGGACGCCCGGCAGTTGGCCGTAGTCGAAGGAGAAGACGCAGTAGCCGCGGTTCTCCAGGTACGGCGCGAGGGCCAGCCAGTTGTCGACGGAGTTGGCGAAGGTGCCGTGGACCAGGACGACGGGGCGCGGATGGGTGCTGGAGGGCTTGCAGGAGTAGTCGTTCCAGCCGCTGTGGGGAGCGGCGGATTCGTCGGCGGCCTGGGCGGCGGTAGCGGTGGGGACGACGGCGACCACGGCTGTCAGCAGCAGCGGGGCGAGTGGTCTGAGCAGTCGTTTCCAGGGCAGCATCGTGTGATCTCCTTGCGGCTCAAGGGATGTGCGACGGCCTTACGCCCTGTGATCCGGATCACAAAGAATGCTGTTCACTCGTCAAGTTACGGGCGAGTAGTGCAACTGTGAAGTTACGCGTCAGTAAAAACTTCCAGTGATAACTGACTCCGCAGTAGCTCCTGCCGAACCGTCACCAGGCGGGCCTGAGGGGACCATAGGGCGCAATACGCCCCAATCGGTCACGCAACGCGCGCACTTCACCCTCACCGAGCAGCTCGCTCCACTCGCGCACCACCTCGGCGGCCGCCTCCTCCGCCGCCCGGGTACACGCCCACCCGCGCTCGGTCAGCACGATCAGCCGGGCCCGCGCGTCATCGGGATGGGCGCGCCGCTCGGCGTACCCCTTCCGCACAATGTCGTCGACCAGTTGACTCGCCGCCTGCTTGGTCACCCCGAGGTGCGCGGCGAGTTCGGTGACCGTGGCGCCGTCCGGGGCGAGCCGGGCGAACGCGAAGCCGTGCGCGGGCCGCACCCCCTCGAACCCACGCGCCACGACGCCTTCGTTGATGCGCTGCGTGAGCTCACCCGCGGCGGCGAGCAGGGCGGCGGACAGAGCCATGGCCTCGGAGTTGTGCACGGACGCATTGAAACACCCTTGACGGATCGGTCAAGCAGCTTGACTATGAGGACCGGAAATATAGTCAAGCAGCTTGACCATCTGGAGGCAGATCCATGCCCGTCGTCCGTTCGTCCGAGGCCGTGACGCACGAAATGCACGGCGCCCGCTTCGTCTCGTACGCCACTCCGCTCAGCGGCAGCAAAGAACTGTGCGCCTGGCGCGGTGAGATCCCGCCGGGCACGCAGGCGCCCGCGCACACCGTCAACCGGGAGGAGATCCTGCACGTGCTCGACGGCGAACTGCTGGTCACCCTCGACGACCGCACCACCCGCGTCACCGTCGGCGACACCCTGATCATCAACCCCGGCGCGACCCTCGCCGTCGAGAACCCGGGCGACCGGACCGCGGTCACCTGGGTCACGACCTCCATCGGTCTGGAGGCCGAACTGGCCGACGGGACGCGGATCGCTCCGCCGTGGGCGCGCTGAAGCCGCTGGCGAGAACTGTCAGGGACCCTCAGTACGCGTGGTGGACCTGCCAGAACGCCCAGGCGTCGCAGGGGCTGCCGTAGGTGACGTTCATGTAGTTCAGGCCCCACTTGATCTGGGTGGCCGGGTTGGTCCGCCAGTCGGCGCCGACGGAGGACATCTTGTCGCCGGGCAGGGCCTGGACGAGACCGTAGGCGCCGGAGGAAGGGTTGACCGCGAGGTAGTTCCAGGTGGACTCGTGGTCCACGATGTTGCTGAAGCACTGGAACTGGCCGCTGCCCACGATCTGCGCGGCCATCGCCTTGACCTGCGCCACGGTGTAGGAGGGCTGGAGCGAGAAGGTGGCGTCGGGATCACCGGCCGCGGCCTTGGCCTCCGCCGCCTTGTCGGCCGCGTCCTTCTTGGCCTTCGCGGTCTTGGCCGCCGCCACTCGGGCGGTCTGCTCGGCGTCCTTCCTGGCGCTCGCGTCCGCCTGGACGGCCACGGCGTTCGCCTGCTGCGTCAGGGACGCGGTCTGCACCTGCGCCTGCCGGCCCGCGGGCAGGTCCGCGAGGAGGGTGACATCGGTGGCCGTCGCCTCCGCGTCGTTGTTCTGCGCGCTGCTGCCCGAGGCAACACCGACGACGCTTCCCACAGCGGTGACCGCCGTGGCCGAGACCACGGCGAATCCCCGGACCGATATCCGGTTCACTCGCTTCTCTTCCTCTTCTGCACTTCGTACGGGCCGCCGTGCACGTCGGCCGACGGAGGCATCTCGCCAGTCGAGTAAGACAGTTGGAACACTCTTGCGTGCCGAACCGGCCGGCGCAATCCCGGACGGGGTGCGGATATTCACACCCGTACCATGTGCCAGGACGATCGCGCCCTCCGAAAGCGAGACCTCGCATGGCGGTACCCCCCGCATCCGGCGAGACCGGTGGCGCCGGCGGGGCACCCGCGCCCAGACCGCGGCGCGATCGCGAGCTGAACCGCCGCAAGCTCCTGACCGCCGCACGCGAGGTGTTCCGCGAGCACGGCCTGAAGGCCACCCTGGACGACGTCGCCCGCCATGCCGGGCTCGGCGTGGCGACGGCGTATCGCCACTTCCCCAACAAGCAGGCTCTGATCGACGAGTTGGTCGACGACATGTTCGCGGGCGTCGAGGAGGCCACCCGGGAGGGTGCCGAGGACGCCGACACCTGGCGCGGGCTGACGGTCAGCCTGGAGCGCGTGGCCGAACTTCAAGCGCTCGACCGCGGCCTGCGCGAGGTCGTGCTGCACAGCGACCGTGCGGTGCCGGCGGGGCTGCGGCACCAGCGGCAGATCAGGCACAACGTCGATCTCGTGGTCGAACGGGCCAAGGAACAGGGTGTGCTGCGCGCGGACGCGGAGCCCTGGGACCTGGTGGTGATCCAGCAGATGCTGGCCGCGGTGACCGAGCGCAGCGGCCAGCCGGATCTGTGGCGGCGCTATCTGAGGCTGCTGCTGGACGGGCTGCGCGCCGGTCCCGAGCGCACGCAGCCGCTGCCCGGCGCGGACTACGGCAAGCGGTTCGACGTACGGGGACCGGACTGGACCGACCCTCCGGAGCCGGGAACGGACGTCCCGGGCGCACCGCGCGCCTGAAGGAAAGCCTCCTCGCTCCCGGATCTCCTGTACGGCTGTGGCCGTACCCCTCCCCCGTCGTACGGCAGACGTCGTACAGGTCATTGACGGTGCCCGGGGGATGTGCCGTTGGTCCGCGGACGACACCTTTGGCACGTCGGCGGACCGCACCGAAATGTTTCGGCCGGTTCGCGCGCAATGAGATGTGACCCGGAGGTCAGACCATGCAACGCCTATTCGTCGGCATCGCCGCCGCCTCACTTCTGCTCGCGGCCACGGCCTGTGGATCGTCCGGGGACTCCGGCGGCTCCGCGTCGGAGAGCGGGGGGACCACCAAGGTCAAGGTCGGGGTCATCCCGATCGTCGACGTGGCCCCCATCTATCTCGGCCAGAAGCAGGGGATCTACAAGAAATACGGTCTCGATGTCTCGATGACCACGGCGCAGGGCGGCTCGGCCATCGTGCCGGGCGTGGTCAGCGGCCAGTTCCAGTTCGGCTTCAGCAACTCGACCTCGCTGATGGTCGCGCAGAGCAACGGCATCAAGGTGAAGGCGGTCTCCAACGGTGTGGCGACCACCGGTGTGGACGGCAAGGACTACGGCGCGCTGGTCGTCAAGAAGGGCAGTTCGCTCAAGTCCGCGAAGGACCTCGAGGGCAAGACGGTCGCCGTCAACACGCTCAAGAACATCCTCGACACCTCGGTGCGCGAGTCCGTGCGCAAGGCCGGCGGCGACCCGTCGAAGGTGAAGTTCGTCGAGCTGGCCTTCGACCAGATGCCCGCCGCCCTGGAGAAGGGCCAGGTGGACGCCGCGATGGCGGTCGAGCCCGCGCTGACGACCATCCTGAACGCGGGAGGCGTGGAGATCGCGTCACCGTATGTGGACGTGGCCAAGGATCTGACGGTCGCCATGTACTTCACCTCGCAGACGTACGCGACGAAGAACCCCGATGTGGTGAAGAAGTTCCAGCAGGCCACCACCGAGGCGCTGACCTACGCGAACAGCCACCCCGACGAGGTCCGCGACATCGTCGCCACCTACACGCAGATCCCGTCCTCCGTCCTGGCGAAGGTGACGCTGCCGAAGTGGCCGGCGGACATCAGCCGGTCCTCGGTGGACACCCTGGAGAAGCTCGGCGAGCAGGACGGGCTGTTCAAGACCGCCCCGGACCTGGACGAGCTGCTGCCGTGAGGAATCAGAACATCGCACTCGGAGCGGCGGGGCTCGTGACCTTCCTCGCCCTCGGCGAGGCCGTGCCGCGCCTGGGTCTGATCAGCGCGGACTACTTCCCGCCGTCGAGCAGGATCGCCGGCGCGCTGGGCGACGAACTCGGCGACGGCGCCTTCTGGTCGGCGCTCGGCGACACCCTGACCGGCTGGATGATCGGCCTGGGCATCGCCGCGGGCGCGGCCGTCCTGTGCGGGCTGCTCATCACGGTCGTACCGTTCCTGCGCCAGGCGACGGCGTCGACGATCGAGTTCCTCCGCCCCATCCCGTCCGTGGCCCTGATCCCGCTGGCGGTGCTGCTCTACGGCAGCGAACTGCGCTCGGTGCTCCTGCTGGTGGTGTACGCGTCGTTCTGGCAGGTGCTCATCCAGGTGCTGTACGGCGTCCAGGACGTGGACCCCGTCGCGGACGAGACGGCACGGTCGTACGGTCTCGGGACCTGGGCGCGCATCCGGCACGTGATGTGGCCGACCGCCCTGCCCTATGTCATGACCGGCATCCGGCTCGCCGCCGCGGTCGCCCTGGTGCTCGCCATCACGGCCGAACTGGTCATCGGCGCACCGGGACTCGGCTCGCTGATCGCGGTCGCCCAGGCATCGCAGGCCGTCCCCGAGATGTACGCGCTGGTCACGGTGACCGGAGTCCTGGGGCTCCTGATCAACCTGGGGGCCCGGGCCGTGGAGCGGCGGGCGCTGGCGTGGCACCAGTCCGTACGCGGGGAGGTCGTGCTGTGAGGACGCTGACACGGCAGGTGCTGTTCGCGGTCGGCCTGCCCGCGGTGCTGCTTGGGCTGTGGTGGGTCGCGTCGGACGGGAGCACCGACCCGTTCTGGCCGCCGCTGCGCACGATCTTCCGGACCGTCCCCTCGGTCTGGACCGGTGAACGCCTGCGCACGGACCTGCTGCCCAGTGTGCTGCGCCTGGCCGGCGGGTACGCGCTCGCGGGTGTCGTGGGCATCGGCCTGGGCACCCTCATCGGCTCCCACCGCGGGGTGCGGGCCTTCTGCGAGCCCGTGCTGGAGTTTCTGCGGGCGGTGCCGCCCCCGGTGCTGGTGCCGGTGATCATGCTGTTCGCGGGCATCGGCGACACGATGAAGATCGTGGTGATCGCGAGCGGCTGCGTCTGGCCGGTCCTGCTCAACACGGTCGAGGGCGTGCGCGCGGTCGACTCGGTGATGCTGGAGACGGCGCGTTCGTATCAGATCCGCGGTGCGGGGCGGCTGCGCCACCTGGTGCTGCCCTCGGCGAGTCCGCAGATCGTCGCCGGTCTGCGCCAGGCCCTCTCCGTCGGCATCATCCTGATGGTCATCAGCGAGATGTTCGCGGCGAACAACGGCATCGGCTTCACCGTCGTCCAGTTCCAACGCAGCTTCGCCATCCCCGACATGTGGACCGGAATCCTGCTCCTGGGCCTGCTCGGCTTCCTGCTCTCCGTTGCCTTCCAGTTCGCCGAGCGGCGAGTGCTCGGCTGGTACCACGGCCTGCGCGCCTCCACCCGGCGGTCGTGAATGAACATTGCGAAAGGGCGAACCATGCTCGACGTACGCGGTCTTGGGAAGACCTACCAGGGGTCCGGCCGGCGGGTGGAGGCGGTCCGCGACCTCACCTTCACGGTGAAGGCCGGTGAACTCGTCTGTCTGGTGGGCCCGTCGGGCTGCGGCAAGACGACCCTGCTGAAGTGCATGGGCGGACTGCTCAGTCCGTCCACGGGACAGGTGCTCCTCGACGACGTACCGGTGACCGGCCCGCCGCCCGGCATGGCGATCGTCTTCCAGGAGTACGGGCGCAGCCTCTTCCCCTGGATGAGGGTCGCCGCAAACGTCGAACTCCCCCTGAAGGAGAAGGGGTTGCCGAAGGCGAAACGCCGGGAGCTGGTCACCGACGCCCTGCGGTCGGTGGGGCTGCCGGACGCCGCCGACGCCTATCCCTGGCAGTTGTCCGGCGGGATGCAGCAACGGGTGGCGATCGCCCGGGCGTTGGCCTACGAGCCTCAAGTCCTGCTGATGGACGAGCCGTTCGCGGCGGTCGACGCGCAGACCCGCGCCGACCTGGAGGACCTGGTGCGGGCGCTGTGGCAGGAGCGCGGGATCACCGTCCTGTTCGTCACCCACGACATCGACGAGGCGGTCTACCTCGGCGAGCGGGTGATCGTCCTCTCCGCCTCACCGACCGTCGTACAGGACGAACTGCACATCGACCTGCCCGACGAACGGGATCAACTGCACACCCGGGTCGCGCCTCGCTTCACCGAACTGCGGACTCATGTCTACGAGCAGATCCAGGCGGCGAAGCGGGCTGCGCGGGCGGACGCGTCCACTGCGTCGGTCGCACCGGACCCCGACGGGCGTCCGGCCGACTGAGCCGGGGCGAGGGCCCTCCGGATCGCGACGACCTTAACGGAGACGCAACCTCCGTTTTGCCGTAGGGTGGCGGCATGAAGGACGCCGTGATCCGGGTCGTCATCGCCGACGACCAAGCTCTGTTGCGGGGCGGATTCCGCATTCTGATCGACTCGACCGACGATCTGGAGGTGGTCGGAGAGGCCGAGACCGGCCGCGAGGCCATCGAGATCGTCCGCCGCACCATGCCGGATGTCGTCCTGATGGACATCCGCATGCCGGAGCTGGACGGTCTCGCGGCCACGCGGGAGATCGCCTCGGATCCCGATCTGGACGGCGTCCGCATCGTGATCCTCACCACCTACGAGGTGGACGAGTACGTCCTTCAGGCCCTGCGGGCCGGGGCGTGCGGCTTCCTGGGGAAGGGCATGCGTCCCGCGGAGCTGCCGGAGGCCATCCGGATCGCGGCGCGCGGCGAGGCCCTGCTGTCGCCCAAGGCCACCCAGGCCCTGGTCGCGAGATACCTCTCGCTGCCCGACGGACCGCCGACGGCCCTCTCCGGCGAACTGGCCGAACTCACCGACCGGGAGCGGGAGATCGTGGCGCTGGCGGCCGAGGGAATGTCCAATCAGGCGATCGCCGAGTACCTGGTCATCTCCCGTCAGACCGTCCGCACCCATGTGCACCGGGCCATGGCCAAACTCGGGGCCCGGGACCGGGCGCAGCTCGTGGTGGTCGCCTACCGGACAGGGCTCGTCCGTCCGGCGGCCGCCGGACGCTAGCAGGGGCGCCGGCCGGGACCGGCGTTCAGGGCTTCGCGGGAGGTGCGGGGAGGGCGGGAAGGAACGCGTCCACGCTGAACTCCTCGCGGCCCTCGACGATGTCGAGGCGACCACCGACGGACGCGGCCCGCTCACGCAGCCCCAGCAGGCCACGGCCTGTGCCCCATGCGGAATGCCGCTGGTCCTCGGTGCGGGTCACCGGGTTGACCACCGAGACCCGGAGCCGGTGCGCGGCGAAGGACAGCCGGACCGTCGCGGTTCGGGGCGTGGCGTACTTGATCGCGTTCGTCAACGACTCCTGGATGATGCGGTAGCCGGCCATGCTGACGGCCGGACTCAGAGCGAAGGTCCTGTCGCCGCGCTGTATGTCGACCGCCAGGCCGGCGGCACGGAAGCCGTCGAGGAGATCGTCGAGGCGGTCCAGGGTGGGCATGGGCTCCGGCAACGGCGTCTCACCGTCGGGCTGCCGCAGGACGGTGAGCATGGTGCCGAGTTCCGCGAGGGTGCTGCCGCTCGCCGTGATGACGTGTTCGATGGCCGCCTCTGCCGCCTCGGGCTCCCGGCGCAGCAGGTGGGCAGCGGCTCCGGCCTGGAAGTTGATCACCGTGATGCTGTGCGCGACGATGTCGTGCAGGTCCCGGGCGAGCCGCAGCCGCTCCTCGACCACCCGCCGTGACGCCTCCGCCTCCCGGGTCCGCTCGGCGCGCAGGGCGCGGTCCTTGATGGCCTGGATGTAGGCGCGGCGGTTCCTGGTGGCGTCACCGATGGCGATGGCGGCGCCGAGCCACGCGATCAGCATGAGGTTGGCCGGATCGAAGACGTGCACCCCGGTCACGATCAGAGTGAAGATCTGGATCATGGTTCCGGCGATCGCGCCGGTGATCAGGGCGCGGGTGCGCGGGGCGGACACGGCCTCGGAATACAGGGCCACCAGACAGCACACGATTCCCGGGCCCGGTTCCATCATCCACAGCAGGGCGACGAGATAGCCGACGGTCGTCCCCGCGAGCGTGGCCGCCGGCATACTCCGCCGCACCACCAGCGGCGCCGCCGACAACAGCGTGAACAGAATGGCGGGCCCCGCCGAGACGCCCTCCCTAAAGAATGCCGGGACAATGAGAACGGCCCATACAAGGGCGAGCAAACCGTCGACGAGAAACGGATTGCCGAGCATCCGGCCACGTGTTCCGTCCAGCACACTCACCATCCCCGGAATCCGACGGGTCTTTTCTCGCGACAGTCGCGCACAGCCCACGCCGTTCACGGTACGCGCCTCGACGGGCCTGGACACCCGTGACGACCCTTCCCGTACACGAACTCACCTGCGCCTTCACGGATTACGAAAGGCCGGCTCGTTGGCCGGCCCTACGTCGACCCCCGTATACCGCGAGGCGCGATACGGCAGGCACCGTACGCGCGAGAGACGGTATTCAGGGGACGCGGAACCAGTTTCCAGAAGGCAGTTTGAATCCGTCACCTTCCCCCACGCGACAGATTTCTCAGGAAATGCACAGTACCAGGTCACACAAACCCGCACCCCGACAAGGATGTTGATGTGAAGCGCCGAATATTCCTTTCCGGCATGGCAGCCACCGCAGCGGGAACGACCGCCGCCCTGTACTACGGCGGAGCACAGGGCGCGGTGGCTTCGACCGGGGGCACTCTGAAGTTCCCCAAGGACGCGTACACCACCCAGACCAAGACGATCACGACGGCCGACGGCGCCGA
The DNA here is from genome assembly GCF_053595415.1 of Streptomyces sp. NPDC002499. Taxonomy (NCBI): domain Bacteria; kingdom Bacillati; phylum Actinomycetota; class Actinomycetes; order Kitasatosporales; family Streptomycetaceae; genus Streptomyces; species Streptomyces sp. NPDC002499. The sequence continues at coordinate 537,301 of NZ_JBSFXO010000007.1, forward strand.
GAAGAGCGTCACGTACCGGTTCTGGGAGAACATCGTCTACGTCGCCGATCCCGTGGACCCGACCTACCAGTGCCTCAACGTCCAGCAGCCGGTCGAGATCGACGGGCGGGCCGTCGACGCCTCCCACGCCCCGATCTTCTTCTCCATCCCGCTCGGCGGTTTCCTCTCCGGTACGCCCGCCGGCCGCACCAACCCCGGCGGCGGCACCAGCCCGTCCCCGAGCGACAGCGCCTCGGCCTCGGCCGACCCCAGCGCCACCCCGACCGCGTCGCCCACGACCAGGCCGCCGCTGCCGCCCGGGGCGGGCGACCAGGGCGACAACTCGGCACTGGCCCTCGCGGCCGGCTATGTCGTGGTCACCTCGGGCGCGCGCGGACGGGAGAACGTCAAGGACGGCAAGTACTACGGCAAGGCTCCCGCCGCCCTCGTGGACCTGAAGGCGGCCCTGCGGTACGTCCACCGGAACAAGGGCGTGCTGCCCGGCAACCCCGACAAGATCATCACCAACGGCGGCAGCGCCGGCGGCAACTTCTCGTCGATGATGGGCGCCTCGGTGGGCAGCCCGCTGTTCGACTCCTACCTGCGGGAGATCGGCGCGGCCGAGGCGAGCGACGCGGTGTTCGCCTCCGCCGTCTTCTGCCCGATCATCGACCTCGGCAACGCCGACAAGGCCTACGAGTGGATGTACGGCTCGGCCAAGCTGAACGGCGAGCTGGTCGACCGGACGGCCTCGAAGCAACTGACCGCGCAGTTCGCGGAGTACCAGGCCTCGCTGGGCCTGCGCGGCGTGGGCCGGTTCGGCCGGGTGACGGCCGCCAACTACGACCGGTACCTGCTGGAGAACTACGTGCAGCCGGCCGCGACCAGCCATCTGCGGGCGCTCTCCGAGGCCGACAGGACGGCGTATCTGACCGCCAACCCGTTCATCAAGTGGTCGGGCGGCAAGGCGACCTTCGCCTGGGACGGCTACATCGCGCACATCGCGCGGTCCCGTCCGGTGCCCGCCTTCGACGACAAGGCCATGGCGCAGCCGGAGCCGGGCTACTTCGGCGACGAGACCCATGTCTCACGGCACTTCACCACCTTCGGCCTGCGGTACGCGACCGGTGACAAGACCGCCACGGTGGACCGCGACATCCCGCACAAGGTGAAGATGGCCAACCCGATGACCTACCTGGAGGAGCGCAACCCGCGCCGGGCGAGGCACTGGTGGCTGCGGATCGGCACCAGCGACACCACGCACTCCCTGACCGCGATCACCAACCTCGCCCTCAAGACCCAGAACCTCGGGGACGACGTCAACCTCAAGATGTACTGGGACGGCGGCCACGGCGCCAACGAGGACCCGGGCGACCTGATCAAGTGGATGGGCGAGATCACCGGCTACTCGATCGGATAGCACCGCGGCGAAACCGGGCCGTACGCCCAGGAGTTGACGGTCCGTCCGGTTCCGGGCACGGACGGTCAGTTCGCCAGGGCGGCCGGGCGTACGGCCCCTGGCCCGAAGCGACGACGGGCACGGTCGGCGGCGGCTTCGACTGCGCGAGCGCGGACATCACCAGGGTCCAGGGAAAGCTGCCAGTAGGCGTCGCCGGCCGGCAGCAGGCCGTCGGCGCGGATCGTGAAGGCGCGGACCCTCGCTCGTTGCAGCCCGAGGGAAGTCAAGAGTCCCAGGGCCGTGGCGGTGAGGGCGGGTGAGTGGTCGGTGGGTTCCGGCAGGGCTCGCGTACGGGTGGTGGAGGTGCGGTCGGCGTAGCGGACCGTGAGGGTGAGCCGGCCGGTGATCTGCCGTTCTGTGCGCAGGCGTTGGCCGATCTGTTCGGCGAGTCCCAGGACCGCTCGGTGGTGTTGGGCCGGGTCGAGGCAGTCCCGGCTCAGCACGAGGTCGGCGGTCAGGTGTGCCGCCGGTTCCGCGGGGACGATCGGGCGGGGGTCGTGGCCGCGGGCCCGCTCGGCCAGCAACCGGGCCTGGCCGGCGCCGAGAAGGCGTTGCAGGGTCGCCGCGGGCAGGTCGGTGATCTGGCCGATGGTGTGCAGGCCGTACCGGTGCAGGGTGTCCGCCATGGCGCGACCGATGCCGGGCAGGGCGGTGACCGGTCGGGGGTGCAGCCAGTCGGTCGTCTTCTCGGTGGGCACATCGGTGGTGTCCCCGGGTGCGGTCGCGTCGGCCGCCATCGCCGCCAGCATGCGGTTGCCCGCGAGCCCTGCGCTGCTGTCGATGTCGTAGAGAGCCTTCAGCCTCATCTTCACCGTCTGGACCGCGTCGTAGGCAGACATGTCGAAGTACCGGAGCGCCGAAGTCAGGTCCACCTGAAGGGCGTTGGGCGGGACGGCCTGGACGTGAGGCGTGAATCCGGACACCAGTTCGATTACGTCGCCGTACTGGTCCTCGGTCAGTGCGGTGTGCAGGTGGAAGTGGGCGATGTGCCGCTGCCGCGTGATCGTCGTCTCGCTCATCCCGCGCTCCCCGGGCTGCGGTGACCGAACTTCTTCAGGTCGGCGGAGCGGGTGCCGGCGGGCTGGAGGTCGGCGTACGGATGCAGCCGGGCGCCGGCGGTGCCGTCGGTCAGGGTGCGCTGCGGCTGGGCGGGGGTCGGGTGCGGGCGGCTCTCGCCGAGGAGGGCGAGGGCGGCCTCGGGGCCGTTGTCCCGGCGGGCCGCGGCGATCTCGTCGAGGTCCCAGGCCATGGAACCGACGACGGTACGACGGGTGCCGCGCACCTGGACCGTGCCGCGCACCAGCAACAACCCGCTGTGGAACACGGTGTACGCGCACGCCGGATGGGAGTCCTCGAAGAACGCGAGGTCGACCAGACCCGAGCCGTCCTCCAACGTCACGAAGATGATCCGCTTGCCGCTCGCGATCGGCGGAGTCTGCGTCGAAGCCCGCACGCCCGCGACCAACACCTGCTGACCCGCACGCAGTCCGGCCAGGTGTGCCGCGTCCGTCGCGCCGATCTCCCGCAGCAAGCGGTGGTGATGCTCCATCAGATGCCTGGAGACATCGATGCCGAGCGTGTCCAACTCCGCGCTCAGCGCCTCGCGTCCGGTCATCTCCGGCAGCCCGCTCGGCTCCGCTCCCCCAACCGCACCTGTGTCTATGGGAAGTTGACCCGCTCCCGCACTCCGGTTGCGGGACTGCCGATGCAACTCGGCGATCTGAAGCAGGAGATCGCGTCGGGTGAGGCGGCCGTCGTGCAGGCAGGTGAACGCGCCGATCTCGGCGAGGCGTTCGGCGGTCGGTCTGCTGGGGCGGGCCCGCTGCCAGAAGTCCGACAGTGATCCGTACGGCTGTCCCTCCTCGATCCGCGCGCACTCCTCCTCACCGATGCCGTGCACCCCGGACAGCGCGAGCCGCACGCCCCACTCCTCCCGCTCAGTCATCTCCACGACGTGCTTCACCTTCGAACGGTTGATGTCGACGGGCAGGACCTGCACCCCGCGCCGACGGGCGTCGGAGACCAGCACCCGCTTGGGCCACATCCCGGGATCGTGTTCGAGCAACCCCGCCAGCAGGAACGCCGGATGATGCGCCTTGAGCCAGGCGCTCTGCAGGGCCGGTACGGCGAACGCGACCGCGTGGGCCCGGCAGAAGCCGTACGCCCCGAAGGCCTCGACGGTCTTCCAGACGTCGTCCCGGACGGCCGCGCTGTAGCCACGCGCGCGTGCCTTCTGATGGAACCACTCCTTGATCCTGGGCAGTTGGTCCTTGTCGCCGAGCGCTCGTCGGGTGAGCTCCCCGAAGGCACGGTCGCAGCCGGTCAGCACCCGCAGCGTCTCGATGATCTGCTCGTGCCAGATGGTCACGCCGTAGGTGTCGGCGAGCACGGGTTCCAGGTCGCGGTGAGCGTAGTTCGGAGTACCGCCGTGGCGGGCCGCGATGTACCGCTCGGGCATGCCCCCGGCGACCGGTCCCGGACGGAAGAGGCTGATGTCGGCGATGACGTCCTGCACGTCACGGGGCTGGAGGCGGGAGAGGAGGTCCTGCTGGCCCGGTGACTCCAGCTGGAACAGGCCCAGCGTCTGACTCTCCTGGATGAGCTTGAACGCGAACACGTCGTCGAGGGGCACCTGTTGGGGGTTGTCGAGGTCGATGCGGTCGCCGGTGGCCCGTTCGATCTCGGTGACGGCGTGGGCCATCGCGGACTGCATCCGTACGCCCAGGACGTCGAGTTTGATGTTGCCCAGCGCCTCGATCTCCTCCTTCGCGGCCATCGCCATCGGGTAGTCGCCCTGCGGGGTGGGCTGCACCGGCAACCGGTCCAGGAGGGTCGCGTCGCTGATGACCACACCGCACGGGTGCATGGCCATGCCGTGGACGAGGGCGTCGAGGCCCTCGGCCAGCTCCCACAGGGGCCCGTACCGGCCCATCTCGCCCGCCAGCTGGCGTAGTTCGGGCAGCTCGGCGAGCGCGTTCGTGATGTCGGAGGCGCGCAGGTGCGGGAAGCTCTTGGCGATCCGGTCGACGTCGGCCGGGGCGATCCCCAGCGCGAGGCCGGTGTCGCGCAGCGCCCTGCGCGCCCGATAGGTCTCGGGCATCGCGGTGACCGCCACCCGCTCCTTCCCGAACCGTTCGAAGATCGTGTCGTAGCACTCCAGGCGGCGGGCGGACTCCACGTCGATGTCGATGTCGGGCAGCGATTCGCGGCGCCGGCTCAGGAAGCGTTCGAACAGCAGGCTGTGGTCGAGCGGGTTGGCGGTGGCGATGTCCAGCGCGTGACAGACCAGCGAACCGGCGCCGGAGCCGCGGGCGGCGACCCGGATGCCCTTGGCCCGGATGTCGGCGACGACCTGGGCGACGGCGAGGAAGTACGCGTCGTAGTTCCAGTGGGAGATGACGTCGAGCTCCTCCTCCAGCCGGTCGCGTGCCGCCGGGTCGCGGTCGAGGCCCCGTCGGGCCAGGCCCTCTTCACACCGCAGCCGCAGCAGCCCGGCCGCACCGCCCGCCGCCGGCGCGGCGCCCGCCCTCGGGCCGACCCCGACCCCGGCCTCCGCCCCGACCCCGGCCCCGAACAGCGACGGTTCCGGGAAGTGCCGCCTGCCGAGACCGAGGTCCGCGGGGTCCACGACGCACGCCTCCGCCGTGTCCGCGGTGTCCGCCATCAGCCGACGGGCCCGCCGTACGTCCGCTCCGGCGCACTCGGCGATCATCCGGGCCACGACCGTCATCTCCCTCTCGTCCTTGAGCCAGCGCTGTCCGCTGTCCAGCCGGCGCCGGTCGATCGGCCGCAGCAGCCGGGCCGCGTCCAGGACGTCGGCGAGGCGGTGCTGGTCGGGATCGGCGTAGCGGACGGCGTTGGAGAGCACGGCGGTCGTCCCGGTGCGGTCGGCCAGGGCGAGGGTGCGGGCGGCCAGACGCAGGGAGCCCGGACCTATGCCGAAACGTTTCTGCGCGACGACCTCCAATCGAACGCCCCTCCCGAAGACCTCCTTCCAGGGCGCCAGCAGCTTCATCGCGACGTCCTCCCGGCCCACCGACAGCGCCCGCACCGGCTCCGAGAGCGGCCCGAGCAGGACGGTCAGCCCTGGACCGCCGTACTCGCGCAGCGCCTCCCACGGCACCACCACCGGTGCCGCGCCGGACGCGGTACCGACATGGGCGGCGGACGTGATGCGGCACAGCCGGGCCCAGCCCTCCCGGTTCTGCGCGAGCAGCACGAAGCGGAGCGGCGGTTCCACGACATGCGCGCCGCCGTGTGCCGGAGTGCGGCAGCGTTGGACGGGCGGCGGGGGCGCCAGGGCCTCGACCGCGAGGTCGATGCCGAAGAGCGGCCGGATCTTCTCCTTCGCGCAGGCCTGTGCGAACCGGACGGCTCCGGTGACCGTGTCCCGGTCGGTGAGCGCGAGGGTGCCCATGCCGCGACTGGCCGCCCACTGGGCGAGCTGCTCGGGGTGGGAGGCGCCGTAGCGGACGGAGTAACCGGACGCGACGTGCACGTGGGCGAAGCCCGCCATGCCGCACCTCCATCACTCCGCCCCTTTTCAGCCATACGCCCGATATCTCCGTCGCACGTCCGTTCGATTACTCTAGCCCCATCAGTACCGGTCAGCGACCTCAGATTCGAACACATCGGCGATTACCTGGAAGTGGATGATGGCTAAAACGGGACTGCCCCGCCATCTCCTGGGCGGGGCAGAGCAGTTGAGGGAGCAGTGTCAGATCGTGATGCGAAAACTACTTTTCGTCACGCTCCGAGGCCTGTTCGGATTCATCGGATCCAGGAGCGACCGTCTCCGCGGTCGCGCTGCTCGTCACACCGCTCGTCGCGCGCTGCGCGGTCTCCAGGGCGTGCAGCCGGCGCTTGATGTCGCGGAGTTCGGTGAGGAGGGTGTCGGGGCGGTTGATCCTGGTCATGGCGTGCTCCTGGGTCGACTTCGGGGTCAGGGGATGTTCGTGGCGGGTGTCACGGTCAGCTGGACCTGCTCCTCGCCCGCGTCGCCGCCCGGGGTGACCTCGATCCCGGTGATCCGTACGTCGAAGTGGGTGCCCTCCGGGAAGAACACGTCCTTGATGACGACGGTGGCGTCGTCGCCGACCTGGTAGGAGCCGAGTACGGGTTCCAGGTCGGCGCGGACGGTCAGTTCGGGCAGGACGACGGGGGTCGAGACAGCGGCGAGGGCCGAACGGGCCTGGGAGCGCAGGAGGTCGACGTCGGTGAGGTTGACGTAGGAGACCTCGGTCTCGGTGAGGGGACGTCCGGTGGTGCGGTCCTCGGCGACCGCGACGAGCTGGCCGCTCTCGCCCTGCTCGCCGAGGGCGAAGACGCGGCTGGCGGTGGAGGCGCCGTCGACCGGCCAGGCGTAGCCGATGAGGTTGGCTCCGTACTCCCACACGTGCGGGGTGCCCTGCTGGCCGAGGTGGGGGGTGCCGACGCGGAGTCTGCGGACGGGGCGGCCGTCGGTGCCGTACGCCATGTCGAAGAGGAAGTCGGGGCCGTCCTCCAGGCTGGCCAGTTCGCGCAGCGCCTCGCCGGTGCTCTTGAGGCCGGCGCCGGGGTAGTCGAGGGTGCGGGTGATGCCGGAGCGGGCCGTGGACTCGGGGCGTACCCGGATGTCGCCGCCCGCGTGGGCCTGCGCGACGGCGACCAGGGTGCGGGCGATGTCGGACTGGTCGACGTCGGTGAAGGAGACGTCGACGGCGGCCAGGTCGGTGGTGGTCGGGTCGAAGTCGGCGGGCAGCACGCGGCGATGGTCGAAGTAGGAGAGGAAACCCGCCGCGCCGATCTCCAAGTGCTGGTCGGCGGAGGTGTACTTGGCCGTCCAGATCACCCCGCCCCAGACGAGCACACCGTCGCGTTCGACGTAGAGGGCGGCCCGTCCGGGTTCGGTGAGTTCGCGGGGTCGGTGGACGGTCACCCGGGGGTCGCCGAGGGGCAACCGGGCACGGAACTCGCCGGCTTCGTTCAGCTCCGTACTGAACGTGACGTCGTACAGAGGGAGTTCGTCGGTGATGGCGCCGGTGGCGAGGTCGGCGGTGTAGTAGGTGTAACGGGTCGGGCGGGTGGTCACTAGCCCACCAGCCAGCTGGTGTTGAGGTAGACCAGCTGGTTGACCGGCAGCGGGGTGTCCTGGGGGAACACCGCTACGGAACCGTCGGTGCGGACGATGAGTTCGAGGCCCCGCGTCACTCCGCCCAGCACGGTGTACCAGTGGTGCCCCATCAACGGGCGGCAGCTGGGCGGGACGTTGATGACGGTGATCCCGTTGCCCGCGACGGCGACGGAGGTGCGGATGGCGCCGCGCATGTGGACGATGGAGCCGATCCGGCGGGCGCCCGGTGTCTCGCCGTTGTAGACGGTCCAGTTGGGGAGAAGACCCATGGGAACCCAGCCGGTGTCGTCGTTGACCGCCCGCCAGCCCGCCGAACTGTCGAACCACTCAAGGTGGTTGGTGTCCCAGCGGTGGATGTACATGCCGCTGTAGGGGTACGTCGGCCGGCCGGCCTCGCCCCAGACCCGCAGGATGCCGCCCGCGCCGGTGGTCCACACGCGCAGGTCGTCGATGTCGCCGGCGCCGATCGACGTGGCGTTCTTGGCGACCCTGAGCCGGGCGAGCGGGATGAAGTCGCCGGTGACCGCGGGGTCGGTGGGGGTGGCGGCGGCCGTTCCCTTGACGAGTTCGACGGTCATCGCGGTGGTGGTGTCGCCGTACTGCGCGTCGCGCTGCCGGGCGATGATCAGGTCGTTGCGCGGATTGGCGGAGTCGGCGGGGTTCGTGCCGAGCGCGTCGAGGGTCTTCTGCTGGTCGAGCGTGACGAGGTAGGCGCCGGTCGCGGTGGCCCTGGTCCCCTGGATCACGCCCTGGAAGGGGCTGACGGTGACCTTGCCGGACACGGTGGCGGTGGGCTGGACCCTGCCGGGGTCGGCGGTGGCCGGCCGGATGCCGCTGCGGGCCTGGACCGGGCTCGCCCCGGGCGCGGCGAGCACGCTGGTGGCGAGCCGGGCGTCCTCCGCGTCGACGACACCGCCGGAGATCCAGCCGGAGTCGCGTTCTGGAGTGGGCGTGCTCATGATGATGCCTCTTCCGCTGGTCGGAGTGTCACGGGACGGGGAACGCCACCACGCGCAGGCCGGTGTAGTGCGCGGCGGCCGAGAACACGAGCGCGGTACCGGTCGTCATCCCGCCGCCCCGGGCGACGTACTGCGTCAGCACCAGCGGCGTCGCCGCGGGCAGCAGCCGGTGGCCCTGGGCCACGCTGGTGGTGATCCCCGTGGGGCCGCCGTGGAAGCAGGCGAGGGACACCGGCGACCCGTCCTGCGTGCGCACCACGTGGTCCCAGCGCTCGTTGGCGCCCGAGGTCTGCGCGGTCAACTGCCCGGTGACCAGGAGCATTCGGGGGTACGGCGCCGCCGGCACCGTCACCTGGTTGAAGGTGTACCCGGTGGCCCCCGCCGAACCGGTGGTCAGCGGCCAGCCCGGGTCGGCCGGACCGAAGAGCTCCACCGCCCCCGTGGCCGCGGGTCGCCATGCCGTGCCGGCGCGGACCAGGTCGAGTCCGGTCTCCAGGTCGTACACCCGCTGCCCGGAGTAGCCGTCGGCCGGCAGGGACTCCTGGGTCTGGAGGGGGAGCACACCGCCGGCGGCGACGGTGTACGTCCGCAGGTCCTTGATGTCCGCCTGGGTGATCGCCCCCGCGTTGGCCCGGACGGTGATCTCGGCGAGCGGCAGCCAGTCGTCGGTCATGGTGGGCGGGACCGGTGTGACCGCGGGGTTCCCGGCGACGATCCGCACGAGCATGCCGTCGCTCTCGTCGCCGTACTGCCGGTCCTTCTGCTGGGCCACGACGAGGGCGATGCGCGGGTTGGACGAGTGGGCCGGGGCCGCGGTGAGCACGTCGAGGCTCTTCTGCTGGGCGAGCGTGATCAGATACGCGCCCGCCGCGGATTTACGGGTGCCCTGGATGACGCCCTGGAAGGGCCGCACCGTCACATAGCGCGAGGGGGTCGAGGCCGCCTCGACGTTGCCGGGGCTGCCGGGTCCCGGTTTGATTCCCGTGCGGGCGGCGATCGGGTTGCCGGGGTTCGCGGACGCCGCGGCGAACACGCCGGTGGCGAGGCGGGCGTCCTCGGCGTCCACGACGCCGCCGGAGAGCCATCCGGAGTCGCGCTCGAACTCGGGTTCAGCCATGCGGGGCGGTCCTTCTGTAGCCGTATTTTGGTGGGCGGTCTCAGAGCCAGGCGTCCCGCCACTCGGCGGTCAGCCGGGCGGCCGGGGCGTAGTCGCGGGCGCGGAAGAGGACGGGCGTGGCACCCGGCCGGAGCGGGAACCAGTCCGAGCCGGGCCGCAGGGTGGAGCGGCGGGAGGCCGTGCCCTGCAGCAGGACCGAGCGCGCGTCGGTGTCGATGAGCAGGAACTCGCCTTCCTGGAGGGTGAGTTCGAAGGCGAGTTCGTCGCCGGTCGCGGTGTTGGTGATCACCGGCTGGACGCAGGGCCCGGCGATCCGCCAGACCGGCCAGGTCGGGGCGGTGCCCGCGTTCTCCAGCAGCAGCCGGCCGCCGGAGGAGCCGGACCCGAAGTTCAGCGGGAAGGAGAGCGGGAAGCTGACCCCGCCGCTGGAGGAGGGCAGCGGACAGGTGCTCGCGTTCAGCCCGTACGAGTACCGCAGCGGGTCCGGCGCGGTCATGGTCAGGGAGAACTCGAAGCCGGACTTGCGGTCGACGATCTTCGTCTCGGCGGAGAGGCGGACCAACGCCCTTCGGGTGCGGTGCGGTTCGGTGACGACCAGCGGCAACAGCGTGCTGCCGTCGGCGAGTACGGCGGCCAGCCGGTCCTTCGCCGCTTCCCGCGCCGCGCGTTCGGGGGTGACGGCGGTGCCCTCCAGGGTGATCACACGCGGGCCCCGGTAGGAGGGGGCGTCGAACGCGCCGTTGCGCTCGGGGCGGTCGACCAGGGTGAGCCGGACCGGCGGGGTGGCGGCCCAGCCCTGCTCGCTGGTGACCCACCATTCGACGCCGGAGTCGTCGACGGTGTTCCCGGCCCAGCCGTCCACCTCGAACACCGGCTGCTGGAGCTGCTGTCCGGTCATCGCTTGGCCGCCCAGGCGAGTTCGCGGGCGGTGATCCGGCCGATCTCGTACTCGGACTGGCCGGGCCGGGGATGGACGTTGACGGTGACCGGCGCGGACGCGGTGGCGCCGGTGCGGATCGCCGACCGGGCACCCGCGGCTCCGGCGAGGCTGTAGCCGGGGCCGATGACACTGCGCGCGGTGGCGGTGGCGAGTCTGCCCGCGGCGCCCGCGACGCGGTTGCCGCTCTGCTCCATGCCCAGGGCGAGGCCTTCGCCGATGTCACCGCCGAAGCCCATCATCACCTTCGACGGGGAGGAGATGCCGAGGATGCTGCGGATGGGGCCGGGGATGTGGTCGATGATGAAGTTCTTGATGGTGTTGAGCAGGGCCGAGGCCTTGTTCTTGATGCCGTTGATCAGGCCGTTGATGAGGTCACCGCCCAACTCCCTCAGTTTGCCGGGCAGTTCGGCGAAGAAGCCGACGATCTTGCCGGGCACCTCGCGCAGGAAGTTCACGACGCCGTTCCATTTGTCGACGATCCAGTCCCGGACCGCGCCGACGGCCTCCTTGATCCGGTCCCAGTGCTTCACGATCGCCAGCACGGCGATGCCCACCGGGCCGGTCAGAATGGCCACCAGCAACGGCCAGTTGGCCTTCAGCCAGTTGACCACGTTCTTGCCCGCGTCGATCAGCCAGTTGATCGCGACCGACGCGGCTTTCATGACCGTGCCCACCACCTGCCCGATGACCTTGAACGCCGCCTGCATGACGGCCTGCACGGTCTTGGACTGCATCGCCATGTCGATGAGCTTGGTGATGAGCGGCATGATGAGGGAGAGGATCGCGCCCAGGATGTTGGCCTTCATCGCGGTGTTCAGGCCGCGTTGGGCGGTGGTCGCGGTCTTCAGTCCCTGACTGAACCGGCTGAAGAGTCCGCCGCCGGATGCCGCGCTGCGGCCCGCCCGCTGGACGTCGGCGGAGGCCCGGACGGCGGCGGTCCGCATCTGGTTGAGCCCGGTGCTCGCCTGCGCGGCCGAGCTCCGCAGCCGGCCGGTGGCCGTGCTCGACTGGGTGGCCGCGTTCTTGAGCCGGTCGACCGAACCGGTGGCGCCGGTGACCGCGGTCCGCATGCGCGTGACGGCACCGCCGGTGTTGGTGGCGGCGGACCTCATCTGGTTCAGCGCCCGGGTGACCGATACGAGTGACGTCTGCATGGTGGGTTGGCTCCGTCGGTTTCGCCGTTGGGGTCGGTGTCGTGGGGTCGCTATCTACGCAGGGTCTGTTCGAGGGAGTTGAGGTCGTTGCGCAGCCCCTGGATGGACCGCCCCGCACCCCTGGCGCTGCCCTCCAGCTCACGGACCTTCTGCATGCCGTCCTTGACCTCACGGTCCAGGACGCGAATTTGCCTGAGGGCGGTCTGGGCCTGGCGATCGGCGCTGTTCGCCTTGGTCCGCAGGGCCTTGCTGCGCTGGTCCGCGGCGTTGGCGACCTGGCGGACGCTGCTGATCTTGGTGCCGAGGCTGACGAGCTGGGCCCGCAGCCGCTGATCGTCGTTGGCGAGCTTTTGGCGGATGCTGACGAACTCGTTCCGGAGGGTGGTCCTCAGCTGTTGCTCATCGGCCTGCAGACGCCGGATGTCGGCCGTGGCGCTGGCCAGGTTCCGCTTCACCGTGTCGACCAGGTCCTTGGTGGTCACGGCTCTGAGGCTGAGATCATGAAGCCGTCTGTCCTGCTCTTCGTCCAGCCGCTTCTGGACGCCGCCCTCAAGGATCTTGTTCAGATCGATGGCCGTGGCTTCGTGCTTGACCAGGCTGTACTCGGTCTGCACCCCGAAGACGCTGAGGGAGGCGGCATTGGCCTCGGCCTTTACTCCGGCGACTTCCGCCTTCGCGCCGGTGACCGGCACGTTGTCGGGATGCGCCTTGACGTCCCAGACGACATTCTTCACGGCGTCCTGGAACGACCTGAACGAACCCAAGTCGTAGACCCACTGAGGAATGTGCCCACTCGACTCCGAGGGCGGCATCCGTTGCCTCCTTTCATGCGGGTGAGTTCAGGAAAGCCACGATCTCCGCCGGACTCGCGACCCGCGGCTCGGACAGGTCGGCCGCCGACGCCAGGTCGGGCGATACGGCACCGCCGCCCGGCCTCGGTACCGGCTCCGGATAAGGCGCCGGCTCCGTGTCCTCGTCGCGGTTGACCGTTGCGAACATCCAGTTGGCGACAGCCAGTTGGTCGATGACCGCCGCGAGCAGATGGTCGGTGATCGTCCAGTCCGCCTGTTCGCCGTGGACGGCTCGGGCGTAGGACGAGTCGGCCGGCAGGTGTTCGGTCAGGACACGCAGACGGCGGGAGGAGAGACGGCCCCGGTGCCAGTCGAGAAGGTCGACGCCGTAGTGGCGGAGCAGGTCCGCCTCCAAGGCCTCGGCATGCTCGTCGACCAGCGCGCCGAGGCTCAGCCTTCCCCCAGCGTCATGCCCGTCTCGCTGCCGTACGCCTCCAGGATCGCGGAGACGTCCTGGACGCTGATGTCGTACTTGCAGAACCGCTCGAACTGCTCGGGTCCGAGAAGCAGCGCGAGCAGACCGTCGATGTCGTTGTCCTCCAGCGTGGCGATCTGCTTGGCGATGCTGCGCGGGAACTCGGTGGGCAGGTGGAAGACATCCGTGTCCACCTCGAACTCCCAGTCCTTGCCGAGGGTTTCGAGGCGCTGGGCGCGGGCGGCGTTGACATTGAAACGGGCCATGAGAGGTCGGGCTCCTTGCGGGACGGATCAACGGACGGGCAGGAACGCGGATTTACGCCGCGCTGAAGCTCGGGTCCTTCATCAGGAAGGTCGCCAGCGGGGCACCGTCCACCGTGGCCAGCGCCGTGAACGTGACGCCGAGCTTCACCGGGGCCGTACGGACGAGGGAGATCTCCTCCGTCTCGGTCACCTGGCCGCGGGCGATGATCATGCGGTACCTGACCTCGTCCCCGTCGGTGAACTCCAGCCCGAGCATGCGCTCGTCGAACTTCGGCTCGGCCGCCAGCTCGTACTTGTAGAGCCCGGACCCGGTCGCCGTCTCCTTCACCTTCCCGCCGCCGAAGAAGAACGGCAGCGTGTCCTCGTTGAGTTGGAGGAGCTGGAACTTGAAGCTGAGGTCGCGGTCGGAGTAGACGAACCTCGCCGAGCTGACGCTCTGCCAGGTGTCGACGGGGTCCAGCTTGTCCTTCTTGGAGATCTTGACCCCGTCGGTGGTGGTGTACCCGAGGTCGCTCCACCCCGCGCCCCAGGCCGTGGCGGTGTCGGCGGGCGGGGCGGTGGCGAGCGGGGCGATGAGAACCCGGCCGCTGCCCGCGACCCGGATCTCCTTGGCGTTCATTCCGGCCATCACTGCTCCTTGATGGGAGTGGGACATGACGTGCTACGGACTTGGTACGAAGGGACTGCGGAGGTGCTGCGGAAGTACTACGGGGTGCTGCGGAGGTGCTGCGGAAGTACGGGGCACTGCGACGGAGACGACTTCCCGTACGGGGAGAGCGTCAGGGGGCCGGTGGCCGGCCGTCAGGCCGGGCGGACCACCAACCGGGTCGTGGAGACATAGCGGTTGGCGGTGGCGTGCCGGTAGTCGGGCAGCCAGCGCGGGCCGTCCTCCTCGACCACGTCCACCACGGTCGCCTCGCCGTACACCGCTCCCCGGAGTTGCAGCATCAGGGCACGGGCGATCAGGGAGACGGTGTGGGCCGCGGGTTTGGACGGCCCGTAGACCTCCAGGTCGACCAGCGGATTGTCCAGGCGGGGATCCTCCGCCCAGGCTCCGCCGACCCGGGAGACCAGTACGGCGCGCTGCGAGCCGTCGAAGCCGGAGGGCGGCTGGACGTCGACCAGGACACCCGCCAACTCGCTGCGGTCCTTGAGGAGATCGACGACCAACTGCTCGACGTCCGGGAAGGTGATGTACGGCTCGCTCATCCCCGGGACTCCGACTCGACCTCCGGTTCGTCCTCGGGTTCAGGTTCGGAGTCGGGTTCGGGCTCGGACTCCGGTGCGGGGTGCGCGATCACCCCGAGAACTCCCCGCGCGGTCGAGTCGTCCACCTCGACGACATCACCGGGCTCGTGCCCGTTCCACCAATAGGTCAACTGGACCTTCTGCACAGCACTCCCCCGTCGTTCGGCTGTACGGCTCCCCGCGGAGGTCCGGTGAAAGCGACTTGATGAATGGTCAACTTCATCCGCTTGCACGCGAGTTGACGCCCCCGGGGTCCCAAATGTAACCAGCGCCCCAAGAGCAGCGTGAGGCGCGTAATGTTTCAAAGAGATAACGATCAGATGGAATTCGCCTACGGCAACCATTCGGTCACCCTCCCGGCACACGAACTCCTGACACGCGAACTCCAAGCACGCGAACTCCTGGCATGCGAACTCCTGGCACGCGAAAGTCCCGCCCCTCGCGCGCGGGGCGGGACCTCACTTCACGTCATGACCGCAGAGCCGGTCGGGACAGCCCGGGTCGCGTCAGCCGATCTCCGCGCCGAACGTCGACAACGCCTCCGTCACCGGCTGGAAGAACGTCTCCCCGCCGGACGTGCAGTCGCCGCTGCCACCGGACGTGAGCCCGATCGCCGCGTCGCCGTCGAAGAGCGAGCCGCCGCTGTCGCCGGGCTCGGCGCAGACGTCGGTCTGGATGAGGCCGTTGACGATGTCGCCGTTGCCGTAGTTCACGGTGGCGTCGAGACCGGTGACCGTGCCGGTGTGCACCTGGGTCGTCGACCCGCTGCGGGTCACCTTCTCGCCCACGGTGGCCGCCGCGGCGCGCGTGATGGACTGCGCGGAGCCGTTGTAGAGGTCGACCTCGCTCGGGTGGTCCACGTCGGACGTGTACTTGACAAGACCGAAGTCGTTGTCGGGGAAGCTGGACTGCTCGTTGGTGCCGATCTGGTTCCCGCTGGAGTCGGACCAGGTGGAGATCGCCTCCGTGCAGTGCCCGGCGGTGATGAAGTACGGCTGTCCGTCCTTGACCACGTTGAAGCCGAGCGAGCAGCGCCCGCCGGAGCCGGTGATCGCGTCGCCGCCCGCGATGAAGGGCTTGAACTCCCCCTTCGTACGCTGGAGTTCGGCCACCGTGCCGAGCCCGTCGACGACCTTGCCGAGCTTGGTCCACTCGGCCGCCGAGACCGTGCGGTCGGCGGTGACCACGACCTTGTTGGTGGTCGGGTCGGTCACCCAGGAGGTGCCCGGGATGGTCGCGTCCTGCTTGAGCGTCGTACGGGCGCCCTTGAGTTCGGCGAGGGAGTTCTCGACGAGTCTGGCCGTGGCGCCGGCCGCCTCGACGGCCTTGGCGGCGGTCTCGTCGAGGACGTTGACGACGAGACTCTTGTTCTGTGCGTCGTAGTACGTGCCCGCCGCGTCGCTGCCGAGGTCCTGGCCGAGCGTCGAGGCGAGCTTTCCGGCCGCGACGGCCGTCAGGGTGTGCGGCGTGGAGTCCTTCGCGGGCTCGCTGGCGTTCGCAGTCTGGAAGGTGACTCCCGCGGCGACCAGTGCGGTGACACCCGCACCTGCGATGGCCGCACGCCGCCTGGGTATGCGTCGGTGCTGCAACTCACGTCCTCCTGTGGGGGGTTCGACCCGGGAGGTTGTGGGGACCCCACGGGCCGGAAGGCTGGTTGACGGGCGCCCACTATTCCGAGGTGCACAGGGAGCACACAAGGTCGAGTTCAGGACGCGCGTAGCCGACGGCGTGCGCTCCCTCGTCGCCAACCCTTCACAGGTGCCTTGCAATCGCTTCGCAGCCGCGCAGGAAAATTCGCAGTGCAAACACTACGGGCGAGTAACCGGCGTCGGAGGGTGAGGATCAGTCGTGGCTTGAATTCGACTCTCCGGAGGCCTCCGGCAGTTGCGGCGGCTGCTGCGCCTGCGGTTGCTCCTGAGGCTGCGACTGCTGCTGCACCTGCGGCTGTTGAGGCTGCTGCTGTACCTGCGGTTGCTGCGGCTGGGCCGGCTGCGCCCTCTCCAGGAACCTCAGCAGCTCCACCGGGAACGGCAGCACGAGCGTGGAGTTCTTCTCGGCCGCGACCGCCACCACCGTCTGTAGCAGGCGCAGTTGGAGCGCGGCCGGCTGCTCGGACATCTCCTTGGCGGCCTCGGCCAGCTTCTTCGAGGCCTGGAGCTCGGCATCCGCGTTGATGACCCGGGCCCGCCGCTCACGGTCCGCCTCGGCCTGCCGGGCCATGGACCGCTTCATCGTCTCGGGCAGGGAGACGTCCTTGATCTCCACGCGGTCGATGGTGACGCCCCACTCCACCGCCGGGCTGTCGATCATCAACTCCAGCCCCTCGTTGAGCTTTTCGCGGTTGGAGAGCAGATCGTCCAGCTCGCTCTTGCCGATGATGGAGCGCAGCGAGGTCTGTGCCATCTGCGCCACCGCGAACCGGTAGTCCTCGACCCGGACGATCGCGTCGGCCGCGCCGGTCACGTTGAAGTAGACGACGGCGTCCACCCGTACCGTGACGTTGTCCCGGGTGATGCCCTCCTGGGCCGGCACCGGCATCGTCACGATCTGCATGTTCACTTTGCGCAGCTTGTCGACGAACGGGACGACCATCGTGAACCCCGGTCCACGCACCTCGGGCCGGAGCTTGCCGAGGCGGAACACCACGCCTCGTTCGTACTGTTTGATGACGCGCGCCGCGGCCATCACGTACACCGCTCCAACAGCCGCGAGCGAAGCTCCGGCCGCCACCAGCTCCTCGACCATGCCGGCCCCCAGGGTCCCGAGTGGGCGTTACAGAGGAGTTCTGCCTGTACTTCGAAGGTAACTCCGGAGTAGGGACATGGGCGAGCCCCCGCACGCCGATTGCGTACGGGGGCTCGCCTGCCGCCGGCTGCGCTGTGCGCCCGGGCTCGTCAGCTCGGGCGCGGACAAGGACTGCTCCGCGGCTCGGTCAGCCGATGGTCACGCCGTAGTAGCTCAGCGCCTCGGTGACCGGCTGGAAGAAGGTCGTGCCACCGGAGCTGCAGTTGCCGCTGCCGCCCGAGGTCAGACCGTAGGCCACGGTGCCGGCGTACAGCGCACCGCCGCTGTCTCCGCCCTCGGCGCAGACGGTGGTCTGGATCATCTGGTAGACCACGTCGCCGCCGCCGTAGTTGACGGTCGCGTTCAGGGCGGTGACCCGGCCGCTGTGCGTGCCGGTGGTGGAGCCGCGGCGGTACACGGTCGTGCCGACGCTCGGCGTGGCCGCGCTGGTGATGGTCTGGCTGCCGACCGAGCTCGGGTGGGCCACCGAACCGGTGTAGCGCACCAGCGCGAAGTCGTTCGTCGGGAAGCTGTAGCTCACGTTGCTGCCCAGCAGCGTGGTCTTCGCGGAGTTGGAGTACCAGGTGGAGGCCACCTCACCGCAGTGCCCGGCGGTCAGGAAGTAGTACGTGCTCCCGCTGTGCACGTTGAAGCCGAGGGAGCAGCGGTAGGCACCGCCGTAGATGGCGTCGCCACCGGTGATCAGCTTCTTGAACTGACCCGGGGTGTGCTTGATCGTGAGCGCACCGGCGTCGCCGCCGGCCTGCGCCTTGATCTTGGCGATCTCGGTCTTGGAGACCGTGCTGTCGACGGTGACGACGACGCGGTTGGTCTTGCTGTCGACGGCCCAGGCGGTACCCGGGATGTCGGCCTTGAGCACCGAACTGCTGACGCCCTTGAGTTGCGCCGTGCTGAAGGGGGTGACGGTGGACGCGTTCGCGCTGGGGACCGCGAACGAGGCGGCGGCCACGAGTCCGGTGGTGACGGCGATCAGCCGGGTCCGTCTCGAAATGCCGCTGCGCGGAGTGGTGCGCTTGATCCTCACTTGTCGTTCCTCCACATGGGGAAGTCGGGGGCCCGCGTGGGGTCGGGGCCCGTGAGGCGCAGCCAGGGCCCACTTCGTCCGGATTCCGGACATGCCGTGCCCCTGACAAGCGCTGTGGGGAGTATTCGACCGAACAACCGTTAGGCACAAGGGCGCCTTTCGGCCGTGGATCTTTGAACCAGCTGTGCGAACGGGCCGCCTCCCCCGGATGCCGGTGTCCCCGCACTCAGAGCAGGTTGCGCTCCCCCGCCTCGATCGCGAGGTCCAGCGTATTGCCCGGCGGCGGGAAGGGGCAGATGAAGGCGTCGGCGAATGCGCACGGCGGGAGCAGGGCGCGGTTGAAGTCCACCGTTGTGCGCCCCTCGGCGTCCGGGGCGGCCGGGCGCAGGAACCGGAAGCGATGGCTGCTCCGTCCGCTGCTGCCGTCGGCGAACACGGCCCACAGC
This sequence comes from Streptomyces sp. NPDC002499, assembly GCF_053595415.1. Taxonomy (NCBI): domain Bacteria; kingdom Bacillati; phylum Actinomycetota; class Actinomycetes; order Kitasatosporales; family Streptomycetaceae; genus Streptomyces; species Streptomyces sp. NPDC002499. The sequence continues at coordinate 556,076 of NZ_JBSFXO010000007.1, forward strand.
GACCCGTCGTCCTCGACCGTCACCTGGAGGGTCAGTTCCCGGCCGGCGAGCGTGAACGCCAGCTCTCCGCCGAGCCCGAGACCGCGCTTGCGGCCGTCCGCGTTCTCGACGCGTACGGTGCGGTCCTCGGCGTACGGAGTGAAGCGCCCCGGCACCGACCACCGCGGGTCGTAGGGGGTCGCCTCGATGCCACGGAAGGCCCGCCGGGCCGGCGCGTCCGGGTCGAAGTCCCGTACGCCCCACACTCCTTCGCGCACCAGCACGACCAGCCGCCGCTCGCCGGACGCGACCCGCGCCGCGGCCGCCGGGCCCTGGTCGGGGGCGAGTCGGACCGTGCCGTCGAGGGGCCGTCCGTCCACCGTCAGCCCGTCCGTCGCGGTGGCCGTCAGCAGCACCGCGTCGCCGTCGTCCGACCAGTTTCCGGGGATGTCCGGAAGTCGACCGTCCGGATAGTCCTCCAGCCAGTGCGTGCCGGTCAGCGCGAGCGACCCGTGGGGCGCCGCGGCCGAGGCCACGCGCCGCTCGTGCCACCGCTGCCACTCGTCGGCCACATCCGTGGTCATCCGCTCAACCCTCGTCATCACGTCACCAGCCCCGCCGTCATGTGATCAGCCCCGCCGCCCCGCCGGGTCGGCCAGCCCCAGATGTGAGCGCAGGGTGGCGCCCCGGTATTCCGTGCGGAAGGCGCCGCGCTCCTGGAGCAGCGGCACCACCCGGTCCACGAACTCGTCGAGGCCGCCCGGGGTGAGATGCGGTACGAGGATGAAGCCGTCGGCCGCGTCCCGCGTCACGAACTCCTCCAGTTCGGCGGCGACGGCCTCGGGGGTGCCGATGAAGGACTGCCGGGCGCTCGCCTCGATCACCGTCTGCCGGATCGACAGGCCCTTCTCCCGCGACAGCGCCCGCCACTTCTCGGCGATCGCAACCGTGTCGCCGCGCCGGGTCCGTCCCTGGCTGATCCCGGAGTCGGGCACCGGGTCGAAGTCGGGCAGGGGTCCGTCGGGATCGTACGAGGACAGGTCGGCGCCCCAGACCTGCTCGAGGGCGAGGATCGCGTTCTGTGGGGAGACCTGCTGGCGGCGGATCCCGGCGGCCCGCTCCTGCGCCTCGGCCGCGGTGTCGCCGAGGACGACGGAGACACCGGGCATGATCTTCAGGTCGTCCGCCGTACGGCCGTACTTCGCAAGCCGGCGCTTGACGTCGGCGTAGAAGGAGCGGCCCGCCTCCAGGGAGCCCTGCCGGGTGAAGACCACGTCGGCGGTGGCCGCCGCGAACTCCCGTCCCTCGTCGGAGTCCCCGGCCTGGATCACGACCGGATGCCCCTGCGGTGAGCGCGGGACGCCGAACTCGCCCGCGATGTCGAAGTGTTGCCCGCGGTGCGCGACGGGCCGGAAGACCCCGTCCGGGTCCCCGGAGTCCCACAACTCCCGTGCCAGCTGAATGAATTCGGCGGCCCGGGTGTACCGGTCGACCCGGTCGAGGAAGCCGCCGCGCCGGAAGTTCTCGCCGGTGAAGGCGTCGGAGGAGGTCACCACGTTCCAGGCCGCCCGGCCACCGCTGAGATGGTCCAACGTGGCGAGTCTGCGGGCGAGTTCGTAGGGCTCGTTGAAGGTCGCGTTGACCGTGGCGGCCAGCCCCAGGTGTTCGGTGACCCCGGCGAGCGCGTTCAGGACGGTGAGCGACTCGGGCCGCCCGACGACGTCCAAGTCATGGATACGGCCCTTGTGTTCGCGCAGCCTCAGTCCCTCGGCGAGGAAGAAGAAGTCGAACAGACCCCGCTCGGCGGTGCGCGCGAGATGCTCGAAGGACGAGAACTCGATCTGCGACCGCGACCGCGGATCCGCCCACACCGTCGTGTTGTTGACCCCGGGAAAGTGCGCCGCCAGATGCATCCGCCTGCGTCGTACGGTCATGACGTTCCCCCTGTCACGGCGTACCGGTTGGCGGGCCGGGCCAGGCCCAGGTGCTCCCGGAGCGTGCTGCCCGGGTAGAAGGTGCGGAACAGTCCCCGGTGCTGGAGCAACGCGACCGTGCCGTTGACGAGCCGCTCCAGGTCACGGCGCGGCTCGGCGGGCGTGAGGTGGAAGCCGTCGACGACGCCGTCCTTGTACCAGGCGGCGATCAGCTCGGCGAGGTCCACCGGACCGCCCCGGTACAGCGGGCCCTGCGCGGTCTGCCGAGGCCCGCCCCCGCCGTGCCCGGGCTCGGCCGCGTGCTCGCCGTCACCGAGGTCGATCAGGAGGCTCGCGAGCACCCGCGGCGCGTCCGAACTGCGCCCGAACTCCACGGCCCTGCACCGCAGTTCATCGCGTACGGCACCGGCCTGGGCCGGGCTCACGGCCTGCACCAGCGCCACGTCCGCGTACCGGGCGGCCACGGGCCGGGCGTGCCCTTGGGTGGCGTCGATGACCCGCACGGGGTGGCCCTGCGGGGGCCGGGGCACGATCGACGGCCCCTTGACGGAGAACGAGTCGCCCGCGAAGTCGACGTGATGCAGCTTGTCCCGGTCCAGGAAACGGCCGGTCGGCACATCGCGGATCTCCGCGTCGTCCTCCCAGCTGTCCCACAACCGCGCGGCCACGTCGGCGACTTGACCGGCCTCCCGCCACAACTCGTCCGCCGCGACGGCGTGTCGGCGGCCGAAGAGGCGGGCCTCGCCCTCGGTGGCCGACACGTCGATCCGCCAGCCGGCCCGACCGCGGCTGACCCAGTCCAGGGTCGCGACGGCCGCCTGGACGTGGAAGGGCTCGGTGTGGGTGGTGGTCACGGTCGGCACCAGCCCGATCCGGCTGGTCGCCGGCGCCACCCGCGACAGGACGGACAGCGCGTCGGGCCCTGGCCGGCCGAAGGTGTCGTCCAGCGTGATGAAGTCCAGCCCGCCCCGCTCGGCGAGCCGCGCCAACTCGACATAGGAGCCGGCGTCGAACACCGCCGACTGGTCGATGGCAGCGGCCAGGTGCAGCAGCCCCCGGCCGTACGAAGGGCTCATGTCGGGAATCCTTTTCGGAGAGCACACGGGAGGCGGCGGGGGTGCCGAGTCGAGCACGCACGCGGGGAGCGACGGGGGTCACAAGCCCCGCCCACACTCAGGGAACGGCGGGGATCGCAAGCCCCGCCGCCGCGCAGGGAGCGGCCGAAGCGGCAAGTCCGACCCACGCGCAGGGAACGGCGGAGGTCGCGAGCCTCGCCGCCGTGCAGGGGGCAGCCGGAGCGGCAATTCCGGCCCACGCTCAGGGAACAGCGGGAGTCACAAGTCCCGCCCCCACACAGGAAGCGACCGGAGCCATAAGCCCCGCCCACACACAGCGAGCAGCCACAGTCGCAAGCCCCGCCCACACACAGGCGGCGGGGTTGCCGGCAAGCAGCGGGAGCGTTCACGCCGCCGCCCGCTCGGAGAGCTCCGCCAGGAACCGCAGCGCGGCCCGCGCCGTCGCGTCGTTCTGGCGGAACGCGGGGCCGCCGGTGCGCGGCCGGGTGAAGGCGCCGGAGGTGCGTGCGTCGGTGAAGGGCCCGAGCGCGAACCGCCGGGGATGCGGCCGGCCGGCCCGGTCGAGGATCCGTCCGTCGCCGGGGTCCACCCGCAGCAGTCCCTCCGGGGTCTCGGCGACCCCGTCCCCCGCCCCTTCTTCGTACAGCTCGCGCAGCAGGGCGTCGCGGGCCCGGCCAACGGTGGGTTCGGGCAGCCGCGCCTCGACCAACGCCCGCGCCTCGACGGAGGAGTTGGGCACGGTCGCGCTGGTGGCCCGGAACACGCCGTCCTCGGCGGTGACGGTCATGTCGGCGCCCAGGAAGTTCAGGACACCGGCGCGGGACAGCGCGAGCAGCTGCCGCAGCCGGGGTCCGGGCGGCCCGGAGGCCAGATAGCTGAAGAACCCGTGCCACCAGGGCCCGATGTCACCGAGCCGAATCAACTGCCCGTAGACCGACAGCAGTCCGAGGAAGACCGCCAAGTCCGGGCTGTATTCAGGATCATGACGCCGGCTCAGATCCCGCTCGACATAACCGCGCAGCCCTTCCTGGAACTCCTCGAACGAGCCGTACCGCACCCCGTCCAGCGGATGGTCGAGCGCGGCGAGGTCCAGCCGGTCCGCCGGCGCGGGCACCGCGGACGCCACGAGGGCCTCACGCTCGGCCAGATCGGCGGCGGCCGCGTACTTCTCCTCGAAGTCGGTCCAGGACATCCCGGTCCGCTCCGGATGCACGGTGAACAGCCGGTGGTAGTGGGCGAACCCCAACTCCTTCTCCACCAGCGGCCACACGTCCCGCCGGAAGTCGAACCCACCTGGCCGGGCGAGCAGTTCCGCCACCTCGACGGGCCCGAAGAACCGGGGCAGCGGCGGCCGTTCACCGCTCCAGTCGTAACCGATCTTCGAGTGGTACGGCACTCCGCGCCGCGATCCGACGTACAGCACCGGCTCCCGCCCGGACGGGACGTAGGTGTCCCCCTCGTAGCGCCCGCCACGCCCCTCCGTCAGCAGCACCATCAGGTCGACGAAGGCGAGCCCGAAGCCTCGGACCAGGACGGGTTCACCGGCCTTCAGCGGGGACAGGTCGCTGTCGGCGGTGAAGTCGGGCGGCAGATGGACCAGGCCGTGCGCGGCGGCGTACGAGGCCAACTCGCTCTGCTGCTCGTCGAGTTCGGCGTCCAGGTGGCCAAGGGCCAGGACCACGAGGTCGGCCAGGAGCGGACGCGGGCGGCCTTCGAGCCACACCTGCTGCCGGCCCTCGCGCGGCCCGCCGACCCGCAGGGCGCGTCTCGGGTGGTGGTGGACGGTGATGCCGTCCGGCAGCGCGGCGACGGCCTGCTCGTGCACCCAGCGCAGGTACGAGCCCTGCAGCGGGCGGTCGGCGAAGACGTCCGCGTCGATGCCGGCCCACTCGTGCAGCGTCGGACCCTCCCCCACGGGACCCTCCATGGCCACCGTCTCGTCGGTGAACATCGTGACGTCCTCGGCGTGGGAGTTCATCCACAGCAACGGCGACTGGGCCGCCCGCCAGATGCGTCCGGCGCCCGGTGGATGCGGGTCCACGAGATGGATGTCGAGGCCCGAACCGGCGTACAGCTCGGGCGCGTTGGCGGCGATCCGCTGGATCAGACCGGTCCCTCGCGGCCCGGCCCCGACGATCACCAGGGAAGGCCTCGTGCCGGGTACGGCGGTGACTTTGGCAAGGGTGTCCGATGACATGCGAAGACTCCGTGACGCATAGGTCGAGCACGGGTGCCTTCACACGGTGCGCCGCTGGGCGCGCTACGGCCGAGCCCCTCAGCAGGGCCGTCCGTCGACTGTACGGCGCCGTTTCCCCTCACTGTCAAGGTTGTCCATCATGTGAGCAGCACGTCTCAGCTCGGTTGACGGGAAACCGGATGCCTGTTCCACTTGGCCCATGCATCCACAGCAGTGGCTGGTCAAGCGCTCCCACATCGACTTCGGTCGCGTGTGGTCCTCTTCCTGTTGAGCCGACCTCGCTGCACGTGCTCTGCCCTCTTCGCCTTCACACGCACACCCCTCCCCTCCCCTTGGGCGCGCCCCGGACGCCGATCACCCGGTCCAGCAGCGCGCCGAGCACATCCCGTACCGACCCGCGGTCCCGAGCATCACACTCCAGCACCGGCACATCGCCCCTGAGCCCCAACACCCTGCGCACTTCGTCGAGTTCGAAGTGATCGGCGCCGTCGAAGCGGTTCACGGCGAGCACGAACGGCGCGCCCTGCGTCTCGAAGTAGTCGACGGCGGGGAAGCACTCCTCGATGCGACGGGTGTCCACGAGGACCACCGTCCCCAGCGCGCCTTCCTCCAGGTCGTCCCGGAGGAAGGAGAACCGGTCCTGGCCGGGCGTCCCGAAGAGGTATAACGCGATCGACGGATCGAGCGTGATCCGCCCGAAGTCGAGCGGGACGGTCGTGGTCGTCCTCGACTCGGTGCCGTCCACCGCGTCGATCCCCATCGAGATCTGCGTGATCGCGGCCTCCGCGTCCAGCGGTTCGATCTCCGAAATGGCCGCGATGAACGTCGTCTTGCCGACCCCGAGCCCCCCGCTCACCACGATCTTCACGGCGAGCGGCACGATCCTGTCAGAGCGCCCTGACATGGTCCCTGATCCTTTCGAGCGGCCGCACGCACATCGCGTCCTTGCCGGAGATACGTCCCGGAAGGCCCCTGCGTTCAATGCAGCCGATTCAGCAACTGCAGTCGCAGCCGCAATCACAGCAGTCGCAGCCGTCACAGCAACTGCAGCCGTCGCAGCAGTCACAACAGTCGCCGCAGTCCGGGTTGCAGAGACCTTCCTTCCGCTCCCGGCTCCAGGGGTCCTCGTACGAGCCGCAGCACAGCTGGCACGTACAGGCGAGGCCCGCCCACACCGCGCACCCCGCCAGCAGCCCGCGCCGGTCCCGGCGCGGCGGCCCGGGCGGCAGCGGCGGCCCGCCGGGACCGCCGGGCGGTGCGTAGGGCCCGGCCAGCGACGGCGCGTCACCGTGCCCTTGCCCGTCCCCGTGCCCGCAGGCCGCGCTGCCGAAGGCCCGGTCGACGGACGTGCCCAGCTCGTGCACGAGCAGCCGGTGGGCGAGCTTGCCGTCGCCGAAGTCGACCTCGCGCAGCGCGAGCCGTATCCCGTGCAGCGCGTCGTCGGCGAGCCGGCGTGCCTCGACGAGCGGGGTGCCGGTCGCCGTGAGCGGGTTCCAGGCACCTGACGCGGCGTCGGATTCCTTGTCCTCCACGGCGTCCAGCAGATGCGCGAGCCGTCCGAAGAGGCGTCCGGCCTCGGCGAGCGGTTCGGCGTTGCCCGGCCGTCCGGCGAGCCGCGCGGTGTGCGCGAAGGCGGCGGCCGTGGCGGTCTCGGTCGGTTCGGTGACCGTCAGGATCGGCGTGCCCGGCCCGGCGAGGGTCTCGATGCCGACCTGCCGGTCCACCGCGTCGACGAGCACGGCGGTGTCGAAGCCGACCTCGGATCCGGTACGGGCCCCCGCCGCGTCCCACCGCTTGGCCACGCGGCGCGCCGCGAGCGCCACCGGCTTGCGCGCCAGCAGCCCGTCCCCGTCGGCGACATGGTCACGCACCTTGGCCGAGGCGAGCACCAGCGAGACAGCCGCCGCGAGCCGTGCGCCCTCGCCCCGGGCGACGGAGGCGGTCCGCATCCCGCGCAAGGGGCACGGCCCCGCCGTACGCCGCCATCCGCCCGACTGCCCGGTGGCGCCGTCGGCCTGAGCTTCCGTCAGAACCGATATGAGAAGTCCGTCATAGTTCGTCACGACTCGTGCGAACTGTCCGTGGTCCTTGCGCAGCGCGAGACATAGCCCGCACAAATGCGCCATCCACTGGGTTTTGAGATTTTCACCGAGCCGATGACGGCAGGGCCGAACGATTCCGAACACAGCACTCCCCCGTGGCGTGTAGGACGTTGAGCTGCTGCATCGTAGCGACCACCCCGTTCACTCGTACGCTCCGTGCATCACCCATACGCCGTGAAGAATCATATTTCACTCACAGTCAGCAGCCGTGTGGGTAACGACCCTTGCTACAACAGGGCTCTCGACGTATGGGCTGTGCACCAGTACCGTCACAAACCCCCCGCGCGGCGTCTATCCACTTGGCGCGCCATCCGCATCATGGATGACCATAGGGATGCGGAAAGCAAGAAAGACCGCTGTGAGAGGAGGCGTCCATGGGATCTGTACGCAAGGCGAGTGCCTGGCTTGGCCTCGTCGACGACAACGATGACGAGCGCTATTACGACGACGACTACTCCGAGGGGACCGAGCAGCCCGGGGAGGCCTGGGTCACCGACCCCCGGGTCAAGGTGGCTTCGGACACCGCCGAGGAGAAGGGCCGCCGGATCGGCACGGTCACCCCGGACAGCTTCCGGGACGCCCGCGCCATCGGTGAGCTCTTCCGCGAGGGTGTGCCGGTCATCGTGAACCTCACGGCCATGGAGGCGTCCGACGCCAAGCGCGTCGTCGACTTCGCGGCCGGGCTGACCTTCGGCCTGCGCGGCACGATCGAGCGGGTCGCGAACCGTGTCTTCCTGCTGACCCCCGCCAACACGGAGATCGTCAGCGGTGACCCGGTCGCGCGCCGCGAGGACGGTTTCTTCAACCAGAGCTGAGGCAGGGCCGCTTACCGGCCCTGCCTCCCGCAGGGTTGATCGACGTCGATCAGGGTCCTCGGGTCTTCCTACCGGAAGGCGTCGAGTCCGGTGAGCGCCTTGCCCAGCACGAGCTGGTGCATCTCGACGGTGCCCTCGTACGTGAGCACCGACTCCAGGTTCGTCGCGTGCCGCATCACCGGGTACTCCAGGGAGATCCCGTTGGCACCGAGGATCGTCCGTGCCGTACGACAGATCTCGATGGCCTCTCGTACGTTGTTGAGCTTGCCGAAGCTGACCTGCTCGGGACGCAGGCGGCCGGCGTCCATGCGGCGCCCCAGGTGGTGGGCGAGCAGGATCCCCTTGTGCAGTTCGACCGCCATGTCGGCGAGTTTGGCCTGGGTGAGCTGGAAGCCCCCGATCGGCCGCCCGAACTGCTCCCGTGACTTCGCGTAGTCCACGGCGGTCTCGAAACAGCTGCGCGCGGCGCCCATCGCGCCCCACACGATCCCGTACCGGGCGTGCGACAGACAGCTCAGCGGCCCCTTCAGCCCGACGACCTCCGGCAGTACGGCATCGGCGGGCAGCCGTACGTCGTCGAGGACGAGCTCACTGGTGACGCTGGCGCGCAGGGACCACTTGTGCCGGATCTCGGGCGCGGCGAATCCTGGCGTGTCGGTCGGCACGACGAACCCCCGGATCCCGCCCTCGGTCTGCGCCCACACGACGGCAACCCCGGCCACGGACCCATTGGTGATCCACATCTTCCGCCCGCTGAGCACCCAGTCGCCGCCGTCGCGCTTGGCGTACGTCCGCATCGCGGCGGGGTCGGACCCGTGGTCGGGCTCGGTGAGCCCGAAGCACCCGATGACCTCACCGGCGGCCATACGCGGCAACCAGGCCCGCCTCTGCTCTTCACTCCCGAACCGATGAATGGCGTACATGGCGAGCGACCCCTGCACGGACACGAGGGACCGAATCCCGGAGTCGGCGGCCTCGAGCTCCAGACAGGCAAGCCCGTACTGCACGGCACTGGCCCCGGCACACCCGTACCCGGTGAGCGACATCCCGAGCGCGCCGATACTCCCGAGCTCCCGGGCCAGCTCCCTGATACCCGGCAACTCCCCGTCCTCGTACCACTCGGCGACATACGGCACCACCCGATCCGCCGCCCACGCCCGCACGGTCTCCCGCACCGCCAGATCCTCCGGCTCCAGCAGATCGTCGATCCCCAGCGGGTCGGCTGGATCGAACGGGGGCAACTTCGAGGACGCGGCCATGGAACCCTCCGACACAAACGAAAACTAGCGCTGCTAGTCAGCACACGGCCCCCGACGCTACGACGCAGCGCCCCCCACGTCCAGTACCTCTCCCACCCGCCCACCCGCGCGGGCCAACTGGGAGGCGGGGGTCGCTTGTGGGGGTGCTGCGCCGTCGGCGACTGCGGGTGGAAGGCGGGCAGCGGCACAAACACTCAGACGCGGGAGCGACGCCGGCCGGCTCTTCGGCGCGGTTGAGGGTGCGCGGCGCGGTTGAGGGTGCGCGGCGCCGTTGAGGGTGCGCGGCGCCGTTGAGGGTGCGCGGCGCCGTTGAGGTCGCGCGGCGCCGTTGAGGTCGCGCGGCGTGGTTGAAGTTGTGCGGCGCCGTTGAGGGTGCGCGGCGCCGTTGAAGTCACGCGGCGCCGTTGAGGTCGCGCGACGCGGTTGAGGGTGCGCGGCGCCGTTGAGGTTGCGCTGGCCGTTGAGGTTGCGCGGCGCCAGGTTCGCTACCGCGCCTCGCGGATGTGCGCCCCCATCTCAACCCGCCAATATTTCTCCGCCGCAACGGCGATAACCCCCACGAAGCAGTCCGGCGGTGCCGAACCAACCCGCGCCCCGAACTCACCACCCACCCCCGCAAGCCGCCACCAAACCGGAACCCCCACAGGCGACGTCCACCCCTCAACAAGCCCGCACGGGTGGGCGGGTGGGCCGAGGTTGGTTACGCGGAGACGCGGGACTCCGCCACGTCCCTCGGGGCGGGGAGCTCCACCTTCAGCCCCGGCTCCGCGCACTGCATCACCCGCGGCAACCGCAGCGCCATCACCGCCCCCAGCAGCAAAAGACCCGCGCTCACGAGCAACGTGACATGCAGACCGTGCACGAAAGAGTCCTGCGCCGCCCGACGCAGCGCAGCGCCCCGCACGCCCCCGAGCCGCGCGGCCACGTCGTACGCCTCGCCCAGCGAATGCCCCGCCGCCTTGGACGCCGACGCCGGCACACCGGGAACGGCGGACAGCCCGGGGGCGTACGCCGCGTTCATGACGCTGCCCAGCAGGGCGATACCGATCCCCGCACCGAGCTGGTACGACGTCTCCCCCACCGCCGCGGCCCCGCCCGCCTGCGACGGCGGCGCCTCGCTCAGCATCGACTCGTACGCCCCGAAGAGCGTCGTCTCCAGACCGAACCCCAGCAACAGGAACCCGACCAGCAACAACCCCGTGTTGTCCGCACGGCCCATCGCGGTCAGCAGCAGCACCGCCCCGGCGGTCACGAGGAACCCGACACACACCATCCGACGCGGCCCGAACCGCCGTAGCATCCGCGCCCCCGCCAGCCCCGCCGCCATCGCGGCGAACGTCAGCGGCAGCAGTCGTAGACCGGTCTCCAACGGCGAAAGCCCCAGCACCAGTTGGAGGTACTGCGCCGCGATCAGCTCAAGTCCCACCAGCGCCAGCATCGCCAGCACGATGCAGCCCACCGATGTACTGAACGCCGGTCGCGAGAACATCCCGAGGTCCACCAGCGGATGCGTACGCCGCCGTTGACGTCGTACGAAAAGAACCAGCAGCACCGCGCCCAGGACCAGCGGCGCCACGGTGAACACGCTGTCCACCGGCTCGCCGCCACCCAGCCGCTTCACGCCGAAGACCACGCCGAACAGCCCGGCCGCGGCCATCAGCGCGCCGACCACGTCCCACGGCCCGTCGCCCGCGCCCCGCGACTCGGGCAGCAGCAGCCGGCCCACGGGCAGGCTGACCAGCATCAGCGGGATGTTGACGAGGAAGACCGAGCCCCACCAGAAGTGTTCGAGGAGGAAGCCGCCGAGGAGCGGGCCGACCGCCGCGCCCACCGCCGCGACCGCGCTCCAGATACCGATCGCCAGCGCCCGCTCCCGCCGGTCGGGAAAGACCTGGCGCAGGATCGACAGCGTGGCCGGCATGATCATCGCCCCGCCGACACCGAGCAGCGCCCGCGCGAAGATCAGCACCTGCGCGTCGTGCGCGAGGGCCGCGAGGCCGGAGGCGATGCCGAACAGGCCGTACCCGAGCAGCAGGATCCGTCTGCGGCCGACCCGGTCGCCGAGCGTGCCGAAGAGGATCAGCAGCGAGGCGCAGACGAGGGGGTAGACGTCGACGATCCAGAGCAGCTCTATCGCGCCGGGCTTCAGATCCTCGGTGACCGCGGGAACCGCCACGTGCAGCACGGTCGCGTCGACCGCGACCAGCAGCAGGCTCACACAGAGGACGACGAGGACGACCCAGCGGTTTGCACCGGCCCCGGCCGCCCGACGGCGCAGCGCAGCGGCGGCCGTGGTCGTCCCGGACATGCACGTACCTCCCAGATGTTCCCTCGCGTTCGGCGGGCACACAGGGTGGGGACTCCCCGTGATCTCGGTCGGAGAGGAGCGGTGGTCTCCGACCCGCGCAACGAAGGCGAGTGACACGTCAGCGTACGCGAGTTCGCGCCACGGTCACGTGGCGGACCTCTCAGACTTGGCACCTAACCCGTGTGGCGTACGCCACTCCCCCTCCTTTCGTCCACGCCGCGCCGGGCTCGCCGGTTCCGGGGCCGTCGATAATCGAGCCCGTGACCGATCTTGAGACGCGCACCGCGAGCGCCGGCCCCAGGGGCGCCCTGCGCCGCGCGGCCCCGGCCCTCCTCGGGTACGCGGCCGTACGCGCCCTGGGCCTGCTCGTGCTGGCCCTGTGGAGCGCCGCGCGCGGCAAGAGCGCGTACACGCTGCTGACGGCCCGCTGGGACGCGCTGTGGTACGTCCGGGTCGCCGAGGGGGGTTACGGCTACGAGGTGCGCCTGCCGAACGGCGACGTCCACTCGAACCTGGCCTTCTTCCCGCTGCTGCCCTGGCTGGAAAGGGCGGTCGCCGCGGTGTCCCCGCTGTCGTACGCGGATGCCGGCTTCGTCGTCGCGCTGCTCGCCTCGCTCGCCGCGGCCTGGGGGATCTTCGCGGTCACCGACCACGTGTACGGCCCTCGGGCCGGCGTGTGCGCGGTCCTGGTGTGGGCCGTACTGCCGGTCGGGATCGTGCAGTCGATGGCGTACAGCGAGTCGCTGTTCACCGCGCTGGCCGCCTGGTCGCTGTACGCGGTCCTGACCGGCCGCTGGCTCACCGCGGGCACGCTGGCGCTGCTGTCCGGCCTGACCCGCCCGGTGGGGCTCGCGGTGGTCGCGGCGGTGTGGACGGCGGGAGTCGTCTCCTTCATGTCCTCCACGTCCTCCACGCCCTTCATTTCCTCTATGTCACCTATGTCCTCCACGCGGGCACGGCACCCTTTCGGGCGGGAGCGAAGCACGTCCGCCGCGCAGGGCGCGGGAGAGGCAGCACGCGCCCTCTCACCCGGGGACAGCCGTACCCACCCCGGCGCACCGGCCTGGCGACGCGCCCTCGCCATGCTCCTCGCTCCCCTGGGCGCCGCCGGTTACGTCCTGTGGGTCGGCCACCGCACCGGCAACGGCCCCCTCGGCTATCTCGACGTCCAGGCGGGCTGGCGCAACGGATTCGACGGCGGATACGCCTTCGCCCGCTTCGTCGCCGACAAGTTCACCTCGGTCCCGGGAGCGCTCGCCGGCGTGGGGCTGATCGTCGGAGTCGCCCTTGTGGGGTGGCTGTACGTCACCTGTGTGCGGCAGCGTCAACCGCTCCCCCTGCTGGTGTACGCGGGTGTCGTCACCGTGCTCGCCCTGTGCGCGTCGAGCTACTTCGGCTCGAAACCGCGCCTGCTGATGCCCGCCTTCCCCCTGCTGCTGCCCCTCGCCCTGGCCCTGGCCCGGCTGCGAACGCGCAGGTCGGCGCTGGTACTGGGCGGCATCGCGGCGGCCTCGGCCGTGTACGGAGCGTTGTGGCTGAACGGCTCGGGACCACCGTGATCGGCCGCGACGGCCGGTGAGAGCCAGGCCAAATCAACACCATCTCCAGGTGAACGAATTCATAAGTCCCTTTTAACCGAACCCTGGAATGATCAAAGGAATTGAAGGAACCGGTCATCCAACATTGCGGATTCCTCGGAAATAAACCCGCCCTTGAGAGGAATCCCACATCACATCGTCATCACAAAGCCGCTGATTCGCCCGGGAACTGAGCTCACTCGCTGTAACGTCGATTGGGTGCGTACCGAACGAACCCTCACCCGTCTGGACCGGGTGTTCGCCAGGCTCGACCGAGAGCCGGAACGCCCGGCCCACATCGATGTGCCGAAGATGAGCAGGCACAGGGTCGCCCTCCTCACCGGCACCCTGGCCTTCTATCTGGCGATCGTGTGGGCCGTGGTGACCACCTCGTGGCTGGTCCGCCTCGACTGGCAGGTCATGTTCTTCCGCCCGTACCAGCAGTGGCAGGGCATCCACTGGTTCGTCGACTACTACGTGGTGCTCGGCCAGCGCGGCCCGACCGCCGTGATGGTCGCGGCCTGGCTGGGCTGGCGCTCCTGGCGGCAGCACACACTGCGCCCCATGCTCACCCTGGGCGCCTCGCTGCTGCTGCTGAACATCACCGTCGGCGCCGCCAAACTCGGCATGGGCCGCCTCGGGCCGCACTACGCGACCACGATCGGCTCGAACGAGATGGGTCTGGGCGGCGATATATTTCCGAGCGGTCACACCGCGAACGCCGTGGTCACCTGGGGAATCCTGGCCTATCTGGCCTCCAGCCCGAGGACCCGCCGCTGGCTGTCGGCCGTCTCCGCGGTCACCTCGCTCGGCGTCGGCATGGCCACCGTCTACCTCGGTACGCACTGGCTGAGCGACGTCCTTCTCGGCTGGGCCGCCGGTCTGCTGGTCCTGCTCGCCCTGCCCTGGTGCGAGCCGCTGATCACCCGCGCCGAGACCGCGATCTTCGACCTGCGCGACCGCTGGCGTGCCCGCGCTCCCGCCGGGGTACCCGCGCCGGCCCTCCCTGTGGGGGCACCCGTGCTGGTCAAGCCGCACTCGACGGCATCGGACGAGGCCGCGGCGCACGAGCCGGCCTCGGTCTCCCGCGCCGCCCGGGCGCCCGTCTATCTGGCCCCGGGCCCGCACACCACGCGCGCGGAGCGCACACCGGTCACCCCGATCGGCAGCCGCCGCCCACCGCACGCGGACCGGGTGCCGCGCGGCACGCCGACCCCGACTTCGGCCCGCCCGGCGACGGGCGGCTGACCGGCAACCGGTCGACGACACGACCGGCGACACGGACGGCGGGGTCGGTACGCACCACCACCCCCGCACGGCGAAGGCCCCGGTTCCTGTCCAGGAACCGGGGCCTTCGCCGTGTCCGTATATCCGTGCGCCTGTCGGCCCTTGTGCCCGTCAGCCCTTCCAGGCGCGGGCCACGCTGCCGTTCCTGACCTCGAAGTTCAGCCGGCCCACGCGGTACTCCATGGTGATGATCGCTCCCGGTGGCAGCGAGCGCACCGTGGACCACCCCCGCTCGCGCGCACGCCGTTCGGCGTCCGTCGCGGCGAGGCCGACGTATCCGTCCGGACTGTCCTGGGGCTCCGCTGGAGGAGTCGGAATCGGTGCCATGCCGCCACGCTAGGCCCTGCCGGGCGGGCAGGGAAGCCGAGGCCGCGGCCACGGGTCCCGTATCCGCCTCCGGTCACGCTTCTGTCACAGGATCACGACACGCGTTTCGTCCGAACTCCGCCACTCGGACGAGCGGTTCGGTACGCCTTCCGCCGGTAATCGAACGTAATTCCCGAGGGCCGTGAGGGCTCTTCTTATAGTCCGTCGGAAAGCGCCGCGAGAACTCCTCGCGACCGCCCCGCGGACACCGTCCGGAGCCGATTCCCGGTCGATTCCACGCGGTCCGGCAGGAGCTGACGGCGCATAGGAAATACACGGCTCCAGCACACAATCCCCGCACCGCCGCACGGTGTCCGACCGGCTCAGGACCGGGCCAGCGAGCGGGTCAGCCGGTCACGCGCCGTCCTGATCGCCTCGGTGAGCTCGACCGGCTCCAGCACCTCGAACTCGAAGCCCGTCAGCATCACGTGAATGACCATCACGTCCAGGCTCGCGGCCCCGGTACGCAGGATGCAGGCGTCGGGCCCGTCCGCCTCCAACTGCCCGGACGAGGGCGAGATGCGCTCGGCCGCCTCCGTCAGCGGCACCAGCAACCGGACGACGGCGTGCGTGGCGTACGCGCGCGTGGAGACGCCTTTCGACACGTACGCGGCGAGGTCCTCGGCGGGCGGGGTGCGCGGGGCGAAGCGCGGGCCGTGGGGCGGCTTCGGGGTGATGCGGTCGACGCGGAACGTACGCCAGTCCGCGCGGTCGAGATCCCAGGCGACCAGGTACCAGCGGTGCTCGGTGCACACCAGGCGGTGCGGTTCGACGGTGCGGCGGGTGGGGGCGCCGTCATGGCTGCGGTACTCGAAGCGCAGGCGTTCGGAGTCCCGGCAGAGGTGGGCGATCTCCGTCAGGACGGCCGGGTCCACGGCGGAGGGCCGGGGGCCGCGGAGCATCGGCACGGTGAACGCGTTCAGGGCGCCGACGCGGCGGCGCAGCCGGGTCGGCAGGACCTGTTCCAGCTTGGCGAGCGCCCGTACGGACGTCTCGCCGATGCCCTCGATGCCCTGCCCGGCGGCCGTGCGCAGGCCGACGGCGACCGCGACCGCCTCGTCGTCGTCCAGGAGCAGCGGCGGCAACTCGGCGCCCGCGCCCAGCTGGTAGCCGCCGCCGGTGCCCGGGCTGGCGTTGACGGGGTAGCCCAGCTCACGCAGCCGGTCCACGTCCCGGCGCACGGTGCGCGGGGTGACACCGAGCCGGTCGGCCAGGTCGGCGCCGGACCACTCGCGGTGGGCCTGGAGGAGCGAGAGGAGGCGCAGGAGTCGTGCCGAGGTCTCCAACATGGTCGAAGTCTCTATCAAGGGCTGTACGGCAGTTGCGGCACCTCGAAACAAGTGCTGTTCATGTCCCCCTGCGCCACCCAGCCCTCGCCGTCCTGCCAACGGGCCACCGACAGACACGTCCTGCGCGTCCTGGGCGGTTCGGCGAGCCGCTCGAAGGAGACGGGAACCAACAGACCGTCGGCGGTGTAGTTCTCGCTCCGGTTCATGAAGCCGTCGACGCACGCGCGCGTGACGCCGTCCTTGGTCTTCGCGCACGACGTCGCCGCGTCCGTGAACCACATCCCGGCCGCCCAGCCCTCCACCTGCCACTGGGAGTGCGTCTTCAGCCCCTTGGTGGCGTCCCGGAACTCCCGCACCGCGGCGTTCCCGGTGTCCTCGAAGTCACGGCTGGACCCGGTCGCCCACAGCGCGTTGCGGCAGCGCGGCGCGTCCTTGTAGTCGTCGTCGACCGTGGACGTCCAGTTCTGCACGTTGGTGACCTTGGCGATGACCTGCGCGCCGACCGCGTCCATGGCCTCGCACAGCTGGGCGTTGCCGTGCGTGTCGATGGCGTCGAAGACCAGGTCGGCGCCCTGCTGCTTCAGATCGGCCGCGGCGGCGCGGAAGTTGGGCAGCGCGAAGTCGACCTGCTCGGTGACGACCTTGTAGCCCTCGGCCCGCAGCCCCTGCTCGACCAGGCGCGCGTAGGAGGCGGACGCGGCCTGGTTGTACGACACGACGGCGGCCGTGCGGGCGCCCTTCTCGCGCTTGAAGTACCGGTAGACCTCGGTGCCGCCGTACAGCTTCCCGCCCCAGCCCGGGGTGCCGTTCCGGGGCGCGAGGCTGCCGTAGATGCCGTAGAGGTGCGGCCAGGTGTCGTAGGCGGCGCCGATGGGCTGGCCGCCGATGTCGGGCACGCGCGCGTGGGAGACGCGGGAGGCACCGGCGTAGTCCAGCGCGGTGGTGGCGACCAGGGCGACCACCTTGTCCTCGTCGATCAGCCGGTGCACGCAGGTGTTGTTGCCGACCCCGCTGCCGCCGTCGTCGCACTCCCGCACCTCGACGGGGCGGCCGTCGATGCCCCCGCGCGCGTTGAGGCGGTCGAACCAGGCCTTGGCGCCGTCGCGCGGGCCGGTGAAGGTGTCGCCGCCGACCGGGCTGGTGGCGCTGGTGATGATGCCGACCCGGATCGGCGCGGTGTCGGTGCGCGCGGGCCCGGGCGTACGCGTGCCGGACCCGAAGTCGCTCTCCGGCAGCCGGCTGCCGCACGCCGTGCCCAGCAGGAGCAGCGCCGCGGCAGCCGCCGCCTCAGCAGCCCGCCGCGGGCGACTGCGAGGCATCGCCGCTCAACGCCACCAGCGCGCACAGCGTGTTGACGGACACCTTCCAGGTGCCGTCCTGCTCGACCGAGGTCCCGGAGGCCTTCGGCAGGGCGGTGGCGCCGTTGAGGGTCAGGTTGTACGTCACGGTCGCCTCGTCCGCCTTGGTGAACTCGACCGTGGTGACCTCCGCCTGCACCTGTCCGCCGCGTTCGTCGCCGTTGAAGGCCCGCAGGACCGGTCCCATCTCGTCGCCGTTCTCCAGGACGGCCTGTTTGTCCTTGGTGGAGAACTTCGGGTCGAAGAACTTCTCCCAGTTGGCTTTGACCTCCGCTGTGGCCGCCGCCGGATCCGCGGGGGCCGTCGCCGGTGCGCTCGTGGTCCGCTCCACGGACGGAGTGGGCGGTGCGCTGCCGCTCCCGCCGCCGCTGTCGTCGCTGCACGCCGCCAGAACCGGAGCGAGCGCCAGGACCAGGCCGACCGCACCCGCCCTCCAACGACCGTTCCCCCGCCTGAGGTCGCTCCCGAGAACCATCTGGCTCACCACCGGGTGTCGGTCCGGGCAAGGCGCGCCCGGTGCTTTCAGGGTCAGCTGACAGAAGGCATAGTGCAAGCCATTGGCTGACATGGACAGACTCATGACGTGTGGGAGCCAGAAATGCGGACAGCCCGACTGCGGAGTGTGCATCCCGTCCTGTGGGCCGGCTGGGCCGCGCTCGCCGCGGGCACGGTGCTGTGCGTGATCGGCTGGTACGGCATCTCCGGCGAGCGCTACGCCGAGCGGCAGCTGCCCTATCTCGCCTCCTGCACGATCCCCGGCGCGGCCCTGCTCGTGGCCGCCGCGGTGCTGCTCACCCACGGCCGCACGACGGCCGCCGCCGCGCGCGTGGACGAGCTCTACGGCCTCCTGGTCGCCGCCGGTCCCGCCGACGCCGACGAGTCCGGGCCGGTGGTCACCGCGCCGCTCGCGGTCAGCGGGGATCTGCTGATGGTGCCGGGCGGCACGCTCTTCCACCGCGCGGACTGTCCGCTGGTGGCCGGGAAGGCGGAGGCGGTCCCGGTGGACGCCAAGCTCCTGGCGAGCGGCGAGCTGGGGCCCTGCCCCATCTGCGAGCCCGCCGAAGAGACCGACTGATGTCGTCACTGACGTACGACCTCACGCTCGCCGGACTCTCGGTCGGCAGCGCCGCCGCGCTCACCGGGATCGGCCTGATCGTGACGTACCGCGCGACCGGGGTGCTCAACTTCGCGCACGGGGCGATCGCCATGGTGTGCGCGTACGTGCTGCGGCAGTGCGTGGTCGAGTGGGGCTGGCCGCTGTGGTGGGGCGCGACGGTGACGCTGGTGGTGCTGGCGCCGGCGCTCGGGGTGGTGCTGGAACGGTTCGTCTTCCGCCCGTTGGCGATCCTGGGCGGCGACCCCGCGCAGACGCTGGTCGCGTCGATCGGGGTCTTCGTGCTGCTGGTCGGCGGGGCGGCGCTGGTGTGGGGCCAGGGTGCGCGGGACGACGCGCCGGAGCTGGTCCCGGCGGACCCGTGGGGGCAGTTGGCCGTCGTCGTGGTGCTGGCCGCCGGAGTCGGTACGGTCATCCGCTGGACGCGCTTCGGGCGGGAGCTGCGGGCCGTGGTGGACGACCGGCGGCTCGCGGTGCTCGGCGGGATCGACGCGGACCGGGTGGCCGCGGCGGGCTGGGCGTTCGGGGCGTTCACGGCGGGCCTGACGGGCGTCCTGCTGGCGCCGTACGTCCGCCTCGACCCGTACGGACTGCCGCTGCTCGTGATGGAGGTCGTGGCGGTGGCGGTGGCCGCGCGGATGCGGAGCCTGGCGGTCGCCGTCGTGGTGGCCCTCGGGATCGGCGTGGCGCAGAGCCAGTTGACGCGGCTGCATCCCTCCGGCTGGAGCGAGCAGCTGCTCCAGGCGGTCGGCGCGAACCTCTTCGTCGTCGCCCTGCTGGTGGCGGCCCTGGTGCTGCCCCGCATCGGCACCCGCGACGCCCTCCCCCGCACGGCCACCGCGCGCGTGTCCACGCCGCCGGGCGCGTGGATCGTGGCGGCGGTGCTCTTCCTCCTCCCGCTCGGCTTCGCGGGCTCGGACCTGCATACGTCCGTCCAGGTGCCGGCGCTGGGCGTGGTGCTGCTGTCCCTGGTGGTCGTCACCGGCCGCGGCGGCCAACTCTCCCTGGGGCAGGCGGCGTACGCGGGCCTGGGCGCCCTGTTCACGGCCCTGCTGGCGGCCGGCCGCTTCCCCGGCCTGCCCCGTCTGCCCGAACTGGCCGCGCTCGCCCTGGCGGTCGTCCTGGTCGCCCCACTGGGCCTGCTGACCGGCTGGCCCGCGATCAGCCGCCAGGGCCTCGCGCTGGCGCTCGCGACGTTCGCGGTGGGCGTCGGCGTGAGCCGGTTCGTGTTCGCGCAGCCGTACGCCACGTCCGGACTCTCCCTGGACCGCCCGGCGGGCTTCGACGGGGACCGCGCGTACTACGTCCTGGAGTTGGCCCTGCTGGCGGCCGCCCTGCTGGCCACGCACGCGTTGCGCAGGGGCCGTACCGGCCTGGCCCTCGCGGCCATGCGGGACCACGAGTCGGGCGCGTCGGCGGCGGGCGTCCGCGTCCCGTCCCTCAAACTCCTCGCGTTCGTCTCCGGCGCCGCCCTGGCCGCGCTCGGCGGCGGCATGCTCGGCATGGGCCTGCGCGCCTTCGACCCCGGCGCCTACGACCCCGTACGCGGCCTGCTCTGGTTCGCCGCGGTCGTGGTCCTGGGCGCGGACAGCACCCTGGGCCCCCTCGCCGCGGCGGCTCTCCTGGTCGGCCTGGACGCGGGCGCCCGGGGTGGCGTGGCGGCGGCCCTGATCGGCGTACTGGCGGTCCTGGTCGGCCGCTTCCCCGGGGGACCGTACGAGGCCCTGCGGACGGCCGCGGGGCGCCTGCGGCCGCATCGGGAGGCGACGCTGACCGCGATGGGAGTGCGGGTACGGGCGAGGGTGCGGTCGGTGGAGCCGCGGGCGGACGACTCGCGCACCCCGGCCCCCGGCACCGCCGCCTCGGCCACGCTCACGACCCCCGACTCCCGGATCGCGCCCACCCTGCCCACCGCGTCCATCTCGACTCCCGCCGTCTCCACGCGCTCCCCCGTCCTCTCCGCCCGCGCCCTGTACGCCCGTTACGGCGGCTTCACCGCGCTCGACGGTGTCGATCTCGATGTGCGGCCCGGTCAGGTCACCGCGGTGGTCGGGCCCAACGGGGCCGGGAAGAGCACCCTGTTCCACTGTCTGGCCGGGACCTTGCGGCCCGCGCGCGGGGAAGTGCGTTTCGGGGGACGGGACATCACGCGGCTCGCGGCGCACGCCCGGACCCGGCTCGGTATCGCGCGGACGTTCCAACAACTGGCCGTCTTCCCGTCGTTGACCGTCGCCGAGAACGTCCGTGTGGGCGCCGAGCAGGGTCGCCTCGCCGATCCGGACGCCGTGGAGCGGGCCCTGCGCCTGTTCGGGCTCGACGGGCCGGTACGGGCCCTTCCCGCCGCCGGACTGCCCACCGGCACCCTGCGCCGCGTCGAACTGGCCCGGGCCCTCGCCGGCAGCCCGCGCGTGCTGCTGCTGGACGAGCCGGCCGCCGGCCTCGACGACGCCGAAGTCGCCGCCATGGCCCGGGTGCTGAAGGCACTGGCCGCCGACGGCACCGCCCTCCTCGTGGTCGAGCACGACCTCGATCTCGTCGCCGACCTGGCCGACGTCGTCCACGTGATGGCGGCAGGACGCATCGTCGCCTCGGGCCCCGCCGACCACGTCCTGGAGACACTCGGCACGCCCGGCACCCGTGAGGCCGGCGTATGACCGGCTCCCGCGCGGCCGCCACCGCCGTCTCGCTGCGCCACGTGCGCGTGCGCTACGGCCCCCTGGAGGCCCTGCACGGCATCACCCTCGCCGCGCCCGGCCCCGGCCTCACCGTCCTGCTGGGCCGCAACGGCTCCGGCCGTACGACCGTGCTGCGCGCGCTGGCCGGGACCGTGCCGTTGTCCGGCGGGGCGGTGGTGTGGGACGGCGTCGACGTGACGCGGCTGCCGGCGTTCGAGCGGGCCCGCCGCGGGCTGTGTCTGGTCCCGGAGCGGCAGGCCGTGTTCGGTTCGCTCACCGTGGGCGAGAACCTGGAGCTGGCGGCGAGCGACCACGCCCCCGCCCTCGACGCCTATCCGCAGCTGCGCCCTCTGCTCCGGCGCCGTGCCGGCACGCTCTCGGGCGGTGAGCAGCGCATGCTCGCCCTCTCCCGCGCCCTGCTGGCACGCGCACGCGTGGTGCTCGTCGACGAACCCGCGCAGGGCATGTCACCGACGGTCGCGGCCCGCACGTACGACCTGCTGGCCGCGCTGGACGCGTGCGTGGTCGTCGCCGAACAGCGGCTGCCGCCCGGGCTCCAGGACCGTGCGACCGTCTTCGTGCACGAACTGCGGCGCGGCACGGTCGTGTTCAGCGGCGAGGCGGGCGAACTGGAGCGACGGGCGAGGGGTCCTGCCCGGTCGGCCGACCGGGCAGGACCCCCTGATACCTGACACCTGAGATACCTGACACCTGATACGAGACGCGCGATCTGAGACCGGGTCGGATCGTTCAGAAGGTGAGGCGCTGGCCGGGCACGATCAGATCGGGATCGGCCCCGATGACGGCCTTGTTGGTCGCGTACAGCCGCTGCCAGGTGGTGCCGTGCCGGGCGGCGATCTTGCTCAGCGTGTCGCCCTGGCGGACGGTGTAGTCACCGCGCGAGGTGCCGCGGGCGGGGTGGCTCGACGGACGGGCCGGCTTCTTCGACGGCTTCGCCGCGGTGGACTCGGTGGTGGAGCCGGAGTTGGACCTGGGTGTCGACTTCGGCGTCGACTTGGTGGCTGGTGAACCCGCGGCGGGTGCGGCGCCGTACGCTCCGGCCCGGGTCGAGCAGGTCGGCCAGGCGCCCCAGCCCTGGGCGCGCTGGACCTTGGTGGCGACGGCGATCTGCTGCTCCCTGGAGGCCTTGTCGGCGGTCGGCGCGTACGCCGTGCCGCCGTACGCGCGCCAGGTGCCGGCGGAGAACTGGAGCCCGCCGTAGTAGCTGTTGCCGGTGTTGATGTGCCAGTTGCCGCCGCTCTCGCACTGGGCGATGCGGTCCCACACTCCCCCGTCCGCCGCCACGGCGTTGCCGGTCGCCGCGAGCAGTCCGAGCGGGGCGAGCAGAGCCGCTCCGGTGAGGACCGCCGTCGTGCGCTTGCGGGTCGGACGGTTGGTATCAACACATTCGGACATGTGAATCCCTCTCCACAAACCCGAGGTCCCCCAAGGCGGGACGCATGCCGTGCACTGGGGCGCGGTTAGCGCGTTCCACCCCGTCCGCCTCGGGGCTGGTGCTGGATTCTGCTGGCTTGGTGCGGTCGGCGGACGTACCCGAGCGGTGCTCTGTGCACACGGCCGAGGAATCTAGGGAGCCGGGCCGGTTGGTATCAACCAACTCCTTGTCATTCCAGGCCAGTTCGCCGTTACCGCGGGTATCGGCTATTTTCGGACACCCACTTCATTCGCCGATTTCATGATTTGTCGACCAGTGACCCGGACGTCCTGTGACCCAGTTCACCCAACCAACTTCCTTTGATTTCCAAGGAATTGACGATGAGTGCCCGATTCCGCACGTGCGGTGACCCTCCGCGCTGGATGGGTCGATTCCGTTCGCTCTGGGGCGTGACTCCCGCCACAGATCCTCCGTTGTCTTCTTCATGAGCCCGGGACCCACCGGGCACCACATCCTGAGGGAGCCACCCGTGCCGCGCATGCTCGACGTCAGCGACGAGGTACGCGCCGAGATCGGCGACGAAGAAGCCGACCGGCTGCTCGCCGGAGAGAACGCCCCCGGCAGCTACGACTGCACGTCCTGCCGCACCCCGGGCGACTCCGAACAGGAGCGCACCAGCACCGTCCTGTTCCTCGGCGACGAGACCGCCGTCCTCGCCTTCGCCCACTCCACCTGTCTGCCCTCGCAGGTCGTCCAGGTCACCGAGGAGCAGCTCCGCGGCGCCGTGAAGTCCATCTCCGGGGACACGGTGGACCTGGAGCCGGAGAAGATCGTGCCCGAGCAGGCCGTGCTCGGCATCACCAGCGGACTCGTCCTGATCGCCGGGGAGTTGCACCCCGCCCTGGTCGTCGAGCCGACCGCGCCCATCGCGCGCCCCGGCACGACCGGTTCCGGCGACGACTTCCTGCCGCTCCTCATCGAGCAGGGCTTCATGCCGCTCACGGAGCTGACCGAGGTGCCGCCGGTGCTGCACGGCTGGTCGGTACTGCTCGCCGTGGGCCAACTGCACGCGGTGCTCCAGCCCAACGCCAACGGCGGGCAGCCGGTCGCCTGGTGGCAGGCGCACCAGCCGCTGCAGGTGACGGAGAGCTGGCGGGCCGCCGCGAACAAGCACCAGCAGGTACTGATGTTCGCCGCGCCGGTCGGCTCGATCGGCCGCCAGCCCCGGGAGGACCTGCTGCGGGACGCGATCGACAAGGCCGCGGCGAACGGCAAGCTGGTCGCGGTGGCCATGCCGCTCGCGGGAACGTGAGGTCCCGCCCCTAAAAGGCCGACCGCGCAACCGCATCCCTGACCAGTCGGTGTCGTTTGGACATACGTGTACGCATACGACGTTCCACGCCGCCAGTCCTATCAGCCGATCCCGTCCGCGCGGTCGGCCCAGGACTACCTGAGCGGCCCATCGGCCACGCCGATCTACGACGCGCTCTATGCCGAGTACGTCAAGTCCTTCCGCACGCTGCCGGGCGACCGCAGCGGCGAGGAGGAGCTGGGCTTCACCGCCTTCGGGAACATCCCGCACAGTACGGGTGCGTACGGCGGCACGGGTACGTACGGCGGGCACCGGCCGGGGTCGTTCAGCAGCTCCTACAGCGCCTACAGCGCGGGGGCCTACAGCGCCCGGCAGCAGTCGCAGTGGCAGCGCGTGGGGCAGGTCGGGCAGCAGGGCACGCGGATGCACCACGTGCCCGCGGCGCTGCCACCGGGTCACTGAGTTCGGTGGCAACGGGAAAGGGCGACCCCGATCGGGGTCGCCCTTTCCCGTTGCCGTGAGCCTGCCCGGCCGTGGGGCTACTTCTTCTTGCCGCGCTTCTCGCGCACCCGCACCGAGATGTGGATCGGCGTGCCGTCGAAGCCGAACTCCTCGCGCAGACGGCGCTCGATGAAGCGCCGGTAGCCCGCCTCGATGAAGCCGGAGGCGAAGAACACGAACCGCGGGGGCTTGGTGCCGGCCTGGGTGCCGAAGAGGATGCGGGGCTGCTTGCCGCCGCGGACCGGGTGCGGGTGGGCGGCGACCAGCTCACCGAGGAAGGCGTTCAGCCGGCCCGTCGGGACGCGGGTCTCCCAGCCGGCCAGCGCGGCCTCGATGCCCGGGACCAGCTTCTCCATGTGCCGGCCGGTGCGCGCCGAGACGTTCACCCGGGGCGCCCAGGCGACCTGGCCGAGCTCGGTCTCGATCTCGCGCTCCAGGTAGTAGCGCCGCTCCTCGTCGAGGGTGTCCCACTTGTTGAAGGCCAGGACGATCGCGCGCCCCGAGTCCACGGCCATGGTGACGATCCGCTGGTCCTGGATCGAGATGGACTCGGAGGCGTCGATCAGGATGACCGCGACCTCGGCCTTCTCGACGGCGGCCGCGGTGCGCAGCGATGCGTAGTAGTCGGCGCCCTGCTGGAGGTGGACGCGCTTGCGGATGCCCGCGGTGTCCACGAACTTCCAGGTGATACCGCCGAGTTCGATCAGCTCGTCCACCGGGTCGCGGGTGGTGCCCGCGATCTCGTTGACGACGACGCGCTCCTCGCCCGCCACCTTGTTCAGCAGCGAGGACTTGCCGACGTTCGGGCGACCGATCAGGGCGATCCGGCGGGGACCGCCGACGGCGACACCGAAGGTCTGCTCGGGTGCCTCCGGCAGCGCCTCCAGGACGGCGTCCAGCATGTCGCCGGTGCCGCGCCCGTGCAGCGCGGAGACGGGGTGCGGCTCGCCGAGGCCCAGGGACCACAGGTAGGCCGCGTCGGACTCGCCGCTGAGGCCGTCGACCTTGTTGGCGGCCAGCACGACGGGCTTGCCGGCCTTGCGCAGCAGTCGTACGACCGCCTCGTCGGTGTCGGTCGCGCCGACCTTGGCGTCGACGACGAACACGACGGCGTCGGCGGCCTCGATCGCGTACTCGGCCTGCGCGGCCACGGACGCGTCGATGCCGAGGACGTCCTGCTCCCAGCCGCCGGTGTCGACGACCTTGAAGCGGCGCCCCGACCACTCGGCCTCGTACGTCACCCGGTCGCGGGTGACACCGGGCTTGTCCTCCACGACGGCCTCGCGGCGGCCGATGATGCGGTTGACGAGCGTCGACTTGCCGACGTTCGGGCGGCCGACGACGGCGAGGACCGGGAGCGGGCCGTGTCCGGCCGCCTCGATCGCGCCCTCGACGTCCTCCGGGTCGAAGCCCTCGACGGCGGCGAGCTCCATGAACTCCGCGTACTCGGCGTCGCCGAGGGCTCCGTGCTCGTGCTCCTCGCCCGGGCCGTCGGAGGGGATGTGGTCGTTCATGAAGTCCGTACCTCGTTCATCGTGGTGATCGGTGGACCGACCGGTTTCGCCGGTTTGATCCACTACTCAGTGTCGCCTAGCGGCCGGTCAGCCGCCTGGCGTTTTCCAGGTGCGCGGTGAGCTGCTTCTGGATGCGCTCGGTCGCCTCGTCCAGCGCCCGGCGTGTACGTCGTCCGCTGCCGTCGCCCGCCTCGAAGGGGTCGCCGAAGACGACGTCGATACGGCTGCGCAGCGGAGGCAGCCCCTTTATCAACCGTCCGGACCGCTCCGAACTTCCCAGCACCGCGATGGGCACGATCGGGGCGTCGCCGCGCACCGCGAAGTAGGCGAGCCCGGCACGCAGGGAGGCGAAGTCGCCCTCGCCCCGGCTGCCCTCCGGGAAGATGCCGAGCACCCCGCCGGCCGCCAGGACGTCCAGCGCCCGGGTGATCGCGGTGCGGTCGGCGGTCGTACGGTCCACCTTGAGCTGCCCGATGCCCGTCAGGAACGGGTCGAGCGGGCCGATGAACGCCTCCTGCTTGATCAGGAAGTGCGTCGGCCGGGGTGCCACGCCCATGACCATCGGGCCGTCGATGTTGTGCGAGTGGTTGACGGCGAAGATCACCGGGCCGGTCGCGGGCACCTTCCAGGAACCGAGCACGCGCGGCTTGAACAGCCCGTACATCAGGCCGACGCCGATGCGCCGGCCGACCTCGGCTCCCCGCTCGGAGGCGGCTGCGGGCCTGGTCACTTTCCGGCCCGCTTCTCCTCGACGAGGGTGACGACACACTCGATGACCTGCGCCAGCGTGAGCTCGGTGGTGTCCACCTCGACCGCGTCGTCCGCCTTGGCGAGCGGCGAGGTCTTCCGGCTGGAGTCGGCCGCGTCCCGCTTGATCAGGGCCTCACGGGTGGCGTTGACGTCGGCGCCCTTGAGCTCGCCGCTGCGCCGGGCGGCGCGGGCCTCCGGGGAGGCGGTGAGGAAGACCTTCACGTCGGCGTCGGGCAGCACGGTCGTCCCGATGTCCCGGCCCTCGACGACGATGCCCCGCTCCGCGCCCGCCGCCACGGCCCGCTGCAGCTCGGTGATCCTGGCCCGCACCTCGGGCACCGCGCTGACCGCGCTGACCTTGGAAGAGACCTCCTGGGTGCGGATCGGCCCGGCCACGTCGACGCCGTCGACCGCGATCGTCGGCTCCGCCGGGTCGGTGCCCGAGACGATCTCGGGCTTGCCGGTCACGGCGGCGACCGCCGTCGGGTCGTCGATGTCGATCCCGTTGGTCACCATCCACCAGGTGATCGCCCGGTACTGGGCGCCGGTGTCCAGGTAGCTCAGGCCGAGCTGCGCGGCGACGGCCTTCGACGTGCTCGACTTGCCCGTGCCGGCGGGGCCGTCGATGGCGACAATCACGGCCTGGGCGGTCGGGGCGGCGCCGTTTTCCACAGGGGGACACCTTCCTGGTGCGGTGCGGTGAGTGGTGTGCGGAGCACGAAAGTGCCCCGCACAAGGTTACTGGCTTCCCGGGTCCCCTCTTACAGGCGGCCGATCGGCCTCTCCGCGCGCGTGATCACTGGCGGATCGCCCAGCCCCGCTCGCGCAGCGACGCCGTGAGGACCGGCGCCGCCTGCGGCTCCACCATCAGCTGCACCAGACCCGCCTGCTGCCCGGTGGCGTGCTCGATGCGTACGTCCTCGATGTTGACCCCGGCCCGTCCGGCGTCCGCGAAGATGCGGGCGAGCTGACCGGGCTGGTCGTCGATGAGGACGGCCACGACCTCGTAGGACCGCGGCGCCGTCCCGTGCTTGCCGGGGACCCGGACCTGACCCGCGTTGCCGCGCCGCAGGACGTCCTGGATACCGGAGGTGCCCTCGACGCGCTTGGCCTCGTCGGCGGACTGCAGGGCGCGCAGGGCCTGCACCGTCTCCTCCAGGTCGCCGGCCACGTCGGTGAGCAGGTCGGCGACAGGGCCGGGGTTCGCGGAGAGGATGTCGATCCACATCGCGGGGTCGGAGGCGGCGATCCGCGTCACGTCCCGGATGCCCTGCCCGCACAGCCGTACGGCCGCCTCCTCGGCGTTCTCCAGCCGCGCGGCGACCATGCTGGACACCAGGTGGGGCATGTGGGAGACGAGCGCGACGGCGCGGTCGTGGGCGTCGGCGTCCATGACGACCGGTACGGCACGGCAGTGCGAGACCAGTTCCAGCGCGAGGTTCAGCACCTCGGTGTCGGTGTCCCGGGTCGGGGTCAGCACCCAGGGGCGGCCCTCGAAGAGATCGCCGGTCGCGGCCAGCGGGCCGGACTTCTCCCGGCCGGACATGGGATGCGTGCCGATGTACGCCGAGAGGTCCAGGCCCAGCGCCTCCAGCTCGCGGCGCGGGCCGCCCTTGACGCTGGCGACGTCGATGTAGCCGCGGGCCACGCCCCGGCGCATGACGTCGGCCAGCACGGTGGCGACATGGGCCGGCGGGGCGGCGACGATCGCGAGGTCGACGGGACCCTCAGGTGCCTGGTCGGTGCCGGCGCCCAGCGCGGCGGCCGTGCGGGCCTGCTCGGGGTCGTGGTCGGCGAGGTGGACGACGACACCCCGCTGGGACAGCGCGAGCGCGGCGGACGTACCGATGAGGCCGGTGCCGATGACGAGTGCGGTTCTCACTGGGCGATGTCCTTGCGCAGGGCGGCCGCGGCGCCGAGGTAGACGTGCGCGATGTCGGCACGGGCCCGGTCGGACTCGATGTGCGCCAGGATCCGGACCACGCGGGGCATGGCGCCCTGGATGTCGAGTTCCTGGGCGCAGATCAGCGGTACGTCGGTGATGCCGAGCTTGCGGGCGGCGGCGGCCGGGAAGTCGCTGTGCAGGTCGGGCGTGGCCGTGAACCAGATGCTTATCAGGTCCTCGGCACTCAGGCCGTTGCGCTCCAGGACGGCGGTGAGCAGGGCGCCGACCTGCTCGTCCATGTGCCCGGCCTCGTCCCGCTCCAGTTGGACGGCGCCCCGGACCGCTCGTACCGCCACGGCTCAGCTCCTTGCTAACGGCTCGACTCTTCCCTCGTCCAGCGTAGTCAGCCCCACCGACACCGGTGCGCGGCGCCCGCCCGCTGAGACGGGCTCGGGGCCCGCACGCCGAGACGAGCGCCACGCCCTCACCGCGTCACAGCCGCTGCTGCTTCACCAGGTCCTCCAGGGAGGCGGGCACCTGCCCGTTCGGGGTCAGCTTGTCGACGGCCGTGGGCAGCACCTGGGCCAGCTGGTCGGCGGCCTGGTCCGGGGTGACGCCGGACTGGCGGGCGACCTGGTCGAGGGTCTCGTCGGGCAGCGCCTGCTGGATCTGGGCGCCGGTCACGGACTCGTTGGTGCCGGTGCCGACCCAGGAGTCCTTCTGCTGGGCGAGCCCGGACTTCGTGAGCATGTCCAGGAGACCGCCCAGTGGGTTGGAGCCGCTGCCGGCGCCCTGGGCGCCGCCGAGGGCCGACAGGAGCGCCCCGAGGATGCCCGCGCCGGAGCCGGCGGAGCCGCCGCCGCCCTGGCCGCCGCCGAGGAGACCGCCCAGCAGACCGCCGAGATCGTTACCCGCCATGATCACGCCTTTCGCGAGGGGCCGGGCGCTGTTCGGGACCGGCCTCGAACTCTGCTCAATGTCACCGAATTGACCCAATTTCGCTACTTGGCGAGAGACGCCCCCGTGCGCCTCTTTACGCCGGGGCCGCCGGTCCGCTCTGATGGCAGGAAACTCGCCTCGGGGGAGGGCTTCGATGAAACGTCCAGGACCGCTGCTGACCATGCTCGCGGGACTCCTGCTCGCTGTGTTCATGCTGTCGCTCAACGCGACGACGGGGACGAAGAACGTCTCGTCCACGAAGAAGGAGACGCCCGCCGCCTCGGCGTCGCCGTCGTCGTCACCCAGCAAGCCCGCGCAGTCGCCGAGCCCCTCGCCGACCCGGACCCGGGTGCCCGTGCCGAACGCCGACTACGCCGGCCGTACCGACGACGACTCGTCCGCCGTCGCCGTGGCGGTGCACGACGGCAAGGCGGTCGCGTACTTCTGCGACGGCCGCACCAAGGAGTCGTGGCTGAAGGGCGACGTCAAGGACGACGGGAGCATGCGGCTGACCGGGAAGAACGGCGACTCCCTGACCGGCACGCTCAAGGAGGGCAAGCGGATCCGCGGCACGGTCGACGTCGGCGGCGGGCACTACGCCTTCACCGCGGACAAGGCCAAGAAGCCGGGCGGCCTGTACCGGGCGACCGCCACGGTGCGCGGCGCCAAGGTCGACGGCGGCTGGATCGTCCTGCCGGGCGGCCGCCAGGTCGGCATCGTCACGCGCGACGAGGACCCCTCGGCCGCGCCCGCCATCGACCCGGAGACGGGCGCGGTGACGGTCGACGGACAGCAGCTCACGGCACTCCCCGTCATCCCCTGACACCCCGTCCGCGACACCATCGTCCGCCCAGGGAGCCGACCATGACCGTCGACCCGAACGCCGCCACGCAGTTTTTCCAGCCGGAACCGCCCCGCCGTGCCTCCGGCGCCGCCCGCTATCTGATCCCCGCCCTGGTCGCCGCCGCCGTGGCGGTCGGCCTCGGGGCGTACGGCAAGGTCCACGACCCGGCCGGGACCGCCTTCAACCTCGCCGGGTTCAGCAGCACCGCCGCGGTGAAGTCGTGGCTGGCGACGACCGCGTTCTTCTTCGCGCTCGTCCAGCTGGTCTCCGCGTTCATGGTGTACGGCAAGCTGCCGGGCCCCAGCTGGTCGGCGACCCTGCACCGCTGGTCGGGCCGGATCGCGTTCCTCGTGGCGGTCCCGGTCGCCGTGCACTGCCTGTACGCGCTCGGCTATCAGACGTACGAACCGCGTGTTCTGTGGCACTCCGTCCTGGGTTGCTTCTTCTTCGGTGCGTTCAGTGCCAAGATGCTGCTGCTTCGCTCGGAGCGGCTGCCCGGCTGGCTGCTGCCGCTCGTCGGCGGCCTTGTCTTCACCGCGCTGACCGTCCTCTGGCTGACGTCCGCCCTCTGGTTCTTCCGCACTTTCGGAGTGACGACATGACCCACCGCTCGACGCGCCGCACGGTCCTCCTCGCGACGGGCGCCTCGGCGCTCGCCGTGGGGTGCAGCAAGTACGGCGACGAAGGTGACTCCGGCTCCTCCGACGTGAAGGCCTCCAGCGGTCAGGAGCTGGCGAAGACGACCGACATCCCGGTCGGCGGCGGCAAGATCTTCAAGGACGAGAAGGTCGTGGTCACCCAGCCCGCGAAGGACGAGTTCAAGGCCTTCTCGGCGATCTGCACGCACCAGGGCTGCACGGTGACCAAGGTCGCCGACGGCACCATCGACTGCCCCTGCCACGGCAGCAAGTTCAAGATCGCGGACGGTTCGGTGGCAGGGGGTCCGGCGCCGTCGCCGCTGCCCGCGGAGCAGATCAAGGTGGAGGGAAATTCGATCACCCTGGCGTGACGGTCCCCGTACTGTCCCGTCCATGACCAGCACGTCACCCGACCTGCCACCCGGCCAGTCCCCCGCCCCCGCCCCGTCCCCCGAGGCCCTGGTCCGCGACCACACCGTCTACGCGTGCGTGATGGGGTCGCGGGCCTTCGGTCTGGCGACGGAGGGCAGCGACACCGACCGCCGGGGCGTCTTCCTCGCCCCCACCCCCCTGTTCTGGCGCTTCGAGAAGCCGCCGACCCATGTCGAGGGCCCGGCGCCCGAGCAGTTCAGCTGGGAGCTGGAGCGCTTCTGCGAGCTGGCCCTGCGCGCGAACCCGAACATCCTGGAGTGCCTGCACTCCCCGCTCGTCGAGTACGTCGACGACACGGGCCGTGAACTCCTCGCCCTGCGCGAGGCGTTCCTCTCCCGCCAGGTCCACGGGACGTTCACGCGCTACGCGCTCGGCCAGCGCAAGAAGCTGGAGGGCGACATCCGTACGCACGGCGCCCCGCGCTGGAAGCACGCGATGCACCTCCTGCGCCTCCTGGCGAGCGCCCGCGACCTGCTGCGCACGGGCGCCCTCACGCTCGACGTGGGCGACGGACGCGAGCCCTTGCTCGCGGTCAAGCGCGGCGAGGTCCCCTGGCCCGAGGTCGAGGCGCGGATGAACCACCTGGCGGCCGAGGCCGACGAGGCCCTGCGCGGCAGCCCGCTCCCCGAGGAGCCGGACCGGGCCCGCGTCGAGGCCTTCCTGGTCCGCGTGCGCCGCGCCTCAGCCCGCCAGCCGGACCCGTACGACGAAGTCGTGCAGGGCGTCGTGGGCGACGGGCGCGTCGGGTAGCGCCGACGCCTCCTGGGCCTCGTCGAGCACGCCGTGCAGCCGCTCCACGTCGGCCCGCACGCGCGCGTGGTCGACGTCGGCGTCCCCGTGCTCCCGCTCCGCCTTCGTCGCGATCAGCTCCGGCAGATAGGCGGGCGCGTCCACCTCGCCGAGCAGCGTGGGCAGATGGGCCTGCACCTCGCCGCTGCGCATGAGGTGCACGCCGGTCAGCAGGGCGCGGAAGGTGTAGAGCAGCGGCTTGAGTTCGCCGGTCTTCTCGAACAGCCGCCACTGGGTCACCGCGAACCCCCGGTAGTGGTGGGCGTGATGGCCGGTGAGGACGTCGGGGGCGAGCGCGACCAGTTCGCGGTGCGCGTCGGTGGTGTGCACGACGAGGGGCGAGAGCAGCTGCTCCAGCACATAGCCGTTGCGCCGCAGCATCAGCCGTACGAACTTGCGCAGGTCGTGGGTGACCAGGTCCATCTCGACGCCGTCCCGGTCCCACATCCGGGAGCGGGTCTCCTCGGGCTCGCGCAGGCCCACCAGCGCGGCGGTGGGCAGCAGGTGGACGCCTCGCAGGTCCACGTCGGAGTCGCGGGACGGGAAGCCGTAGAGATGGGCGCCGGAGACGGTCGCGAACAGCACGGGGTCGGGCTGTTCGGCGACCACCGGTCTGAGGTCGATGTCCAGGGTGTCGATCATGTCTCAAGAATCCCAGAGGGCCGGATCAAGAATCCCAGAGGGCCGGGTCAGGAGTCCCAGAGGGCCCCGAGGGTCATCAGGTCGCTCTGGTACTCGATGCGGTCGGCCCACTCGTTCGGCCAGGCCTCGCTGCCGCGGTGCGCGCCCGCGAAGGCTCCGGCCAGGCAGGCGATCGAGTCGGAGTCGCCGGAGCTGTAGGCGGCCCGCCGGATGGCCGTGACCGGCTCGTCGGGGAAGCCGAGGAAGCACAACAGGCCGGTCGCCAGGGCCTCTTCGGCGATCCAGCCCGCCCCGGTGGCCAGACACGGGTCGGCCTCCGGATCGAAGGTGCGCACGGCGTCCTCGAGCCGGTCGAGGATCGCCAGGCACTCGCGCCAGCCGCGGGCGATGAACTCCTCGGGCCCGGCATCCTGGCTGCGCGTCCACAGGTCGCCGAGCCAGGACTGGTGGTAGTGGCCGCGGTTTTCCTCGGCGTACGACCGCAGGTGCTCCAGGAGTGCGGCCGGCTCGGTGCCCTGCGCGAGCAGGTGCACGGCACGGCCGGTGAGGTCCGAGGCGGCGAGCGCCGTGGGGTGGCCGTGGGTGAGAGCGGCCTGCAACTGGGCGGCGCCCGCGCGCTGTTCGTCGCTCAGTCCGGGGGCGAGCCCGACGGGCGCCACGCGCATGTTGGCACCGCAGCCCTTGGAGCCCAGCTGGCTGGCGTCCTGCCAGGGCAGGTCGGGGTTCTCCAGCAACTCGCAGGCCCGCAGGCAGGTGTTGCCCGGGGCGCGGTTGTTGTCCGGGGACCGGTTCCAGGCGATGAACTCCTGCCGCACGGTGACGGCCATGTCCTCGGGGCCCAGCGCCCCGCGGTCCATGGCGGTACGCATTCCCCGGGCCACCGCCAGGGTCATCTGCGTGTCGTCGGAGACGATCGCGGGCTTGATCAGCGGCAGCTGCCGCCAGGGCCCGAACTTGGCGAGGATCGAGGGGATGTCGTTGAACTCGGTCGGGAATCCGAGGGCGTCCCCGAGGGCGAGGCCGATCAGAGCCCCTGTGGCTGCGCGTTTGTCGACGATGGTGCTGGTCATGCGGAACGTCCTTCCGGGTTCGGCCGGAGCAGAGGCGGCTGGAGGGTGGTCGCGGTGCCCGCGCGGTACAGCGCGGCCGGCTTGCCACGCCCGCCGGTCAGGCGCGCGGCACCCGGCACCGGTTCGACGAAGCCGGGCGTGGCGAGCACCTTGCGGCGGAAGTTGGGCCGGTCGAGGGCGGTGCCCCACACCGTCTCGTAGACGTGCCGGAGCTCGCCGAGGGTGAACTCGGCCGGACAGAAGGCGGTGGCCAGGCAGGTGAACTCCAGCTGCGTGCCGACGTGTTCGTGGGCGTCGGCCAGAATCCGGTCGTGATCGAAGGCGAGCGGCCAGGACTTGTCGTACGCCAGCCAGTCGGCCCGTGCCGCGTCGCTGCCCGCTTTCGGCTCAGGCGCGTCGGGCAGCAGTGCGGTGAAGGCGACGGACACCACCCGCATACGGGGGTCGCGGTCGGGCTCGCTGTAGGTCCGCAGCTGCTCCAGGTGCAGCCCGGTGACGTCGGCGAGCCCGGTCTCCTCGGCGAGTTCGCGCCGCGCGGCCGTCTCGGCCGACTCGCTCGGCTCCACGAAGCCGCCGGGCAGCGCCCAGTGACCGGCGTAGGGCTCCTGGCCGCGCTCGACGAGCAGGACGTGCAGGGCGCCGGAGCGGATGGTGAGGACGGCGAGGTCGACGGTGACGGCGAAAGGCTCGTGGGCGTACTTGTCGTAGCCGTGCGGCTGCTTGTGGCCCATCCACCCCGCCCCTTAATGGTCAGTACGACTATAAAGAGCGCGAGCGTTCTTCCACAAGCCCTCGGTCACCGCCCTGTGTCACAACTCCCGGGCGCCGAAGGCCTCCTGAGCCGCGGCTGTGCGAACGCCGTCACCGCCCCTCTACCCCCGCGCCCCGGACCGACACCCGCCCTCATCCCGTACGGACCTCGCGCCGCCCGAGGAACGCCAGCAGCCGGACGTCGAGCCCCGCCCGGGCCGGCACGGCGACCGGCGCGCCGAACCGCGCTCCCCGGTCCTCCCGCGCGACCACGGACCGCGCCACGGGCAGCAGTTCGGCCGCCAGCGGGACCGGGATGGGCCGTGGCCGCCCGCAGGCCTGCGCCACGTCCCAGCCGTGCACGGCGATCTCCACGGCGCCCACGGCCCCCATAACCCGTACGTCCAGCGGCCGTTCGCCCACCAGGACCGACTCCCCCGACGGCCCCGCCGCCCACGCGCCCAGCACCGCGCACGCACGCGTACGGAACGCGCACGCCGGATCCGCCCCCGGCGCTCCGGGAAACAGCCCGATCCGCCCGCCGGTGAGCCCCTCGTGCAGCGCCTCGAGCGCGTCGTCGAGATGTCCGAGCAGCTCGCCCAGGTCCCACTCCCCGCACGGCGTACCTCGCCCCAGGCTCCCGGGCGCGACCCCCGCCACGCTTCCCAGCGCGTAGGCGAGCGAACGCTCCAGCAGCTCCCCGGAGTTCACGACAGCCCCTCGGGGCACCCGGGACGCCCGAAGGCCCCCGCGTCGGCCACAGCGGCCCCTGGGAGCCTCTCAGGCTCCGTCTTCGTGTCCATACCCGCTCCTCGTCTCGGCCGTCAGCCATACAGACCGCCGACAGGGCGAAAACACATCGGCCGGCCCCGGAGAAAATCCGGGACCGGCCGAAAGAGGAACCGAGGTCGTTCCAAGGGATCCGAAGAACTGAGGGATCCGAGGAACCGAGGTCGTTCTAGAGATCGACTTCCTGCATCAGCATCCCGACCTCCGTGTTGGACAGCCGCCGCAGCCAGCCCGACTTCTGGTCGCCCAGCGTGATCGGCCCGAAGGACGTGCGCACCAGCCGCTCGACCGGGAACCCTGCCTCCGCGAGCATGCGGCGCACGATGTGCTTGCGGCCCTCGTGCAGGGTGACCTCGACCAGGTAGTTCTTGCCGGTCTGCTCGACCACCCGGAAGTGGTCCGCACGCGCGTACCCGTCCTCCAGCTGGATGCCGTCCTTGAGCTGCTTGCCCAGGTCGCGCGGGATCGGGCCCACGATGGCGGCGAGGTAGGTCTTCTTCACGCCGTACTTGGGGTGGGTCAGCCGGTGCGCCAGCTCGCCGTGGTTGGTGAGCAGGATCACGCCCTCGGTCTCGGTGTCGAGCCGCCCCACGTGGAAGAGCCGGGTCTCGCGGTTGGTGACGTAGTCGCCGAGGGACTGGCGCCCCTCGGGGTCCTCCATGGTGGAGACGACACCGGCCGGCTTGTTCAGCGAGAAGAACTGGTACGACTGCGTGGCGACGGTCAGCCCGTCGACCTTGACCTCGTCGTGCTCCGGGTCGACCCGCTTGCCCTGCTCGACGACGATCTCGCCGTTGACCTCGACACGGGACTGCTCGATCAGCTCCTCGCAGGCGCGCCGGGAGCCGTAGCCCGCGCGGGCGAGGATCTTCTGCAGCCGCTCGCCCTCCTGCTCGGCGCCCGGGAAGGTCTTGGGCGGCTTCACGTCCTTCTTGCCCGCGTACCGCTCCCGGTTGCGCTCCTCGGCCCGCGCGTCGTACTCACGCGAGGTCGCGGGCACCGAGCGCCCGCGTCCGGTGCCCTGGCCCTGCTTGGGGCCGCCCTTGGCACCTCCGCGCGCGGAGGCACCGCGCCCGGACTTCGGACCCTCGTGGGAAGCCCCGGGCCCTACGTCGTAGCGGCGCTCCTCGGGACGCGGCTTGCCGGGACGCTTCGGCTTGTCGTCGCGCCCGCCCGCGCCCCTGGGCTGGGAGCCGCCCCCACCGGAACCCCGGGAGCCGCCACCGCCGCCGGAACCGCGGGGATTGCCGCCCCCACCGGTCCCGCGGGGGTTGCCACGCCCGCCGCTCCTGCCACTACCGCCGCCACTGCCACTGCCACTGCTTCGCATCAAAGTTCCGTCGTCGTCGTGTCGTCTGCATCTGCATCCGGTGCATCCGGATCGAACGACGGGACCCCTTCCAGCGTCTCCGCCTCGATCGCCTCGGCCTCAGGGAGGAAGGGCGCGAGCTCCGGGAGCTCGTCCAGGCCGCGCAGGCCCATCCGCTCCAGAAAGTAGTTCGTCGTCGTGTACAGGATCGCACCTGTTTCGGGTTCCGTGCCCGCCTCCTCGACCAGACCCCGCTGGAGGAGGGTGCGCATCACACCGTCGCAGTTGACTCCGCGGACCGCCGAGACCCTGCTGCGGCTGACCGGCTGGCGGTACGCGACGACCGCGAGGGTCTCCAGGGCCGCCTGGGTGAGCCGGGCCTGCTGCCCGTCCAGGACGAAGCCCTCGACGGCCTGAGCGAACTCGGGCCGGGAGTAGAACCGCCATCCGCCGGCGATCAGCCGCAGCTCGAAACCGCGCCCCTGCACGGTGTACTCGTCGGCCAGCTCCCGCAGGGCGTCACGGATCCGCCGCTTGGGCCGCTGAAGTATCTTCGCGAGGTGCTCCTCGGTCGCGGGTTCGTCCACGACCATGAGGACGGCCTCCAGGGCGGGCTTGAGATCGAGGTCGGCGACAGTGCGCGGGGCCGCCGCCGGATCGATGGTCTCCTCACTCACGCCTTCTCCTCCTTGGCGGGCTCGTCCTTGGGCACCTCGGGCGGCCGGTCGAACTCGTCGGTGACCACGGGCTCGCTCCCGCCCTCCCCACCGGTCCACCGCACGATCAGGTCCCCGAGCGCGATCTCCTGATCGAGCGCGACGGCCTTCTCCCGGTACAGCTCAAGGAGGGCCAGGAACCTGGCTACGACGGTCAGGGTGTCGTCGGTGTCCTCGACGAGCGTGCGGAAGCTGGCCTCGCCGAGTTCCCGCAGCCGTGCGACCACGATCCCGGCCTGCTCCTGCACGCTGACCAGCGGCGCGTGGATGTGATCGACGTACACCTGCGGCTTGGGCCTGGGCTGCATCGCCTTCACGGCGAGTTTCGCGAACCCCTCGGGCCCGATGCTGATGACCACCTCGGGCAGCAGCTCGGCATGGTGCGGTTCGAGCCCGACGGTACGGGGATAGCGGCGCGCTTCCTCGTCGAGCCGCCGGTTGAAGATGTCGGCGATCTGCTTGTACGCGCGGTACTGGAGCAGCCGCGCGAAGAGCAGGTCCCGGGCCTCCAGCAGCGCCAGATCGGCCTCGTCCTCGACCTCGGCGGAGGGCAACAGCCGCGCGGCCTTGAGGTCCAGCAGCGTGGCGGCGACGACCAGGAACTCGGTCGTCTGGTCGAGGTCCCAGTCCGGTCCCATGCCCCTGATGTGCGCCATGAACTCGTCGGTGACCTTGGACAGCGCCACTTCGGTGACGTCCATCTTGTGCTTCGAGATCAGCTGGAGCAGCAGATCGAAGGGCCCCTCGAAGTTGGCCAACCGAACCTTGAAGACGCCGTCATCGGCTTCGGCGACGTCCTCGGAGGGTTCGGTGACGTCCTCGGAGGATTCGGTGACGTCCTCGGAGGATTCGGGGACGTCCTCGGAGGGTTCGGGGACGATCTCCGGCGGTTCGGGAGCCGATTGTTCGATCTCGGGTTCGCCGCCACCGCTGTGCTCAGCCGGCTCCGCCGGAGGCTCGACCTCGGATCCGGGGCCCCGCCCGAGCACACGCCGACGACCGCCGGAGGCAGCGGCGGTCGCGGGAACGTCGTTCGAGGTCATCGCCCCGCACGTTACCGCCTACCGCCCGCGCAATCGCCGTACGAGAATGCTCGCGTCCCCACGGGACTCCAGATCGGCCAGCACCACGGCGACGGCCTCGCGTACGATCCGCCCGCGGTCGACCGCGAGCCCGTGCTCACCCCGGAGCACCAGACGCGCGTGCTCCAGATCCATGAGCTCCTCGGCGGACACGTACACCGTGATCTTCTCGTCGTGCCGTTCCCGCCCGCTGGGCCGACGCGAAGGGCTCCGCCCCCGCTTGCGCCCGGACGCCTCGGCGGCAGAACCTTCCTGCGCCCCCTGACGTCGCCCGGAGCCGGCCGCCCCGCGACTGCGGGACTCGCCGTCGTCGGCCTCCGACTCGGCGGCCACATGCTCGGCGCCCTCGCCGTCGCCGCCCTGTACGGGCACCGACTGCGGCGCGTCCTCACCGGCCGCGACCCCGTCGCTCTCCCCCGCGGGCGCGGGCACACGGGCTTCGCCGTTGGCCCCCCGCCGCGGAGTGGACGGCTGGAGCGCCATTCCCCCTGTCGTACGGAAGAGTTCGTCGGCCCCCGGCAGACTCACTCGGCGTGACACCGGGCGAGCACCTCCCTGGCGAGCTGGCGATAGGCGGCGGCACCGACGGAGTTGGAGGCGTACGTGGTGATCGGCTCACCGGCGACCGTGGTCTCCGGGAAGCGGACCGTGCGCCCGATGACCGTGTGGTAGACGTGGTCGTCGAACGCCTCGACGACACGCGCGAGCACCTCACGGCTGTGCACCGTGCGCGAGTCGTACATGGTGGCGAGGATCCCGTCGAGCTCCAGCTCCGGGTTGAGTCGCTCCTGGACCTTCTCGATCGTCTCCGTCAGCAGTGCGACACCGCGAAGAGCGAAGAACTCGCACTCCAGAGGCACTATCACCTTGTGCGCGGCCGTCAGAGCGTTGACCGTGAGCAGACCGAGCGAGGGCTGACAGTCGATCACGATGTAGTCGTAGTCGGCCATCAGGGGCTTGAGGGCCCGTTGCAATGTCGACTCGCGCGCGACCTCGGAGACCAGTTGGACCTCCGCCGCCGACAAGTCGATATTGCTCGGCAGCAGGTCCATGTTCGGGACCGCGGTCTTCAGGAGCACCTCGTCGGCCGCCATGCCCCGCTCCATGAGCAGGTTGTAGACGGTGAGGTCGAGCTCCATCGGGTTGACCCCGAGACCCACCGACAGCGCGCCCTGCGGGTCGAAGTCCACGAGCAGCACGCGCCGTCCGTACTCCGCGAGCGCGGCACCCAGGTTGATGGTCGACGTGGTCTTGCCGACGCCGCCCTTCTGGTTGCACATCGCGATGATCTTCGCGGGGCCGTGATCGGTCAGCGGGCCCGGGATCGGGAAGTACGGCAGCGGGCGTCCGGTCGGGCCCACGCGCTCGCGGCGCTGGCGGGCGGCGTCGGGCGCGAGCGTGGCCGCGTACTCGGGGTCGGGCTCGTACTCCGCGTCGGGGTCGTAGAAATGCCCCTCGGGCAGTTCGTCGTAGTCGGCGAAGTGGTTGTGGGGCGCGCCACTTCCGTCGCCGGCCATGGCGTTCACGTGATGGCCATCCATGCTCTGGTGTGCTGGCTGAGTCATCCCGGACATCTGAGACACCTGATGACTCCTCTGGGCTGCGAAGGTGCGCACAGCAACGGAGCCGACAGCCTCGAACCCCGCGGGACCCTGGCCCCGTACAGGCGTTCCTGGTTGACCACCCCCGGGAGAAAATGTCGACTCATTCACAAGTCGTCTTACCTCCTTGGTGACCAGGAAACTTCTAGACAGGTCAGCGTGGCACCATGCCGACGGTTGGCGACTCTATGGCGTGTCGGGCGTTCGCAGCAACACAATCCGCCGGACCCGGCAGGATGTGTCGGCAATGAAACATCCCTCTGTCAAGGGCGTACGGGCGTCGCACGGCAGGTTTCACCGGTGCACGAATCGGTTCAAGGGTTACGTTCGACGCGAGTTGACCGAGAGTCGCAAAGTGACCATACACACATCCGGCCGGACCTTGTGGTGCAAGGTCCGGCCGTGTGTACGTCGTTGACGCGCCTTGTTGACGTATCGCCTTTACGAAAAGGTGACTTAGCCTCTGAGCTGGTCGGAAGCCGCCATCAGGTCGCCGTTCATGTCGACTTGGGGCTCAGCCGAGCAGCGAGTCGAGCTCCACGTGCTCCAGGCCGTGCGCCTCGGCGACCTCCTTGTAAACGACCTTGCCGTCATGGGTGTTGAGGCCCTTGGCCAGCGCGGGATCGCGGCGCAGCGCCTCCACCCAGCCGTGGTTGGCGAGTTCGACGATGTAGGGCAGCGTCGCGTTGGTCAGCGCGTAGGTCGAGGTGTTGGGCACCGCGCCCGGCATGTTGGCGACGCAGTAGAAGACCGAGTTGTGCACCATGAAGGTCGGCTCGGCGTGCGTGGTCGGACGGGAGTCCTCGAAGCAGCCGCCCTGGTCGATCGCGATGTCGACAAGGACACTTCCGGGCTTCATCCGCGACACCAGTTCGTTGGTGACCAGCTTCGGCGCCTTGGCGCCCGGGATGAGGACCGCGCCGATCACGAGGTCGGCGTCCAGGACGGCCTTCTCCAGCTCGAAGGAGTTGGACATGATCGCCCGGACCTTGGTGCCGAAGACCTTGTCGGCCTCGCGCAGCTTGTTGATGTCGCGGTCGAGCAGGGTGACGTGGAAGCCCATGCCGACGGCGATCTGCGTGGCGTTCCAGCCGGAGACCCCGCCGCCGATGACGACGGCCCGCGCGGGCTGCGTGCCGGGGACACCGCCGGGGAGCACACCGCGGCCGCCGACCGAGCGCATCAGGTGGTAGGCGCCGACCTGCGGGGCGAGACGGCCCGCGACCTCGGACATCGGGGCGAGCAGCGGGAGCGCGCGGCTCGGCAGCTCGACGGTCTCGTAGGCGATCGCGGTGGTGCCGGACTCGACGAGCGCGTCGGTGCACTCCTTGGAGGCCGCCAGGTGCAGGTACGTGAAGAGCGTCTGGTCCTTGCGGAGGCGGTGGTACTCCTCGGCGATGGGCTCCTTGACCTTGAGCAGCAGGTCGGCGCCGGCCCAGACCTCGTCGGCGGTCTCCAGGATGCCGGCGCCGGCGGAGACGTACTCGCTGTCCGTGATCGAGGAGCCGAGACCGGCGCCGCGCTCGATGACGACCTGGTGGCCGGCGCGCACCAGCTCGTGCACACCGGCGGGGGTGATGGCCACCCGGAACTCGTTGTTCTTGACCTCGCGGGGGATGCCGACCTTCACGTGGATCACGGTCCTTGGCTCAGGGGAATGTGGTGCATTACTTGACATACCCAGGCACGAAGGCGCACACCGGGGTACACCGCAGGAGAAGGTGCGGCAGACCCAGTTTAATGAAGGCGTTCCCGCTGTCTAGCCTTTCATTGCATCAATCTTCTGCGGATGTACTACGGATTTCGCAGGCGTCAGGGTCTTGTTTCGGGAGATCGGCCTGCTCCGGCGCCTCTTCGGCCCGTCGTGGCGCGTCCTGGGCGGGCTCCGGTTCCCCGTCCGTCCGCTCCGCCTCCTGCGCCTCCTCCTCGCCCAGCAGCCGCTCGGCGGTCCCCCGGTGCAGCCCCGCCGCGGCGGGATCGCCCAGGCGCTCCAGCGTGTCGGCGAGCCGCAGCTGAAGCGCCGCCTGGAGCCGTACGTCGTCGGCGCGGCGCGCCCACTCCACCGCCTCGTGACAGGTCGCCAGCGACTCCTCGGGCCGCCCCGCGTACTCCTGGACGCGCGCGAGTTCGCTCAACGCCCGTGCGTGGGCGCCCACATCGCCGTTCCTGCGGTGTCCGGCGACCGCGGCCCGCCAGGACCGCTGCGCCTCGCCGTAGCGGCCCGCGTAGGTCTGGGCCGCGCCGATGCGGCCGTACAGCCGGGCGGCCTCCGCGCGGTCGTCCCGGGCGAGCCGCTGGGCCAGCGCCCGGCCGAACCAGTCGGCGGCCCGGTCGAAGTCCCCGAGCTCCAGATGCGCGCCGCCTACGGATTCCGTCGCGCGGCCGGTCGCATACGGGTCGTTCGCCTCGCGTCCGGCGTCCAGCGCGGCCCGGTAACGCGCCAGCGCGTCCTCGGTCCGCCCGGTCTGCGCGTCCAGGTCGCCGAGGTTCAGCAGCGCGGCGGCCCGTTCGCGGGGCAGCCCGCGGCGCTCGGCCACGTCCAGGACGAGCCGGTGGATGCCGTACAGGTCGGCCGCGGCCGCCTGGGTGCCGAAGTGCGCGACCATCGCCCTGACCAGCTGGGACATCAGCCGGCGGGCCAGCGTGTCGAGTTCCCCGTCGGCGACGGCGAGCCGGGCCGCGGCCAGCAGGGCGGGCCG
The DNA here is from genome assembly GCF_053595415.1 of Streptomyces sp. NPDC002499. Classification (NCBI taxonomy): domain Bacteria; kingdom Bacillati; phylum Actinomycetota; class Actinomycetes; order Kitasatosporales; family Streptomycetaceae; genus Streptomyces; species Streptomyces sp. NPDC002499. Next base: position 599,070 of record NZ_JBSFXO010000007.1, read on the forward strand.
GCGGATGCGCAGCCAGTCCTCGGCGGCCCGGGGGCTGGGGAAGCGCAGGGAGCGTGGCATGCCCTGGAGCTTCTCGCGCGCCTCGGGGTTGTCCGTCTCGGTGATGGCCCGGCAGGACTGCAGCAGTCGTACCGTCCGCTCCAGCATCCGGGCCCTGGCCAGTTGGAGCTCTCCCGGGCGGTCCTGGGTCTCCGTGAGGGCCTTCAGGAGGGGGTGCAGGCTGCCGGGGACCTCGTACTGCGGCAGCGGCGACTCCACGGCCCGCAGCAGGCCGAGGGCGACGAAGTCGTCCAGGGTGGTGCGGGCGCCGCCGACCGAGCAGCCGGCCAGCGCGGAGGCGGTGTGCGGGTCGACCAGGCCGGCCGGGGCGAGGGCGAGCAGACGCAGTATCCGGGCGGCCGGCGTGGGCAGCGAGGTGTACACGAGCCGGAAGACCCGGCTCAGCGGCGTGCCCTCGTCGTTCTCGGCGCGCAAGTGCTTGGCGAAGTCGGCGACGGCCGCCTTGGGGCGGGCGGCGAGCCAGCCGCCGGCCAGGGTGAGCGCCTCGGGGTGCGCCTGGCACTCCTCGGCGAGGTCCTCGGCGGCGCGCGGGTCGACGGTGATGCGGACCGAGCCGGTGTAGCGGGTGAGCAGTTCCAGGGCGGACTTGGTGTCGAGGCCGCCGAGGGTGCAGGGGCGGACGTCGGAGATGCCGGTGAGGGGGCCGCCCGAGACGGCGACGACCAGGCAGTCCGGGGTGTCCGGGAGCAGCGCGTCGACCTGCTCGGCGTCGGCCGCGTCGTCCAGCAGGAGCAGTGCCCGGCGGTCGGCCAGGGCGGTGCGCAGCGCCTCGGTGAGGTCGTCCTCGGCGGCTCCGGCGGGCGCCGGCCGGTCCAGGGCGGCGAGCAGCACGCGAGCCACGCGTTCGACCGGCACGGGGGTTCCGTCGGGCTCGCTCAGCCGGGCCCGGAGCACCCCGTCGTCGTAACCGTCCGCGACCTGCCGTACGAGCTCCTCGGCGAGCGCCGTGCGTCCCGAACCGGGACGTCCCGCGATCAGCAGGACGCGCGCGCGGGGCGCCTTCTTTCCGGTCAGGGTGTCCAGGCCGGTGCGCTCGATGTCGGCACGGAGTTCCTTCAACTCCCGCGTACGGCCCAGGAACTGACGCTCCGCCGGTTCGCGCCCGGACAGCCGGACGCCGCCTGTGTCCACCGCCTGATCCGTCACGGGCCACGCTCCCGTCCCACCGCACGCGCAAGCCCGCCGGGACTCCGGTATCGGGCGTTAACAGAGCCTAGTTCACGCTCTGCTACGTTCCGGGCGGAGCGCGGCGGGCACGTCCCCCGATCGGATCAGCCGATCGTCACACCGGGCGAGGTCACTGTGGGTCGCGACGTGTCCGCGGTGTCTTCGCGGACCCGTGCGGGTTCTGCGCGGTTTCTCTGTGAAGTCCCTGTGGGTTCAGGACTCGAACGGGCGCGCCGGCCAGGGCGCTTCCGCGGGACGCAGCGCGTCGAGGCCGTCGCCGGCGCGTGCGGCGGCCAGCGCGAGGACGCCCACGACGAGACAGCTGCTGTGCAGGTCGCCGGCGAGCACACCCCGTACGAGCTCGTCGAGGGGCACGCGTGCGTGCTCCATGTCGGTCTCCTCGTCCTCGGCCTCGAAGCGCTGTCCGTCGGCCTCGGACAGGTCGCGGGCGAGGAAGACGCGCACGGCCTCGTCGCAGCCGCCTGCGGTGGTGTAGAGGTCCGTCAGCACCCGCCAGTCCTCGGCCTTGACGTGGGCCTCCTCGTACAGCTCCCGCTGGGCGGCGTGCAGCGGGTTCTCACCGGGCACGTCGAGCAGGCCGGCCGGGATCTCCCACAGCCGCTGGCGCACGGGGTGGCGGTACTGGCGGATCAGCAGGACGCGGTCCTGGTCGTCGAGGGCGAGGATGCCGACCGAGCCGGGGTGGACCTGGTAGTCGCGGCGGGCCACCGAGCCGTCGGGCATGACCACCTCGTCCGTGCGGACCGAGGTCTTGTTGCCCACGAACGGGGTCTCCGTGGCCCGGATCTCCCACTCCTCCGGGGTGTCCTTCAGCGTCATGCCCTGTCCTTCCACGAACTCCGCCACCACCGGCCACGGACCGGCCGGCGACCGGCCACAAGAAAACCGGGGTGCTCACCTTTTGAAGGTATGCACCCCGGCCACCGTACAACTGGCGTGTTACTTGGAATTCTTGCGCTCGACCGAGGCCTTCACGAGCCCGGCGAACAACGGGTGCGGCCGGGTCGGCCGCGAGCGCAGCTCGGGGTGCGCCTGCGTGGCGACCAGGTAGGGGTGCGTCTCGCGCGCGTACTCGACGTACTCCACGAGCTTGCCGTCGGGCGAGGTGCCCGAGAACAGGATGCCGGCCTTCTTCTCCAGCTCCGCGCGGTAGGCGTTGTTCACCTCGTAGCGGTGCCGGTGCCGCTCCTCGACGTACTCCTTGCCGTCGTAGACCTCGCGCACGATGGAGCCCTCGGCCAGCTTGGCCGGGTACATGCCCAGGCGCATCGTGCCGCCCATGTCGCCGTCGCCGGCCACGATGTCCAGCTGCTCGGCCATCGTGGAGATGACCGGGTGGGCGGTGCCCGAGTCGAACTCGGTGGAGTTGGCGTCGGCGATGTCGGCCAGGTTGCGCGCGGCCTCGATCACGATGCACTGCAGGCCCAGGCAGAGGCCGAGCAGCGGGATCCTGTTCTCGCGGGCGTACCGGATGGCGCCCACCTTGCCGAGCACACCGCGGTCGCCGAAGCCGCCCGGGATGCAGACGCCGTCGACGTCGGCGAGCTGCGCCGCGGCGCCGGCCGGGGTCTTGCAGTCGTCCGAGGTGACCCACTTGATCTTCACGCGGGCCTTGTTGGCGAAGCCGCCCGCGCGCAGCGCCTCGGTGACCGAGAGATAGGCGTCGGGCAGGTCGATGTACTTGCCGACCAGCGCGAGGGTGATCTCGTGGTCCGGCTTGTGGACGCGGTCGAGCAGGTCGTCCCAGGTCGTCCAGTCCACGTCGCGGAACGGCAGGTCCAGCTTGCGGACGACGTAGGCGTCCAGGCCCTCGCTGTGGATGGTCTTCGGGATGTCGTAGATCGAGCGGGCGTCGGGACAGGCCACCACCGCGGCCTCGTCGACGTCGCACATCAGCGAGATCTTGCGCTTGATCGCGGTCGGCACCTCGCGGTCGGACCGCAGCACGATCGCGTCCGGCTGGATACCGATGTTCCGCAGGGCCGCAACCGAGTGCTGGGTCGGCTTCGTCTTCAGCTCCCCCGACGGGCCGATGTACGGCAGGAGGGAAATGTGGACGACGAAGACGTTGTCACGGCCGACCTCGTGCCGGACCTGGCGGACCGTCTCCAGGAACGGCAGGGACTCGATGTCGCCGACCGTGCCGCCGACCTCGGTGATCACGACGTCGACCTCGTCCGTCGCCATGCGGCGGATGCGGTGCTTGATCTCGTTGGTGATGTGCGGGATGACCTGCACGGTGTCGCCGAGGTACTCGCCGCGCCGCTCCTTGGCGATCACCGTCGAGTAGACCTGGCCCGTGGTGACATTGGCGGTGCCGTCCAGGTCCCGGTCCAGGAAACGCTCGTAGTGACCGATGTCCAGGTCGGTCTCGGCGCCGTCGTTGGTGACGAACACCTCACCGTGCTGGAAGGGGTTCATGGTGCCGGGGTCGACGTTCAGATACGGGTCGAGCTTCTGCATGACGACGCGCAGGCCCCGTGCCTTGAGCAGCATCCCCAGGCTGGAGGCCGTGAGGCCCTTGCCGAGCGAGGAGGCGACACCCCCGGTGACGAAGATGTGCTTGGTCGTCGTGGATTTCCGAGGCATGGCCAAGAGGGGGCTCCCGTGGTCGCGGTCTGGGGTGCGGTACGGCTGCCGTCCGGGATTCTCCGGGGGCGCCGTCGCTGCGGTTCGGGGGTTTTTCTCCCACCGGTCCACGGGCTACCAGGGTATCAGCGCCTCGGCGCGATGGCTTCCGGCCACGCTCCGCACGCAGGTCGACACGTGTCGGCACGCCGTCACGCGTTTCTCACCCGCCGCTCACCCGATCGGCCGATCCGGGTTGCCCGGAGCGGCACGCAGATCATCTACGTGCGTCGTATCCTGCTCGGACACTCGCTGCCGAGCCCGGCCGGAAACACGGCACCACCCCCGCCCGTCCCTCCCGGAACAACGAGAGCTCGTCAGTCCGTTGAGCTGAGATCGTCGTTTTGCCACATGGCCGGAACGACTGCTTTGCTTCACCGCTCAACGACGCATTACAACGACCCCTTGACCGCACCAGCGACAACCCCCTGTCGGGGGTGACGTGGCCGTTCGACTGGAGTTGCACGTGGCCGGGCGCATCGAAGACTACGCACTCATCGGAGACATGCAGACCGCCGCCTTGGTCTGCCGGGACGGCACAGTGGACTGGCTGTGCCTGCCCCGCTTCGACTCCCATGCCGTCTTCGCCGGCTTGCTGGGCACAGAGGAACACGGCTTCTGGCGGCTGGGCCCCGCGCACGCCTCGGACGCGCCGCCGCCGACGGCGGCCCGGCGCACCTACCGCGGCGACTCGCTGATCCTGGAGTCCGAGTGGGACACCCCGCGCGGCACGGTCCGGGTGACGGATTTCATGCCCCCGCGTGACGGTGCGCCGCAGCTGATCCGCATCGTGGAAGGCGTCTCGGGCCGCGTCCCGATGCGCTCGGCCCTGCGGATGCGTTTCTCGTACGGCCGTGTCGTGCCGTGGGTGCACAAGCACGAGGGCCGCACGGTCGCCGTCGCCGGACCGGACTCGGTGTGGTTCGACACGGAGGCCGAGACCTACGGCAAGTCGCTGACCACGTACGCCGACTTCACGGTCGCCCCGGGCGACCGGATCGCGTTCACGATCTCGTGGGAGCCCTCGCACAAGAAGCCGCCGGCACTGCCGGAGCCGGAGGCCTCGCTGCAAGCGACGGAGGACTTCTGGCGCGAGTGGGTGGAGCACTGCACGTACCACGGCCCCTACCGCGAGGCCGTCGTCCGCTCGCTGATCACTCTGAAGGCGCTGACCTACGGGCCGACCGGCGGCATCGTCGCCGCGCCGACCACCTCCCTGCCCGAGGACATCGGCGGGGTCCGCAACTGGGACTACCGCTACACCTGGCTGCGCGACGCCGCGATCACCCTCTCCTCGCTGCTGCGCACCGGCTACCGCGAGGAGGCCAGCGCCTGGCGCGAGTGGCTGCTGCGGGCGGTCGCCGGCGACCCGGAGAACCTGCAGATCATGTACGGCATCGCCGGCGAGCGCGAGTTGGGCGAGGCGGAGCTGGACTGGCTGCCGGGCTACGAGAACTCGGCGCCGGTGCGCGTCGGCAACGGCGCCGCGCACCAGCTCCAGTTGGACGTGTACGGCGAGGTCACCGAGGCCCTGCACCTGGGCCACATGACCGGCCTGGCGCGCAGCGACTACGCCTCCCTGCTCCAGCTCAAGCTGATCCGCTACCTGGAGCAGCACTGGGACGAGCCGGACGAGGGCATCTGGGAAGTCCGCGGCCCGCGCCGCCACTTCGTGCACTCCAAGGTCATGGCCTGGGTCGCCGTGGACCGCACGATCAAGCTGATCGAGTCCGGTGACGCGGACGGCCCGCTGGAGCGCTGGCGCGAACTGCGCGACGACATCCACCGGGACGTCTGCGAGAAGGGCTACGACAAGGAACGCAACACGTTCACGCAGTCCTACGGTTCGAAGGAACTGGACGCCTCCCTGCTGCTGATCCCGCAGATGGGCTTCCTGCCGCCGGACGACAAGCGCGTGATCGGCACCATCGAGGCGATCCAGCGCGAGCTGTCCACCGCGGACGGCTTCATCCTGCGCTACCCCACCGAGGGCGACAGCGAGGGCGTCGACGGCCTGCCCGGTGACGAAGGGGCCTTCCTGGCCTGCTCGTTCTGGATGGCGGACGACCTCGCGATGATCGGCCGCGTGGACGAGGCCCGCAAGCTGTTCGAGAAGCTCCTGGCCCTGCGCAACGACCTCGGCCTCCTCGCCGAGGAGTGGGACCCGCGCCTGAAGCGCCAGGTCGGCAACTTCCCGCAGGCCTTCAGCCACGTCCCGCTCATCGACACGGCGCTGCGCCTGACGGCGTCGGGGGCGTACGGCGGCTGACGTCCGCCAAGGTCGCCCGCCACGGCGGCCGATTCCTTACCGAGTGGTGACGGCGGGCGGTTGAACAGGACCGCCCGCCGAAGCACGCCTAGGGTGGAACCCATCAGCCCCTTCAGGAAGGGGGCGCCCCCATGGCCTCCCCATCTACGGCGGGCGCGGCTCTCACCGCGCTGCGCGAGGATCTGGTCGGCGACGTGTTCGCCCCTCAGGACCCGGGCTACGACGAGGCCCGGACCGTCTTCAACTCGATGATCGACCGGCGTCCCGCGGTCATCGCGCAGTGCGTCACCGGGGACGACGTCGTACGGGCCGTGCGCTTCGGCAGAGAGCTGGATCTGCCGATCGCGGTGCGCGGCGGCGGACACAGCGTGGCCGGCATGGCGCTCAACGACGGCGGACTGGTCGTCGACCTGCGCCACCTGCGCGCGGTGAGCGTCGATCCCGTGGCAGGGGCGGTACAGATCGCCGGCGGCGCCACGATGAGCGACCTGGACCGCGCCTGCCAGCCGCACGCTCTGGCCACCACCGGCGGCCGGGTGTCGACGACCGGGGTCGGCGGTTTCGTCCTGGGCGGCGGCTCCGGCTGGCTGGACCGCTGGTGCGGACTGGCCGTCGACAACCTGCTCGGCGCCGACCTCGTCACCGCGGACGGCGAGCGGGTGCACGCGAGCGCCGACGAGAACCCGGAGCTGTTCTGGGGCCTGCACGGCGGCGGGGGCAACTTCGGCATCGCCACCTCGCTCACCCTCGAGCTGCACGCGCTGCCCGAGTTCTCCATCGCGTTGGTGCTGTACCTCCCGGAGTTCGGCCCCGAGGCCGTGCGCACCTACCGCGACCTGATCGCCACGGGCCCGGACGAGGCGAGCGGCGGCGCGCTGTTCATCACGGGCCCGCCCGCGGAGTTCGTACCGCCGCACCTGGTCGGCACGCTCCTGTGCGCGGTGCTGCTGACGTACGCGGGGCCCGAGGAGGACATGCTCAAGCTGGCCGAGCCGCTGCTGGCGCTGCCGCACGAGTCGCAGGTCGTCGGCGCGATGCCGTACGCCGACGTCCAGTGCATGCTCGACGATCCGCCCGGGATGCGGAACTACTGGTCGGCCGAGTACCTCACGGGCGCGCCCGACGACTATCTGAAGGTCTTCTGCGCCGGAGCCCGGTCCATGCCCGTGCCGACCGGGACCATGCACGTGCTGTTCCCGCTGGGCGGCGCGATCGCCGCCGGGCCGCACGAGTACCCGGTGCCCTACCGGGACGCGCCCTGGGCCACGCACCCCTTCGCGATGTGGGAGGACCCGGCGGACGACGAACGGTGTGCCCAGTGGGTCCGGGACATGCGCGCCGCCGCACGGCCGTGGAGCACGGGTGACGTCTACCTCAACTTCATCGGCGACGAGGGCACCGAGCGGGTGGTGGCCGGGGTGGGCGCGGAGAACGCGGGGCGGCTGGCCGCGCTGAAACGGCAGTACGACCCGGACAACGTCTTCCGCTTCAACCACAACATCAGGCCGGCCTGAGGGCCGTACGTGTGCGCGGTGGCAGGTCAGGTGGGCCGGAGAGCCGTCAGCGTCCGCTCCCCGGCCGGGTCGCCCGCCGTCGCCGGTACGAGGGCGATCTCGTCCAGGCCGGCCTCGGCATAGGCGTCGATCCGGGCGCGTACGGCGTCGAGGTCGCCGATCAGGCCGAGGGTCGCGGCGGCTCTGGGCGGGAGGGCCCGCAGCAGGGTCTCCCGGTCGGCGCCGGTCGCGGCCAGCATCACCGCCTCGCCGAAGCCGGCTTCGACGAAGACCTCGCTGTAGCCCGGCACGGTGAGGTAGCCCGCGATGCCGCCCAGCACCTGGGCGAGGGACGCGGGGTCGGGATCGACGGCGGCGGGCAGCCAGGCGGCGAGCACGGGCCGCGCCCGCCCCGCCTTCTCCGCCGCCGCGTCCAGCTTCGTCCGCAGCACGCCGACCTGCGCCGGGGAGACCATGTCGAGGAGCATCCGGTCGGCGTGCGCGGCGGCGGTGGCGATCGCGCGGTCGCCGAACGCGGCCACGGTGAGAGGACCGCCGGGCGGCGGAAGACGTCGCAAGAAGGTGCTGCCGGGTACGACCGGCTCGCCCGGAGTGCCGTGCAGCAGACGGCGTACGGCGACCGCGCTCTCCTCCAGTACGGCCGCGGGCCGCTCGCGCACCCGGCCGTGCACACCCTCGACGACCCGCTTGCTGGAGGTGCCGAGCGCCACGCCGACCGCGCGGCCGGTCACGGCCGCGACCGAGGCGGCGCCCCGGGCGATCGTGTACGGATCCCGCACGTTCACCGGCACCGGCCCCGCCGTCACCGCCACGCGCTCGGTGGCCGCCCCGACGGCCGCCGCGAGCACGAACGCGTCCCACGTCGGCCCCTCCCCGGCCCACACCTCCCCGTACCCGAGCCGGTCGGCGAGTCGGGCCACCCGCACCGGCTCGTCCACCGCGCTGTCGTCCTCCCGGGCAACGGCCACCACGCTGAAGTCCATGTCCCGTCGCTACCCAGTCGCGCCCGGTTGATCCCAAAAGGCCCGCCATACCGGGCTGACCCGGAGGCATCCGCGCAGGTAGCGTCCGCTTCATGAACAGCGGCACGGACAGCAGCGCGGGCACGGGCACCGACAGCGCATACGACTCCCACGGCGCCGGGATCACCGTTCAGCGGGCCCTGGAGCTCCCCGGTCTGCGCAGCGGACTCCCCGAGGTCCTGGCGGGAGCCGACCGGCTCCAGCGGACCGTGCGCTGGGTGCACGCGGGCGAGGTGCCGAACATCGCCTCCCTCCTCAAGGGCGGTGAGCTGCTGCTGACCACGGGCTACGGCCTCGGCACCCGTCCGGCCGATCAGCGGGCATTCGTGCGCACCCTGGCCGAGCGCGGTATCGCGGCCCTCGTGATGGAACTGGGCCCGCGCTTCACGCGCCTGCCCGCCGCCCTCGTCGACACCGCACGGGCGGCCGGCCTGCCACTGGTCCAGCTGCACCGCGAGGTGCCGTTCGTGGCGGTCACCGAGGAGATCCACACCGAGATCGTCAACGGCCACTACGCGCTGCTCCAGCAGGCCGAGGAGGTGCACCGGCGCTGTACCGAGGCCCTGCTGGGCGGCGGCGGGATCCCCCAGGTGCTGGGCATCCTGGCGGACTTCAGCGGCAACCCGGTCTTCCTCGAGACGCCGGACGGGCAGCTGCTGTACGCCGCCGGAGCCGGTCCCGAGGGCGCGGAGCCGCTCCAGGTGTGGGAGGGCCTGCGCGGCCAGCACAAGGACACCCCGCCGGCCGGTTCGGCCCTGGTGGACGTGCCCGGGGGCGGTCCCGGTACGGGTTCGGTGCGGGCGCGGCTGGTCCTGCTCCCCGTGCGCGCTCCTCTGACCCCGGTGCACCGGATGGCCGCCGAGCGGGCCGCGGGCATCCTCGCCGTCGTCCTGATGCAGGCGCGTCAGGAGGAGGAACTGGCGGCGCGCGGGCGCGGGGACTTCCTGACCGACCTCGCCGAGGGCCGTATCGCCGCCGAGGACGCGCCCGCACAGGCGCGCGTGCTGGGCTTCAAGCCGGGCAGCAGCCCGCTCCTTCCGGTCGTCATGCGGATCGGCGACACGCTCGCCCCGGGCGGGGGCTGGGCGGTGCTCGCACGGGCGGTCGCGGAGGAGCTGGCCGCGGTGGGGGTGCCGGTCCTGTTGGGCGTACGACCTGTGGAGGGCCGCGTTCCGCTGCTGCTGGGGCTGCGCTCGGAGTCAGAGCGGTCGGCGGTCGCGGACCGGGTCGCGGCGGCTCTGCGGGCCGGGGTGGAGCGCGCCGGGATGCAGCGGCCCGGGGCGCAGCCGCCCGTCGTGGTGGTCGGCGTGGCCGGCGGCTGGGCGGCGGCCTCGGCGGGGCTGCGGCACGCGGCGGAGACGGCCACCGCGGCACAGGGCCTGACCGACCGGCCCTGGTACGACGCCCGCCGCCTCGACATCGACCTCCTGCTGTGGCGACTGCGCGAGCACCCGGACCTGGCGGCCTTCGTGGACCGCGCGATCGGCCCGCTGCGCGACCACGACAACCGCTCCCGCCCGCCGCTCCTGCCCACCCTGGAGACGTACCTGGCGCACGCGGGCCGCAAGGCGGAGACGGCCCGCGAGCTCCACCTCAACCGGCAGACGCTCTACAACCGGCTGGCCCGGATCGGCGAGTTGCTCGGCACGGACCTCGACGACCCGCAGACGGTACTGGCGTTGAGCCTGGCCCTGCGGGCCCGCAGGCTCGTGACCTGAACCGGTACGTCAGATGAGCGGCCGGGGCTGCGTCAACTCGTCGTACACACTCAGCACTTGCGCGACCGTCTCGTCCTCGGTCGGCCAGGTCGCCGCCTGGAGGGCGCCCTTGTCCTTCAGGAGTTCGCAGCGCTCGGGGTCGGAGAGCAGCCGCACGACGGCGTCGGCGAGGGCCTTCGCGTTGTCGGCCGGGACGAGTTCGGCGGCGTCGCCGACGAGTTCGGGAATGCCACCGACCCGGGTCGCGACCAGCGGCACGCGTGCGTGGAGGGCTTCCTGGGCGAGCACGGAGCGCGCTTCCCGGCTGCTCGGCAGAAGCACGAGGTCGGCGGCCGCGAGGAGTTCGGAGACGTCGTCACGGCGTCCGACCAGGCGGACCGGCAGTTCCTCGTCCTCGATCCGGCGCTGCAGCTCCGCCCGCAACGGACCCTCCCCCGCGACCGCGACGAGCGGCACGGGGTCCAGCCGGCTCCATCCGCGTGCGGCGTCCAGGAGGGTGTCGTAGCCCCGGTGCCGTTCGAGAGAACCGACGGCCATCAGCAACGGGCGGCCGATGGCGCCGAGTTCGGCCCGCACCTTGGCGCGCAGCCGGTCGGGGTCGTCCTGCTCGGCGGAGTGCCGCGGTCCGGGCAGGGAGACGGCGGCGAGCCGGGCGTCCCGTGCTCCCGTGCGGCGCGCCCGGTCCACGAGGTCGGAGGTGGTGCCGAGCACCACCGTGGCGGCCTTGACGACCCGCCGCTCCAACAGGCGCAGCAGATGGGCGCGGGCGCCCGCCGCGTACGCGCGGTCGTGCCAGGTGACGACGAGCGGGGTACGCCGGCCGCTGAGCGCCAGCACGGCACGGAAGGAGGCGTGCAGACCGTGCGCGTGCACCAGGTCGGCGTCCCGGCACGCCTCCCGGAGGGCGGCCACGGAGGCCGGGTCGCTGCTGCGGGGCACGTGCACGTGTTCGGCACCCGCACCGGTGAAGTCGTAGGTGTGATCGGCTTCTACGGGGGCGCACACCGTGACGCGTACGCCCCGTGCGGCGAGCCCCGAGGCCAGCGCACGCACGTGTGCGCTACTGCCGGCGTTGCCTCCGCCGAGCACCTGGACGGTGCGCAGCGGCGACTGGCCGGTCGCTGAGTGGCTGCTCACGTGGGTCACGTGGCCGGGGCTCCTGGTTCGGCGTCGGGCGGTCACGAAGAAAGTACAGAAGGATCGAGCGGAGGGGGTGTACCGCGCGGCTTCCTCCACGTACACGCCCAAGGATGCCAGCACGCACGGGTGTTCCGGGAACGCCGAGGGCGCGAGGAGTCGGCGGGCCGGGGTGCCGGGTCACCCACACGGGTGAGGGAAGCGGTGGTTCCGGGGGCGGGACGGTGAAGAAACGGTGAGCGAGCGGACAGGCCCGCGGACCTGGTTTCCCATGTCCTGTCCCACGCGCGGGCACCCTCGCTCGGGAAAGTCCGCACGCCGCGACCTGCGCGGCCCCGCTCCCCACGTGCCGTTGCGCTCACACGCGGGCGCGCCCGCCCCACACGCCGTCACGCGCCGCCCTGACCCGCGAAACCGCCCCGGCGCGGCAACACACCGACGAGCAGCGTCCGCCCGTCCCGGGCCGAGTTGAGCCGAGCCCGGCCGAACCGCCGACCGTCGAGCCGCTACCCGTCGGCCCGCGCCGTCGCCAGCAGCTCCTCCGCATGCGCCCGAGCCGTCTCCGAGTCCTCCTGGCCCGCCAGCATCCGGGACAACTCCCGGATCCGGTCCTCGCCTTCGAGGACCTTCACGCCGGACCGGGTCACCGACCCGTCGTTCGTCTTCTCGACCAGCAGCTGCCGGTCGGCGAACGCGGCGACCTGGGGAAGGTGGGTGACGACGACGACCTGCGCCGACTTGGCGAGCTTGGCGAGCCGGCGGCCGATCTCGACCGCCGCCTTGCCGCCGACGCCGGCGTCGACCTCGTCGAAGAGGTACGTCGGCACGGGGTCGGTGCCCGCGAACACGACCTCGACGGCGAGCATCACGCGCGAGAGCTCACCGCCGGACGCGCCCTTGGCGATGGGCCGTGGGGGCGCTCCCGGGTGCGGGGCGAGGAGCAGTTCGACCTCGTCGACGCCGGACGGCCCGTAGGCGACCGCGCGTCCGCCGACCTCCACGCCCTCCGGGTCCTCGGTCTGCCGGATCTCGAACGAGATGCGCGCGTGCGGCATGGCGAGCGAGGCCAGCTCGGCGGTCACGGCGGCCGCGAACCGCTCCGCCGCCTCCGCCCGCGCGTCGCTCAACGCCTGCGCGAGTCCGCCCAGTTCGACCCGCAGCGCGTCCCGCTCGACGGTCAGTTCGCCGATCCGCTCGTCGTCGCCGTCCAGCTCGGTCAGCCGCCCGGCGCTCGATTCGGCCCAGGCGAGCACGGAGTTGACGTCCTCGCCGTACTTCCGGGTCAGCGCGGTGAGCGCGGCCCGCCGCTCCTCGACGGCCGACAGCCGCAGCGGATCGGCGTCGAGGTCGTCGGCGTACCCCGCCAACTCCCCTGCCACATCGCCGAGAAGGATCCCGATCTCGCCGATCCGGTCGGCGAGCGCGGACAGCGCGGGGTCGTGCGACCGCACCGCGTCCAGGGCCCGGTGCGCGCCCGCGACCAGCGTGGCCGCGTCGACGCCCTCAGGGTCCTCGGGGTTGCCCGCGAGGGCCGCGTGGGCGGCCGTGGCGGCGGACGACAGGGCCTCGGCATGCCCGAGCCGGTTCGCCTCCTCCGCCAGCTCCACGTCCTCACCGGCGCGCGGCTCGACGCCGGCGATCTCGTCGAGGCCGTAGCGCAGCCGGTCGGCTTCCTGGGCCCGTTCACGCGCGCGGGTGACGATCTCGTCCAGCTCGACGGACACGGCCCGCAGCCGCCGGTAGGCCTCGCCGTACTTGGCGAGCGGGCCGGCCACGGCCTCACCGGCGTACCGGTCGAGCGCCGCTCGCTGCCGGGACAGTTTCAGCAGCCCTTGCTGATCGGTCTGCCCGTGCACGGCCACGAGGTCGTCGGCGAGTTCCGCCAGCAGCCCCACGGGCACACTGCGTCCGCCCACGTGCGCCCGCGACCGCCCTTCGGCGGAAACGGTACGGCTGATGAGCAGCGCCCCGTCGTCGAGTTCGGCCCCGGCCTCCTCGGCGCGCACGATGGCCGAGGCGCCCGGGGGCACGGAGATCCGCCCCTCCACGACCGCCTTCTCGGCGCCGATCCGCACCAGCGCGGGATCCGCCCGTCCGCCCAGCAGCAGCCCCAGGCTGGTGACCACCATGGTCTTGCCCGCGCCCGTCTCACCGGTGACGGCGGTGAACCCGGGCGACAGCTCGACGACCGCGTCGTCGATGACTCCGAGCGACCGTATCCGCATTTCTTCCAGCACGATGAAGACCTTACGAGGTCCGACCGGGCGAGTGCGAGGTGCCCTTGTCACCCGGGGGAGTGTCAGGGCCCGTAGGGGCCGGGGAACTGCGCGAGCGACCACAAACCGTCCACAGTCGCCCGCGCTTCCGCACATCTGTCCCGAACCATAAGGACGGCTAGTGGTGCGGCGCCCCGCGCCACCCGGAGACCGGCAACGCGAACTTCGCGACCAGCCGGTCCGTGAAGGAGGCGTGATGCAGCCGGGCCAGCCGTACCGGCACGGCGCCTCGCCGCACCTCCACCCGCGCCCCCGGCGGCAGCTCGAAGGTCCGCCGCCCGTCGCACCACAGCACACCCGGCGGGATGTGCGGCAGCAGCTCCACGGCGAGCACCGAGTTCGGCGAGGTCACCAGCGGCTTCGCGAACAGCGCGTGCGCGCTGATCGGCACCATCAGCAGCGCCTCGACCTCGGGCCACACCACCGGTCCCCCGGCGGAGAAGGCGTACGCGGTGGACCCGGTGGGCGTCGACAGCACGATCCCGTCGCACCCGAACCCGGTGACCGGCCGCCCGTCGATCTCCAGCACCACTTCGAGCAGCTTCTCGGCGCCGGCCTTCTGCACCGCCGCCTCGTTCAGCGCCCAGTCCGTGTGCACGATGTCGCCGTTGCGGTGGACGACCACATCGACGGTCATCCGCTCCTCGACCTCGTAGGACTTGGAGACCACGCGGTCGACGACCTTGTCGAGGTCGTCGCGCTCGGCCTCCGCGAGGAAGCCGACGCTGCCGAGGTTGACGCCGAGCATCGGCACCCCGGACGCGCGGGCGAACTCGGCGCCGCGCAGCAGCGTCCCGTCACCGCCCAGCACGATCAGCAGCTCGCACCCTTCGAGGCACTGCGCGGTCGCCTCCTTGACCAGCTCCACCTCTTCGGGCAGCGGCAGGTCGGCGGCCTCGTACTCCAGGACGCGCACGCCGATGCCCTCGCGCAGCAGGCCCTTCACCACCAGTTCGGCGCTGCGGATGGCCGCGGGCCGCCCGGTGTGGGCGAGCAGGAAAACAGTACGAGCTCGGTTCGGTGTCAACGGGGCCCCTCCGCCACTGCACGGTCGACATCGGCCGGGTCCAGTTGGGGTGCCCCGGCGCGCAGCCACAGAAAATACTCGACATTCCCGGAGGGTCCGGGCAGCGGGCTGGCGGTGACGCCCCTGACCCCGAGCCCGAGTTCCCACGCTTTCCCGGCCACGCCCCGCACGGCCTCCGCCCGCAGTTGCGTACTGCGGACGACACCGCCGCTGCCCAGTCGTTCCTTCCCCACCTCGAACTGCGGCTTGACCATCATCACCAGGTCGGCATCCGCCTTCACACACCGCGCGAGGGCCGGCAGCACCAGCCCGAGCGGGATGAAGGACAGATCACCCACGACAAGATCCACAGGTTCCCCATCGATCGCTTCAAGCGTCAACTCGCGTACGTTCGTACGGTCCTTGACGGTGACGCGTTCATCGCTTTGGAGAGACCAAGCGAGTTGTCCGTATCCGACATCCACCGCCACGACATGTGCGGCACCTGCCCGCAACAGGACGTCGGTGAAACCGCCGGTGGACGCGCCGGCGTCCAGCGCCCGCCGCCCCTCGACCACGAGCCCCTGCGGTACGAACGCCGCCAGCGCGCCCGCGAGTTTGTGCCCGCCCCGGGAGACGTAGTCGGGATCGCTGTCGTCGGTCTGGACGACGATCGCCGCCGCGGTCTCCACCTGCGTGGCGGACTTGGTCGCGACGGTCTTGCCGACGGTGACCCGGCCGGCCGCGATCAGCTGCCCGGCATGCTCGCGCGAGCGCGCCAGCTTCCGGCGCACCAGCTCCGCGTCCAGCCGACGGCGTGCGACTCCTGCCACGTTCGGTTCAGCTCCTACTGCCATACGTCGACGGGGGCACCGGAGGTCCCGGGCGGGCGTCGAGCGCGGTGAGCGCGTCGCGCAGCCCCCGGTGTACATCCTCGTACACCTCGATGTGTCCGTCCGTGGCGAGGTGGTCGGCGTCGGACAGCCGCTCCAACTGTCCGTCGACCTCGGCGTTGCCGGTCGGTGTGCGGGCCACGTCCAGCGGGGCGGGAGCGGCGGGGTCGTACTCGGCCTCGACCTCGGCCGGCTCCTCCTGCGCTGTGGCCTCGGGCACTGTGTCGCTCATGCCCAGACGCTACCCCGAAGAGCTGGGGTACCGTCGATCACGATGGCCACGATCGAGGAGTGCCGCGCCGCACTCGAAAAGCTCTCGGACAACATGCAGCGCGCCGAGGGGGACACCGCCGCGGCGGCGGCCCTGGACCGCTCGGTGAGCTGCCGCATCACGGACCTGGACGTCACGTTCGTCGGCCGCATGACGGGCGGCCGGATCGTGGTGCAGGACACCCTTCAGGGCCCTCCCAAGGAGAAGGCCCAGATCAGGCTGACCATGTCCGGCGACGACCTGGTGGCGCTGGTGAACGGCGAGCTGAACTTCGCGAAGGCCTGGGGCTCCGGCCGGGTGCGCCTGGAGGCGGGCCTGCGCGACCTGTTCCAGCTCAGGAAGCTTCTGTAGCGGCGACCTTCTCCCCTGCGGCGGCGTCCGCCTCGGAGTCCTCGGCGGCCTTCTTGAGGTCGGCGCGCGCCTTCGTACGCGCCTTCCGCGCGGCCGGCACCACCAGCGGGGTCCCCGTCTCCGGGTCGTCGATGACCTGGCAGCGCAACCCGAACACGTCCTCGACCAGCTCGGCCGTGACGATGTCCTTCGGCGCCCCCTCGGCGATGATCCGCCCCTCCTTCAGCGCGATGAGGTGGGTGGCGTACCGGGCCGCGTGGTTGAGGTCGTGCAGCACGGCGACCAGCGTGCGCCCCTGCTCCTCGTGCAGCTCGGCGCAGAGGTCCAGGACGTCGATCTGGTGCTGGATGTCGAGATACGTCGTCGGCTCGTCGAGCAGCAGCAGCGGGGTCTGCTGGGCGAGCGCCATGGCGATCCACACGCGCTGCCGCTGACCGCCGGACAATTCGTCGACATAGCGATCGGCGAGCTCGGCGACCCCGGTCTGCGCCATGGACTCCTGTACGACCTTCTCGTCCTCGGTCGACCACTGGCGCAGGATGCCCTGGTGCGGGTAACGGCCGCGACCGACGAGGTCGGCGACGGTGATCCCGTCGGGCGCGATGGACGTCTGCGGGAGCAGGCCCAGGGTGCGCGCGACCTTCTTCGCCGGCATCGACTGGATGACCTGGCCGTCCAGCAGCACCCGGCCGACGTTCGGCTTGAGCATCCGGGACAGGGCCCGCAGCAGTGTCGACTTGCCGCACGCGTTCGGTCCGACGATCACGGTGAAGGAGTTGTCGGGGATCTCCACCGAGAGCTGCTCGGCGATGACCCGCTGGTCGTAGGCGAGGGTGACGTTCTCGGCGGACAGGCGGTTCACGGTGCTCCTTCGGTTGTCCAGCCCGCGGCTGGGGATGCTCTGGTCGCTCATATCCGGCCCGCCCTGCGCTCGCTGACGAGCAGCCACAGCAGATAGACACCGCCGAGGACGCCGGTCACCACACCCACGGGGATCTGGTCGGCGCCGAAGATCTTCTGCGAGAGCCAGTCGGCGGTGACCAGCAGGGCGGCGCCCATGCACAGGGACGGCAGCAGGTTGGGGCCGGGCGAGCGGGTCAGCCGGCGCGCGAGCTGGGGCGCGGTGAGGGCCACGAAGCCGACGGGTCCCGCGGCGGCGGTCGCGGTCGCGGTGAGCAGGACGGCGGCCACCAGCAGCAGCGCGCGGACCCGTTCGACGCGTACCCCGAGGGCGTTCGAGACGTCGTCGCCCATCTCCATCATCCGCAGGCCGCGCCCGTTGGCGAGGACCAGCGGCACGAGCACGGCGCACAGCGCGAGCAGCGGCCAGACCTGGTCCCAGTCCCGGCCGCTGAGGGACCCGGTCATCCAGACGACCGCCCGGGTCGCGTCGACGATGTCGGAGATGGTGAGGAGATAGCCGTTGACGGCGGTGACGATCGCGGAGACGCCGATGCCGACCAGGACAAGCCGGTAGCCGTGCACGCCCCGCTTCCAGGCGAGCAGGTAGATGGCGATCCCGGTCGCCAGGCCGCCCACGAGCGCGCCCATGGTGACCTGCGCGGCGCTGCCGGAGAACAGCACGATCATCACCAGCGCCCCGGCCGTCGCCCCCTGGCTGAGGCCGAGCACGTCCGGGCTGCCCAGCGGATTGCGGGTGACGGCCTGGAAGAGGGCGCCGCCGAGTCCGAGCGAGGCGCCGACCAGCAGTCCCACCAGGACCCGGGGCAGCCGCAGTTCGTTGACGATGAACTCCTGGCCGGCGTCCCCGTTCCCGGCCAGCGTCTTGAGCACGTCCCCCGCCGGGATGGGGAAGTCACCGGTGCCGATCAGCACGACGCTCGCGGCGAGCGCGGTGAGCAGGAGCAGGGATACGACGGTGACGGCACGGACGTCCAGACGCAGGGAGAGTCCACCCGGCGTCCTCATGACACGGTTGGTCCTCACAGCTGCGTCGTCCTCCGGCGTCGTACGAGATAGATGAAGACCGGGCCGCCGATGATCGCGGTGACGATGCCGACCTGGACCTCCGAAGGGCGGGCGACGACGCGGCCGACGACATCGGAGCCGAGCAGCATCACGGGCGACAGGATCGTGGCGTACGGCAGGATCCAGCGCAGGTCGGGGCCGGTGAAGGACCGGACGACGTGCGGGACCATCAGGCCGACGAACACGATCGGGCCGCAGGCCGCGGTCGCCGCCCCGCACAGCACGGTGGCGGCGAGCATCGCCAGCGCTCGGGTGCGGTTGAGGTTGGCGCCGAGGGCCTTGGCGGTGTCGTCGCCCATGGCCAGGGCGTTGAGCGGCCGGGCGAGACCGAGGGCGAGGACCGTGCCGACCGCGATGAACGGCAGCACTTGCAGGACCGTCTCGTCGGTCGCCGTCGTCAGCGAACCGACCGTCCAGAAGCGCATCTTGCCGAGCGCGGCCTGGTCGCTGATCATCACGGCCTGGAGATAGCCGTAGAGCGCGGCGCTGATCGCGGTGCCGGCGAGCGCGAGCCGCACGGGCGTCGCACCCCGGCTGCCGCCCAGGAACCAGACCAGCGCGCCGACGGCCGCCGCGCCGAGGAAGGCGAACCACACGTATCCGGTCAGCGAGGTGACGCCGAAGTACGTCATCGCGGTGACGACCGCGGCGGACGCGCCCGCGTTGATGCCGAGCAGTCCGGGGTCGGCCAGCGGATTGCGGGTGAGCGCCTGGAGCACGGCTCCGGAGAGCCCGAGCGCGGCGCCGGCGAGCAGTCCGAGCAGCGTGCGCGAGACTCGCTCCGCGACGACGACGTCCCCGTAGGTCCCCGAGTCCTCGAACAGACCGTGCCAGACCTGCCCCATGGACAGCTCTTTCGCGCCGATCGCGATGCTCGCCACCGCGACGAGCGCCAGGATCAGGACGGAGACGAGGAGCCCAAAGGCCCGTATCGCCCGGCGATTCGGGGGCGCGGGGGCGGTCTCCGCGCGCTGTTCGGGAGGACTGTCGACCAACACGCAGTTAGGTTAGCCTACCCTCGCATCCGCCTTCGATCCCTGGTCGCGCCCGCCTTCCGATCCACCGCCCCGCCACCAAGTGACCCGGCTCACAACGCCAGTCGGGCCAGGGCCTTCTCCGCGTCCAACTCACACCTGCCGTCGCCGGCCACCGTCCAGGCCGCCGCGCACAGCGCCCGCAGACCGTCCAAGTCCTCGCCGTCACCGTCGAGTTCCAGCCGCTCCGCACCGGCCCTCGCGGTCCAGCCACCGCACCGGAACCCGTCACCCGCCTCGGCGACCTCCGGCTGCCCCGTCAGCATCCCGCGCAGATCGGCGTCGACATACGTCGGCCGGTGCTGCGGCGGGGCCGCGAGGAGCTGGGGTCCGTCGGTGACACCGGTGAGGACGAGCAGGGAGTCCACCTCGCCGTTGAACGCGCCCTCGATGTCCGTGTCCAGCCGGTCCCCGACCACCAACGGCCGCTTCGCGCCGGTGCGCAGGATGGTCTCCCGGTGCATCGGAGGCAGCGGCTTGCCGGCGATCTGCGGCTCGGCACCGGTCGTGATCCGGACGACCTCGACCGCCGCTCCGTTGCCCGGCGCGATCCCGCGCGCGCCCGGGATCGTCAGGTCGGTGTTGGACGCGTACCAGGGCACCCCGCGCGCGATGGCGTATCCGGCCTCCGCGAACCGCGCCCAGGCCAGATCGGGCCCGCCGTACCCCTGCACCACGGCCGCCGGATCGTCCTCCGCCGACTCGACCGGCTCGAGACCGCGCTCGCGCAAGGCGACCCGCAGCCCCTCCCCGCCGATCACCAGCACCCGCGACTTCGCCGGCACCTGCTCGCTGATCAGCCGCGCGACCGCCTGCGCGGAGGTGATGACGTCCTCGGCACCCGTCGGTATCCCCAGCGCGGTGAGATGCGCGGCCACGACATCCGGGGTTCGCAGCGCGTTGTTGGTGACGTAGGCGAGCCGCATCCCGCCCTCCCGCGCGGCGGCGAGCGAGTCGACCGCGTACGCGATCGCGTTCCCGCCCGCGTACACCACCCCGTCCAGGTCGAGGAGCGCCGTGTCGTACGCCTCGCTCAGGGCCTGGTCACTGCCCTCGGGCTGCCTCCTGGCGCTCTGGCTCATTCCACATCGCTCCTCGTTCGACGGCTTTCCCCGATCATCCCGCACGCCACTGACACACGTACGATGCCGGGATGAACACTGCAGGTCACTCGGAAGCAACGCTGCCCCGAGGCCTGGAACTCACCCCGTTCCGAGGCCTACGGTACGACCCCGACCGGGTCGGCAGCCTGGCCGCCGTGACATCTCCGCCCTACGACGTCGTCGTACGCCCCGACGGCCTGCACCATCTCCAGGACTCCGACCCGCACAACATCGTCCGCCTGATCCTCCCGCAGGCCACCACCCCGAGCGCCCGCAACGAACAGGCCGCCGACACCCTGCGCCGCTGGGTCGCCGAGGGCGTCCTGACGACCGACGCGGAACCGGGCCTGTACGTCTACGAACAGCGCCACGACGACGGCATGCTCCAGCGCGGCATCATCGGCGCCCTGCGGGTCTCGGACCCCTCCGAAGGCGTCGTGCTGCCCCACGAGGACGTCATGCCGCACGTGGTCGCCGACCGCGCGGCCCTGATGCGCGCCACCTCCGCGAACCTGGAGCCCCTGCTCCTGACCTACCGCGGCAACGGCTCGGCCCCCACGTCGAAGGTGGTCGAACGCACCGCCCAGCAGCCCCCGTTGCTCGCCACCACCACGGAGGACGGCTACAGCCACCGCCTGTGGGCGGTCACCGACCCGGACGACCTGGCCGACGTCCGCTCCGACCTGGCCCACCACCAGGCCCTGATCGCCGACGGCCATCACCGCTGGGCGACTTATCGACTTCTACGCGCGGAGCATCCCTCCCCCAGCGACTGGGACCACGGCCTCGTCCTCCTTGTCGACACGGCCCGCTACCCCCTGCGGGTCCGCGCCATCCACCGCCTCCTGCACGGCCTGCCGGTCGCCGACGCCCTGGCCGCCCTCGACGGCCTCTTCCGCGTCCAGCGCCTGGACGTACCACTGCCGGAGGCCCTCACGACCCTGGCCGACGCGGCCTGCGCGGGCAACGCCTTCCTGCTGGCCGGCGACGGCGCCTTCCACCTCGTCGACCACCCGGACCCGGCCCTCCTCGCCCGCACGATCCCCGCCGACCACCCGCCGGCCTGGCGCACTCTGGACGCGACCGTCCTGCACGCCACGCTCCTCGACCACGTCTGGCACATCCCCGAGGACTCCCCCGCCCACATCGCCTACATCCACGACACGGCGGCGACGGTGGAGAAGGCCGAACGCGACGGCGGCACGGCGGTCCTGATGCACCCCGTCCGCGAGGAGGTCGTCCGCGACCTGGCCCGCCAGGGCGTCACGATGCCTCGCAAGTCCACGTCCTTCGGCCCGAAACCCGCGTCGGGCCTGGTACTGCGCGCGCTGGAGCTCTGACGAGCGAACGGGACATGAAAAAAGGCGGGACCTCACGGCCCCGCCCTCTTCCTGCGCAGATCAGTTCTTACGGTCCTCGAGGCCGTCGTCCTCGACGTCCTCGTCTTCTACATCGTCCTCGACCCGGACCTCGTCCTCGACCGGAGCCTCATCTTCGACCGGGACCTCGATAGGAGCCTCAACTTCGGTCTCGGCCTCAACCGTGACCTCGGTGTCGACCTCTGTCTCAACCTCGGCGTCGGCGTCAGACTCGACCTCGACCTCAGCCTCGGCCTGCTCACCGTCACTGTCGCCCTCGTCGTCCTCGACGAACGCGTCGACGAACTCGACACCGTCCAACTCGGCAAGCCGGTCCGACGCGTCCGTGCTGCCGTCCCGGTCGGCCTCGATCGCCTTCCCGAACCACTCCCGCGCCTCGGCCTCACGACCGGCGGCGAGCAGTGCGTCCGCGTACGCGTACCTCAACCGCGCGGTCCACGGCTGGACGGAGTTGGAGGCGAGCTCGGGGCTCTGCAGCGTCACGATCGCCGCGTCGAGCTGGTCCATGTCACGCCGGGCGCCGGCCACGACGAGCCGCATCTCGACCTGCCCGGCCTTGTCGAGCTTGTTCACCTCGGGCGCACCGGCCATGTCCAGCGCCTTCTCCGGCCGCCCGAGCCCACGCTCGCAGTCCGCCATCACAGGCCACAGGTCCACGGACCCGGTCATCCGCCGCGCCGCCCGGAACTCACCGAGCGCCTCGGAGTACTTCTGGGTCGCGTACGCCGCGAACCCGGCCGCCTCTCGTACGGCAGCGACACGCGACGCCAGCCGCAACGCCACCTTGGAGTAGCCGTACGCGCCCTCGGGGTCCTCGTCGATGAGCCGGGCAACCATCACCAGGTTCTTCGCGACGTCCTCGGCAAGCGTCTTGGGCAGGCTCTGCAGCTCCTGCCGTACATCCTTGTCGATCTCCTCGCCGGTGACGTCCTCGGGGATCGGCAGCCGCTTGATCGGCTCACGGTCCCTGTCCCGGTCCCGGTCGTCCCGGCCGCGGTAGCCGCCGCCACCCTGCCGGTCATCGCGACCCCGGAAGCCACCGGGACGCCCACCGCGGTCGTCCCTACGGTCGTCACGCCGGGGCGCAGATCCACCACGGTCGTCCCGACCCCGGAAGCCACCGCTGCGCTCACCTCGGCTGTCGTCACGCCGGAAGCCACCGCGATCGTCCCGCTGGCCGGCCGGACGAGGAGCACGGTCACCCCGGTCATCGCGACGGAAGGGCGGACGGTCGCCGCCACGGTCGTCCCGACGCGGCCCACGGTCACGGTCATCCCGCTGGAAGGACGGACGCGAACCACGATCCCGATCGTCACGCTGGAACGACGGACGAGAACCCCGATCCCCACGGTCACCCCGGTCACCGCGGTCGTCACGACGGAAGGGCGGGCGATCGCCGCCACGGTCGTCCCGACGCGGCCCACGGTCACGGTCATCCCGCTGGAACGACGGACGCGAACCACGATCCCGGTCATCACGCTGGAACGAAGGACGAGAACCCCGGTCACCACGGTCATCGCGCTGGAACGACGGACGTGAGCCACGATCCCGGTCGTCCCTACGGTCATCACGGCGGGGGGCGCTGCCTCGGTCGCCGTCACGGCGGTCATCGCGACGATCGTCACGTCGGAAGCCACCGCGGTCGTCCCGCTGGCCGGCCGGACGGGGACCACGGTCACCGCGGTCGTCACGACGGAAGGGCGGACGGTCGCCGCCACGGTCGTCCCGACGCGGCCCACGGTCACGGTCATCCCGCTGGAACGACGGACGCGAACCACGATCCCGATCGTCACGCTGGAACGAAGGACGAGAACCCCGGTCCCCCCGGTCATCGCGCTGGAAGGAGGGACGCGAACCACGGTCACGGTCATCGCGCTGCCCCGCCGGACGGGAACCACGGTCACCGCGGTCGTCACGCTGGAACGACGGGCGCGAGCCACGGTCGCCATCGCGTCGGTCGTCGCGACGACCCGCGTAGCCGCCTCCTCGGTTGTCATCCCGACGGAAACCACCGCGGTCACCGCGGTCGTCGCCTCGGCGGTCGCCGGAGCCACCCCGATTGTCATCGCGTCGGCCGGGCGCGGGCCGGTTGTCGTCGCGGCGCCCATAGCCACCGCCACGGTTGGCACCACCGGAACCACCAGAGCTAGCGGAACCGCCGGTGGCTCCGGAGCCACCGCGGTCGCTGCGACCTCCGCGGTAACCACCACGGTCGCCGCGGTCACCACTTTCCCGGCGCCGCTGGTCGCGCTCCGGTCGATCCTCGGGAGAGTTGGTGGACATCGGTGACTCCTGTCTTCGGTACCGCAAGTCATTCTCGCGCAGCCGGGTAGCCGGCGCGCTCCGGGTGGAGCTTGATTCAAAACACAAAAGGACCCCTGGTCCCAGCTTGACGCTGGGACCAGGGGTCCTCCAAAGATTGTTCGGCGGCGTCCTACTCTCCCACAGGGTCCCCCCTGCAGTACCATCGGCGCTGTAAGGCTTAGCTTCCGGGTTCGAAATGTAACCGGGCGTTTCCCTCACGCTATGGCCACCGAAACCCTAATGGTTTCGAGCGAACAAGCACACTTTTCTGTTGTGTGGTTCAAGCTCTAGCCGACAACCGTTCGTTGTCTCAGAACTAACACAGTGGACGCGAGCAACTGAGGACAAGCCCTCGGCCTATTAGTACCGGTCACCTCCACCCATTACTGGGCTTCCAGATCCGGCCTATCAACCCAGTCGTCTACTGGGAGCCTTAACCCCTCAAAGGGGGTGGGAACACTCATCTCGAAGCAGGCTTCCCGCTTAGATGCTTTCAGCGGTTATCCCTCCCGAACGTAGCCAACCAGCCATGCCCTTGGCAGA
>NZ_JBSFXO010000008.1:0-428019 GCF_053595415.1 Streptomyces sp. NPDC002499
GGGGTGAGCTGCTGGCCCACGACGTGGTAGGTGAGGATCTTCGTCAGCTGCGCCTTGTCGGCCAGGACCTTGTCCAGCGTCGCCTTCGGGATCTTCGCGAAGGCGTCGTTGGTGGGCGCGAACACGGTGATGTTCTGGGCGTTGTTGAGGGTGTCGACCAGGCCGGCCTTCTTGACCGCGGCGACCAGGGTGGACAGGGCCGGGTTGTTGGAGGCGGCGGTGGCGACCGGGTCCTTGGCCATGCCGTCGAAGGAGCCCGCACCGCTCTTCGGGACGCCCGAACAGGCCGTACCGAAGGGCTGGTCGGACGTCGTCGCGCCGGCACCGGCCATGTCGTCGGAGGAGGACGCGGGGGCCGACGCCTTGCTGGAGGTGTCGGACTTCGCGGAGTCGCTGCCGTTGTCGCCGCAGGCACTGAGGGCGAACGGGAGGACGGCCGCCGCGGCGAGGACGACGGCAGTACGGCGGATACGGGTGTCCATGACGGTTCTCCTGTTGCTCATGCGGCGAGTGCCGCATGCAGACGGGGATGAGAAAGATCGTTCGAGATCGGCTGGACCGACTGGAGGCAGTCGCGAATTCCGCGGGAATTCCGGAGAGTTCGCAGTTCCTTCTCGTCGTCGGTCACGTGGGGAATCCGGTCCCGAAGGCCTGCCGGATTGGCCGTTTGCTCGATCGGATGAATCTTTTTCCCGGACCAATCCGCGGCCGGACCTGCTACGGATATTGGGTCCCGGATTTTCCGGTTGCTCGAATTCTCAACCCGTCCGCTGTGCCGCCTGCAACGGATTACCCGTGAGAGTTGGAGGAGCTGATGCGCCATGGAGAGCTCTTACGTGAGCTTCGCTCCCGCCCCGGAGAACGGTCTGTGCTCCGTGCGGGGTGACGTGCGCGGACAACTGGTGCGATGGGGGCGCAGCGAACTGGCCGAGGACGCCGTGCTCGTTGTCAGCGAGCTGCTGGGCAACGCCTTCGGGCACGGCAGGGCGCCGGTGCGTCTGTCGCTCGCTCTGCACGGGCGGCCGGGTTGTCAGTCGCTGATGATCCAGGTCAGCGACATGAGCCCTGGCTTCGACATCAAGGCGATCCGGGCGAGGTGGATGCGTCCGTCCGCTGTTCTGAGCGGCGGCGGCCGTGGGCTTTTGCTGGTCGAGGCGCTCTCCCGCGCGTGGGGCGACCGGCATCACCGCCGGGGTCACACGGTCTGGGCCGATCTGCCGCGAGGCGTCGCTTGAGCGGACGTGGCCGCGCCCGACCGTGGGGCCGTGCCCGCTCAGGTGGGGAAGCGGGTCAGGGCGAGCGGTGCGGATGTGGGCTGCTGCGAACCATCCGAAGGTTCGACAGTGATGCCCATGCCCATGCCCGAGGCCGCGTCGACGGCACCTCGCTGGAGGATGGTCTGGTTGGCGCGGGCAGCGTTCGTCAGGCCGGCCAGGCGCATGGGGCCGTCCTCGTCGTACCAGAGTTGGTAGGTCTTCCCGACCGGTGCGCGGGCCATTCCGGAGACCATGAGCACCGCCTGGGTTCTGCTGCGGGAGATGACCGCGGTGCCGGTGGCTCCTTCGGGCAGCGTCATGGCCTGGGTCCGGGCGTCCGGTGCGGCGAGCACAGCGCTGATCTGTGCTGTTCCCTGTTCGGGCCGCGGTGGCGGACAGTTCGGCGGCCTCCTGGGTGCATGCCTCGCAGCTCGGGTCAGGATCCAGTTCATGGCGGTCCGGCGGTCGGGCCGGTAGCGCGGAGCGGTGCGCCGCACCTCCACCAGGACCTCCTGGGCCACCTCCTCCGACTGCGCGTGGTCGGAGGAGGACGCCACGGGCGACCCCAAGCACCGATGCCGAACACGGCGCGCCGTCCGCGCCCCCGGCTCGCGGCAACCGTGTCTTCGGCCTCCGCCGTACCGTGAGATCAGCCGGCCAGTGCCTGCCGAAGTGTGGGATAGCAGGCGATAACGGTGTCGATGCCGACGACTTGTATTACGCGCAGGACCTGCGGCTGGGGCCCGGCGATGCGCAGCCAGCCCTGAGCGTCTTGGACGGCTCGGTGAGCGGCGATGAGGGCGTTGACGCCACTTGAGTCCATGAAGGTCACGCGAGTGAAGTCGGCCACTGTGCGGGACGGCTCGGCGTCGGTCGGCGGACTCAGTACCTTCGCCACGTGGTCACGGACCGTGTGATCCAGTCGCCACTCAGGGCGATGACGCGGACGTCGCCGACCATGGACTGGCTGACCATCAGATCGCCGAGCCGGGTTGGCAGTGCGTCCGTCACCGTGTCCTCGCCTGCGCTCGCTGATGCGCTCGGGCCCGAGCACGTACAAGAATCCTGCCCAGGAAGCAGGGAAAGGGAGACTTGGACGGCCGACCAATTCCAGCCTGAGGAGCGTGTGCCCATCCGCAATGGGTAGCCGAGTGAACAAGCGGAACGAAGGGGACAAAAAGTGGAGTCTGTTGACGCAGATGACGGACAGAAGCCGCGCGCACGCTCCCTGTGGACCACTGTGCCGCTGAGTGGCGAAGGCACCTGCATTGCCCAGGCGCGCGAACTCGCGGCCGATTTCCTCACCAGCGCCCGCATGGATCACGGTGTGCCCGTCTCTGCCCGCGCGCTGGCCCTCACGCGACTCGTGGTCAGCGAACTGGTCACCAACGCCCACAAATACGCCCCCGGGCCCGCGCGGATGGATCTGCGCATCACGGATACCCAGGTGGAAGTGACCGTACGGGACAGCGCCCGTGTCCGACCGGGCGGTCGCTCCCTCGACCCGCACCGGGTCGGCCAGCACGGCTTGGAGATCGTCGTGGCCGTCGCCGAGCGATTTCACGTGGACCTTGAGCCGTCCGGCAAACGCGTAACCGCCTGGATCTCCCTGCTCGAGTCTCCGGCTGTTGGCCCCGATCACTCGGCCTCGGCGCGCCGCACCTGATGATGCGCGCTTCTGCCTGGCCCCCGTCCTTCAGTGGCCATGGAGTTCAACGGTCCCGCCGGTTCGCGGATGAATCCGGTGTCGACGTCGTTCGTCGTTGTGGATGTCAGCCCGAGCACGGTGTGCTTGAGGGCGAACTCATCTTTGTGCGCTTGGAGTTGCGCAGCCCCGGGCGCCCCCTCAAGACGGCAGCCTCAACCAAGTCGGCGAACCAAAACGATCACGGCTCTAGGCTGGCGGCATGACCCTCGACATTCCTGACCAGGTCCGCAAGACGGTCATAGCCGACGGGAACGAATCCTGGCTGGACGAGCTGCCAGGCCTGGTCGACTCGCTGGCCCAGGAGTGGTCTCTGATGATCGGGTTCAGCTTCGCAGGCGGTCACGCTGCCCTGGCCGTCGAGGTGACACTTGTTGACGGAACTCAGGCGGTCCTCAAGATCGGTGTGCCAGGTCGAGACATCCAGCAGGAGGCCACGGTGTTGCGCCTGGCGAACGGAGGGGGATGCGCCAAGCTGTTGTGCGAAGACGTGGGTCGACGAGCCCTTCTGCTGGAGCGCCTGGGGGCGCCGATGTCCGACATCGTCGTCGACCCTGCAAGCCGCCACACCTTGCTGTGCGAAGTGGCGGTTCGCCTGTGGCGTCCGATCGGTCCTGACATTGACCTTCCAACCGGCGCGAAGTTGGCTGAGCAGTACGTCGATCGGCTGCCAGAACTATGGGAACAGGCGGGGCGACCGTGTTCGCCGGCCACTGTGGCGGACGCGCTGAATTGCATGAATCGTCGTCGCCTTGCCCACGACGATCGGTCCGCGGTTCTCGTCCACGGTGATATCCACGAGATGAACGCCCTGCAGGCGAGTGACGGCAGCTACAAGCTCATCGATCCAGCCGGGCTGCGGGCCGAACCGGCGTGTGATCTCGGCACAATCCTGCGTTGCAACCCAGACCTCGGCGATGACCTCTGGGCGCGGACTGAGCAACTGGCCTCTCGCACGGGCGTGGATGCCACCGCCATCTGGGAATGGGGAACTGTCCACCGAGTCGTCAGTGGCGTCTATGCCTGCAGTATTGGCTTTCAGCCCTTTGGCGATCTGCTGCTGGCCGAAGCGGACCGCCTCACGCTGTAGTCACCTGTCGGCGGGCCAACCCGCACGCCTCGTCGGCCTCCGGGCGTGGAACGGGCGATGCACATGACCGGCGTGGAAGCAGGCGTCGTAGGCCAGGCGGCCATGTACGAAACTGCCAGAAGGATGGCGTTCGACCTGCGAAGTACCCGTTTTCATCCCCGAGATCTGGTCGCGGAGAGTGACGGATGCTGGCTGGAGTTCACCCCGTCCGGCACGAACCTGCGCGACGCATAGACGCCGGACACCCCCGCTCGCGCGGAGACGACGAACTGCGCGATTCGTTCCGGGCGTCGCCGTGTGTCTGATCCTCCATCGCTGTGTCCAACGTTTCGAACATTATTGAAATCTTTGCCGGTCGCGGACCGGTCACGCGAGTATCTGAAGGCGATACCAGAGTGACGTGTTCATGCCGGGGCGGGTGGCCGACCGGGAGACGACAAAGGAGGCAATGGTGACCGTATTCCGGCGAACTCCCGGCGCAAGAAGCCGCTTTGTCGTGCTCGGCGTCGCGTGCGTGACCTTGGTCTTGGCAGGGGGCATTCTTACGTTTGCTGTTTCCCCGTCGAACTCCTCCACTGCTGCGGTCGGAAGAGAGCCGCGTGAGCCGTCGCGGCAGGAGTTGAGTCTTCTGCATGAAGCCGGCCAGATTTTGCTGCGTGACTGCATGCAGCGGAAGGGCTTCGAATACCGGCCGGTCAAAGAGAACCCGGTTCCAGAGGCTCGGGACTTTCCTTACGTGCTCAACGATGTGGCATGGGCCAAAGAGCACGGTTACGGCACGGATATACAGCACGATCTGTCCGAGCTGAGGAAAACAGATGTCAATCAGCGGTATTTTCGTGGGCTCCCGGCCAAACGGCAGGCAGCGGCTCTGACCGCAGCCAACGGTTCTCGTCCCCTGACGGTGACGGCCAAGACCCCCGACGGCATGCAGTACCAACGCAGCCCCAAGGGCTGCCAGTCGGAGGCCGATGCGACGCTCTACGGCAACCTGGAGAAATGGTTCCAGGCGAAAGTCACCGCCGACGCGGTCACGGAGATCCGGCATGCAAGAGTCACCGAGGATCCGCGGTTCGCCGAGGCGGTCAAGCCTTGGTCCGCGTGCATGCGGGCAGCCGGCCATCCGTATACGAGTCCGGCCGACCTGCGAACGGCGACCGGCTCGCGCAGGCCTCCCCTTTCCAGGAGCGAGGAAATCGCACTTGCCGTCACCGAGGCGCGGTGCGCCCGCACGTCAGGGTTGGCCAAGGCTGCACAGGATTTGGACCGGCGCTATGCCCGCAGCCTTGCCCGGCAATACAGGGACGTGCGTACCTACCGGGAAATGCAACTGAACGCACTCTCCCGTGCCCGCCAGCTCACACGGAAGGCCGGCACATCCTCCTGAACCCGAAATCCGCAACGAGAGGAAAGAACATGGGCAAAGTGCGCACAACACTGATCGGCGCGGCTCTCGCCGTTGTGACGGTGGCAGCCACTCCGCTGGCCGCTCAGGCATCGGAACCCGTTCCCGTGCCTGCAAAGAGCCAGCTCGCCGACGGTTATCTCCACGTCTACTACAACACCGGCTATTCGGGATGGTGCGACGACTGGTCGGGAGAAGCTCCGGACTGGGGCAGTTGCCGCAACCAAGTGAGCTCGCTCTGGAACAACGGTTACCCCGGCAGCCTGGACGACATCTGGGTGTACTGGGGCCTGAACTACACAGGTGCACGCCGGGGCGTCTACAACGGCGTAGGGCTCAGCGACCTACGCCAGTGGACCTTCGACGCGAACACGGGCCCCGGTTCAGGGGAGTGGCTCAACGACAACATCTCCTCGCATCGATGGACGAACCTGCCCTGAGGCATCCAGAGCTCAACGAGATCGTCGCGCGGGAGGACTGAGCGCCGCCTAGTTCGCTTCGACAAGGCCCGAACAGCAGGCGGCGAACTGCCCGTGCGTGTGGAGAGTTGCTCTTTGAGGGCTGAGCAGGTTGGCGGGGCTGCGGGTGCGGGCCCACCCGCAGACTCGCATCGTCTCGGTCACTCAGTCCTCGAAGAGCTTCTGCAGCGCTTTGGGATCACCGTGCCAATCGATGAACGTGCGGACGGTGGCAGGACCCCACTGTGAGGGTGGCGGTGTCGCAACATACCGCCGCTCTGCGTGACTCCGGGTTGATGGTCCCGTCGTCGATCTGCGGCCCGAACCGGGACTGGAGCGTGCTCAGTGTCGTCGCGGCGCGTGCGGCCGTACGGTTCGGCGCGTGCGAGTGGCCCGGCAATCCTCCAGCTATGCCTCCCAGGTGTCCGCCTTCGGCGCTGCGGTCCTCGACGGCGGTCCGATCCTCACCTAGGCCGGGGACGCCGTCGTGACCATGGGCGTCATCGACGACATTTGCCGCACGGCCGGACTGCCACCGCGCGGTGAGTCCGGCCTGTGACCGCGCTCTTCCCTCGGACGAACCGCACAGCTTGCTCGCGGTGTCTTCCTGACAGATGTCAGGAAGACACCGCGAGGCAGCCCGCATACGTTCTCCCAAGTTCCTCGTTGTTCATGGCTCGTCAGGAGGGGAAAGGCATGTCCACATTGAAGCGCTACACATCTCTCGCGGCTGCGGCCGTGGCCGTGTTGTCCATGGGCTTGGCGGGACCGGCATCCGCGCAGCCGACCCACACCCAGGGAGCCTTCGCCGAACAGGCCCGCACCGCCGGCCTCGGCCGAGGCGATGCCGAAGCTCTCCAGACGAAGGTGGACCGCTACCTCGCTCGTCACGACGGGCGGCAGGTCGCGGCGAACGAGATCGCCCTGGCCGACGGTGCCGTCCTGACAGTCACCGTTCCCGGCGAGAAGTACGTGCGTGAGTTGAACACGTCGGCCAAGAGCCGTGCCGCGGCGCAGTGGGACTGCGACCAGGACTACTTCTGCATGTACCGCCAGGAGTTGGGCATGGGCGACCGACTTTCCCTCTACTTCTGCCAGGACTACGCGCTACAAGACTGGACCGGCCGGGGCTCGTACTACAACCTCCAGACCCGTGGCACCCAGGCCCTGATGAAGGACCAGAACCGTACGGTCATCGACATCACGCCTGCCGCTCCCTTCGGCCACGCGAGCTACGACTGGACCCCCGTCTGGTACGTCCGTCCCTGCTGACATCACCCAGTGGCCTTCACGTCGACGGTCGACGTGAAGGCGTCGACGCACGCACGACAAAGCCGCCCCGCTCCCGCGCAGTGATGGCGATTCGTGAAAAAACGGCTCTGGCCGCAGTTCCGTGATCGACCAGCTGACGAGTCCTTGATCAGTCGAAGGCCGCGACGAGTCGAACGGCGTCATCACCGAAACGATCCGCCAGAGCTTTCATAACGGCAAACACGTGTGGCCAGTGGGACCTGGGGCCCAGGATGGAACCAGCCGTCAACGACTCGTACCGGCAAAGCAGGTCTCCGCTGTTCCACTCGACGTAATGGTCGCCTCCTTCCAGTTCCTGTGGGGGTGGACCCACCGCAGCAACCAACTCCGGGGACCAATCAGCCGGAACAAGTTGCTGATGCAGCATCGAGGGCTTCGCCAGGGATGACCATGTGAGCCGGCCGATGTAGTGCTCCGGAGCAGTTGCTGGATCCAGTCCCGCGATCTCGGCCCAGCTGACCCAGGTAGCCCCAGCCAGGTGGCCGTCTGCCACCCAAGGCTGAAGGCGCTCGCGCAGCCCACTGGACAAGTCGTCGGGCAAACCACGATCCGCGGCCAGGGGCGGGTAGCCCGCGTAGTTGCGCACGCCGAAGAGGCATCCGAAGGATGCGTAGTCGGTCTCGTCGTACAAGGGCCAGAGATCCATTGCGCCGACCCACGGCTCGCCCTCGTAGTAGTCCGTGCCGACGCCGGGATGGCGGAACTCGATACCGCCGTGGATGTCCGTACTCACGGCGCCTGACGGTACAACCGCTCGCAGCCAGAGTCCTCTGCTTTAAGAGATCACGCTTGCCGGCCGATCAGGATGCGGATTCGGAGAAGTTCGAAGGACGTCCGCGCGTAGATGGCTCTCTTGAGTGTTTTAACCCGGTTCACGTGTACCTCGACTACACCGGAACTCCACGGGAGGGTGAGGCCTGCGGTGACGGCGTCGAGATCCGACACGCCGTTGGGGCGGCTCTCGCGGGCGGAGGCCGGCAGCTCGTCGAGGTTCGGTGTCGCGGAAGCGGCGTACGGTCTTGCGGTCCAGGTCCAGGTCCAGGTCCAGGGCTAGGTCCAGGTCCAGGTTCAGGCGACCCGCGATGGCATTGATCGTCCAGATGCAGACCCGGCTGGTGTCGAAGAAGAACGACCTGAAGAGCGGCGCCCGCATCAGGGCGCGAGGGCGCGCAGCAGCATCGGTAGTGAGTGGTGCAACTCCCGTTCTCCGTAGGCCGGATGGTGGGTACCGGTGTGGAAATGGCTGGTCACCGGAGCGCCGATCTCGCGCAGCCGGGTGTCCAGGGATCGGGTCAGCTCGTGGATGACGGCTTCCGCCGGGTCGTAAGCGCTGTCCGGCGGATCGAGCGGTCCCGGGGTGCCGTCCCCGGTCGAGAGGTAGACCGGCGTGTGCCCCAGGCGTTCGGCCAGGTGGTGCGGGTCGTGCGCCTGCCAGACGGCACGCTGGGCGACCCGGTCTCCCCACAGGGCGTCCAGGTCGCCGCCGTACGCCTCCTCCATCTGCGGCCACACCTCGCGCATCCGCGGGTGGAGGAGATGGACGGGACCGCTGTAGCTCGCGGCCGCGCGGAACATGCCGGGGCGCCGGGCCGCGTAGGACACCGCGCCGAAGCCGCCCATCGACAGCCCGGCCGCCGCTCGGCGGCTCCCGGCTCCGTAGCCCCCTTCCAACAGCGGGCGCAGTTCGTCCAGATGGAAGGTCTCCCAGGCCGGCGGGCCACCGGCGCCGTGGTTCCACCAGTTGCTGTAGAAGCCGATCCGGCCTCCCTCGGGCATCACCACCAGGACATTCCGGAGCTGAGGCAGCTCCTCGACGTCGGACTCGCGGGTCCAGGTCTTGTACGTCTCCGGTTCGAAGCCGCCGTGCAGGAGGTACAGGACGGGCCACCGGTCGCCGGGCCGTCGCTTCTGCCAGCCGTCCGGGGTCAGCAGCCGGACCTTCGCGGCGCGGCCCAGGGCCGGTGAGTCGACCGTGAGGTCGACGAGACGTCCACTCACCCGTTCCTCGGCGGTGACCCGGACACCGTGCGGCGCGGGTGGAACCGTGTCGGCCTCCGCGCGGGAGACACCGGTCGGCAGCAGGAGGCCGCCGACGACCAGGGCGAGAAGCAGCCGTAAGCGGCCAGGACTCCACGGCATGGTCAATCCCCTTTCATGAGAGGGCTGTTGTGTCATGCGTCCCGCCTGTTCAACGTCACGGAGGCGAGCACGAGCAGGGCCGCCGTGCAGCCGGCGACCAGCAGCAGGGACGGCCAGGCGCCGAGGCTGCCGGCGGTCTTTGCGGTCGCGTCCGAGGTCTGTGTGAGCTTCTGCAGGGCGGCCGTCGGGGAGGCACCCGCGACCCAGCGCCGGGCGTCACCGAAGAGCGGCCCGAGGAGGGAGGGCAGGAGCAGCACGCCGATCACGGTGGCGACCGCGCCCGCGGAGTGCCGTAGGAGGGTGCCGACCGCCAGGCCGAGCAGCGCGGCCACGGCGAAGGACGCGGCGATCCCGAACAGGGCGGGCCACGGCTCCCCTTGGGCGTACCGGCCGTCCGCGAGCATCGCGTCGCCGGTGAGGTGGGCGAGCGTGCAGGAGGGCAGGGCGAGGCCGTACGTCCCTCCCGCGGCCAGGGTCGCCTTCGCGGCCAGCACGGTGGTGCGGCGCGGGGTGGCGGCGAAGGTGGTGCGCAGACCGCCGCTGCCGTACTCGCCGGTGATCAGCAGGGCGCCCAGCACGGCGGCCAGGATCTGGGCCACGACGGTGAGGCTGAGGCTGCCGCCGAGCACCGTGTCGTCGGGTCGCAGACTGCCGGTCGCCGCGACGAACGCCGCGCCCGCCACCGGGACGACGGCTACCGCGCACGCCGTCCACACCAGGGAACGCACGCCGCGGAACTTGATCCACTCGTGGGCGAGGGCCTGCGGGAACCCGGCCCGCACATCCATGAAGGCGGTCGTCATCGCACAGCCTCCTGAGGTGTGCTGTATTCGGCGGACTCGTGGGAGAGGGCTGTGTAGACCTCTTCCAACGAGGAGTGCGCGGGCGTGAGTTCATGGACGGCGATGCCGTGGTCGCGGGCCAGGTCGCCGATAGCGGCGGCGTCGAGACCGTCCACCCGCCAGCCGCCCCGCGCGTCCAGCCGTACGGCCGCGCCCCTGGCCTGCATCAGCTCCCGCAGACTCTCCGGCTCCGGGGAGCGGACGAGCGTATGGGCGCGGGAGTTGGTCTCGATGAAGTCGCGCACGCTGGTGTCGGCCAGCAGTCTGCCCCGGCCGATCACGATCACATGGTCGGCGGTCAGCTCCAGTTCGCTCATCAGATGGCTGGAGAGGAAGACCGTACGGCCTTGTGCGGCAAGGGACTTCAGGAGCGTGCGGATCCAGCGGACGCCCTCGGTGTCCAGGCCGTTGACCGGCTCGTCGAGGATCAGCACCTCGGGGTCACCGAGCAGGGCGGCGGCGATGCCGAGCCGCTGGCTCATGCCGAGCGAGAAACCCTTCACCCGTCGGCCCGCCGCCTCGGTCAGGCCGGTCAGGTCGAGGACGTCGGCGACCCGGTGGCGCGGGAGGCGGTTGCTCGAGGCCAGGCCGGTCAGGTACGAGCGTGCGGTACGGCCGCCGTGCACGCCTCGGGCGTCGAGCAGGGAGCCGACCGTGCGCAGGGGTGCGGGCAGTTCGGCGTACCGCCTGCCGCCGACCTTGACCGTGCCCGAAGTGGGGGTGTCCAGGCCGAGGACCAGGCGCATGGTGGTCGATTTGCCGGCGCCGTTGGGTCCGAGGAAGCCGGTGACCCGGCCGGGCCGGACGGTGAAGGTCAGCCGGTCGACGGCCGTCCGGCCGCCGTGGCGTTTCGTGAGGTCATGTGCGTCGATCATGCCGACGACGGTAGGAAGCGGGGCCGATTCGGGCATCCGCCGAGGGGAGTCCGCGGCTACTCCCGCGGGAGTAGCGTCATCGCTCGCCTGCCCTGACCAGCCCGGTCTCGTACGCGAGCACCACCAGCTGCGCCCGGTCCCGCGCTCCCAGCTTGGTCATCGCCCGGCTCACGTGGGTCTTCGCGGTCAGCGGGCTCATGACCAGTTCGCGGCCGATCTCCTCGTTGCTCAGCCCGGCCGCGACCAGCGCCATGACCTCCCGCTCCCGCTCGGTGAGCACGGCAAGGCGCTCGGCACCCGTCGCCTCGGGGGCCTTCAGCCGGGCGAACTCCTCCACGACCGCGCGGGTGACGGCCGGGGCGAGGAGACTCTGCCCGGCCGCCACCGTACGGATCGCCTCCCGCAGTTCGTCCGGCTCGATGTCCTTCAGCAGAAAGCCCGCCGCACCGTGCCGCAGCGCCTCGAAGACGTACGCGTCGACCTGGTACGTGGTGAGCACGACCACACGTACGCCGTCCAGCGCGGCGTCGGCGGCGATGCGCCGGGTGGCCTCGATGCCGTCGACGCCGGGCATGCGGATGTCCATCAGGACGACATCGGGCCGGGTCATCCGCACCACCTCGACGGCCTGCGCTCCGTCGGCCGCCTCCGCGACCACGACCAGGTCGTCGGTCAGGTCCAACAGGGCGCGAAAGCCCGCCCGTACGACGGTCTGGTCGTCCGCGAGCACTACGCGCACGGTCACGGTCGCTCCACTCCACGGTCCTCGCCGGCCGGGAGTTCGGCCCGGACCCGGAAGCCCCCGGCGGGCAGCGGCCCGTAGTCGATCGTGCCCCCGGCCGCCGTGGCCCGCTCCCGCATCCCGACCAGCCCGAAGCCACCGGCCGCGGGCGCCCCGGACAGCGGTCCGTCATCGACGACCTCCACCGCCAGCAGGCCGTCCCTCCGGACGACGGAGACCGCCGCGTGCCGGGCGCCGGAGTGCTTGACGATGTTGGTGAGCCCCTCCTGCACGATCCGGTACGCGGTCAGCCCGACCACCGGTGACAGCCCCTCGGGGGTCCCCTCCTGCCGGAGTGTGATCTCGACGCCGCCGCCCGCGAACCGATCGACCAGGGAGGGGAGTTGACCGATCCCCGGTGCCGGCTCGACCGGCTCGTCCTCCGGCTCCCGCAGCACGGTCACCGTGGCCCGCAGTTCCCGTACCGCTTCCTTGCCCGCCTCCCGCACGTGCCGCATCGCTCGTCGCGCGACCTCCGGCCGCACGTCGAACGCGTCCAGGGCCACACCCGCCTGCACGGTCATCGCCGTCACCGTGTGCGCAACGACGTCGTGCAGCTCGCGGGCCATCCGCACCCGCTCCTCGCCGACCCGGCGCATCGCCTCCCGCTCCCGGTCCGCCTCGGTGCGCGCGGCCCGGGCGGCGTACTCGGTGAGCAACTGCCGCCGTGTGCGCACCACTTCGCCCAGCAGCAGAGGCACCAGCGGCCACAGCATCTCCAGCACCGGCAAGCCCTGCGGGTTCACCACGTCCTTGCCGACCCGCAGGGCGACCACACCCGACGTGAGGGAGGCGACGAGCCCGGTCCACAGGGTCCGCCGCCGGTCGCCCTGGACCGCGACCGTGTACAGCGCGACGATCACCGGCAGGTTCAGCAGCTCCCCGATGTGCCCGTACAGCGCCCAGCCCGCACACGCCGCCCCCGTCACCACCGCGACCGGCACCGGCCACCGCCGCCGCCACACCAGCGCCACCAGCGAGATGGCCAGCAGCAGCCAGGTGAACCGGTCCGCCTGCCGGTACGGCGGCTCGTTCACCGCCGCGTCCGACCCGGTGAACATCCCGACCACCGCCACCACCAGCAGATCCACGGCACCCGGCGGCAACGCCCGCAGCCGGGCGGACACACGGTCGAAGGTCGTCACCTCCCCACCGTAGGAGCGGGAATGCCCGCGCGCATACGCCGACGGGAGTACCGGCCGGATTCAGGTCGCACAGCACGGTGTTGAGCCGCTCGTCCGCAAGCCCTCATCGTCTGTGCAGGTCAGCACGCCGATGTAGGCGGCGCCGAGGTCGAGAGCCACATCCGGCCCAGGCCGGGGACGCCGAGGCGGGCGGCCAGTGCCCAGACCTCATGTGGT
Source organism: Streptomyces sp. NPDC002499 (assembly GCF_053595415.1). Classification (NCBI taxonomy): domain Bacteria; kingdom Bacillati; phylum Actinomycetota; class Actinomycetes; order Kitasatosporales; family Streptomycetaceae; genus Streptomyces; species Streptomyces sp. NPDC002499. The sequence goes on from NZ_JBSFXO010000008.1 coordinate 13,224, forward strand.
CCTGCTCCGGGGTGGGGCATCCACCTCGTCGTCACGCTCGACGGGCGGAGGCCCGCGTTCAGTCCCTCACGAGCGCCCTGGCTCTCTCCGTATGTGAGACCGACCTCTCCGTCGCGCTCGTGCGCGTAATCGTGCACGAGCGCGCATCCTGGACACCGTAGAGGATCTCCGGAGGACGGGCCTTCGGGTGTGGACCTCCCGGTGGGAAAGGATCTTTCGATGGGTCAGCAGGACGCGCAGGACTCGCAGGACGAGCGGTTCGATGTCGTCGTACTCGGCGCGGGTCCTGGCGGATACGTCGCCGCCGTTCGTGCCGCCCAGCTCGGCAAGCGGGTCGCGGTGGTCGAGGAGAAGTACTGGGGCGGTGTCTGTCTGAACGTGGGCTGCATCCCGACCAAGGCGCTGTTGCGCAACGCCGAGTTGGCGCACATCTTCACCCGCGAGGCGAAGACCTTCGGGATCAAGGTCGAGGGGGAGGTCTCCTTCGACTACGGGGAGGCGTTCCGCCGTAGTCGCAGGGTCGCGGACGGCCGGGTCAAGGGCGTCCACTACCTGATGAAGAAGAACAAGATCACGGAGATCGACGGTCGCGGCACCTTCCTCGACCCGCACACGCTCCAGGTGGCGGGCTACGACGGCGAGACCCGCACGATCGGGTTCGAGCACTGCATCATCGCCACCGGCGCCACGCCCAGGCTGCTGCCCGGCACCAAGCGCAGCGCGCGCGTGGTGACGTACGAGGAGCTGATCCTCGCCGAGGAGCTCCCGCAGTCGATCGTGATCGCGGGCGCCGGCGCCATCGGCATCGAGTTCGCCTACGTCCTGCACAACTACGGCGTGAAGGTCACGATCGTCGAGTTCCTGGACCGGGTCGCGCCCCTGGAGGACGTCGAGGTCTCCGCCGAACTCGCCAAGCAGTACCGCAAGTTGGGCATCGACGTGCTCACCTCCACCCGCGTCGAGTCGATCGACGAGTCGGGACCGCAGGTCCGCGTCACGGTCACCGGCAAGGACGGCGCCCAGCAGGTCCTGGAGGCCGACAAGGTGCTCCAGGCGATCGGGTTCGCGCCCAACGTCACCGGTTTCGGCCTGGAGAACACGGGCGTGGCGGTGACCGAACGCGGCGCGATCGACGTCGACGGGCGGTGCCGTACGTCCGTGCCGCACCTGTACGCCATCGGTGATGTCACCGCGAAGCTGATGCTCGCGCACGCCGCCGAGGCGATGGGTGTGATCGCCGCCGAGACCCTCGCGGACGCGGAGACGATGGAGCTGGACTACGCGATGATCCCGCGCGCCACCTACTGCCAGCCCCAGATCGCCAGCTTCGGCTACACCGAGGCGCAGGCACGGGAGTTGGGCCATGACGTCAAGGTGGCGAAGTTCCCGTTCACCGCGAACGGCAAGTCGCACGGCCTCGGTGACACCACCGGGTTCGTGAAGCTGATCAGCGACGCGAAGTACGGCGAACTCCTCGGCGGCCACCTCATCGGCCCCGACGTCACCGAACTCCTCCCCGAACTCACCCTCGCCCAGCAGTGGGACCTCACCGTCCACGAGGTCGCCCGCAATGTGCACGCCCACCCGACCCTGGGCGAGGCGGTGAAGGAAGCGGTGCACGGGCTCGCCGGACACATGATCAACATGTGACGTGCCGCCACAGGGCGAAACCGGCCGCGCCCCCTTCCCCGGTCATCCCGTCGGCGAGGGGGAGGGCGTCGCGGCCGGTCCCGTCGGTACCCCGTCCGTCGCCAGCCCCGGGGGCACCGTGAGAGTGACCAGGGGTGCGCCCGGCTGCGGCACCGGTGGTGTCACCTGTGCGGCGGGGAGCTTGGGCGGGGCGGTCTCCTGGAAGTTGACCTGGTTGAAGTTGACCAGGCCGGTCTTCTCCATCTGGGTGATGTGGTCCAGGACCACGTTGTTGGCCTGGTCGGCGAGCGCGCGCACCAAGGTGTTCTCGGTGGTGGAGCGGATCTTGGCGATGACGTTGAAGATCGAACCGTGGGTCATCCGCAGGGTGTTGGCGAAGTCGGAGTCGAACTGCTTGCCCTTGTCCGAGCGGAAGTTGGCCAGGAAGCCCTGCTGTTGCGGCGTGGGCTGATCGGGGAGGGTGATGTTCAGTTCGGGCGCGATCGTGCGGCAGCTGGCGTCGAGCGCGGCATGACCGACGACCAGGTGCCGGCCGGCCTCGCGTACGGCCGGGGTCGTGCCCTTCTGCATGGCCAGGGATCCGGAGGGGCTCTCCCAGAGACCGGCGGAGCGCACGAAGACCACGAAGTTGCGGTCGGCCTCGGTGAGCGGGCCCCACTGCGTGTTGGCGATGATCCGGGCCTGGTTGGAGGCCGTGGTCTGGATGCCGAGCATGCTGGGGTAGGCGAGGGCGGCCAGCGTGGTGGCGAGCGCCCCGCCGACGGCGAGGGATCCGAGCGTGCTGCGCGAGAGGGGCATGGGGCCTCCGGATACGGGCGGTGCGGCTGCCCGGTCGTACGCGGAGTGCAGGGAAAGGAGACCCTTGCGCGAGGTAAAGATTGCTTGACGCGGGACGGGGTCCGAGTGCCGGGGGAGATCATCCACCGGTCAGCCGGTCAGCCGGTCAGCCGGTGCGGCCAGTTCGGTGCGGTCGGTGCGGTCGGCGCGCCGCATGCGTCGCTCCTCGGTCACTCGCTCTCCTCCCGCCCTGAATCTCCGATTCCATTTCAGGGAGAGTCGAAAAGCTCGCGGCCCGCTCCGCGATCGGGGAAAACTGTCACTGCTCCCAACGGGGGGAGTCACACATGGCACGACCGAGGGAGCCCACGTGAGCCGAGTACGTACTTCGCACACCCACGAGGCCGACGGTCCGACTCGTCCGAGACGCCACCGGTAGGCGCGGCCGCCTCCGCAGCCGGAACAGAGAAACCGCAACGGAGAGAACTGCCGTCACCGATGAAGTTCCACGAGGCGCGCATCCCATAGGCGAGCATTTTCCGGGCCAGTACCCGGCCCGTCCGCATGCCCGCGCCTCGCATCCCCGGAACGCTCCGGCGACATCGCCGCGCGGATCTGCTGCTGCCCGCATCCCCATGAAGCCGCCCCGGCAGCAGCACTCCACAGCCCGGTAACCACCCCTGGGCCCCTGAGCCCGGAAAGGGCTGATTCCTCGCGCGGTCCATCGCCCTTCATCGCGTGGCACTTGGCACCGATCCAGGCGAGCGACCCGGCCTTCTCTCGGCTTTCGCCGAACGCCGGGCTGCCTCCGTACCAGCGATCAAGGAGTACGAGTGGAGAACGTCATGGAGTCCGTCCTGTACGAGGGGCGTGACCTGACGCGTATGCACGAGGTATTGACCGCCCAATTCACCCCGCACCAAATGAGACTGCTCGGGAAAGCGACCGGGCCGGCCCGCTTCCGGATGAGCAACTCGGAAGGCGACATGGCCCTTTACACCCTGGGCCATGGGGCCGACGTGTCGATACGTACCGTCGCGCGGCAGGGGCAGTACCTGATCCACCTTCCCCGGGCCGGTCGCCACAGTCTGGCCGTCGACGGCGAGCCCGTGGCCGCCGCGCAGGATGTCGTCAGCCCGGGACAGCGGCTGGAGATCCGTCGCTCCCACGACACCGACATGCGGATCCTGCGGATCCCTCGACCGGTTGTCGACAAGGCGATCGAGCTGCGCGGCATCTCCGTCGACCAGAGCGTCCCGGTCCGGTTCGCACCGGCCATCGACGTCCGATGTCCGGGCTCACAGGGCTGGTTACGGGCACTGCACGCCTTCGCGGAGGCGATGAAGAGCGGGCTCCTCGCCTGCTCTCCCCTCGGTACGCGGCACTTCGAACAACTGCTGGTGCACGGACTGTTGGACAGCCAGCCCAGCAACATCAGCGAATCCCTGCGGCGTTCGTCCCGGCACGCCGCACTGCCGAGCGCACTGCGCCGGGCGATGACGTACTGCGAGGAGCACGCCGGTGAACCGCTGTCCACCGCCGACATGGCACTCGCCGCGCGGCTGAGCCTCCCGGCGCTGAGAGCCGCCTTCCGCGCCCACCTCGGCACCACCCCGCTGACGTACCTGCGCAGGGTCAGGCTCGACAGCGCCCACCGGGACCTCCTCGCGATCGCCGAGGGCCGGGACGACGGCACGGTCACCGACGTGGCGCTGCGCTGGGGATTCGTCCATCTCGGACGCTTCGCCGCGTTCTACAAGGCCACTTACGGCACCGCGCCGTCAAAGACGGCCGGCCTTCGTGGCTATCCGGAAACCGCTCGGATCCGATCATCCTGTGGATAGTTCGCCAACTGCCGTACGCCTAGCGTTTCTTTCACAGGAACACGCAACACAACCGAGAGGAGACACCATGCGCACTCTTACCGCTGTGGCCGACAAGCTGCTCAGCCACATCGTTCCGAGTCAGGCGGCGCACGCCACGTCGTCCGGCGCCAATGGCTGCTGGATCGAGCAGAGGGTCTGCAACCCGCACTGCGCCTTCTGGTACTGGAAGGAAGACCTCTACTGGAAGTGCAGCGACGGCACGTCGTTCTGGTCGCAGACGGGCTGCACGGACTCGGACAACTGCTGAGCCGTGCCGGAAAGCGGCACAGTGACGTGACATGAACGAAGCGTCGCGCCCCGGTGATAGCGGGGCGCGACGCAGTCATCCAGAGGTGAACCCTCCATGGTCCATGTTCTCATCTCCTGCCGTGTCTTCATCACCCTTGTATTCGTCATCTCCGTGGCGGGAAAGCTCAAAGGCCGGCACGCGTTTCTCGGATTCACCGACTCCGTAAGGGCGTTGGCCCCGCGCCTGCCCGCCGGGCCCACAGCCGTGGCGGTGATTGCGACGGAGGCGGTGATCGTCGTTCTCCTCGCGCTGCCGACGGCATCCCTCGCCGGATTCGCCCTCGCCACCGCCCTGTTGAGTGCCTTCACCATGGCCATCGGTACGACGGTGCGGCGCGGTGAGCAGGTCGCGTGCCGCTGCTTCGGCACGGCCTCCTCGGCTCCCGTGGGCCCCGCGCATCTGGTCAGGAACGCGTTCCTGCTGGCCGGTTCGCTGACCGGCGTGCTCGCCGCGCTGACGTCGAGCGGGGACGCCGACGGAGTCGCGGGCGTGACCACCTCGCTCGTGTTCGGCGCCGCGGCGGCCGGCGTGACGCTGCTCACCGACGACATCTCCCGGCTGCTTCGTCCGCTCAGCCAAGAAGGGTAAGAACCATGCCGTACGTCATCGCACTGACCGCCTTGTTCGGGGCACTCTGCGCGTTGAACATCGCGCTCACCGCGGGAGTTCTGCGGCGGCTGCGCGAGATCGAGGAGCGGACCAAGTACAGCGGCCTTGACCTGACCCCGGGCACCCCCGACGTGATGCTGGCGGTGGGTGAGCAGGTGGGGACGTTCACCACCGTCACCACCAAGGGCGAGCACCTGTCCGACGACTTCCTGACGGACGGGCACACCGTGGTCGGCGTCTTCGCCCACGGCTGCGGCAAGTGCGACGAGCGGCTGCCGGAGTTCGTCTCGTTCGTCCGTGACCGCGGGATCCCCCGCGAGCGGGCACTCGCCCTGATGGTGGGGACGCCCGAGCAGGTCGAGTCGAAGCGTGCGCTCGCCGAACCCGTGGCCACCGTGGTCATCGAGGAACTGGACGGCCCGGTGTCCTTGGCGCTGGCCGCACGGGTGTACCCGGCGCTCGCGGTGATCGGCCCGGACAGGACGGTCCGGGCCGCGGGTTCACTGATCGGGAACGTGTCGTCCTTGGTGGACGCGTGACGACAGCGCAGGCCATCCTCAAGGCGCTGAGGCTGACCTGGCGTGCCTCGCGCGGGGGAACCTGCGTCCTCGCGCTGCTCACCCTGGCGAGCGCCGTCACCCCCGTGGCCGCCGCGTGGCTGACCAAGTCGCTGCTCGACGACCTCACCCACGGCGGCGGCGCACAGCGCGGCCATGTCGTCCTCCTGGCGGTGGGCCTGGCTATCGCGGGACTGTTCACCGGCTGCCTGCCACAGGTGCTCATGTACGCCAACAAGGAGTTCGAGCGTGCCGTGGGCCTGCTGGCACAGCAGCAGCTCTACGAGGCGACGGGCCGGCTCGTGGGACTGGCCCGGTTCGAGGACCCGGAGTTCGTGGACCGTCTGCGGCTCGCGCAGCAGCACGGCGGCGCCACTCCCGGCGTACTGGTGGGCACGATGCTGTCCGTGGTGCGCGCGGTGGCCATGGCCGGCGGCTTCCTGGGTTCCCTGGTGCTGCTCGCCTGGTGGCTGCCTGTGGTCGTCGTCCTGTCCGTCGTGCCGGTGCTGGCCTCGGAGATGTGGCTCGCCAGGCGCAGGGTGAACGCCTACTGGCAGATCGGTCCGACGGAGCGGCGCGAGATCTTCTACCGGGAACTGCTGACGAACCTTCAGGCGGCCAAGGAGATAAGGCTGTTCGACATCGGCGGACCGCTCGCCGCACGGATGACCCGCGAGAAGCTCAAGGCCAACTCGGTCCGGGCGAAGCTCGACCGGCAGGAGCTGACGGCTCAGACCCTGTCCGGTCTCGTCACCGCGAGCGGGGCGGGCGCGGCCGTCATCTGGGCGGTGCTCGCGGCGCTGAGCGGGCGGATCTCCCTGGGTGACGTGTCGCTGATGATCGCGTCCGTGGCCGGAGTCCAGTCCGCGGGCGCCGGCCTCATGCGGGACATCGCCAAGTCCCATCAGCAACTGCTCATGTTCCGCCACTACTTGTCCGTCGTCGACGGTGAGACGGACCTTCCCGTGCCGCAGAAACCCTTGCCGGTACCCGAGTTGTCCTCGGGCATCGAGTTCCGGGACGTGTGGTTCCGTTACTCGCCGGACCATCCCTGGGCGCTGCGGGGCGTCAGTTTCCGCGTCGGCCAAGGCCGTTCACTCGGACTGGTCGGACGCAACGGCGCGGGCAAGAGCACGATCGTGAAGCTGCTGTGCCGTATGTACGACCCGGAGCGGGGCGCGGTCCTGTGGGACGGCGTGGACCTGCGGGACATGAACCCGGCGGAGCTGCGGCGCCGGATCGGCGCGGTGTTCCAGGACTACATGACGTACGACCTGAGCGCCTACGAGAACATCGCGCTGGGCGATCTCCCGAACGCGTCGATCGAGCGGGTGGTCGAGGCGGCGCAGCGGTCGGGCGCGGACGCCTTCGTCCGTGAACTCCCGCGCGGATACGACACCTTGCTGTCCCGGATCTTCTTCCAGGGCGACGAGGAGGACGGCGACAGCGACCGGGGCGTGACGCTGTCGGGCGGGCAGTGGCAGCGGCTGGCCATCGCACGGGCGTATCTGCGCGGGCGTCAGGATCTGCTGATCCTGGACGAACCCAGCTCCGGCCTGGACGCCGAGACCGAGGCCAGGATCCATCGCGAGCTGCGCGAATACCGCGGAAGCCGTACGAGCGTGCTGATCTCTCACCGACTGGGCTCGGTACGGGAGGCGGACGAACTGCTGGTCGTCGACGCCGGCGAGGTGGCCGAGCACGGGACGCACGACGAACTGATCGCGCACGGAGGGCTGTACGCGGGGATGTTCGCGGCGCAGGCCGAGGGCTACCGGTCCGAGACTGTCGGGCCGCGGGACCGGTCCGAGACCGTCGGGCCGGGGGAGAGTGTTCCGGGACAGCCCGTGGAGGCGAGAACGTGACCTGGCTCCTCGTCGCCGCGGCGGTGACCGTGCTGTTCCTCGCCGCCACTCGGACGGTCCTGGCCCGGGTCCGCCGGACCGTCGTCCTGGTCCTGGTGCACGGTCGGAGCATGAGCCCGGCCTATCTGCCGGGCGACTGGGTGGTGGGCCGGCGCGTGGCGGCGAAGGACCTGTGCCGTGGCGACGTGGTGATCGTGGACATGCCGCCGACCGGGCAGGCGCCCGACGGCAGGACGATGGTGGGCCGACTGACGATCAAGCGGATCGCGGCCCTGCCGGGCGATGCCCTGCCCGCGGGCGTGCCGAGCAGGGGGCCGGGCGGGGCGGTGCCCGCCGACCATGTGGTCGTCCTGGGTGACAACCAGGCCCTGAGCACGGACTCCCGGCATCACGGCCCCGTGCCGTCGGCGTGGGTCGTCGGCAGGGCGGTGCGCAAGGCGAGCCTGCCCGGGATGAGGACGGTTCAGCCTCGGGACACACCTCTCACGGACCGTTCCGGCGCCGGAAGCGAGTCTGCCGCGCCACCGGAGCGACCGCCGGGGTGACCGGTCCCCTCACGGTCAACTGGTCACCGTAGAAGGCGCGTTCGCGGGAACCGGTGAGGACCGTGCTACGGCGACGTGGGCGCCTGTGGGGAGCGGAGTACGAGGAGGGTGATCTCGCTGGGGGCGAAGACGCGGAAGGGCGGGCCCCAGAAGCCGGTGCCGCGGCTGGTGTAGAGGAGGGTGCGGGCGCCGTGCCGGCTGAGGCCGGCGAGGGCGGGCTGGTCGATGCGGACCAGGTGGTGGAAGGGCCAGATCTGGCCGCCGTGGGTGTGGCCGGAGAGCTGGAGGTCGATGCCGGCGGCCGCCGCCTTGTCCACGAACTTGGGCTGGTGCGCCAGGAGCAGGACGGGCAGGTCGGGGTCGGCGCCGTCGAGGGCTCCGTCGAGGTGGGCGCGGTGGCCCGGCAGGCCGGAGGACTCGGCGGTGACGTCGTCCACGCCGGCCACCACGAGGGTGTCGCCGCCGCGTTCGAGCAGCACATGGCGGTTGCGCAGCGGCTCCCAGCCCAGCTCGTCCATCAGGTCGACCCAGCCCTGGGCCTCGCTGTAGTACTCGTGGTTGCCGGTGACGTAGACCCGGGCCTCGGTGGCCCGCACGGTACCGAGCGGGACGGCCTGGGCACGGCGGCGTTCTGCCGTACCGTCCGCGATGTCGCCGGTGTGGCAGACCACGTCGGCTTCCAGGGTGTTCACCGTCTCGCACACCCGCGCCGACCAGCGGGCACGGTCGAGCGGGCCGTAGTGGGTGTCGGTGATGAGGGCGACCCGGATGCCGTCCAACCCGGCGCCCAGCCGGGGGAGTTGGACGTCGAGGCGGCGCACGCGCGGCACGCGGCGGGCTTCGGCGTAGCCCCAGGCCAGGAGGACGGCGGTGGTGCCGAGGACGGCCCAGGCGACGATCCGGGCCCGGTCCTGGCTCTCGCCGACGCCGGCCAAGGTCAGGGCGAGCCGCAGCAGGACACCGAGCAGTACGGACCAGGTGAACAGCACCCAGCTGGCGCCCAGCATGCTGTCACCGACGATCGCCGCCCAGTCCTGCTGGCGGCGGCCGTGGCCGCGCCCCATCGCGAGCGGCATACCGACGAGGCCGAGGACGAACAGAGCGGTGCCGGCGAGCGTGACGGGCAGCGGCCAGTGCTGGCCGGTGTACAGGAGCACCCAGCAGGGCACGGCCCACAGCAGCACGGGCGCGATCAGCGGGAGGTAGCGCATCAGGCGCAGCAGCGGGCTCCGCCGTGGAGCCTGCGCCTCGCTGTCGGCGGGTCGAGTGTCGCTGGTGTCGGTCACGCTTCACCTCTCTGACCAGGCTGCCCTCCCGCGAACTGTATCCGGTCGCCCTCGGGCCGGTCGGAGGGGTGCTCATGAGGGCGGCCCGTGGAGGGGCGAAGAAGGCGACCGGTCCCGCCACCGGCCGGTTCTCTGGTACTACCGACGCATGGGGATCGAGCGGTTCATCGGCGTCGACCTCGCCTGGGCGCAGGCGCAGGAGGGAACCCGCACCAAGGTCAACGAGACCGGTGTGGCCGCCGTCGACGGTCGGGGCGTGGTGATCGACTGCGGCTGGACCTCGGGGCTCGACGAGACGATGGCCTGGATCGCCAGGACGGCCGTGGACGGATCGACCCTCGCCTTCGTCGACGCGCCGCTGGTCGTCGACAATCCGGCCGGCCAGCGGACCTGCGAGCGGGAGGTCGGACAGCGGTACGGCCGGTGGAAGGTGAGCGCGAACAGCACCAACCAGAGCTCTCCCCGTCGGGGCGGAGTGCTTTTGAGGGCGTTGTTGCAGGAGTCCGGCTGGGTCTACGACGACGGCAGGGGCGGACCGCCGACGGGCGGACTGGTCGTCTCCGAGTGCTACCCGTACACGACCTTGGTCGGCGCGTCCGAGCTGGGCTACGACCAGGAGCGCCCCACCTACAAGCGTCCGCCGGCCCGAGTGCCGAGGGCGCGGTGGCGAGCGGTCCGGGCGGAGGCGTGCGACCAGCTGATCGCGCGTATGGCGACTCTGGCCACCGCCGATCCGCCCCTCCTGCTCGACTCCCACGCGGAGTCCCGTCGCCTGATCGAGGAGCCCTCACCCCAGCTCGACGCCGACTACAAGCACCGGGAAGACCTCATCGACGCGCTGCTCTGCGCGTGGACGGCCGCACTGTGGTCCCGGCACGGACTGGCGCGCTGCCAAGTCCTGGGAGCGGACACCTCCGTACCTCTCGGATCCGCTCCCACCATCATCGCGCCCGCCCGGCCCGCGCAGATGCGCGGGCCGGGCGGACTGAAGGGACGGGGTCAGCCCGCGTAGGTCGCGAACAGTTTGGAGAACTGGTACGGGGTCTGCGGGACGTTCGTGCACTGGCTCAGTGCGCCGGTGCAGGCGTTCCGGTCGCGGGTGACGTCCCAGAAGCCCAGTTCGCCCAGGTGGTTCTGCTTGGCGAAGGTGAGCACCTGCTGCGCGTCGGCGAAGGTGAACACCTCGCTGGCGGTGTCGTTCTGGCCGAGCATCGGGGTGAGCCCGACCATCGCCCAGGTCTGGGCGGTGGTGAGGCTGGGCCACACCGAGGCGATCTGGGCGCGGGTCGACGTCGCGGCCTGGATGGCGTACGTGCCCATCTTCCCGGACGGGTTGGGCGCGGCGCTGTCGCCGTAGTCCATGGCCATCAGGTTGACGGTGTCGACGTTCAGGTTGTGCGACTTGGCGGAGCTGAGGATGTAGACGCCGTCCGCGGTCAGACCGCTGGGCAGCACCGGGAGGGTGAGCGTGACCTTGAGGTCGCGGCCCTTGGCACGCTGGGCGGCCTGGACGGCGGCGACGGCCGTCGAGCGCCGGTCGATCGAGGCGTGGTCGACCGCCGCGGCGCCCTCGATGTCGAAGTCCACGCGGTCCAGGGCGTAGGCGTCCACGACCTTCTGGTACTGCGCCTGGAGCGCGGTCGTGCTGGTGCAGGCGAGGGCCAGTTCGGTGCCCGACGCGCCGCCGAACGACGGCCGGACGTCACCGCCCATCGCGCGCAGCGAGTCGAAGTCAGCCCGGTCCCAACCCGCGCCCGGGTCGAAGGAGTTGAACCAGCTCGCGTTGCAGCCGGTCGACCCGGCGGTGATGAAGCCGAGCGAGAACTGCCGCAGCCCGGTGTCCGTGGCGATCTGCGTGAGGTTCGGCGTCGGGTAGGACCCCAGGTCGACAAAGGGGGCCGCCACGCCGGGAGTTGTGCCACTGCCCGCGGTCGCGGTGAGGGTCGCGGAGCGCGCCGACTGGTTGTTGGAGTCGTCGAGCGCGGTCACCGAGAAGCTGTGACTGCTGCCGGGGAGCAGGCCGATCACCTTGAAGGTGGTGCCGGTGCCGGAGGTCGTGGCGATGACCTCGTTGCCCTCGTAGACCCGGTAGCCGACCACGCCGACGTTGTCGGTCGAGGCGTTCCAGCCCAGCGTGACGCTGCCGGGCCCTGTGGCCCGGACGGCGAGGCCGGAGGGGACCGAGGGCGCGGCGGTGTCGGCGGGGACACCGGCGCAGGGGCCGTTGTTGATCAGGCAGGAGCTCGGCAGGACGACCGAGCCGGTGTAGCTGAAGTCCATGCCGACGACGGGCGCGGACTCACCGGGGGCGAGCGGGGCCTCCCAGCTGGGGGAGGTGATGGTGTACTGCGTCCCGCTGTGGGTGACCGTGCCGTTCCACGAGCTGGTGACGGCCTCGGTGGCGGGCAGGGTGAAGGTGATGGTCCATGAATTGACCGTGTGGGTCGACCTGTTGGTGACCGTGTAGCCGCCCTCGAAGCCGGCACCCCAGGTGGAGGTGACGCCGAAGGAGGCGATCAGGCCGGTGTTGTCGGCCGCGTGGGATGCGGGGGCGGCGATCGTGGTCAAGCCGCCGACCGCCAGAGCGGCGGCCAGAACGGCGCGCAGCGACGCACGTCTCATGGGGGACTCCTCTGTGGGGCGAGGTCGCGTACGGCGCCTGGCCGAAAGGCGTGGAAACCGAACCGGTAAGCCGTGAACTTAATCGGAAACTTTCCTTACATCTGCCTGCGTAGGGAAGGGTGACCGGCCGCGCCTGACGGCGTCAAGAGATTCGGGAAAGATTCGTCTAGACCAATTCTGGGTCCGTGGGCGCCAGTTGCCGCTGCAGGCGGTCGCGGATGACGCTCTCGGCGTCCGCCACGATCGTGCGGACCACCGTCTCGCAGCTCTCCACGCTGTCGATGAGGCCCTGGGCCTGACCGGCCCACCACATTCCGCCCTCGACATCGCCCTCACTCAGCACCCGCTGCCTGCCACGCTTCCCGGAGGCGAGGTCGGCGACGTCGGAGAAGACAGCCTCGGGGAGCGCGCCGAGGCGGGCGATGGCCTCCGAGACCGAATTCCGCGCAACCCGGGCGGTGTTGCCGAACTCCCGGAACACGATCTGGGTGCCGCGCTCGTCGTTCGCGACGATCCGCGCCTTCACGTTCGGGTGGACCGGCGCCTCCTCGGTCGCCTCGAACCGGGTCCCCATGTTGATCGCGCACGCCCCGAGCGCCAGCGCCGCGACAAGACCAGAACCGGTGGCGAAGCCGCCGGACGCGATGATCGGGATGCGCAGCCTGCGGGCGGCGGCCGGGATCAGGACGAGGCCGGGGACGTCGTCCTGACCGGGATGCCCGGCACACTCGAACCCGTCGATGCTCACCGCGTCGACGCCCAACGCCTCGGCCTTCAGCGCGTGCCGGACGGCGACAGCCTTGTGCACGACCTTCACCCCGGCCGCCTTGAACGCCGGCAGATGCGGCGCGGGGTTGCTGCCCGCCGTCTCCACGACCTTCACGCCCGAGTCGACGATGACCGCCCGGTAGTCGTCGTACGGCACCGGTTCGATGGTGGGCAGGATGGTGAGGTTGACGCCGAACGGCTTGTCGGTCAGGTCACGGCAGCGCGCGATCTCCTTCGCGAGCGCCTCCGGGGTGGGCTGCGTCAGCGCGCTGAGGAACCCCAGCGCACCGGCGTTCGCGACGGCCGAGATCAGCTCCGCGGTGCCCACCGCGAGCATCCCGCCGCACACGATGGGGTGTTCGACCCCGAACATCTCCGTGAACTCGTTCCGGAAGGTCATGTCACTCCACTTGCTGAGACAGGGGCAGAGACGTCACAGGTCCCAGAGACGTCCAAGGTGTTAGAGGTGTCCGAGGCGTCCAAGGTGCCAGCGGTGTCAGAGACGTCGCGAGATGACCAGCCGCATGATGTCCGAGGTGCCCTCCTCGATCTCCTCCAACTTGGCGTCGCGCATCCACTGTTCGACCGGGAACTCGCGCGAGTAGCCCCATCCGCCGAGGGTCTGGACGGCGCCCCAGGTCACCGCCATCGCGGTCTCGGAAGCCTGGAGCTTGGCCATGGCCGCGACCTTCGTGGCATCCGCTCCGGCGTCCATCTGCCGGGCCGCGTGCAGGGTGAGCAGCCACGCGGACTCGATCCGGGTCGCCATGTCGGCCAGCCGGAACGCGACGGCCTGGTGCTCGACGATCGGCTTCCCGAACTGCTTGCGCTCCCGGGCGTACTTGAGCGCGTACTCGTAGGCCGCGCGGGCCGCTCCGGTCGCCGCGGCGGCGAGCACGATCCGCGAGATGTCGAACGTCTTCATCAACCCACGGAAGCCCTGCCCCTCGTCCCCGAGCCGGTCGGACTCGGGCACGAAGACCTCGTCGAAGAAGATCTCCCGGCAGACGATGGCGCGTTGGCCCATCTTGCGCATGGGCTCACCGAACCGCATCCCTTCGGCGCCCTTGCGCAGCAGGAAGGCGGTGACACCGGAGGACCCCCGGGTCGGGTCGGTCTTCGCGAAGACCACGTACTGATCGGCCAGACCCGCGTTGGAGATCCACGCCTTCTGCCCGCTGATCGCGTAACCGCCCTCGACCCGCACGGCGGTGGTGACGATGGACGCGGCATCGGAACCCGACTCCGGCTCGGTCGTCGCCAGCGCGGTGTAGAGCGGGTTCGGACCGGCGAGCGGACGCAACCACTCGGCCTTCTGCGCCTCGGTGCCGAGCGCGAGCAGCGGATCGGCGAAGAACCCGTTGGAACAGACGAAGTTGCCGATGCCCGGGTCGCCCCAGCACATCTGCTCCTGGACCAGGCACTGGGTCACGAGATCGGTGAATCCGCCGCCGCCGTACTCCTCGGGCAGCATGAAATCGGTGATGCCGACCTTGGCCGCGGCCCGGAAGATGTCCAGCGGCGACTCGATGTCCCGCTCGTCGACCTCGCGTCCGCGCGGCCGGATCTCGTTCGCGGCGAACTCCCGGCACAGTTCGACGATCGCCCGCTGCTCATCGGTCAGCGGCCAGGGCTCAGTGGACGTGCTCACGCGATATCTCCTGCTCCTCGGTGGATTCCCGGCGGCCGTTCACCCCGGTTGCTGCACATGCGGTCTTCGGTACGACTTCTGCGGTACGAGGGATTACGAGCGCGTCCACCGCCAAGGCGCCGTCGGGCCCGACCCGGATCGGGTTGACCTCGATGTCCGCCACGCCGGTGGTACCCGCGATCGCCTCGGACACGGCGACGATCGCGTCGATCAGCGCGTCGACGTCGACCGCCGGCTGTCCCCGCCAGCCGTCCAGCAGCCGGCGCGAACGCAGACGGTCGAGCATCCCGGCCGCCGTCCGCCGGTCGACCGGCGCCAGTTCCACGGACACGTCACGCCAGAGTTCGGTGTGGACTCCGCCGTGGCCCACTGTCACGGTCGGACCGAAGTCACGGTCCCGGCGGGCGCCGATCACCAGTTCGACGACGCCCGGCCGGGTGTCCTGCTCCTCGACGACGTACTCGCCCGGTCCGAGCCGCTCGTACATCTCGCGGAACACGGTGGCGGCGGTCTCCGGGCCCAATCCGGTTCTGACGGCCTGGTGTTCGCTCTTGTGCTCGATCCAGCCGGCCTTGAGCACGAGTGGTGGGTGGAGGGATGCGCAGGCCTCCGCGAACTCGGCCTCGTCGGTGACCTGTTGAGCCTTGGGCATCGCAACGCCGAGTGCCGTGAGGAACGTACGAGCCGCCCAGTAGCCGGGCTCAGGGACGGCCGCTTCGATCCTCACGGTCGCCGGAGTTGGGCGGGGCTGTCCGCCCAGTCGGGTCACGTGGTCCAGCGCGCCCAGGGCCGCGTCGATGGTGCCGAAGACCGGGACGCGGTGGTCCCGAAGCCGGGCGATCGCGGGCGAGGTGGCGCTCATGCTGTGCACGATCAGAGGTACGTGCGCCGCGTCCGTCCGCTGGAGGTCGCCGAGGCGGTCGATCACGGCGGACTCCGCGTCCACGAGGCTCGGCGCGTCCTCGCCGTAGCAACCGAGATACCCGGACAGGACGATCGAGTCGACCTCGCCGGAGGCGGCCACCAACTCGGCGACCCGCGCGTAGACCTGGAGATCCGCTTCCCCCGCGCCCGCGAGGTCCACCGGATTGGACACCGCCGCGGCAGCGGGGAGGAGTTCACGCAGGCCGGACTGCAACCGGTCGGTGAAGACCGGCGCACGCAGGCCCCTTTCCGTGGCGAGGTCGGCGGCGATCCCGCCCTGTCCGCCGCTGTCGCTGATGATCGCGACCCGGCGTCCGTTCGGCGGCGCGGTCGCATCCAACACCCTTGCCGTGTCGACGAGTTCGCGCGGGGACGTGACCCGAAGGGCTCCGGCGGCGCGGCACGCCGCGTCGACGACGTCGAGCGCCGAGGTCATCGAACCGGTGTGGGACCGCGCGAGCCGACGGCTGCCCTCACTGGCACCGGTGGTGAGCACGAGCGCGTGCTTGCCGGCTCGGCGGAGGGCCCGGAGGGCGGTGACGACCCGCGCTCCGTCCGCGAAGCTCTCCAGGTAGAGCGCCACCGTGGTGGTGTGCTCGTCGGAGACGAGGGATTCGAGTATGTCGACGGCTCCCACGTCGAGCTGGTTGCCGACCGAGTAGAAGCGCGACACACCGAGCCCGGCCCGTGCGCCGAGGCCGGCGATCTCGGAACCGAGCTGACCGCTCTGCGAGACGATCGCCAGGCTCCCGGGGGTGAAGTTCCCCCAGGCGAGCCGGAGTTGCGTAGCGGCGTTGAACAACCCGAGGCTGTTCGGCCCGATCATCCGCGCGCCCGACTCGCGCAGCAGCGCGGCGAGTTCGGCCTCGTCGGCGCCGAGTCCCGCGGTGATCGAGAGGAAGGCGCGGCACCCCTTGGCGAGGGCGTCCCGGACGACGGGGAGGACGTGTTGCGGCGGCACGCACAGGGCGACGAGATCGGGGGCCTGGGGCAGGTCGCCCACCGTCGGACGGCAGGGTCGGCCGAGGACCTGTGCGGCACGGCGGTTGACCAGCCACACCGTCCGCCGGTCGGCTCCCGCGAGGGCACCGGTGGCGAGCCAGTAACCCCATTTGGCGCGGTCCTCGGTGGCACCGACGACGGCGATGGACGAGGGGTCGACGAAGGCCTGGGGAAAGGACACGGACGATCTCCCGGTTTCGGGGGAGGGGGAGGGGAGGAGGGGAAGGAGAGCGGGTGCGGAAGTCCCGGGCGGACGGCGGAAGTTGAGCAGACGACCGGGCGGCAGCAGGCCCGGCCCGGACTCAGCTCTGCGCCGCGGCGGTCGGCCGACGTTCGAAGAACGCGGGATACAGGCGCCGGCAGACCAGTAGCGCGAGCAGACCCAGCACGACCGTCCCGATGCCGATCACGAACGCGCCGCCGACGCGGGATCCCGAGGAGAACGGGAGGGTCCAACTCGTACCGCTGTTGATCGGATCCCACGCCTGCACCAGACTCCATGCGCCCGCGGCGAGCAGGACGACCCCGCCGATCGCGGGCAGGACTACGGTCAGCCAGAGTTCCGACGCCTTGGCGCGCGGCCCGGCGCGGTGCACCCAGGCGGAGGTGAGCCCGGTGAGGCCGTAGTAGAACGCGATCAGCACTCCGCAGGCGGACACCGCGTCGCCGAGGACGAGACCGTGGCCGAGGAAGTTCAACGCCACGTACACGACCGCGCCGATGACCCCGACGGCGATCGTGCCCACGTGCGGGATGCGGAAGCGCGGGTGCACCTTGGCCAGCGCGCGGGGGAGCGCGCCCTGGTCGCCCATCGACAGCATCGTGCGGCTCAGGGTCAGTACGGTCGTCTCCGTCGAGGCGGCGGCCGAGGTGAGGACCATGAGGATCAGCAGGTGCCACAGCACCGAGCCGAATCCGCTCGATCCGAACACCGCGGTGCCGAAGCCGTAGAGGACGTCCCCGGAGTTGTCGGGGTTGTTCAGGCCGATCCCGGAGTCGCCGATGCCGGCGAAGGAGATCGCGGCGAACGTGGCGAGGAGGTACAGCGCCACCAGGAGCACCGTGGACCAGGTCGCGGCGCGGCCGGGGACGCGATGCCGGTCGGTGGTCTCCTCGTTGACGGTGAGTGCCGTCTCCCAGCCCCAGTAGATGAACAGCATCAGCACCAGCGCGCTGACGAACGCGCTCAGTGAGGCGCCCTCGAAGGGGTTGAGCCAGGACAGGCTCGGTCGCCGGGTCCCGGTCGGCGCGCTGCCCGCGTACACCTTGACGAGTGCGACGACGGACAGGGCCACCAGCATGCCGAACTCGAGGAAGAGCAGGGCGCGTTGGACCGCTGCCGCGATCTCGATGCCTCGGTAGCAGACGAGGGTCATCAGCGCGAGCCAGCCCAGACCGGCCAACAGCACACGCCAGTTCGCCGGATCGGAACCGATGTTCTCCGCGCCGAACAGCAGGAACACGTACTGCCCGGCGACCTGCGCGAGGCTGCCGATCACGAGGACGAAGGACGCGATGATCGCCCAGCCGCCGAGGAAGCCGAGGCTCGGGTTCAGGGAGCGGGTGGCCCAGGTGAAGATCGTGCCGCAGTCCGGATCGCGGCGGTTGAGCGCGGCGTAGCCGAAGGAGACGAACAGGATCGGGACGAAGGCGAGGACCACCACGGCCGGGGCCTGGAAGCCGACGTATCCGACGACGAAGGCCAGGGTCGCGGTGAGGCTGTAGGCGGGCGCCGCGGAGGCCACGGCGAGGATCAGGCTGGTGGCCATGGAGAGCGCGCCGGAGCGCAGGCCCTTGTCCGTCGGGGCCTCTCGCACTTGGAGTTGCGAATCAGAGGTCATTGCCACTCCCGATCTACTGGTCTACGGGTATCGACAAGAAAACGCAATGACTGATTGGTGAGTCAGGCTGGCTGTGGCGGAGGGTGCTGTCAAGACTTCGATCGCAATTTTGTGGAGTGTCTTGACTGGTGAGTCAATGTTGCGGCACGGTAACCGGCGTGACACCACTCGAAACTTCTGCCGTGGAGACCGAGGTCGTGGTCGTGGGCGCCGGATACGCGGGGCTCACCACCGCGTGGCGGCTGGCCGACGCCGGGGTCGACGTCGTCGTGCTGGAGGCCGCCGACCGCGTGGGCGGCCGTGTGTTCAGCGAGGTGAGCCCGTCGGGCGTGCGCGTCGACCACGGAGGGCAGTGGATCGGGCCGAGCCAGCGACGGTTCCACGCGCTGGCGGACCGCTTCGGCTGCCGGAGGTTCCCGACCTGGGAGACCGGACGGCACGTCGAGATCCGCCCCGACGGCACCCGCGTCGACTACGCGGGCGGCGCACCGGACGCCGGACCGGGCATCGAGGAGTACGAACGCGTCACGGCCCTGCTCGACGATCTCGCCCGCACCGTCGACCTCGAACTGCCGTGGTCCACCCCGCGGTTCGCGGAGTTCGACGCCCTGTCGGCCGAGGATTTCTTCCGCGCGCGGACCGACGACGAGGACGCCCTGGCGCGGCTGGCGCTCGCGATCCAGGGCGTGTGGTGCGCCGAACCGCGCGAGATCTCCTTCTTCCACGTGCTGTTCTACCTGGCCTCGGGCGGCGGCTACGAACAGCTGATGGAGACCCGCGGCTGCGCCCAGGACGCCCGCTTCTCCGACGGGGCGGACGCGGTGGCCCACGCGCTCGCGAAGTCGCTGGGCGGACGGGTCAGGCTGGGCGAGCCGGTGCTGTCCCTGCGGCAGACCGCGCACGGCGTGGAGGCGTACACCGGCCACACCGTCGTCCGCGCGCGGCGAGCCGTGGTCGCCGTGCCGCCGGCGGCGGTCGAGCGGATCGCGTTCCAGCCGGCGCTGCCCACCGCGCGGCGCGGCTGGGTGCGCCACTCGCCGATGGGACGGGTCGCCAAGGTGCACGCCGTGTACGAGCAACCCTTCTGGCGCGCGGCGGGACGCTCCGGGATCGCGACGCTGTACGGCGAGAGCCCGGTCGGCGTGGTCTTCGACAACTCCCCGGAGGACGCCTCGCGCGGTGTGCTCGTCGCGTTCGTCTACGGCGACCGGCTCGACCGCTGGTCCGCCGGAACCGACGCCGAGCGCCGCCAGGAGGTGCTGGCCGCACTGTCCGCGGTGGCCGGACCCGAGGCTGGGCGGCCCGTCGACTACATCGAGAGGATCTGGCCCCGGACGGGCTGGACCATCGGCGGCTACGAGTGCTTCGTGACGCCGGGCGGCTGGACCCGGCACGGCAGGGACGGCTGGCGGGAACCGTCCGGGCTCGTGCACTGGGCGGGCACCGAGACCGCCTCGGTGTGGAACGGCTACATCGACGGCGCGATCTCCTCGGGCGAGCGTGCCGCGGCCGAGGTGATCAGCGCCCTCGCGGCCGTCGGGCACCTGGGGTGAACCGCCTTGGCTGACATACTGACCGGGTTATGACCAGCATCGAAGAGCGGCCGGCCGGGACCGCCGCCGATCTGCCGGAACGCGTCCGTACGGCGATCCGCGCGGCCGCCGTCTCCCAGCGCGAACTCGCCCACCGGATCGGCATGGACCCGACCGCCCTGTCCAAGGCGTTGCGCGGGACCCGGCGGCTGCGCGACGAGGAGATCGCCGCCATCGCGAAGGCCTGCGGGGTCTCCACCGCGTATCTGGTCGAGGGAGCCGGACCGGAGCCCGTCCTCCCGCCCGAGACCGGACGGGACCGGGCGCAGGCGGTGACGGCAGAGGAGCGGCGCCAGCAGATCCTGGAGGCCGCGACCGTCCTCATCGCCCGCCGCGGCTATCACAACGTGCGGGTATCGGACATCGCCCGCTACTGCGGGACCAGCACGGCGACGGTGCACTACCACTTCCCCAGCAAGGAAGCGACGCTGCACGCGGCGCTCGAGTACTACGCCCAGCGGTTCCGCACCCGGCTCGACGAGGAGTTCGGCCGGGCGACCTCCGCGCGGGACAAGCTGCGCCGCCTGATCGAGGTCCAACTCCCACTCGCCGACGACGACATCGACGAATGGTCGGTGTGGATCCAGTTCTGGAACCAGGCGATGCTCGAACCCCGTCTGCGGCCCGCGCAGCGGCGGATCTACTCGGGTTGGTACCGGGTCGTGGTGGACGTGCTGACCGAGTGCCGGTCGGAAGGCCTGGCACCGGAGGCGGACGTCGAAGCCCTCGCCGACCGGTTCACCGCGATGGTCGACGGACTGGCGATCCAGATCCTCGCCAGCTCGACCGAGATGCGGCCGGACCGCATGCGCGCGCTCCTGCTGCGGGCCTTCGAACCGCACCTCGACCTGACGGATCACTTCAGTGCTTCCAGCGTCGACTCCGGTCACGCGGGGCCAAGTTGATATGCGAAGCTGTCGTCAACCGATCACGGGTCCGTTGGCCGTGGCGGGTGGAGAGGGGAGCGCAGGGTGGGCAAGGACGGCTTCCGCGCCGAGGAGATCGACACCAGCAGGCCGCATCCTGCGCGGATCTACGACTACCTGCTGGGCGGCAAGGACCACTACGAGGTGGACCGCCAGGCCGGTGACGCACTCGCCGCCGCGGCGCCCGAGGCACGGATCGGCGTACGGGCCAACCGCGACTTCATGCGCCGCGCCGTCCGTCACGTCGTCGAGGCCGGCGTCCACCAGATCCTCGACATCGGCACCGGACTGCCCACCTCGCCGAACGTGCACGAGACCGCGCAGGCGACCGCGCCGGACGTGCGCGTCGCCTACGTCGACAACGACCCGATCGTGAAGGTCCACGGCGACGCGCTGCTCAGCGACACCAGCGCGACCAGCATCGTGCTCGGCGACCTGCGCGACCCGCGGGCCGTCGTGGACCACCCCGACGTGCGCAAGGTCATCGATTTCGATCAGCCGGTGGCCGTACTCCTCGTCGCCGTCGTCCACTTCCTCACCGAGGCGGACAAGCCCGAGCAGATCGTGGCCACCCTGCGGGACGCGCTGCCGGCCGGCAGCTACCTGGTCCTCTCGCACGCCACCGGCGACTTCGCCGACCGCCGCGAGGCGCAGGCCGTCTACAAGAACGCCAGCGCCAGCCTGAACCTGCGCTCCCGCGCCGAGGTCGAGCGGTTCTTCGACGGCTTCGACCTGGTCGATCCGGGCCTTGCCCAGGTGCCCTTCTGGCGCCCGGACGCCCCGCCGCCGGCGCGCTCCGAGGAGATCGGCTTCTACGGGGGCGTGGCGCGCAAGCGGGACTGAACTCGCCCATGGGCGGGGCCGGTCGGCACGACCGCGGCCGTCGGCCGCGGCACCCGCCACAGGTGGACGGCGAGCAGGGAAGCGGCCAAGGTGAGGGCGCCCAGGGCGAATACGGCTCCCTGTAGCCCAACTCCCGCGCCCAGCAGGCCCGCCAGCGGATACGTCAGCAACCAGCAGCCGTGCGACAGCGAGAACTGCGCGGCGAACGCCGCCGTCCGTTCCCGCGCCGGGGTCGAGCGGCGGATCAGCCGGGCGGTCGGCGTGAGGATCGTCGAGCAGCCCGCGCCGAACGCGGCCCACAGGACCAGCAGCGCGGGTGCGCGCCAACTCCCGTACCGCGCGGCCGTGAGGGCGCCGAGCCCGGCGAAGACGACACCGAGCAGCAGCGCCCCGCGCAGCATCACCGTCCGGTCCGTCACCCGGTCCAGCACACGCGGCAGCGCCAGCGCGACGGCCATCGAACCCGCGCCGTACGCGCCGAGCGCCAGCGCCACGGCACCGGCCGACAGCCCGAGGAAGTCGCGTACGTAGACGACGGAGTTGACGGTCACCATCGCGCTCGCGCAGGCCACCGCGAGGTTCAGCGCGAGCAGGGCGCGCAGTTGCGGGACGGCGAGGAAGAGACGGGTGCCCGCCGTCGCCTTGGCGTACGCGCCGCCCGCCGGCCGCGTCCAGGACGGCCTCGGCAGCGGTGTCGAGAGCACCAGCGCGGCCGAGGCGAGAAAGCCCAACACCGTGCCGGTGAAGAGCCAGTTGTACGTGATCACGGACAGCAGCGCGGCGGCCAGCGCGGGCGAGAACAGGCTCTCCAGGTCGTACGCCAGCCGGGACATGGACAGGGCCCGTGTGTAGTCGCGCTCCGCCGGCAGCACGTCCGGGATCACGGCCTGGAACGTCGGGGTGAACGCGGCCGACGCGGACTGGAGCAGGAAGACCAGGACGTAGACCTGCCAGACCTGGTCGACGAAGGGGAGCGCGGAAGCGACGCCGGCCCTTATGAGGTCGGAGCTCACCATCAGCGTCCGGCGCGGCACACGGTCGGCCACGGCACCGACGAGCGGCGCGATCGCCACGTACGCCACCATCTTGATCGCGAGCGCGGTGCCGAGCACCGAACCGGCGTCGGCGCCCGCGATGTCGTAAGCCAGCAGACCGAGCGCCACGGTGGCCAGACCGGTGCCGACCAGGGCGACGACCTGGGCGGTGAAGAGCCGGCGATAGGTGCGGTTGCGCAGGACGGCGAGCATGCGGACGGCTCCCTGGGGCGGGGCGGTCGGGTCGACGCCGTCAGCATAGTCGTCATGTGCGCATCTGCGCACATGACGATCAGGTTTTTGATGCGGGCTTCGTACCGCCCTGGCCCTAGGCTGACCCCATGCCCTCACGCGAGCCCGTGCCACCTGCGGCCGATACGCATCTGCGGGCCCCGGACGGCGCGCGGCTGGCCGAGGCGACCGAGGTCTTCGCGCTGCTCTCCGACGCGACCCGGCTGCATCTGCTGTGGCTGCTCGCGCAGGGCGAGTCGGACGTCGGCTCGCTGGCCGAGCGCTGCGAGGCGTCCCGGACCGCGGTCAGCCAGCACCTGGCCAAGCTGCGGCTCGCGGGTCTGGTGGAGACGCGGCGCGAAGGACGGCACGTCCACTACAGCCTGCGCGACGGGCATCTGCGCCGGCTGGTCATGGAGGCGCTCAGCCATGCGGACCACCGGGTCACCGGCAAGGCACCGCACGACTGAGGCGACTCGGGCGATCAGGGCGGTCGCCGGTCGGGGCGATCGCCGTTCAGGTCACGAGCGTGACTTGAACGCCCACTCCATCCTCGGCTCCATGGCGAAGCGGAAGATCCGTCGGACCGGCGGTGTGCACAGCAGGGTCACGGTCACCGCGGCGAAGAGGGTGACGACGATCTCGCCGACCGGCCGGTAGATCCAGTCGGGGGAGTACCAGCCCCAGGGCTTCGAGCCCTGGGCGATGAAACCGTGCAGCAGATAGCCGTACAGCGTGCCCGCGCCCAGCACGGTGAACCACGTCCGGCGGCCCGGCACCCAGGACAGGAAGCAGGCGACCAGCACGGTCGAGCAGCCGAAGATGGCCAGCGTCATCAGCGGCCCAGTCCAGCTGGGCGACCCCAACTGCTCGGCGCTGTCCCGGTGGAAGAACCACGCGCCGGTCATCCGGGGCGCCGTCCAGTACGCCACGGCGAGCCCGCACAGAGCCACCGGTACGGCGAGCAGGCGCACCTTCCACTGGCGCAGCAGCCGGAAGTGCTCGGGCCGCAGGCACAGGCCGAGCACGAAGTACGGCAGGAACTGCAGCAGGCGCTGCATGTCGAGGTCCTCGCCGATGGACGGTGACATGGTCGCCAGCATCGCGATGACCAGCGCGATCGGCAGCGGCCACCGCAGCTGCCGCCAGATCGGGGTGGTCAGCCGCCAGACGAACAGGGCGGCGAGGAACCAGGTCAGATACAGCGGGTCCAGCAGGCTGATCGCGCGGTCCGGCTCGTTGTCGGTCCACCGGGTGAACAGGGTGTACGCCGTCTCGAAGAGGATGTAGGGGACGGCGACGCCCGTCACCAGGCGCCGGATCCGCTGCGGGCTCGCGTCGAAGGAGCGCGAGAAGTAGCCCGAGATCACGATGAACGCCGGCATGTGGAAGGCGTAGACGAACGTGTAGACCGCGGTGACGGTGCGGCTGCCGTCCCGCAGCGGCTCCCACGCGTGGCCCATCGCGACCAGCAGGATCGCCAGGTACTTGGCGTTGTCGAAGTAGGAGTCGCGGGCCTTCGGGGGGCGGGGAGTGGCAGTGCGCGGCTGCTCGGTGCCGGTTTCGGGCCTGGTCCGCGTGGGGGCAGACGCAGGGGTGGGGACAGGGGCGGGCTCGGTGCGTGTGGTCTGGCTCACCACATCACCTGCAAACGGTGTGGAGGGGATGACACATCCCACGCGCCTCACCGGTTCTGCGCGACGTAAACCCGGCCCGGGAAAATCCGGGCCGGGTCAGCGGCACAGCCGCCCGTCAGGGCGGGACGCTCAGAGGTCGAACTCGTGCGGCGGCAGGTCGAGCGCGAAGCACGCCTCCCGTACGACGGCCTGTTCCGTCTTGTCGAAGTCGCCGTCGGCGCCTCCGATGACGATGCCGATCTGGATGACGGCGCGGGCCTCGGCCGGCTTCTTCTTGGCCTTGGCGATCTCCTGCAACACGCTGACCTTCCCGAAGGCGAAGTCGGCCGTCAGCTTGTTCAGGTTCTCCTCGAAGCGGCGGCGCAGGTCGTCCGCGGGGAAGTTCTGCAGGACCTCGTTGGTGGAGATGAGCTGGGCCACGCGCTGGCGCTCGGCCGGGTCGATGGTGCCGTCCGCCGCCGCGACGAGCGCGCACATCGCCATGCTGGCGTCCCGGAACGCACCGCTCTTGAGGTCGTTCTTCTTCGACACCAGCTGGGTCTGCATCGTCGATGCGGATTCCTTGATGCGGTCCCACAGGGCCATGCGCACTCCTGGTATTCGGGTCGGATAACTGTCGGACATCTACAGCATCGTGGAAACTGCCGGACCGGTGGATAAGTTCCCAGCGTTCCACCGATGTTCACGGCGGTCGTGCGGGCCCTGCGCGACGCATTGACCGGTGCCTTGTGCGACGCATTGACGGGAGATGGCCCGGCCGTTAGCTTGCGGCAGATTCTCGACGGGGGAGGACGCGTGAACTCTGCGATGCGGGCTGCCGTGGCGCTGGTGAGTACGGGGATGCTGGCGCTCGTCGCGTGCGGCGGCGACGGTGACGGAGGCAAGGGGGGTCCGTCCACGACACCGGAGGCCGAGGCCACGGCCAACGACTTCGGCTGTCTGTCGGGCAAGCAGCTCAAGAAGTCGATCACCTTCAAGGACAGCGAGGGGGCCGATGTCGACGGCTACGAGACGGGCACCGGCACCACCGGAGTCGTCCTGTCCCACCAGTCCGACAACAACATCTGCTCCTGGGTCGTCGGCGCCGAGGAACTCGCGTCCGACGGCTACCGCGTGATCGCCGTCGACAGCAACGGCTCCGAGGTGGAGGAGATCCAGGGGGCCGCCGAGCGGCTGCGCGGCGAAGGGGCCGGGAAGATCGTCCTGATGGGCGCGTCCAAGGGCGGCACGGCCTCGCTGGTCGCCGCGGCGGAGGTGCGGCCGGCGGTCTCGGCGGTGGTGTCGGTGTCCGGTCCCGGGCTGCACCAGAACATGGACGCGACCGCCGCCGTACCGAAGTTGACCATGCCGGTGTATTTCATCGCGGCGAACGGAGACGGTGAATTCGCCGCCGACGCGAAGGAGTTGGCGAAGCTGGCGAAGAAGTCCCCTGGGAAGAAGCTGGAGTTGGTGGACGGCGCCGCGCACGGCAACGACCTGCTGAATCAGCAGCCTTCCGTGTGGGACGAGGTCAAGGTGTTCTTCGCCAAGTACCGCTGAGGTCCCGGGGCTCGAAAAACCCGGTGACCGGCAGGCGTTGATCTCCCTACACTCGGCGGGTCACGTCGGACCAGTCGAGGGGAGCCAGGCCGTGCGTCACCGCGCCGCTGTCGTCGTTCCCCGTTCCCGGTACCAGGTGATCCTGGTGTCTCCGTCCGCCCGGTGCCCGCTGCGCGGCCGGCACCGGATGCCCGTGACGAACGTCTGACACGTTTCTCCCGTCCACCGACGAGCCTTCATGGCGTCCGTCGCCGTGGCGTTCCGTCCGGGAATCGCGCTGCCCTTTTCCGATCGCGAGATCACCAGAAAGGCCCATGGGCCGTGCGCACTCACCTCAACCCCCTGACCCTTGTCCGCAACTTCGGCATCCTCGCCCACGTCGACGCCGGCAAGACCACCGTCACCGAGCGGATCCTGTTCGCCACCGGCACCACGCACCGGCGCGGTGAGGTCCACGACGGCACCACCGTCACCGACTTCGACCCGCAGGAGCGCGACCGCGGGATCACCATCTTCGCGGCGGCGGTGAGTTGCACCTGGGAAGGTCACCGGATCAACCTGATCGACACTCCAGGGCACGTGGACTTCGCCGACGAGGTGGAGCGCGCGCTCCGGGTGCTCGACGGCGCGGTCGCGGTGTTCGATGCCGTCGCGGGCGTGGAACCGCAGAGCGAGTCCGTGTGGCGGCAGGCGGATCGGCACGGCGTGCCCAGGATCGCGTTCGTCAACAAGCTGGACCGTGCGGGCGCGGATCTCGACAGCGCCGTCGACTCGATCCGGGAACGACTGCATCCGGCGCCGCTGGTCGTGCAGTTGCCCATCGGCGTCGAGGGCGGTTTCACCGGCGTCGTCGACCTGCTGCGCATGCGCGCACTGGTGTGGGCGGACGGCACCGAGACGGCCGAACTCGTGGCAGTGCCCGAGGAGTTGTACGACGAGGCGCACCGGCGTCGACGGCTGCTGGAGGAGGCAGTCGCCGAGCTCCATCCGGCGGCGCTGGAGGAGTTCTGCGCCGACGGGAGGCTGTCCGCCGAGACGCTGGCCGCCGCCCTGCGGGACCTCACCCGCAGCGGGGACGGACTGGTCGTCCTGTGCGGCTCGGCCTACCGCAACCGCGGGATCGAGCCGCTGCTCGACGCCGTCGTGTCGTACCTGCCGTCACCGCTCGACGTGCCCGCCGTACGGGGCACCGGCGACGGCACGGCGGAGGGTGTGGAGGAGGTCAGGCCGGCCGACCCGGCGGCGCCCTTTGCGGCACTGGCGTTCAAGGTGAACGCCACCCCGACGGGACGGCTGACGTATCTGCGGGTGTACTCGGGAACGATCGAGAAGGGAGACACCGTGTGGGACGCGGTCGCACACCGTACCGAGCGCGTCGGGCGGATCCTGCGCGTCCGGGCCGACCGGCACGCCCAGGTCGACCGCGCGGTCGCCGGGGACATCGTCGCCGTGGCCGGGCTGAAGTCCGCCCGGGCGGGTGCGACGCTGTGCGCGCCCGGCGCCCCGCTGGTCCTTGAACCGCCCGGTGTCGCCGAACCCGTGGTCTCCGTGGCGGTCGAGGCCCGCAGGTCGATCGAGACCGGCCGACTGGCCTCGGCGCTCGCGCGACTGGTCGAGGAGGACCCCTCGCTGGTCGTGCGGACGGATCCCGAGACCGGCGAGACGGTGCTGTCGGGCATGGGTGAACTGCATCTGGAGGTGGCGACGGAACAGCTGCGGCGCGTCCACGCCGTGGAGGTCAACGTCGGCCGCCCGAGGGTGAGTTACCGCGAGACGGTCGGGCGCGGGGTGTCCGGTCTTGTCTTCCGGCACGTCAAACAGGACGGCGGGGCAGGGCAGTTCGCCCATGTCGTCCTCGATGTCGAACCGGCGGACAGCGGCTTCGAGTTCCGCTCGGCGGTGGTCGGCGGGCGGGTCCCGCAGGAGTACGTCCGCGCGGTCGAGGCCGGCTGCCGGGACGCCCTGGCCGAAGGGCCGCTGGGCGGGCACCCGGTGACCGGGCTGCGCGTCACGCTCACCGACGGGTCGACCCATGTGAAGGACTCCTCCGACACCGCCTTCCGCACGGCGGGCCGGCTCGGACTGCGGGAGGCCCTGCGCGCCTGCGCGATGGTCCTCCTGGAGCCGGTCGTCGAGGTCACGGTCACCGTGCCCGAAGAGGCCGTCGGCGGAGTCCTCGGCGACCTCGCCGCCCGCCGCGGCCGCGTCTCGGCCTCGACCACGCGAGGCGGCTCGGCGATCGTGACGGCGACCGTCCCGCTGGCCGAACTCTTCGGCTACGCAACGAGGTTGCGCAGCCGAAGCCAGGGCCGCGGCACGTTCACGACCCGGCCCACCGGGTACGCGCCGGCGCCCGCGGGGATGTCGGCGGGGTGATTCGGCGGGGTCGGGGTCTGGTGGTAGTGGGGCACCGGCGGCTTGGTGGCCTCGGGGCACTGGCGGCTAGGACTCGTCCGGCCGATCATGTGACCGCTTCATGTCCGGGTCGTTGCTGTGGACATGGGGCGGGGTGATCTGAGTGATGCCGAGTGGGAGCGGCTGCGGCCGTTCCTGCCGGTTAGTAACGGGCGTTGTGGCAGGTGGCGGGATCACCGGCAGGTGATCGACGGGATTCTGCATAGGGTTCGGACCGGGGTGCAGTGGCGTGACCTTACGGAACGGTTTGGGCCGTGGAAGACGGTCTACGAACGGCACCGGCTGTGGTCGGCCGACGGGACATGGGAGCGTCTGCTCCAGCAGGTCCAGGCCGCGGCGGATGCGGCGGGTGAGATCGACTGGGACGTATCGGTCGACTCCACCATCGTGCGGGCGCATCAGCACGCGGCAGGCGCCCGCGTCGACCCACCGCCGGCCCTCGCCTCCCAGGGGGCGGAAGTCCCAGAACACCAGGACGAAACGCCGTGGCAAAGCCTGCACGCCCGCCTGGTGGAGGTGGTGCGGGAGGTGAGGGCCTTGGCCGCTCGCGCGGCGGCTTCACTACAAAAATCCACCTGAGCGCGGACGGCCGTTGCCGCCCACTTTCCTTGATCGTCACACCCGGTCAGCGGGCGGACTGCACGCAGTTCAAACCGGTGCTGGAGAAGATCCGCGTCCCGAGGTTCGGTCCGGGCAGGCCCCGCAAGAAGCCGGACAGCGTCGCTGCCGACAAGGCATACAGCAACGGACCTTGCCGCGAGTACCTGCGACACCGGGGTATCCGGCACACGATCCCGGAGAAGACCGACAGCCAGGCCGCCCGCCTGCGCAAAGGCTCACACGGCGGGAGGCCACCTGGCTTCGATGAGAAGCGGTACAAGAAACGAGACACCGTCGAACGGGCTATCAACCGGTTGAAGCAGCATCGGGCGGTAGCCACCCGCTACGACAAGCGCCATTACGTCTACCTCGGCACCGCCACTGCGGCAGCTCTCACGATCTGGCTCCGCACATGATCAACGGGAATGCTCCGTATCAGTGAGCTTCTTCAGCGTTGCAGCTCCAGGGTGAGGACGGCCTTGGCGATTGACGTCATGCGGTTGGGGCTGCAGCGGGACCTGCGGAAGATCCGCCAGGACTTCAGGCGGGCGACTCCGTGTTCGACGGGTGCGCGCGCTGCGGCCAGGGCACGGTTGCGAGTCTTCTCGGTGGGAGTCAGTTTCTTCAGGGGCCTGCGTTTGATGCCGGTGGTCAGCCACGGGCCGGCGCCCTGGTAGGCGAGATCGGCCAGGATGGGAACGCCCTGGCGCTCGCAGATCCGGATGATCCGGTGGGTGCGGGCCGCGGTCAGGTCGTGGGTGCGGCCCGGCAGGGCGGGCGAGAGCCACAACAGCCGGCCGCCGGGATCGGTGACGACCTGCACGTTCACGCCGTGGCGCCGGTGTTTGTGGGAGTAGTCGGCCCGGCCGTCGCCGACCCGGTCGCACTCGGCGAGAGTGCCGTCGAGCAGGACGAAGTCGGGATCATGCTCGCGCAGCGTCTTCAGCAGACCCGGTGCACGGGCGGCAAGGAGGTCGACGACTGCACTGGTGTAGGCATGCACGGTGGACTCGCTGATCCCGAACCCGGCAGCGATCTTCGCCAGAGTGATGTGCTCGCGCAGGTACACCAGTGCCACCATCGCTCGCTGGGACGGACGGAGCTTGCAGCGCCGGTCGCCCTCACGGGTGACGATCAACATGGTGACCCACTCCACGAGTGCATGCGGCAGGTCAAGTGCAGCAGGATGGACGACCACCGAGGCTCCCGAGCAACGTGATTGAGACGTCAGACATCTCGATCAACAGCCCGGGGGCCTCGCTCGTTGCGCTGCACGGGCCGTCACCCGATCGGTGGCCACATCGAAGAAGCTCAGTGGTTGTAGCCTCGGGCAGGGTGCTACCACCTTTGACTAGATCTTGCTCTGCACCCAAAGGGCGCTTCGCCTCATACCCCATGGACAGATCATCCCCGAGTGACCCGGAACTGATCCGTCAGGCACCGTTAACGGGAGGGAATGGGTCGCCGACATGGGGCGCCACGACGACGATGCCGCCGGTCTCGTGGACGAGACCGACGACATCAAGGAGGTGGTCCGGCGAGCTCGGCAGTGCTGCTCTCAGCAGTGCCGCAGACCGCGCGCGCTCGGATCGGCGTCGAACGAGGACGGTGTGTTGACCCAGTCCGCCGGGACGTAGCCCCACCCGTCGTAGCCAGGAGCGGTCCAGTCACCCTTGGTGTGGTACCAGGTGGTGTTGCCGCCGCCGTGCAGTCCACCATAGGTCCAGCAGTCGAACCAGCTGAAGGTGGAATAGAGCTGCCCCGTTATGTTCGCTTCGTGATAGGCGCCCGAGCGCAGAATGGCGGGGGCTCCGTTCCCGCACCACAGTCGGCCGTCGCTCGCCCGAACTCCGCACTCGGCGCTGGCAGCGGCACTGGCCGAAGGGGCGGCGATCACACCGCCCGCCGTCAGGGCGAGGGCTGCCATCCAGAGGGAGAGATACTTCCTGGTCCTGGTCATCCACTGTCCTTTTCTCACTGGTCCCCCGCTTCAGCCGCCGTAGCGGTGCAGGGGACGCCCAGCCGGCGCCTCGAACTGTAGGGCGGACCCGGGACGTTGCGACCCTGACAGATGTCAGGGTCACGATCAGCTGCTGGCGCGCGCCATGGTCCCGCCAGGCCGCCTGGCCTGGGTCACTTAAGGGCTGATCAACTGGCTGCACGTGCCGCTGCCCTGTACCCGAACGGCAGGATCGGCGAGAAGCTGCTCTGAACTTTGACCCGGCCGGATCTCCTCGCGCCAGCGGCAGTCTCATCGTCCTCCAGGTCGCCCGCCTGAAGTCCTGGCGGATCTTCCGCAGGTCCCGCTGCAGCCCCAACCGCATGACGTCAATCGCCAAGGCCGTCCTCACCCTGGAGCTGCAACGCTGAAGAAGCTCACTGATCCGGTAAGGTTCCGCGCTGCCGTAGTCGAGGGTCTGCACCTCACAACAGCGATCGAACCGCCGCTATGCGGGGCGGAGAACAGGATCAATCTCTGCCAGGCTCTCGTGCAGCCGACGGGCCCCCTGGGCGACACGATCGCCGGTGTCGCCCGACATCTCGTCGCAGATCCGTAGCGCCTCGTCCAGATCGTCCGAGAAGATGCTGAAGACATCGACGATCGCGGTGTGGATGTAATCGGCATGGTTGTCGTTGGCGACTGCCAGTGCGGACGCGACTATCGTCAGTCCGACCCTGTCCTTTCGCCGAAGCAAGCCCTCCGCGGTCCGCCGGGTGACGAAGGTGTCACCACGGTCGAGCACAAGGCCCAGCAGTAGCTCTACGGCCTCTGGCATCTCGGCGAACCCTGCCAGGCTGTGACCGGCATCCGCCCGGTCACGCCAGTCATCGCTCCGCCCGAGTTCGCCAAGCGTCACGACCACCGCACGCCGCAGGTCACTGTCCACGGATTCGCCCGCCCCTTCCCACAATTCCGGTCAAAGTATCACCGAGGCGTCTTACCAGATGATCGCCAGGACAGGTCCTAGGTGGCCCGGGGCGCCGGCGGTTCGGTGGTCGTGACGGCCACCGTGCCGCTGGCCGAACTCTTCGGCTACGCAACGAGGTTGCGCAGCCGGAGCCAGGGCCGCGGCACGTTCACGACCCGGCCCACCGGGTACGCGCCGGCGCCCGCCGGAACGACGGCGCGGTGACCCGATGAGCCGGGGATCTGATGAGCCGGGGATCCGGTGAGTCGGAACCCGGTGGTTCGGTGACTCGTCGGCTCTGCGGCCGACCGGTACGACCTGCGACCGACCGGTGCGGCGGCCCCGCTCCCCAACGGGCGCGGGGCCGCCCCCGGTTCACGGGTACGACACCACCGTGGACGGGATGGTCGACGTGCCCGAGGTCGGCGAACCGGTCTCGTTGATGACGCGCTCGTACTGGCCCTGGCCGCCGAGCGAGACCACGAGCAGGTCGTGGAACTTCACCCCCGACCGGACAGGCGCCGCGAAGCCGTTGTGCTGCACGATCGCCGGGTTGACGTTGTAGTAGCAGTAGCTGCCCAGACCCCAGCCCTCGTGCACGGTCACGTTGTCGCCGACCTTGTAGGCGGCGTACCCCTTGATCGAACCGTTCTGGATCGCGGCCTGGTTGGGCGCGTCGTACGCCTTCTCGTTCTGGAAGAAGATCGTGCGGCCGCGCTCGCCGTTCCACTGCACGTCGTACTTGTTGAAGTGCTCCACGAACAGACCGGTCGCGAGGACGTCCGCGCCGTTGACCACCAGGCCGTAGTCCGCCCGGTTGGTGTCCCAGCCGACGCCCGAGCCGTGGTCGGCGCGCCACAGCCAGGTGTGGTCGACGATGGTGTGGCGGTTGTTGATGACCATGCTGGTGGTCGCCTTGCCCGCGCCCGCGCCGCCGATGCGGACGAACACGTCCTGGACGGTGGTGGGGTTGGCGGAGTGGTCCGTCGTCGTACCCGCGGGGCCGACCTCCAGCAGGGTGGTCGAGTTGACCGTGCCCGCGTCGATCAGGAAGCCCGCGAGCCGCACGCCGTCGACGTCGGCGACCTTCATGGCCGTGACTCCGTTGTCCGGGACCAGAGTCGCGTAACCCAGGCCCAGGACAACGGTGTTGGCGCGGTTCACCTGGATCGGCGCATTCAGGTGGTAGATGCCCGGCGTCAGCAGGAGGTGAAGTCCCTGCGTGAGCGCCTCGTTGAGGGTGGCCGCGGTGACGCCCGGCTTGGCGACGTAGAACTGCGACAGGGACAGCGAGGTGCCCCGCGGTGTGCCGTTGCCCCAGGTCACCCCGC
The DNA here is from genome assembly GCF_053595415.1 of Streptomyces sp. NPDC002499. Taxonomy (NCBI): domain Bacteria; kingdom Bacillati; phylum Actinomycetota; class Actinomycetes; order Kitasatosporales; family Streptomycetaceae; genus Streptomyces; species Streptomyces sp. NPDC002499. Next base: position 46,553 of record NZ_JBSFXO010000008.1, read on the forward strand.
TCGCGTTGGTGCGCTTCTCCGGGAGGAAGATCCGGTACTCGGTGCCGTTCAGGTACAGGAAGGGCTTCTCGCGGGAGATCGGCGTCGTGCCGAGGGTGGTGTACACCGGGTTCGGGAAACCCTGCGGAGGCGCACCCTGCACGCCCGAGAACACCATGTTCCAGACGCCGTTGAGCCAGCTGCCGATCACGCTGTCCCGCGTGTACCACTGCTGCTGCGAGTACGGCTGGACCTGGCCGTCGATCCGGCTGTCGGCGATGTACCCGCCGGAGGCCCAACCGTAGCCGTTGGGCGAGAGGTTGAGGCTGCCGCGCACGTGCATACGACGGAAGGGGGCCGCCTGAGCCACGGCCCACCTGTTCGTGCCGCTCACGGGGACCAGCGCGAGGTTCTCCGCCGAACGCCAGAAGTTCTGCGTGGCGTTGCCGCTGAACCAGCCGGCGTCGACCGTGATGTCGCCGTTGATGGTGGTGTTGTCGGGGGACAGGCCGAGGCCCGAGATCGAGGTGTAGAAGCCGAGTTGGGCGTTGAGCCCGCTGTAGGTGCCGGGCTTGAAGAGCAGCTGGTAGCGGCCGGTGCCGAACTGCGCCGTCTCCTGCTGCTGGAAGATCTGGTCCAACCGGGTCTGGATGCTCGCGGACGACATCGACGGGTCGAAGACGATCACGTTGGCGCCGAGGTCGCCGCCGCCGGGGAGGGCTGCCGGACCGAGGGCGGCGGAGGAGCGGGACGTGGGGGCGGCTTCCGCGCGGGCGGACAGACCGAGCACCGCCGGAGCGGCCGCGGCGGCCGCGGCACCGAGGACGGTTCTGCGAGGTAGGGCAGGCAAAGACATGGGGCGGCTCTCCTGTTCAGAAAGTGAACACGGTGGGGTTTGGGAGCGCTCTCTTGTCCTTGAATGCTTCAACTGTCTGAACGGATGCGTCAAGAGGCGCGACCGGAGTTCCACGATGGTTGCCGTACCCCTTGACGAGGGCATCTCTTGAGGTTTAACTCACGTCCTAAATTAAGTCATGACTGTAATCCCTGAAGGGACACCGGGAGCCATGCGCAGCATCCGAGCCGCGGCCGTAGGCGCCGTCACCATGTCACTCGCCCTCGCCGCCACGGCCTGCGGAGGCGGTTCGTCGACGGACGGCGGGTCCAACGACTCGCCGAAGACCCTCACGTACTGGGCCTCCAACCAGGGCGCGAGCATCGCCATCGACAAGAAGGTCCTCCAGCCGGAGCTCGACAAGTTCCAGAAGCAGACCGGCATCAAGGTCAAGCTGGAGGTCGTCCCCTGGTCGGACCTGCTCAACCGCATCCTGACCGCGACCACCTCGGGCCAGGGCCCCGACGTCCTGAACATCGGCAACACCTGGAGCGCCTCGCTCCAGGCCACCGGCGCCCTGCTGCCGTGGGACGCGAAGAACTTCGCCAAGATCGGCGGCAAGGACCGCTTCGTCGACTCGGCGCTCGGCTCGACCGGCGCCGAGGGCAAGGACCCGGCCGCGGTCCCGCTGTACTCGATGGCCTACGCCCTCTACTACAACAAGGAGATCTTCGCCGACGCCGGCATCACCAAGCCCCCGGCCACCTGGGCCGAGCTGGTCGCCGACGGCAAGAAGATCCAGGCCAAGGGCAAGTCGGCGCTCGGCGCCGAGGGCGCGAACGTCTCGGAGAACATCCACCACGTCTTCGTCTTCGCCAAGCAGAACGGCGGCGAGTTCTTCACTCCGGACGGCAAGGCCGACTTCACCAACGACAAGGTGGTCGCGGGCGTCAAGCAGTACGTCGACCTGATGGCCAAGGACAAGGTCATCCCGACCGGTGACGCCGAGTACGCGCAGAACCAGTCGGTGAGCGACTTCGCCAAGGGCAAGCAGGCGATGCTGCTGTGGCAGTCCGCCGCCGCCAACCTCAAGTCGCAGGGCATGGACGAGTCCAAGTACGGCATCGCCCCGGTGCCCGTGCAGTCCGGCACCCCCGGCACCGGCGCGCAGGTCAACTCGATGGTGGCGGGCATCAACCTCTCCGTCTTCAAGAACACCGACAACCTCGACGGCGCCACCAAGTTCGTGAAGTTCATGACCAGCGACGCCGAGCAGAAGATCCTCAACACCGCCTACAGCTCCATCCCGCCGGTCAAGGCCGCGCAGGAGGACGCCGCCTTCAACTCCGCGTCGAACTCGGTCCTCAAGAACACCCTCGCCACCAGCGCCGCGGCCCTGCCGCAGGTCGCCGACGAGTCGCAGTTCGAGACCGCGGTCGGCACGGCCGTCAAGGACCTGTTCGCCGACGTCGCCGCCGGCCGCGCGGTGACCACCGCGTCGGTGAAGGCGAAGCTCGAGAAGGCCCAGCAGCAGATGCCGGCGAAGTGAGAGAAACAATGACGACCACTGCACCCGCAGAGGCCGCCGTGCACAAGAACTCTCCCGGGTCGGCGGAGAAAGCGCCCCGCCGCCGCCCCGGGAGGATCCGCCGCATCGCACTGCCGTATCTGCTGCTTCTGCCCGCCCTGCTCCTCGAACTGCTGGTCCACCTCATCCCGATGGTGATCGGCATCGTGATGAGCTTCAAGGAGCTCACCCAGTTCTACATCCGGGACTGGGGGACCGCGCCCTGGTCCGGCTTCGACAACTACAAGGTGTCGGTCGACTTCGACGCCCCCGTCGGCCAGGACCTGCTGCACTCCTTCTTCGTCACCGTCGTCTTCACCATCCTGTCGGTCAGCCTCTGTTGGCTGATCGGCACGGCGGCGGCGGTCTACATGCAGGACAACTTCCGCGGTCGTGGCATTCTCCGCGCCCTGTTCCTGGTCCCGTACGCCCTGCCGGTCTACGCGGCCGTGATCACCTGGGTGTTCATGTTCCAGCACGACAACGGCCTGGTGAACCACGTCCTGCACGACCAGCTGCACATCACCAGCAAGCCGTCGTTCTGGCTGATCGGTGACAACAGCTTCTACGCGCTGCTGATCGTGCACGTGTGGAAGGGCTGGCCGTTCGCCTTCCTCATCGTGATGGCCGGCCTGCAGAACATCCCCAAGGAGCTGTACGAGGCCGCCGCGCTGGACGGCGCCGGGATGGTGCAGCAACTGCGCCGCATCACCCTGCCGTCGCTGCGCCCGGTCAACCAGGTCCTCGTCCTGGTGCTGTTCCTGTGGACGTTCAACGACTTCAACACGCCCTACGTCCTGTTCGGCAAGGCCGCTCCCGAGGCCGCGGACCTCATCTCGGTCCACATCTACCAGGCCTCGTTCGTCACCTGGAACTTCGGCACCGGCTCCGCCATGTCCGTACTCCTGCTGCTGTTCCTGCTGGTGGTGACGGGCGTCTACCTCGTGCTCACCTCACGCGGACGGAGGACCACCGATGTCTAGCCCCAGCTCGCCGATGGCACCGCCGCGCTCCTTCATCTGGTCCCGGCGGATCTTCCTGACGCTGCTCACCGGCTTCGTGCTGATCCCGGTGTACGTGATGATCTCCAGCTCGCTGAAGCCGCTGGCCGACGTCACGGGCACGTTCCGCTGGCTGCCCAGCGGGCTGACCATCCGCCCGTACATCGACATCTGGTCGACCGTGCCGCTCGCCCGGTACTTCATGAACTCGCTGGTCGTGGCGGGTGCGGCGACCGTCCTGTCGGTGGTGATCGCGGTCTTCTCGGCGTACGCCGTCAGCCGCTACAGCTTCCGCGGCAAGCGCGTGTTCACGGTCACCGTGCTGTCCACGCAGATGTTCCCGGGCATCCTCTTCCTGCTCCCGCTCTTCCTCATCTACGTCAACATCGGCAACGCCACCGGCATCGCCCTGTTCGGCTCGCGCGGCGGGCTGATCCTGACGTATCTGACCTTCTCCCTGCCGTTCTCGATCTGGATGCTGATCGGGTACTTCGACTCGGTGCCGCGCGACCTGGACGAGGCCGCCCTGGTGGACGGCTGCGGGCCGCTCGGCGCGCTGTTCCGCGTCGTGGTGCCGGCCGCGATCCCCGGCATCGTCGCGGTCGCCGTCTACGCGTTCATGACCGCGTGGGGCGAGGTGCTGTTCGCGTCGGTGATGACCAACGACACCACCCGGACCCTCGCCGTCGGCCTCCAGGGCTACTCCACGCTCAACGACGTGTACTGGAACCAGATCATGGCCGCCTCGCTGGTCGTCAGCGTGCCCGTGGTCGCCGGCTTCCTGCTCCTCCAGCGCTACCTGGTCGCCGGGCTGACGGCGGGCGCCGTCAAGTGAGCGACTCCCCCCACCTCGAAAGGACCTCTGTGACCATCGACTTCGCCGCACTCCCGCACGACTTCCTGTGGGGCACGGCCACCGCGGCGTACCAGATCGAGGGAGCCGTCGCCGAGGACGGACGCGCGCCGTCGATCTGGGACACCTTCTCGCACACGCCCGGCAAGATCGCGAACAACGACAACGGTGACGTGGCCTGCGACCACTACCACCGCTGGCGCGAGGACATCGGCCTGATGCGCCAACTGGGCACCAACGCCTACCGGTTGTCGATCGCCTGGCCGCGCGTGGTGCCCGGCGGCGACGGCCCGGTCAACGCCAAGGGCCTCGCTTTCTACGACCAGTTGGTGGACGCCCTGCTGGAGGCGGGCATCACCCCGTCGGTCACCCTCTACCACTGGGACCTTCCGCAGGCCCTCCAGGACCGGGGCGGCTGGCCCGAGCGGGCGACCGCCGAGCACTTCGCCTCGTACGCCTCCGTCGTGGCCGAACGCCTCGGCGACCGCGTCTCCCACTGGGCGACCCTGAACGAGCCCTCCTGCTCGTCCTGGATCGGCCACCTGGAAGGCAAGATGGCGCCGGGCTGGACGGACCTGACGGCCGCGGTGCGCACCTCGTACCACCTGCTGCTGGGCCACGGCCTCGCGGTCCAGGCGATCCGCGCCGCCGCCCCGGACGCCCAGATCGGCATCGTCAACAACCTCTCCACCGTGTACCCGGCCACCGACCGCGAGGAGGACATCCAGGCCGCCCGCCGGCACGACGGCCACGTCAACCGCTGGTGGCTGGACCCGATCCACGGCCGCGGCTTCCCGGCCGACATGCAGGAGGTCTACGGCGTCGAACTCCCCGAGCAGCCGGGCGACCTGGAGACCATCGCCGCGCCGCTGGACTGGCTCGGCCTGAACTACTACTTCCCGGCCACCGTCGCCGACGACCCGCGCGGCCAGGCGCCCCGCGTCCGCTCGGTCCGCCGCCTCGGCGTGCCGCGCACGGGGATGGACTGGGAGGTGGACGCGAGCGGCATCGAGACCCTGCTGCTCCGGCTCACCGAGGAGTACGGCGCCCGCAAGCTGTACGTCACCGAGAACGGCTCCGCCTACCCGGACGTCGTACGGCCCGACGGCACCGTCGACGACCCCGAGCGCCAGGACTACCTGGAGCAGCACCTGGCGGCCTGCGCCTCGGCCGCCCGCAAGGGCGCCCCGCTGGCGGGCTACTTCGCCTGGTCGCTGCTGGACAACTTCGAGTGGGCCTACGGCTACGAGAAGCGCTTCGGTCTGATCCACGTCGACTACCAGACGCAGGTACGCACGATCAAGGGCACCGGACACCGGTACGCCGACCTCGTGCGGACGCACCGCAGTCAGGCGCAGCGGGCGGCCTGACGGTCTCGGCGGCGGGCACGGTGGACGTGGGTGCGGGAGCCCACGGCCACCGTGCCGGTTCGGTTCGGCGGACCCCATCGGGTGGCCGGAAAGCTCGATCCTCACGGATGCACAGACTCCTAAATCTGTCATGAGCACGTCATCAAGATCCCCGCCTCGCCCCCCGTCCGACCCCGTCTCATCCCCAGCTCAAAGGAGAGCCGCATGAGATCCCGCACCTTGTTGGCCGCCTTGGCCGCCGTCGCCCTGCTGTCCGCGACCCCGGCCTTCGCCGCCCCCGCCCCGGACGCCGCCGCGGCCACCTGGGACACCGACCGCGCCGGCACCGCGTACACCGCGAACCCGGCCGCCGTCACCGCCTCCGGCAGCGAGAACGCCGGCACCGCCCCCGGACTCGCCTTCGACGGCAACGGCGCCACCCGCTGGTCCAGCAACTTCGCCGACGACGCCTGGATCCGCATCGACCTCGGCGCCACCATCCGGGTCGACCGCGTCACCCTGGACTGGGAGGCCGCCTACGGCAAGCGCTACGTCCTGGAGGTCTCGAAGAACGGCACCGACTGGACCCCCTTCTACACGGAGACGGCCGGTACCGGCGGTTCGGTCACCGCGAACACGTACCCGCAGGAGGCGACGGGCCGCTACGTCCGCATGCGCGGCCTGGAGCGCGCCACGCCCTACGGCTACTCGCTCTACTCGTTCAGGGTCTACGGCGGCGAACCGGCCCCCGCGTCCACGACCCGCAGCAACCTCGCCCTGAACCACCCCGCGTACTCCAACTACTACCAACACTCCGGCAACTCACCGGCGTTCCTCACCGACGGCGGCTGGCCCGCCAACCTCAAGGAAGACGCGACCCGTTGGTCCAGCGACTGGAACGCCGACCGCTGGGTCTCGGTGGACCTGGGCGCCACCTCGACGATCTCCTCCGTCGACTTCTACTGGGAGGCGGCCTATGCCGTCGACTACCAGCTCCAGGTCTCCGACGACAACCGCACCTGGCGCACGGTCTACCAGCCCTCCGCCGCCGACGTGGCCGCCCGCCGAGCCGACATCAAGTCACCGTCGGAGGCCGTGGGCCGCCACGACACGGTCACCCTCTCCACCCCGGCCACCGGCCGCTACGTCCGCATGCTCGGCAAGGAGCGCCGCAGCTTCTACAACCCCGCCCCCGCCACCGCCCAATTCGGCTACTCCCTCTACGAGTTCCAGGTCTGGGGTACGGGCGGCAGCGCGGCGGCGGCCTACCCGGCGCTGCCCGGCGAGCAGTCGGGCACGTACCAGACGACGTTCTTCGACGACTTCACGGGGACGAGCCTGGACCGCTCCAAGTGGCGTGTGGTCAGGACCGGTTACGAGATGGGCCCGGTCAACGGCGAGTCCCAGGCGTACGTCGACTCCACGAACAACATCGTCACGCAGAACGGCAGCCTGCTGCTGAAGTCCAAGTACTGCAACGACTGCACCCAGACACCGGCCGGGACCTACGACTTCACCTCCGGGCGCATCGACACCAACACCAAGTTCGACTTCACCTACGGCCGGGTCAGCGCCCGCATGAAACTCCCGGTCGGGGACGGCTTCTGGCCCGCCTTCTGGCTGCTCGGCAGCAACGTCGACGACACCTCGGTCTCCTGGCCGGCCTCCGGCGAGACCGACATCATGGAGAACATCGGCTACCCGGACTGGACGAGCACCGCCCTGCACGGCCCCGGCTACTCGGCCGACGGCAACATCGGCGCCCGCCAGACCTACCCGAACGGCGGCAGGATCGACCAGTGGCACACGTACGCGGTGGAGTGGACGCCCACCGGGATGCGCTTCTACGTCGATGACGTCCTCGTCCAGGAGACGACCCGCAACAAGCTGGAGTCGACGCGCGGGCAGTGGGTCTTCGACCACAACCAGTACGTCATCCTCAACCTGGCCCTTGGTGGCGCGTATCCGGCGGGTTGGAACCAGGTGACGACCCCCTACTGGGGCCTGCCGCAGTCCAGCGTGGACAAGGTCGCGGCCGGGGGAGTGCAGGCGGAGGTGGACTGGGTGCGGGTGGAGCAGAAGCGGTAGCCCACCGGCAGGTGAACTGCAGCTCCATGCACTGCTAGTTGCTGCACTGCTGGTCTGTGTGCCGCGCCCTGGCCTCGTCCATCTCGTCGGCGTGCAGCACCGCCCAGTCCGCCAGTGCCGACAACGGTTCCAACAGCGTGCCGCCGAGCGGGGTCAGGCTGTACTCCACGCTCGGCGGCACGGTCGGATGCACCTGCCGCCGGACCAGACCGTCGCTCTCCAGGCTGCGCAGGGTGCGGGTCAGCATGCGCTGACTGATGCCCTCGACGGAGCGGTGCAGCTCGTTGTAGCGGTGCGGGCGTGTGCCCAGCAAGGACAGGAGCAGCAGGCTCCACCGGTCGCCCAGACGTCGGAAGACATCACCGACCGGGCAGCGCGCCACCTCGTCGAGCGGCACCGGGCGGGGCAGCTCGTGCGCGAGCACCGAGGGAACACCGATGTGCGTACCGGACATCAAACTGCCTTCTTTCGGCGGCCGTTGGCACGGACCCACGATGGGACCACCGCCATTCGACCCCAAGGAGGGCATCCGTGCCGGGCCAATCACCGAAGACCGTGATCATCAGCGGCGGAACCGACGGCATGGGCCGTGCGACCGCGCTGGCCAGACTGAGCAGGGGCGACGACGTCACGGTCATCGGCAGCAGCCGGGCGAAGGGGGACCGGCTGCTGGCCGAGGCGAACAGCCCCCGGCTGCGCTTCCTCCAGGCGGACCTGTCCTCGATCGCCGAGGTCGAACGCGTCGCCGCCCGCATCCAGGAGCGGCACGACACCGTCGACGCGCTGGCGCTGTTCGCCAACCGCCTGAGCCCGAAACGGCGCGAGACGCCCGACGGTCTCGAGCACACCTTCGCCCTGTACTACCTGAGTCGCCACCTCCTGGGAAACCTGCTGCGCCCCCAACTCGACGCCGCCGCACAGCCGTTGATCATCAACGTCGCGGGCGTCGGCGCCACCGCGGGCGGCATCGTCTGGGAGGACCCCCAACTCACCCGCCGCTACGGCCAGATCCGTGCCCAGCTCCAGGCCGGCCGGGCGAACGACCTGCTGGGGGTGGCCTTCGCCGACCGGTCCGGAAGCAAGGCGCGGTACGTCCTCTACCACCCCGGTTTCACGCGAAGCGGCGCCGATTCCAACCCGAACCCGGTGACCCGCGCCGTGATCAAATCCCTGGCGCGCTTCTTCGCCCGTCCGGTCGAGGACGCCATCCGCCCGATCGTGTCCTGGATCGACGCCCCACCGACCGACGCGCTCACCGCGAACGACCGCGGTCGGCCGGTGGACAAGTCGCTGCGGACCCTCGACCCGCAGGCGGCGAAGCGCCTGGCGGCCTACACCGAGGAGTTGCTCGGCAGGGTCAGCAGTCCCTGAACTCCGGTGACTGGTTCAGGACCTGCGAGCGCACCGACGTGAACTTCGCGTACGACTCCCCGTCCAACGACTCCGGCCGGAACGCCGCCACCCGATGGCAGTTCTGGAAGGCCAGGGCGACCCCGAAGTGACGTTCGAGGCTGCCGCGGATCGCGTCGCTGGCGAGGGCGCGCAGGAGTTGGCCGCGTTCCTTCTCCGACGGGGGAGGCGTCTGGTTGTCGGTGAACTCGGCCGTGCCGTCGCGCAGTTCACCGGCGAGGGACGCGATCAGGTCGTAGGCGTAGGGGAGGGACGTGCGGACCGTGTCCACGAAGTCCGCCTCGCGGATGTCACCGTTCTCGGCTTCGGCGAGGAGCTTCGGGGAGACGTCGAGAGACATGAAAGGGGGTGTCCTGTCCGGTAGTTGGTGAGTGGGTAGGAGCGGTGGCGGGTTAGGCCAGCGCCGGCGGGCCCGGTACGAAGTCCGGGTCCACCTGGGAGGCGAGGTCCAGGCCCGTCGCCCGGTCCGCCCAGGCGCGGGCGTTGCGCAGGTGGAAGTCGACGGCGTGGCGGTGCAGGGTCGGCCAGTCCTTGGGGCGGGCGTCGACGGCCTCGCGCAGGACGTTCAGGGCGTGGCGGTTGGACGGCTCCAACTCGCCCTGGGTGCGGCCCTGTTCGGCGGCGCGTACCCAGGGGGACTGGACCAGGTGGGTCAGGAGGTCGTCGCCCACCTCCTCCTTGAGGAAGAGCAGGTCGTCCTCGCCCGTCACCTTGTTGCCGACGACCGCGATCCGGACGCCGAACTCCCGGGCGTGGTCGCGGTACTGGCGGTAGACGGAGACGCCCTTGCGGGTGGGTTCGGCCACCAGGAAGGTGAGGTCGAAGCGGGTGAACAGGCCCGACGCGAAGGCGTCCGCGCCCGCCGTCATGTCGACGACGACGTACTCGCCGGGGCCGTCGACCAGATGGTTCAAGTACAGCTCCACCGCGCCGAGTTTGGAGTGGTAGCAGGCCACCCCGAGGTCGCTCTCCTCGAACTCGCCCGTGGCCATCAGCGGTACCTCACCCGCTCGGACCACATGCCGGCCGTGCACCTCGTCGTCGCCGAGCAGACGGAGCAGGCGTGAGCCGCGCCCCGGCGGGGTCGTCTTGATCATGGCCTCGCGGGAGGCGATGCGGGGATTGGTCCCGCGCAGGAACTCCTTCAGCTCGCCCAGGTGGGCGCCCAGGGGAGGGGCGATGACCGGTTCGGTGTCAGGGGCCAGCGCCGCGGCGAGGTGCTGGTTGATGTCGCCGTCGATGGCGAGCACGGGCGCGCCGGAGCGGGCCAGGTGGCGGGCGAAGAGGGCCGACAGGGTCGTCTTGCCGCTGCCGCCCTTCCCGACGAAGGCGACCCGCACTACCGGACCGCGTTTTTGAAAATGAATGTCATGTGGGTAGGTTTTAGGGGGTGGCCGCGAGGCTGTCAAATCGACGTGATCAAGGTTCAGGGGGCTAATGCATATGATGTGCAAGTGCTTGACTACTGCATCAGGGCGGCGCGCCCGGACGACCTCGACGGTGCGCGAGCCGTGATGCTCGACACCGTCTACCGCGATTTCGGCACCGGTTATGTGCCGCGCTGGCACGGCGACATCATCGACCCGGCCGCCGCCTACCTCGCGCCCGCCCGCCACACCCTCCTGGTCGCGCTCGACCCGGCCGACGGCGCCGTCGTCGCCACCGGCGCCCTCGACTCCCGCGGCCCGGCCCACCCGCCGAACCCGCGCGGCCTCGCCGAGCGCTACCCCTCCGGCGAGACCGCCCAACTGCGCCGGATCTACGTCCGTCCCGACCACCGCCGACGCGGTCTCGCCCGGCGCCTGGTCGACGAACTGCTCGCGTTCGCCACCGCAGACGGCCACTACCGCGCCGTGTATCTGCACACGGATCCGGCGGTGCCGGGCGCCGAGCCCTTCTGGCGATCGCTCGGCAAGATCGTGCTCGACGAGCGCGCGGAACCGGGCGGCGGCCAGGGGATCATCCACTTCGAGATACCGATGGGTCGGTAGACGCACCGTGCACCGCTTTCGACTTCTGCTCGCACTTCTCCTCGCCCCGGCCCTGACCGGCTGCTTCGCCTCCGGCGGCGCGGGCGACCCGGCCGGCGACGCGAAGGAGGGCTCGCGGCTGCGGGTCGCCCTCGCCTTCCCGCCCGCCGAGAACCTCTCCCCGTACGGCGCCGACGCCACCATCCTCAGCCGCCTCGGCGTCACCGAGAGCCTGACCGCCCTGGACGCCAACGGCGCCGCGGCCCCCGCGCTCGCCGCCTCCTGGCGCCGCGAGGACGACCGCAGGTGGCTGTTCACCCTGCGCGAGGCCACCTTCCAGGACGGCACGGAGGTCACCCCGGCCGCCGTCGCCGCCTCCCTCACCCACGCCACCGAGGCGAAGCCCGCACCCGCGGCCCTCTCCGGCGTCACCCTCGAGGCCGAGGCCGACGGCGACACCGGCGTACGGATCACCACGGAGGAGCCGGACCCCGTACTGCCCCTGCGCATGTCCAGCCCCAGCCTCGCCGTCCTGTCGACGAAGGCCTACGGCAAGACCGGCGCCGTCGATCCGGCCGGCACCGCCACCGGCCCCTTCGAACTCACCGACGTCACCGGTGCCACCGCCGCGAGCCTCGACCGCTTCGACGACTACTGGGGCGGGCGGGCCCAAGCCGCGGGCGTGGATGTGAAGTTCATCGCCGACGGCACCGCCCGCGCCGCCGCCCTGCGCACCGGACAGGCCGACCTCGCCGAGTCGATCCCCGTCGCGCAGGCCGCCGGCCTCGACCGGGCGACCCGCAAGGAGACGGCCACCACCCGCACCACCAGCCTGCTCCTCAACAGCGACTCGGGCCCCTTCAAGGACCCGCAACTACGGGCCGCCGCGCGCGAGTCCGTCGACACCGGCGCGCTCGCCGACGGCGTCTACGAAGGACACGCGGACGCCGGAGCCGGCATCTACGGCCCCGCCGTCACCTGGGCCGAGGGCAAGCGGAAGCGGCCGGCGGGGCGGGTCGACGCCACGTCCCCCAAGGGCGCGAGGATCACCCTCGCCACGTACGACAACCGGCCCGAACTCCCGGAAGTCGCCCAGGTGTTGAAGCAGCAGCTGGAGAAGGCCGGCTTCCGGGTCGAGCTGGAGGTGCGCGAGTACTCACGGCTGGAGAGCGACGCGCTGGACGGGAAGTTCGACGCCTTCGTGCTCGCCCGCAACACCCTGGTCGACACCGGTGACCCGGTCGCCGTCCTGGCCAGTGACTTCACCTGCGACGGCGGTTACAACCTGGCGTTGCTGTGCGACAAGGACGTCGACCGGGCGGTTGCCGAGGCCGAGGGAGCCGCCGACACCGCGAAGCGGCAGGACGCGGCGATGGCCGCCGAGGCCGCGATCCTCGGCACCGACGCCGTCGTCCCCCTGGTCCACCAGCGGATCATCACCGGCGTCGGCACCTCGGTCCGCGGCGCGCTGCTCGACCCGTACGAGCGCACCCTCGTCGGCACCGGCACCCGGCGCTGACGGATGCGGCACCGAGTGATCGCGCTGCTGTGGCGCGCCGGTCTCGCGGCCGCCCTGGTGTGCGGCATCGGTCTGCTGCCCTGGCTCGCGCGCACCGACCCCGCGCTCACCGTGCTCAAGGCGCGCTCGGCCGACCGCGATTCCACGCCCGAGGTGCTGGCCGACATCCGGGCTCAACTCGGTCTCGCCGACGGCCCGTTGGCACTTCTCGGGCGGTGGGTCGGCGGGCTGTGGCGCGGGGACGCGGGCCGGTCCTGGATCTCCGGGACCGAGGTCGGGCCCGCCGTCCTCCAGGCGCTCGGTGCGTCCCTGCTGCTGATGGCGGTCGCACTCGCCGTCGCGGCCGTCACGGCCGGGCTGGTCTGCGCGCCCACCCTCAACCGGCAGGGCCGCAGCGGGCGTTCGGCCGGCGGCGGCTCCGCCGTCCTCGCCGCGCTGCCCGAGTTCCTCACCGCGTCGGTCCTCGCGACCGTCGTCGGCGTGCAGTTGGGCTGGCTCCCCGCGCTCGGCTGGTACGGACCCCAGTGGACAGTGCTGCCCGCGCTCGCCCTCGGCCTGCCCGCCGGGGCCGTGCTCGGACGACTCCTCGACGACCTGCTGCCCAGCGCCTTCGCCGAACCGTGGGCACTGGCCGCCGCCGCGCGCGGACTGCCGAACCGGCGCATCGCACGGCAGGCCGTACGCCGCTGTCTGCCCGGACTCCTGCCCAACACGGGCCTGTTCGTGGTCGGCATCACCGGCGGCTCCGTCGCCGTCGAGCAGATCTTCGACATCCCCGGCCTCGGCCGCACCACCCTCCAGGCCGCCCTCGCCCAGGACCTGCCCGTCCTCCAGGCCGGCACCCTGCTCCTCCTCCTGCTCGCCGCCGCCTCCACCGCAGCCGCGAGGCTCGCCGCCCGCCTCCTGATCGGCCCCGCCCTGCGCGACGGCACCCTCCCCTCCCTGCACCGCCCGACCCCACCCGCCCGAACCGTCCAGCCCTTCCTCTACGCCGGTGTCCTGCTCGGCGTCGTCGCGCTCGGCCTGCCCCGCGACCCGCTCGCCCTCGACACGAGCCGGCGCCTCCAACCCCCGTCCTGGTCCCACCCGTTCGGCACGGACGCGCTCGGCCGGGACGTGCTCGCGCGGGTCGCCCACGGCGCCCTCGACACCCTGCTCCTCGCCCTCGCGATCGGCGCCGTCGCCCTGCTCACCGGCGTACTGCTCGGGCTCGTGCCCCGACTGTCCGGGCCGCTCGTCGACACCGTCAACGCCGTGCCGCCGGTCCTCGGCGCGCTCCTCGTCACCGCCGTCGCGGGCGGCGGTGCCGGCACGCCCGCGCTCGCCGTCGGGGTCGTCGCCTGGGCGCCGCTCGCCACGCACACCTCGGCGCTGCTGCGGCAGGAACGGGCCGCGCTGCACATCACCGCGACCCGCGGCCTCGGCGCGGACCGCCGGTATCTGCTCCGGCACGAACTGCTGCCCGCCGTCCTGCCGTCCGTCACCCGGCACGCCCTGCTGCGCCTGCCGGGCATCGCCCTCGCGCTCGCCTCGCTCGCCTTCCTCGGCCTCGGCGCCCAGCCGCCCGACCCGGAGTGGGGCCTCCTCCTCGCCGAGAACCAGCCCTACGCCGAACGCGCCCCCTGGGCCGTCCTCGCACCGGCCGCCGCACTCGCCCTGCTCGGCGCGCTGGCGGTGAGCACGGCCGGGGGAGTGCGGTGGCCGCGACGGCGTAAAGCGGTTCTTGCCGTCACCGAACAGCCCGCGCGGGCAAGGGAGTTGGTGGGCGCGGAGTGACCGTGTCCTCGGTCGGACTATGGAAGGCGAGGAGCGGCGGCGCCCGGCTCACGCCCCTGCTTCGACTCCTGATCCTCACCCAACTCGCTTTCAACATCGGCTTCTTCGCCGTGCTGCCCTTCCTGTCCGAGCATCTGGGGCGGGCGATGGGGATGGCGGGCTGGCTGGTCGGGTTCGTGCTCGGGCTGCGGACCTTCAGCCAGCAGGGGCTGTTCGTGGTGGGCGGGGCGCTGGCGGACCGGTACGGGATACGGCCCGTGGTGCTCGGAGGGTGTGTGCTGCGGATCGCCGGGTTCGGGTGGCTCGGGTACGCCGGGGAGACCTGGTCGGTCGTGGGTGCGGTGCTGCTGATCGGCTTCGCCGCGGCGCTGTTCTCGCCGGCCGTGGAGTCCGAAGTCGCCCGGCAGGCGGTGCTGTTGGAGCAGGCGAGTGGTGGTTCACGTACGCGGGTCCTGGCGTTGTTCACGGTCGCCGGACAGGCGGGGGCCTTTGTCGGGCCGTTGCTGGGCGCGCTGTTGCTCGCGGTGGACTTCCGGGCCGTGTGCCTCGCGGGCGCCGGGATCTTCGTCCTCGTCCTCGCCGGGCATGCGTGGCTGCTGCCGCAGCACATCCCCGGCCACGCGCGGACCCGGTTGAAGGGCGGCCTGCCCCTGCTCCTTCGCAACCGCCGCTTCCTGGCGCTGTGTTGTGCCTACGGCGCCTATCTCCTCGCCTACAACCAGCTCTACCTCGCCCTGCCCGCCGAGGTGGAACGCGCGGTGGGTTCGCAGGCGCCGCTGGCCTGGCTGTTCGCGCTGTCCTCCCTGCTCGTGGTGACGGCCCAACTCCCCGTCACCGGCTGGGCATCGGCGCGCCTCACCCTGCGCCGGTCCATGACGGCGGGACTCGCCCTCATCTCAACCGGCTTCGCCCTCGTGGCCGCGGTCCGCCCCGCCGACGCGACCGGCACGACGGCCCTGCTCCCCGCAGCCGGCTTCGTCGTCCTGCTCACCCTCGGCCAGATGCTCATCGCACCGGCCGCCAGGGCCTGGGTCCCCGACCTCGCGCAGGACGGCCGACTCGGCCTCTACACAGGGGCGTTGTCCTCCGTGTCCGGCCTCATCGTGCTGGCCGGGAGCTCGGCCACGGGCCTGCTCCTCGATGCGGGGCTGCCACCGGCGATGCCGTGGGTGGTGCTGGCAGTGATACCGGTCGCGGCGATCGGGGTGCTGCCGCGGAGACAGGGGAGCGGCGCATGAGTTCGGGGTGCGGGTCGCGTCGATAAGGTCCACCCCATGGACATCGAGGTGGAGATCGCCCGCAAAGCCGACCAGGAACTCGTCGACGCCTTCGGGCGGTTGCTGCCGCAGCTGTCGCGGTCGGCCAAGGTCCTCGATGCCGACGCCGTCGCCCGCATCCTGGCCTGCGACGCCAACACCGTGCTCGTCGCCCGGGCCGACGGGGAGATCGTCGGCACGCTGACCCTCGTCATGTTCCCCGTGCCTTCCGGCCTGCGGGCCCGTATCGAGGACGTCGTCGTGGACGGAGCGGCGCGGGGCCACGGAGTCGCCGGGCTGTTGACGCGGAGGGCTCTGGAGGTCGCCCGGGAGGCCGGAGCCCGTACCGTCGATCTCACCTCACGACCCGACCGGGAGGCCGCGAACCGGCTCTACGAGCGGCTCGGGTTCCGGGTCAGGGAGTCGACGGTGTATCGGTTGCCGCTCGACGGGTGAGGGTGGATCAGGGGTGTCGCTGTCGCCGTCCGGCGGCCGACGTACCTCCGGCCGGTCCGGCGGCTCCGGTCGGGCCCACCGTCGGTCGGGACAGTGTGTCTCCGGCCGGGGTGTCTCCGGTCCGGCCGGTCGGGCCCGCCGTCGGTCGGCGCCGATTCGGCCCGTGTCCCGGTCGTGCCCCGCCGAGGTCGGCCGTGCTCGGGGCGCTCGCTGAGCCTGAGCGTCTCGGGTGGACGGCCGGCTTCCGGTCGGATGTCATGTCTCCGGCCGACGTCCCGCGTCGATCAGGAGCTGACCGTCTCCCGCTCCCGCTCCCGCTCCCGCTCCGGCTCGCGCTCCGCCGCCAGTTCCAGCATCTCCTCTACCTCGCCGTCCTGGACCCGGGAGGTCCGGTGGAGCCAGATGACGTCACGGCCGAAGGACCAGGTCAGCAGGGCCAGGGCGAGGGCGGCGACGCCGAAGGTCGGGGTGTACGGGAGGTAGCCCGAGGCCGCGACCAGGAGGAAGACGCCCTGGAGGGCGGCGACCGTCTTGCGGGCCGTGCTCGGGGGGAGCGGGGCGTTCAGCCAGGGCCAGACGCGGGCCGCGGCCACGAAGGCGTAGCGCATGGCGCCGATCAGCATGACCCAGGGGCCCAGGCTCATGGAGACGTAGATGCTGAGCACCAGGATCAGGAACGCGTCGACCTCCATGTCGAAGCGCGCGCCCAGCGGGGTCGAGGTGCCCGTGGCGCGGGCGACCTTGCCGTCCACACCGTCGAGGATCAGCGCGACGGCCGTGAGGCCGACGAAGAGCGTGACCGGCGGCGAGCTCTCGAAGGAGTCCGCGACCAGGGCGGTCACACCGCCCACCAGGGTCGCCCGGCCGAGCGTCACGCGGTTGGCCGGGCCGAAGGACCGCGGCCGGCTTCGATGCAGTGCCCGTGAGAGCACCGCCCAGGTGGCGACGGCGAAGACGAGGCCGGTCAGCCAGCCCGCCGGCCCCATGCCGATCGCCGTACCGAGCAACACCAGCAACAGGATCTGCAGACCCGCTCCCACAGCGGTCTCCTGCTGGACCAGCCTTGCGTCGTAAGTGTTGTTCAGGGCCACCGCATACCCTCCGGCCAAGTGACAAGTGGATCAACGCCGCGTACTGTGCGCGGCCTGTGCACACCTCGGTACGTGCACCACTTCCCGATCGTTCAGGAGGAGGCCGGATGAACCGGATCGGCCGCGCGTTCTGGCTCACCCGTCCGGGTCAAGGAGAGCTGCGGGACGTCGACCTGCCCGTACCCGCGGTAGGGGACGTCGTGGTGCGCTCTCTCTACTCCGGAGTCAGTCGCGGCACGGAGACCCTGGTCTTCCGCGGGGGCGTCCCCGAGAGCCAGCACGCGGTGATGCGGGCCCCCTTCCAGGAGGGCGACTTCCCCGCCCCCGTGAAGTACGGCTACTTGAACGTGGGTGTGGTGGAGGAGGGGCCCGAGGAACTCGTGGGGCGCACGGTGTTCTGTCTGTATCCCCACCAGACGCGGTACGTCGTCCCTGCCACCGCCGTCACCGTCGTACCGGAGACCGTGCCCCCCGAACGCGCCATTCTCGCCGGCACCGTCGAGACCGCCGTCAACGCCCTCTGGGACGCGGGTCCGATGATCGGCGACCGGATCTCCGTGGTCGGCGGCGGCATGGTCGGCTGCTCGGTGGCCGCCCTGCTCGCCAGGTTTCCGGGCGTACGCGTGCAGCTGGTCGACGCCGACCCGGCACGCGCCACGACCGCGAAGGCCCTCGGCGTCGACTTCGCGCTGCCCGCCGACGCGCTCGGCGACCGCGACCTCGTCGTGCACGCCAGCGCCACCGAACAGGGCCTGGCCCGCTCACTGGAACTGCTGGCCGCCGAAGGCACCGTCGTGGAACTGAGCTGGTACGGCGACCGGAGGGTGAGCCTCCCGCTCGGCGAGGCCTTCCACTCCCGTCGGCTGACCATCCGCGCCAGCCAGGTCGGCACCGTCTCCCCGGCCCGCGCGAGCCGCAGCTACGCCGACCGACTCGCCCTCGCCCTCGACCTGCTCGCCGACCCGGCGCTCGACGCGCTCATCACAGGGGAAAGCGCGTTCGAGGAGCTGCCGGAGGTGCTGCCGAAGCTGGCAGAGGGAGTCATTCCGGCCCTCTGTCACCGGATCCGGTACCCCTGACCTGAGAAAAGAGTGAGAGTGGGCTGAACGGGGGGAACCGAAGAGCCGTAGTAGACGGTATCCCCGGGCAGCCAACGGCCCGGGGGCCAGACGCGCCGCACCTGGAGGGTCGTCCGTTGTTCAGTGTCACCGTCCGCGATCACATCATGATCGCCCACAGCTTCCGCGGTGAGGTCTTCGGACCCGCACAGCGCCTGCACGGAGCGACGTTCCTGGTGGACGCCACATTCCGGCGCGAGCAGCTGGACGACGACAACATCGTCGTCGACATCGGCCTGGCCACGCAGGAGCTTGGCGCCGTCGTCAGCGAGCTGAACTACAGAAACCTCGACAACGAGCCCGAGTTCGCCGGGATCAACACCTCGACGGAGTTCCTGGCCAAGGTCATCGCCGACCGGATCGCCGACCGGATCGAGAAGGGCGCGCTGGGCGAGGGCGCCCGGGGCATCGCCGCGATCGCCGTCGCACTGCACGAGTCCCACATCGCGTGGGCGAGTTACGAGCGTGCCCTGTGACCGACATGACCGTGGACCGCGCACGGCTCGGCTACGTGCCCCTGCAGCACTCCGCCCCGAGGAAGAACGTAGAGATCCTGCCCATGTCCTTGCGCTCCGTGCACTTCGTGATGCCGGGCGGGGTCGACGACCCGGCCGTGCCGAGCGGCGGCAACGCCTATGACCGGCGCGTGAGTCTGGACCTGGCCGGCTTCGGCTGGCAGGTCCACAAGCACGCCGTGGACGGCGGCTGGCCCCGGCCCGACGCCGGCGCCCGGGCCGAACTCGCCCGCACGCTGCGGGAACTGCCCGACGACTCGATCGTCCTGCTGGACGGCCTGGTCGCCTGCGGCGTCCCCGAGGTCGTCATCCCGGAGACGGAGCGGCTCCAGCTCGCCGTCCTCGTGCACCTCCCGCTCGGCGACGAACGCGGGCTCGACCCGGCGGTCGCCGCCGAACTGGACGCCCAGGAACGGGACGTCCTGCGGGCCGTCCCCGCGGTGATCGCCACCAGCGACTGGGCGGTGCGCCGCCTGGTCTCCCACCACGGCCTGGCCCCCGAGCGCGTCCATGTCGCCGCCCCCGGCGCCGACATCGCGCCCATAGCCTCCGGCACCGACGGCGTCTCGCGGCTGCTGTGCGTCGCCTCGGTCACCCCGCGCAAGGGGCAGCACCGACTGGTCGAGGCACTGGCCGCGGCGGCCGACCTGCCCTGGAGCTGCGTCTGCGTCGGCGGGCTCGCGCAGGACCCCGAGTACGTCGCCCGGCTGCGGAACCTGATCGCCGAGCACGGCCTCCAGGACCGGATCCACCTCGCGGGACCGCAGGTCGGCGCCGAACTCGACGCGACCTACGCCGCCGCCGACCTCATGGTCCTCACCTCCTACGCGGAGACCTACGGCATGGCGGTCACCGAAGCACTCGCGCGCGGCATCCCGGTGCTCGCCACCGACGTCGGCGGACTGCCCGAGGCGGTCGGCCGCGCCCCCGACGGCGGGGTGCCCGGCATCCTCGTCCCGCCGGAGGACCCCGCCGCACTCGCCGTCGAACTGCGCGGCTGGTTCGGCGAGGCCGACGTACGACGCCGGCTGAAGGCCGCTGCCCGGGGCCGGCGGGCCGCACTGGACGGCTGGGCGACCACCGCCCGTTCTCTCGCCGGAGTACTGGGCCGGCTCCCCAGCGAACCCAGGAGGGCCGCATGAACAGGACGGCACAGGCGAGCGGGAGGATTCCGGCCCAGCCCGGACCCCGACAGGCTCGTATCGCAGGGTCGGCGCGGCAGGAGCGGGGTGTCGGAATGCAGGACATGAACGCTGTGGTGACGGAGGAGGCGCAGGCCGTTCCGGTGAACGTGAGCGACGCGGTGACCGGACCCCAGGAGCCGGGCGCCGTGATCCCCGGCGCCGGGCCCAGCGCCCGCCCCGGCGAGCGCGCCACCGTACGGCTGCGGGAGACCGGGCCCGAGGATCCGGCGCGCTACGCCCCCGAGTGGCTGGAGCTGCGCGAGCCGGCGGACGCCGACGCGCGGGCCCACGACCTGCTCGACCCGCTGCGCATCCGGCTCGCCAACCTGCCGGGCAAGGCAGGCCTGGTCATCCACGACCTCGGCTGCGGCACCGGCTCCATGGGCCGCTGGCTCGCGCCACGGCTGGACGGCGCCCAGCACTGGATCCTGCACGACCGCGATCCCTACCTGCTGCACTTCGCGGCCGTCGCCTCCCCGAGGTCGGCCGCCGACGGCAGCCGGGTCACCGTCGAGACCCGCCGCGGCGACGTCGCCCGGCTCACCCCGGACGCCCTGCGCGGTGCCTCCCTGGTGACGGCCTCGGCACTCCTGGACGTCCTCACCCGCGAGGAGATCGAGACCCTCGCCGAAGCCTGCACCGGCGCCGGCTGCCCGGCCCTGCTCACGCTCTCGGTCGCGGGGCGCGTCGAACTCACCCCGTCGCACCCGATGGACGCGGAGATCGCCGAGGCGTTCAACGCCCACCAGCGCCGGGACGGACTGCTCGGCCCGGACTCGGTGACGGTGGCCTGCGAGGCGTTCTCCGAACGCGGCGCGACGGTACGCCTGCACCCCAGCGCCTGGCGCCTGGGTCCCGCGGAGTCCCAGCTGACGGCCCAGTGGCTGCGCGGCTGGGTCGGTGCGGCCGTCGAACAGCGCCCCGATCTCGCCGCTCGTGCAGAACGGTATCTTCAGGACCGCCTGGCCGCCTGCGAGGCCGGTGAGCTGCACGCGGTGGTCCACCACAGCGACCTCCTGGCGCTGTCCCGGCCGACCGGGAGCGCGGCATGAGCGTGGAGACGGTACGGGCGCACGTGGTCCGGCGCGAGCCGGTCGAGCGCAAGCGACGGATCGGCAAGAGCGCGCCGGGCGGCGAGATCGCCCGCGCGCGCGTCGAGGCGCCGGTCGAGCACGTCGGGGCCGTGGCGCTCGCCGACCGGCCCCGGCTCGTGGCTGGCCCGCCCGCCGGTGCCGCCGTCTCCAAGGACCGTATCGGCGTCATCGTCACCGCCGCCCGGACCGACGCGACAGCGCGGCCGGCCTGGTGGCGGCGGGCGCTCGCGCGGGTCAACTCCCGGGCCGTGCGGACCCACTTCGGGACCGTCGCCGGGGTCGCCATCCTCGCCGCCCTGCTGTGGAAGCTGGGCACCGGGGTGTTCCTGGACGGGCTGCGGCGGATCGACGGGCCGACGCTGCTCCTGGCACTCGCGATCGGCGTGGCCACGACCGTGCTCAGTGCCTGGCGCTGGGCGCTCGTGGCCCGCGGACTGCGGATTACGCTCCCGCTCGGCGCGGCCGTCGCGGACTACTACCGCTCCCTGTTCCTGAACGCGGCCCTGCCCGGCGGTGTCCTCGGTGATGTGCACCGCGCGGTGCGGCACGGGCAGAGCGCCGGCGACATGGGTCGCGGGGTCCGCTCGGTCGTCCTCGAACGGGCCGCGGGACAGGTCGCGTTGACGGTGATCGGCGGAGTGGTCCTGCTGACCATGCCGTCCCCGGTGCTCGCCGAGACCCGGCACTTCGTGCCGCTGGTCGCGCTGGCGGTGGTCGGCGCGCTCGCCGTCGTCCTCGCCCTCCGGATGAACCGGACGTCCTCCGCCGCTCCCTCCCGCCGCGGCCGGGCCGTGCGCGCCACGCTCGCCGAGGCCCGCGAGGCACTGCTGTCCCGCCGCAACGCGCCGGGCGTCGTCGTCTCCTCCGTCCTCGTCCTGGCCGGCCACATCGCGATGTTCGTGCTCGCCGCCCGGGTCGCCGGCTCCGACGCCTCCGTCGCCGCACTGCTGCCGATCGCCGTGCTCGCGCTGGTCGTCATGGGCCTCCCGCTGAACGTCGGCGGCTTCGGCCCCCGAGAGGGCGCCACCGCCTGGGCGTTCGGCGCCGCGGGCCTCGGCGCGAGCACCGGGCTCGCCGTCTCCGTCATCTACGGCGTCCTCAGCTTCGTAGCCGCTCTGCCGGGCCTCGCCGTGCTCGTCGCGCGCTGGTACACCGGCCTGCGCGCGGGTTCCGGGACACCCCCCACGGTCCCGGACCCCGCCGCCGACTACCCGCGCCCGTCCGCCGAGGTGAGCAGCGAGAAATACGCGCCGAAGGAATCCGTGAGGCTCGCGAGGAGTTCCTTCCCCTTTTCCGGGGAACCCAGCGAGGGTCGTCCGATGACACCCGAATCGGTATAGCCGGACATACCGAGGGTGAGCAGATGACGTCGGTCGTCGGCGACGAAATCGGAGGTCTCGTAACCGGGCCGAAGGAATTCGGGGTGAGTGTGCAGAAGGATGGAGGTCTCGATTTCTCCCGCATGCATGTCGGTCAGCGGCGAGGTGGCCACGCCCGCCCGCCGCAGCGCCTCGTCCCAGTCCTCCACGGCCGGGAAGAGCGCCATCCGCTCGCCGCGGGCGGAGGATTCCTGGACGACGTTGCCCAGTACGTAGTTCCCGCCGTGCCCGTTGACCACCACCAGGGCGTCGACACCGGAGCGGCGGAGCGAGGCCGCGATGTCGCTCACCACCGCGTGCAGGGTGGTCGAGGAGATGCTGACGGTCCCGGGCCAGGCCGCGTGCTCGTGCGAGCAGGCGACCGTCACCGGAGGAAGGAGGTGCACCGGGTACGCCGCGGCGATCTCCCGGGCCACGGCACAGGCGACCAACGTGTCGGTCGCCAGCGGAAGGTAGGGGCCGTGCTGCTCGAAGCTGCCCACGGGAAGGACGGCCACCTGCGTTGAGACACCCGCCGCCCTGGTCCGTACGTCATCCGTAGTGTCCGTCGGCACCAGACCGTATGCCGCCGCATGCGCGCCCGAACCACTCATTTCTTCACGGCCTTTCGTCTCTGTTTAGGAATCAGAATCATGACAGATAAAGTCGGCGTACTCGGCAAGAAGTCACCGCAGCGCACGGGCGTGGAACGTATCGTGAATGCGCCGCTGCCCACCGTGTACGGGCAATTTCGCGCGATCGGTTACATGGATCACGACCGCGGTGACGAGCAAGTGGCCCTGGTACACGGCGAGATAGGTGCCGAGCGCGTTCTCGTGCGGCTGCACTCCGAGTGCCTCACCGGCGACGCCTTCGGCTCCCAGCACTGCGAGTGCGGCGACCAACTCGCCTCCGCGCTGCGTGCCGTGGTCGCCGCGGGCAGCGGCATCGTCGTCTACCTGAGGGGCCACGAGGGCCGCGGGATAGGCCTGCTCGGCAAGTTGCGCGCGATGGCACTCCAGGCCGAGGGCCTGGACACGGTCGAGGCGAACCTCGCGCTCGGACTGCCGGTGGACGCCCGTGACTACGGCGTCGCCGCCGACATCCTGCACGATCTGGGCGTGAACTCCGTCCGCCTGCTCTCCAACAACCCGCGCAAGCGCGAGTCGTTGCTCGCACACGGCATCGACGTGGCCGAGACGGTCCCGCTGCTGATCCCGCCGTGCGAGAGCAACATCACCTACCTGCGCACCAAGCGGGAGCGGCTGGACCACATCCTGCCCCACCTGGACGCGGTGGCCCACCTGTCCTGAATACCGGCGCGGGGGCCCGGACAGGAAGAAGGGGTGACCGACCCCGACGACCCTCTGGAGGCTCGCCCGTGAAGACACAGGCCAGTGCCGTCGTGATCGGCGGCGGAGTGATGGGCGCGAGCGTCGCCTACCACCTCGCCGCCGCCGGTGTGCGCGACGTCGTCCTCGTCGAACGCGACGAACTCGCCTCCGGGTCCACCTCGAAGGCCGCCGGCGGGGTGCGGGCGCAGTTCTCGGACGAGCTCAACATCCAGCTGGGCGCGCGCAGTCTGGATGCGTTCGGGCGGTTCGAGGCGGACACCGGGCACGACATCGATCTGCACCGGGTCGGCTACCTGTTCCTCCTGTCGACGCCGGAGGAGGTCGCCTCCTTCGAGGCGGGCGTGCGGCTGCAGAACTCCCTCGGGGTGCCCAGCCGCATGATCACCCCGAAGGAGGCCCAGCGGCTCTCCCCGCTGATCGCCACCGACGGCCTGCTCGCCGCCGCGTTCTCGCCGGACGACGGCCACTGCACCCCCGAGGCCGTCGTCCAGGGCTACGCCTCCGCCGCCCGCGCCCACGGCGCCCGCATCCTGCGGCACACCGAGGTCACCGGCGTCGAACTGCACGGCGACCGCATCACCGCCGTCTCGACCACCCTCGGCCGGATCGCCACCGACACCGTGATCTGCACGGCGGGACCCTGGTCCCGGGCCGTGGGCGCGATGGTCGGCGTCGACCTGCCCGTACAGCCCCTGCGCCGCCAGATCGCCGTCACGGAACCGGTCCCGGACCTGCCGCCGGACCTCCCCATGACCATCGACTTCACCAGCAGCCTCTACTTCCACACCGAAGGACCCGGCCTGCTGCTCGGCATGTCCGACCCGGACGAACGCCCCGGCTTCGCCACCGACACCCACGACCGCTGGATCCCCGCCCTCTACGCGGCCATGGAGCGCCGGGCACCCGCCCTGCTCGACCTGCGCCGCACCGGCGGCTGGGCGGGTCTGTACGAGATCACCCCGGACCACAACGCCCTGATCGGCGAGGCGACTTCGGTCTCCCGCTTCCTCTACGCGACCGGGTTCTCCGGCCACGGCTTCCTCCAGGGACCCGCCGTCGGCGAGGTCGTCCGCGACCTGTACCTCGGCCGCGTACCCTTCGTGGACGTCCGTCCCCTGAGCGCCGGCCGGTTCGCGGCCGACGCCCCGCGCCCGGAGGCCAACCTCGTATGACCGAACTCCACCTGTGGCTGCGCCACGAGGACCGCGGCACCGAACGACGCACGCCGATCGTGCCGGCCGACGCCCGCCGGCTGCTCGACGCCGGAGCGACGCTGACCGTGGAGGAGTCACCGCAGCGGATCTTCCCGATCGAGGAGTACGAGGCGGCCGGCTGCCGGATCGCGCCCACCGGATCGTGGATCTCCGCGCCGGCGGACGCTGTCGTCATCGGCCTCAAGGAACTCCCGGACGAACCCGCCGAGTTGACCCACCGGCACATCTCCTTCGGCCACGCGTACAAGCGACAGCCGGGCGCCGAGGCCCTGTTGCGGCGCTTCGCCGCCGGCGGCGGCAGCCTCTTCGACCTGGAGTACCTCGTCGACGAGGACGGCCGACGCCTCGCCGCTTTCGGCTTCTGGGCCGGCTACCTGGGTGCCGCCCTCGCCGTGCTCCAGCACCGGGGCCGGCTCAAGGCACCCCTGACGCCCACGTCCAAGGCGGAGTTGGACGAGACCCTGCGACCTGTCACCGGGGACGCGGAGTTCACCGCGCTGGTGGTCGGCGCCCTGGGCCGCAGCGGCCGGGGCGCGCGCGTCGCCTTCTCCACCGCCGGTGTCGAGCCCACCGCCTGGGACCTGGCCGAGACCCGCGACCTGGACCGCCCTGCCCTGCTCGCCCATGACGTGATGGTGAACGCGGTCCTCGCCACCACTCCCGTCCCGCCCTTCCTGCGCGAGACGGACCTCGACGACCCCGGCCGCCGCCTGCGCACCCTGTGCGATGTCACTGTCGACGTCGGCTCGCCCCTGAACGTGCTGCCGGTCTACGACCGCACCACCGAGTGGACGGACCCGGTCCGCCGCCTGCGAGAGGACCCTCCGCTGGACCTCATCGCCATCGACAACCTGCCGTCCCTGCTGCCGCTGGAGTCCAGCACCGACTTCTCCGCGGCCCTGCTGCCGCACCTCCTGGAGTTCGGCGCGGGCGGACCGTGGGGTCGCGCGTTGGACCGCTTCCACCAGGCGGGCCGTGAACTGGGCATTCAGGAAGGGGAGTTCCGTCATGTCTGACCGGGTTCCGGCAAGTGGCACCGTGCACTGGGTCGGTGCGGGCCTGTCCACGGGCAGCGGTCTCGCCCGCCTCTGCGACACGGCCGAGCGGGTCTTCCTGTGGCACCGCACCGAGGAGCGGGCCGCCGAGGCACTCGACCGGCTGGGCCTCACCGGCCGCGCCGAACCCCGCGCCTACACGCTCCCCACGCTCACCGCCGAACTGGCCCCCGGCGACACCGTCGTGTCGATGCTGCCCGCACCGGAGCACGCGGGCATCCTCGTCGCCTGCGTGGGAGCCCAGGCCCACTTCGCCTGCTCCAGCTATGTCTCCGACGCCGTCCTCGAACAGGTCCCCGAGGCCGCGAAGGCCGGCCTGGTCGTCCTCACCGAGGCCGGGCTCGACCCGGGCATCGACCACCTCTTCGCCCACAGCCTGGTCGCCCGCGCCAGGGAGGCGATCGGCGGGAGTACGACGGCCTCGTACGCCTTCACCTCGTACTGCGGCGGGATCCCCGCCGTGCCGAACGACTTCAGGTACCGCTTCAGCTGGGCGCCCGCCGGGGTGCTCAACGCGCTGCGCTCGCCTGCCCGTTACATCGAGGGCGGGATCGAGACCGTCGCCGAGCGGCCCTGGGAGGTCACCCGGCGGCACCTGCTCGACGGGGAGGAGTTCGAGGTCTACCCCAACCGGGACAGCGTGCCCTTCGTCGAGCAGTACGGGCTGCCGACGGCCTGGGAGGCGCGGTCCTTCGTGCGCGGGACGCTGCGCCTGGAGGGGTGGCTGACCGCCTGGGCCGAGGTCTTCGAGGAGCTCAAGGGTGGGGACGACGAGCGGATCGCCGCTCTGGCACGGGAGTTGGCGGCCCGCCACCCGACCACGGACGCGGACCGCGACCGGGTCGTCCTCGCCGTGTCGCTCGATGTGCGCGGTGCGGAGGGGCGTACCTGGTCGGGCAGTTACGTCCTCGATCTGGTGGGTGACGCGGAGGAGAGCGCCATGGCCCGCTGCGTCTCCCGGCCGCTGGCCCTCGGGGTGCGGCACATCCTCGACGGCACCCTGCCGGCCGGCCTGAACCGCGCCGCCGAGACGGCGGCCCGGTCGGACCAGTGGCTGGGCGAACTGGCTGGTGAGGGAGTGGACTTCACCCGCCGCGTCGACGAGTAGCCGAGCGGACGAATGCGGGGTCGGCCGAGTGGCGGGCCCCTGCTCAGCCGGTGACGGCCTCGTGCACGAACTTCTTCAGGTCGAGGATCATCGTGTGCGAGGTCTTCGGCCGTACCTGCGTGTAGAACTGCACGGTGAGGTCGCGGTCCGGGTCGACCCAGAACGTCGTGGTCGCCGCCCCGCTCCAGCCGTAGGTGCCGAGCCCGAGGGGTGCCAGGGTGCGGTCCGGGTCGATCACCACCGAGACGCCGAAGCCGAAGCCGATGCCGTCGTTGCCCGGTTCGTCGTGGGCCGGGTGGCTGCCGAAGGCGCGCAGGTCGGCGCCGCCGGGGAGGTGGTTCCTTGTCATCAGGTCCACCGTCTCGGGGGCGAGCAGACGCACTCCGTCGAGTTCGCCGCGGCGGCGCAGCAACTCCATGAAGCGGTGCACGTCGTGCGCCGAGGCGACCATGCCGCCGCTGCCGGACAGGAAGCGGGGCCGGCCGTGCAGCGGCAGACCCGCGATCGGCTCGATCCCGCCTCGGTCGGTCTCGCCGTACAACTCCGAGAGCCTGGGCGCCTGTTGGTCGCTGACGCAGAACCCGGCGTCGGTCATGCCGAGGGGGCCGAAGATCCGCTCCGCGAAGAACGCGTCCAGCGGCTGCCCGGACACCACCTCGATGACCCGGCCCATGACATTGCTGGCGACCGAGTAGTTCCACTGTGTGCCCGGCTCGAACTGCAACGGCAGGCTCGCGTACACCTCCATGGTCCGCGGCAGGTCGGCGCCCGACGGCACCGACGACTCGAGACCCGCCTCGCGGTACAGGGCGTCGACCGGATGCGAGTTGTAGAAGGCGAAGGTCAGGCCCGAGGTGTGGGTCAACAGGTGCCGGATCAGCATGGGTTGGGCCGGCGGACGGGTCTTCATGTCGTCCCCGGACCCGCTGTCGTACACCTCGACGTCGGCGAAGACGGGGAGGTGACGGGCGACCGGGTCGTCGAGCGACAGCTTGCCCTCCTCCACCAGCATCAGCGCGGCGACCGCGGTGACCGGCTTGGTCATGGAGTAGATCCGCCACAACGTGTCGGCCTCGACCGGCAGTCCGGCCGCGATGTCGCGCCTGCCGTGGGTGGTGAGGTGGGCGATGCGTCCGCCACGGGCCACGGACACCAGGTAGCCCGGCAGCCGGCCCTCGTCGACGTAGTGGGCGAGGTACTGGTCGAGGCGGTCCAGCGCCTTCGCGTCCAGTCCTGCCTCGCCCGGGTCGACCTCTTGTCGCAGCTGTGCCATCGCTCTCCTCCGAATACGTTCGTCGAGGCGCGGTCCCGCATACCCCGCCGGAACGCCCTCAGGCCTCATGGTCGCGCAGGAACAGGGGCCCGGTCCCCAGGTTGACCGGGATTGATCGCAAAGACGAAACCTTTCGGCAACGCACAGCTCACCATCGCACCCGCCCCAGCCACGCCCGTGAGCATCAGCAGAGCGGGCCCGAGGCCCCCGCCGAGCCCGGTCAGCGTGGTCGCGACGGCCACCCCCAGCGTTGGCCCGATGTTCATCGCGGTCTGCTTGAGCCCGCCCGCCACACCGGCCGACTCCGCGGGGGCCTGCCGGACCACGACATGCGTGATCGCCACCATCACCGTGCCGAACCCGGCGCCCAGGAGCGCGAACGCCGTGCAGATCGCGAGGGTGCCGGACGCCCGCGAGAGCAGCAGGATCCCGGCGGCGAGCACGACCGTCGCCGCCACGGTCGTACGCCGGGTGCCCACCCGGCGCAGCAGCAGCGCGCAGCCGGGCGCCGCGAGGATCATCGCCCCGGCGAGCGGCAGACTGAGCAGAGCCGTGCGGAACGCGGTGAGCCCGAGGTCGTCCTGCAACAGGTAGGCGGCCACGAACACCGTGCCGTTCAGCGCGGCGGACGCGGCCACCAGGACGCCGAGGGCGGGACGGATACCGGGCGCGCGGACGACGTCCGTCGGTATCAACGGGCTTGCCGCGCGCCGCTCGTGGCGCAGGAAGACGGCACCGGCGGCTACGGCCACGGCCATCGCGAGTCCGGCCGTGGTCATGGCGCTCGGGCCACCGTCCGCCAGCGCGACGAGGGCTTGGACCAGGGCGGCGAGGGCGAGGGCCAGGAGGAGGGCGCCGGGGAGGTCGAGGGGGGTCTTGGGGGAGGGGCGGGGGTCGGTCGGGTCGAGACCGGAGGGGTGGGAGCCGGGTGCGTCCGGATGCGAGGGGTGCGGCTGCGCCGTGTCGGTGGGTACGTCGATGAGGGCGGGGCGCGTCTGCCCGGCATCGGTGTGCGGGGTGAGGGTGGGGCGAGTCCGCCCGGCGCCGGTGCGCGCGGTGAGCGCGAGCGTGCCGAAGGCGAGCGTCGGTACGACGTTGAGGTAGAACGCGGCTCGCCAGCCGGGGCCGGCCACCAGTGCCCCGCCCAGTACCGGACCGGCCGCCGCCGCGAGCCCGATCGCGCTCGTCCGGATCGCGATCGGCATCCGCAACTCGTCAAGCGGGTACGCGGTCCGGAGGATGCCGAGCGTGGCCGGTTGCAACAGTGCCCCGAACACGCCCTGGACGGCGCGCAGTCCGATCACCCAGCCGACGCCGGGCGCGAGTCCGATGGCGGCGGACGTCACTCCGAAGCCCAGCATGCCCAGGGCGAAGGTGCGTCGATGCCCGTACCGGTCGCCGAGCCGCCCCGAGAACACCAACAGGCTCGCCACCGCGATGAGATACGCCGTGCTGGTCCACTGGACCTCGGCGAAGGAGGCGTGCAGATCGCGCTGGAGGGTCGGTCGCGCCACGCCGAGAACCGTGCCGTCCAGGGCCACGACGGCGGCCCCGGCCACGCTGCTCGCCAGCGTCAGCGAGCGGCGCGGCTTCACTCGCCGCTGCCGAGGTGGGCGTCCAGCACCGCGCGCAGCAAGGGCGCGAAGTCCTGCGCGCCGGTGGCGAGTTGGAGGCTGCCCCAGTTCCACAGCTGGGCGACGCCGTGCAGGTTCGCCCAGAGCGCGCCCGCTACCAGCCGGGCGTCCGCGTCGGGACGGGCGGCGCCGACCAGCTCCACCAGCCGGCCGAAGAGCGGCAGGCTGGTGTCCCGCAGCCCCAAGTGACCGCTCTCCAGAAGATCGTGACGGAACATCAACTCGTACATGCCACGGCTGTCCTGCGCGAACTCCAGATACGCCCCCGCCAGCGCCGCCAACTGCTCACGCGCGGACCCCGATCCGTCCCCGACCGCCGCCGACGCCCGCTCGGCCAGGTCGGCGAAGCCGCGGCGCGCGATGGCGGAGAGCAGCTCCAGGTGGGTCGGGAAGTAGCGGCGGGGTGCCCCGTGCGAGACGCCGGCCCGGCGGGCGATCTCGCGCAGGGTCAACGCCTGCACCCCCTCCTGAGCGGCCAGCTCCATACCGACATCGACCAGCCGGGCCCGCAGCCCGGTCTCCGCTTCGTCCACATCTCCCGATGACATAGACACTGTCTACCAGGGTGCCGTAGACACTGTCTACTCGGCGATGGTGTGAGCCTTGGTTCGGGAATGTGGAGACCCATGGCGCGAGTTGACCGGGATATGACTCAGGACACATCGGCTCAGGACGCGCTGCTCGAACTGCTCTCCGACGGCCGCGGCGGGGTGCTGGTCACCCTCAAGCGCGACGGCCGGCCCCAGTTGTCGAACGTCAGCCACCACTACTACCCGGACGAGCGGATCGTCCGGATCTCGGTCACGGACGGCCGCGCCAAGACCAGCAATGCGCGCCGGGACCCGCGGGTGTCGTACCACGTCTCCAGCCCCGACCATCGGGCCTACACCGTCGTCGAGGGCACCGCGGAACTCACCCCCGTCGCCAAGGACCCGCACGACGACACCGTCGAGGAACTGATCCGCCTCTACCGGGACGTCCTCGGCGAACACCCGGACTGGGACGACTACCGGGCCGCGATGGTCCGTGACCGGCGGCTGGTGCTGCGGGTGAAGGTGGAGCGGGCGTACGGGATCCCGGCGGGCGCCAACCGGGGCTGACGACTCGGCGACTAGTACGGCGAGGGTGTCTGCATCTGCGACCCTTCCTGCGTGCGGGCTTCGATCGCGCGCAGGACCGCCACCATGTCCTCGCCGCCGTACCCGAGCGACACCGTCTCCCCGAAGAGCGCGTGGCAGACGTCGAGCAGCGGCGAGGCCAACCCTGTCTTGCGTGCGGCCTCGGCGATGAGCCGGTTGTTCGTCAGGACGTCCGAGGCCGCCGCCTGCACGGCGAAGTCGCGCTCCAGGAGCTTGGACGCCTTCATCCGGGAGACGGCACTGGCCATCGGACCCGCGTCCAGGACGTCCAGGAACAACCGGCGGTCCAGGCCCTGGCGTTCGGCGAAGTGGAAGGCCTCGGTGAGTCCGGTGACCTGGGTGATCAGGAACAGGTTCACCGCGAGCTTCATCAGCAGGGCGTTGGGCGCGGGGCCGCAGACGAAGGTGCCGTGACACATGGGGGCGAGCAGCGGCCGTACGATCTGCACGGCGGACTCCTCCCCGGCCAGCATCGCGACCAACTGCCCGTTCTCCGCCGGGACTCGGGAGCCGGAGACGGGCGCCTCGACGTAACTCCCGTCCGCCGCGCGGATATCGGCCTCCAATGCCTGCGAGTACTCCGGCGAGGTCGTGCCCATGTGGACGACCACGCGCCCGGCGACGCGCGCCGCGAATTCCGGGGCGCCGCGACCGAGGACGGCGTCGATCGCGAACTCGTCGGCCAGCATCACGATCACGACGTCCGCCCGCGCGAACACCTCGGCGGGGTCGGCCGCCACGGAGGCGCCGGCCGCGCGCAACGGTTCGGTGCGGGCGACCGTGCGGTTCCAGACGGTGAGGGGCGTGCCGGCGCGGGCCAGGCGCAGTGCCATGGGCTGACCCATGACGCCGAGGCCGAGGAAGCCGACGCGGACCGGACGGCCAAGACCGTCGCCGTCGCCGTCGTAGGCGTCGTCGCCATGGTCGACCTGGTCGCTGTGCACGATCCACCACCTGTCCCGGAGCCACCACTCATGACGCTCGTCATAGTAGCCCTCGCTATGACGACGGTCATAGAGTGGTCGTGGAACGAAGGAGGTCGGCCATGCCGAAGTCGGGGTCCGAACGGGGTCCGCGTGAGCGGATGGTCTTCAGCGCGGCCCAGCTCATCCGGCGGCAGGGCGTCGGCGCGACCGGCATGCGGGACGTCGCCGTCCACGCAGGGGCGCCACGCGGTTCGCTCCAGCACTACTTCCCGGGCGGCAAGGAACAGCTGGTCAACGAGGCGGTGGCCTGGGCGGGCCGGTACGCGGGCCGGCGCGTGGCCCGCTTCATGGCGGGGATGCCCGAGCCGACGCCCGGCGGACTGTTCGCGGCGATGGTGGGCCAGTGGACCGGCGAGTACGAGACGGCAGGCCGCCTCGCCGGCTGCCCGGTCGCCGCCGCGACGGTCGACTGCGCCGACTCCACCGAGTCGACCCGCGAGGCCGCGGCCGGCGCCTTCGCCACCTGGACCGGTCCGGTGGCCGGCGCCCTGACGGACATGGGCGTACCGACCGACCGTGCCGAGCCCCTCGCCACCCTCATGATCAGCACCCTGGAGGGCGCCCTCCTGATCGCCCGCGCCGAGCACGACACCCGAGCGCTGACGACCGTGGCCCGGGAACTCGCGCCGATGCTGGACGCGGCGGCGACGGGAGCGGCGCGTTCTTGAGCGGGCTCTTCGCCAGCTGACCTGCTGCCCGATCGCGGGAACCTTCCCGCGATCGGGCAACGACAGACAGCGGGGATCACCCCCTCACCAGCCGGCGGAGATCAGGTCATCTCCAGCCGGCGGCGATCAAGCAGTCACCTTCTCCGGCTGTGACGCCCGCGCGGGTGTCCGCTCGCCGAGTTGTTCGGTCGGTACCTTGCAGGTCTCGCGGGCGGAGATGGCGGCGATGACCGGGGGGACGCACAGGGCCGCGGTGAACAGGGCCACCGAGGACCAGTCGGTGCCGTCCGGGCCCGCGATCTGCGCGGCGAACGTGACCGCGAAGCCGGCCACCGCGAATCCGATCTGCGTGCCGATCGCCATGCCGGACAGCCGGACCCGGGTCGAGAACATCTCGCCGTAGAAGGAGGGCCACACGCCGTTCGCGGCGCTGTAGACGACACCGAAGGTGATGATGCCGAGGAGCATGATCAGGGGGTAGGAGCCGGTGGAGATGGCCCAGAGGTAGAGGAACATCATGATCGCGCTGCCCACGGCGCCGATCAGGAAGACCGGGCGACGGCCGACGCGGTCCGAGAGCGTGGCCCACAGCGGGATCGCGGCGAGCGCGACGAGGTTGGCGAGGGCGCCGACCCAGAGCATCGAGGTACGGGACATGCCGACCGCGTCGCTGGTCGCGTACGCCAGCGCCCACACCGTGAAGATCGTGGAGACCGAGGCGATCAGCGCGCCCCCGATCACCCGCAGCACATCCGCCCAGTGCTCGCGCAGCAGCACCATCAGCGGCAGCTTCACCACACCGTCCGTGGCCACCTGGCGGGCGAAGGCGGGCGTCTCCTCCAGCCGGCGGCGGATGACGTAGCCGACGACGGCGACCACGATGCTCAGCCAGAACGGCACCCGCCAGCCCCAGGACAGCAGTTGGTCCTCGGGCAGCGAGGCGATCGGGATGAAGACCAGCGTGGCCAGCAGCTGTCCGCCCTGCGTGCCGCCGAGCGTGAAGCTGGTGAAGAAGCCGCGCCGGTGCGGTGGCGCGTGTTCGAGGGTCATCGAGTTGGCGCTGGCCTGCTCGCCCGCCGCCGAGATGCCCTGGAGAACACGGCAGGCGACCAGGAGGACGGGGGCGAGGGTGCCGACCTGGTGACGGCTGGGCAGACAGCCGATCAGGAACGTCGACACGCCCATCAGGATCAGCGTGAAGACCATGATCTTCTTGCGGCCCACGCGGTCGCCGAAGTGACCGAGGAAGAGCGCGCCGACCGGCCTGGCCGCGTACGCCACACCGAACGTGGCCAGCGACAGCAGGGTCGCGGTGGCCGGGTCGGACTCGTCGAAGAAGACCTTGGGGAAGATCAGGGCTGCGGCGCTGCCGTAGATGAAGAAGTCGTAGTACTCCAGGGCGCTGCCGATCCAGGCGGCGGCGGCCGCCTTGTTCGGTTGCCCGACGGCTTCGGCGGGGACGGACACGGCGTGCTCCTTCGGGGAACTCCAAGGTAGAGGAGTGAGCGGGGAGGAGAGGGACGGGGCCGAGGTACTCGAGCGTGGATCGGTTAATTAACCCACTGGATAGTTAGTCTCGGTGGGTAGGGATGTTGCGCTCGCGTTTCCCGGGTGTCAAGAGGTCGCGCGTCGCCGATTCAGTCGGCGGTGCGCTCCACCGTCAGGTAGGCGATCACCATGTCGCCGAGCATGGCGCGGTAGTGCTCGCGCCGGTCCGGGTCGGTGAGGTCGCGGCCGAACAGGGCGCCGAACGTGTGCCGGTTGGCGACCCGGAAGAAGCAGAACGAACTGATCATCGCGTGCAGGTCGACCGCGTCGACGTCGGCCGTGAACAGGCCCGATTCCTGCCCGGTGGCCAGGATGCGGCGGATCACGTCGAGCGCGGGGGAGCCGATCTTGCCCAACTTCTCGGAGGCGGCGATGTGTTCGGCCCCGTGGATGTTCTCGATGCTGACCAGGCGGATGAAGTCCGGGTGCTGTTCGTGGTGGTCGAAGGTGACCTCGGCGAGCTTGCGGATGGCCGCGACCGGGTCGAGATGCTCGACGTCCAGCCCCTGTTCGGCCTCGCGGATCACGGTGTACGCCCGCTCCAGGACGGCCGTGAAGAGCTGCTCCTTGCCACCGAAGTAGTAGTAGATCATCCGCTTCGTGGTGCGGGTGCGGGCCGCGATCTCGTCGACGCGAGCGCCGTCGTAGCCGGCCCGCGCGAACTCCTGGGTCGCCACGTCGAGGATCTCGGCCTGGGTGCGGACCGCGTCGCGGATCCGTCCGTTGGGTCGTGCCGGTTCGTCGACGCTGGTCATCGGGTTCCTTGGGTTCCTTCGGGAGTGCGGCCGCTGCGCCAGATTCTAGGCGGGAGATTGCGGAAGGCGGGGGTCGTGGCGGTCCCGGGCCTTCCCTGAGGGGCGGCGCGGCTGATATAGCTAACGTACTGGTTCGTACATTAGTGATCGGCTCAGGAGGTCCGCGTGGCCAAGGACTCGTTTCTCGTCGGACTGATCGGCGCCGGCATCGGGCCGTCGCTCAGCCCGGCGCTGCACGAGCGGGAGGCGGACCGGCAGGGCCTGCGCTACCTGTACCGGCGCATCGACATCGACGAGCTGGGCCTGCGGCCGGAGGCCGTCGGCGACCTGGTGCGGGCCGCGCGGGACCTGGGCTTCGACGGGCTCAATGTCACCCACCCGTGCAAGCAGCTCGTCATCGAGCACCTGGACGCGCTTGCTCCGCAGGCTTCGGCGCTCGGGGCGGTGAACTCCGTGGTTTTCGAGGATGGTTGTGCCGTTGGGTACAACACCGACGTCACGGGGTTCGCTGCGGCGTTTGCCCGTGGGTTGCCCGATGTTCCGGTGGAGCGGGTCGTGCAACTCGGTGCGGGGGGTGCGGGGGCGGCTGTCGCGCACGCCATGCTCAACCTTGGCGCGGAGCGGGTCACTGTCGTGGACGCGTTGGCCGATCGGGCCGTGGATTTGGCCGCGGCGCTCAATCGGCATTTCGGGGTGGGGCGGGCTGCCGCGGCTTCTCCGGAGCGGTTGGGTGAGTTGTTGGCCGGGGCGGATGGGGTTGTGCATGCGACGCCGACCGGTATGGCCGCGCATCCTGGGTTGCCGTTCCCGGCGGATTTGCTCCGCAGGGAGTTGTGGGTTGCCGAGGTGGTGTATCGGCCGTTGGAGACGGAGTTGGTGCGGGCCGCCAGGGCGGTGGGGTGTGCCGTTTTGGATGGGGGTGGGATGGCTGTGTTTCAGGCTGTGGATGCGTTTCGGTTGTTTACGGGGCGTGAGCCGGACGTTGGGCGGATGCTTGCGGACTTTTTGGTGGAGAGCTCGGCTGGTCAGGTTGTTTGACGGGTGCCGGCCGGATGTGGCTGGTCGCGCAGTTCCCCGCGCCCCTAAAAGCAAAAGGCAGGAGGAGTCGCCGTGCGTACCTGTGTAGCTACCGTCTCTCTTAGTGGCTCACTCACCGAGAAGCTTGCCGCTGCCTCGCGGGCCGGGTTTGACGGAGTCGAGATATTCGAGAACGACTTGCTTGCCAGTCCACTCACGCCCGAGGAAATCAGGGGACGTTGCTCGGACCTCGGGCTCTCCATCGACCTCTATCAGCCCATGCGGGACATCGAAGCCGTCCCCCGCGAGGAGTTCGCGCGGAATCTGCGGCGCGCCCGGCACAAGTTCGAGGTGATGCGGCGGCTCGGTGCTGACACCGTTCTTGTCTGTTCCAGCGTGTCCCCGCTCGCGGTGGACGATGACGACCTGGCCGCCGAGCAGTTGAGTCAACTCGCTGATCTTGCGCAGGATTTCGGGATCCGCGTCGCCTACGAGGCGCTTGCCTGGGGGCGGCACATCAGTACGTATGACCATGCCTGGCAGGTAGTCGAGGCCGCCGGGCACCCGGCCCTCGGTACCTGTCTCGACAGTTTTCACATCCTCTCCCGCGGCTCCGATCCCAAGGGCATCGAGGACATCCCCGGGGAGAAGATCTTCTTTCTCCAGCTGGCCGATGCTCCGTTGCTCGCCATGGACGTGCTCCAGTGGAGCCGGCACTACCGCTGCTTCCCGGGGCAGGGTGGCTTCGATGTGGCAGGGCTCGTGGGGCATGTGCTGCGCGCCGGATACAGCGGTCCACTCTCCCTCGAGGTCTTCAACGACGTCTTCCGTCAGGCCGAGGCCGGTCCGACCGCCGTGGACGCGCACCGCTCGTTGCTCGTCCTTCAGGAAGCCGTCGGGGTGGCGGAGTTGCCCGCGCCCGTCGTCCCCACGGGTATTGCCTTCGCCGAGTTGGTCACGGCCGACGCCGAGCCGGTCTCGGCAGTTCTCGGTGCTCTCGGGTTCGTGCGCGCCGCGCGGCACCGGAGCAAGCCGGTCGACCTGTGGCAGCAGGGGGACGCCCGGGTGCTGGTCAACACCGGGCCGGCCGCCCGCCGCGACGGTACCGGTCTCGCCGCGATCGGTCTCGAGTCGCCGGATCCCGAGGGTGCCGCCCGCCGTGCCGAGGCGCTGCTGGCGCCGGTGCTGCCGCGGCGGCGGGCGCGCGAGGACGCGTCCCTCGAAGCCGTCGCCGCTCCCGACGGGACGGAGTTGTTCTTCTGCGCGACGGGCCGGCCCGAACTGCCCGACTGGCGAGCCGACTTCGAGAACCTCCAGCACACTCCGCCCGCCTCGGACGTCCGTCGTATCGACCACCTCGCCCTCACCCAGCCCTGGCACCACTTCGACGAGGCCGCGCTTTTCCATCAGGGCGTCCTCGGTCTGGACGCCCAGGAGAGCGTGGACGTGGCCGACCCGTACGGGCTGCTGCGCAGCCGTGCCGTCACCGCTGGCGACGGTGACGTCCGGATCGCCCTGTCCGTCGGTGCGGCCCCTGCTGACGACACGGTCCACGCCCAGCACATCGCCCTGGACACGCGGGACGTGGTCGCCGCGGCACGCCGGTTCCGCGCGGCGGGCGGGCTGCTGCTGGAGATGCCGGCCAACTACTACGACGACCTGGCCGCCCGGTTCGATTTCGCCGACGGCGAGTTGGCGACGTACAAGGAGCTCGGGATCCTCTACGACCGTGACGCGTACGGGGAGTTCAGGCACTGCTACACCCGCACCGTCGGCCGCGTCTTCTTCGAGCTCGTCCAGCGCGACGGGGGCTATCGGGGGTACGGCGCGGCGAACGCGCCGGTCCGGCTGGCCGCCCAGCACGCCGCTCGGCGGCTCACTGGCGGCTGACGCTCCTGGTCACGCCCGCGATGACCGTCGTGGCGAGGATCCAGCCGGTGATGATGAGGACGTAGGCCAGCGCCTGATAGCCGCCGCGTGGGGCGAAGGCGCTCTCCTGGCCGAAGGAGATCACCGGGAGGAGCAGGTCGAGGGTGTAGAACACCGCGTTGAAGGGCGGGGCCTCGGACGGCTTCAGTGCGGGCGGGTTGTGCAGGCCGTACGCGATCGAGCCCGTGGCGAGCAGGGAGAGCAGCCAGATCGCCGCGCGGAGCGGGCGGAAACCGTAGCCGACGGTGACTTCCTGGAGGTGGCCCCACGTGCGCCCGTACCAGGGGAGCGTGGCGCGATAGCGGAGCTGTTTGGCGAGTTGGACCTCGCGGGCCGCCCTGTCGTCACCGATGCGCCGGTAGGCGGCGGTCAACTGCTCGTAGGCGTACGGGACATAGCCTTCGCCGTCCCGTTCCAGCATCGGCAGTCGTTGGTCGGCGGGCAGGTGCGGGGTGAGCGTGGTGAAGCTGAGGTTGTTGAGACGTACCTCGGTCGGCAGCACCTCCGGGCCGAAGCTGAGGACGTCGATGTGCGCGCGGCGGAGGTTGAGGACTCCCTCGACGCGATCGCCGCCGTACAGCCATAGCTCCCCGATGACGCTGCTGCTGGCCCGCAGTGCCGTGCCGCCGGGGTGCGACAGATGTGAGCGGGACAGGTCGAGGCGGCCGGCTATGCGGGCACCGCGCATCTCGATCTGGCCGTGCGCGCGGAGCCGACGGGCGTTGACGTCGGCGTTCGCGTCGAGCGCCTGCGCGCTGAGGGCGATGCCACCGGGGTTGTGGAACTCGGCGTTCTCCAGATCGACCTTGCCGGCGACCGAGGCACCGTTGAGCCGTGTCTCGCCGTACACGCGCAGCCCCGTGGCCACGAAGTCATGGCTGATGGAGGACTGGTTGAGTTGGAGCACCGGGTCGCCGGCCTCAGGCGCCCTGATCTCGGCCCCGTCCAGAAAGACTGCGCCCGAGAACTGGGTCCCGCCCAGCTTCACCAGCCCTCGTGCCCGGCAGTCGGTCAGACGCAGCGGGCCCTCGATCCGCGAACTGCCGAGAACGAGTGCCGGGAAGACGGACGCCCTGAGATTGAGTTGGCGCAGCCGGGAGCCGTAGAGGTCGAGGGGTTCGTCGAAGTGGCAGTGGCTCAGTCGGACGGCGTGCTCGACGACGGCGTAGATGAGGTTCAGCACTCCCGTGACGCGTGCGCCCGTGAGCCTGAGAGCGGCGACCTCTCCCTCCTCCTGCGGTGCGCTGAGCAGGAGTGCCTTGAGCACCTCGGCGCGGACCGTGCGTTCCGGTCCCCACTCGGCTCCCGCCGACACGTCCTCGTCCGTCGACTCCCGGAAGTCCACCGACTCGCCCCGGGGAAAGGCCCGCCACACCCGCAGTTCGGCCGGTGTCAGATCAGTGATCTCCATCAGCGGTGACTCTGACCCGGCCCGCGTGAGCTGTCAACACCCCGTTACGGGCGTGCAGTTGTACATACGGCCCCGGTGGTGACGCCGACGCGTCAGCCCGGGGCCGTTGTTCGGCGCAATGCCTACGCCCTGGCGTTCCACTCCGCGATGACCGGGCGGTCGTGCTCGGTCGACAGGCGGCTGACCGTGCCCGTCGACAGCTGGAACAGCCGGCCCTCCGCGGGCGGCAGGCCCAGGCGGCGGGCCGTCAGGACGCGCAGGAAGTGGGCGTGCGCGACAAGGATCACGTCGCCGCCGGCGAGGGCGGGGTCCACACGGGACAGGACCCGGTCGGCGCGGGCGCCGACCTCGGCCGGGGACTCGCCGGGGTGGCCCTCGGGGCCCGGCGGGACGCCGTCCAGCCACAGGTCCCAGCCGGGGCGGGCGCGGTGGATGTCGACGGTGGTGACGCCCTCGTAGGCGCCGTAGTCCCACTCGTGCAGGTCGGGATCCGGTACGGACCCGGTCAGGCCCGCGAGTTCGGCGGTGCGTATCGCGCGGCCTAGCGGGCTGGTCAGGGCGAGAGCGAAGGACCGCCGGGAGAGGAGGGGAGCGAGCGCCTTGGCCTGCTCCTCACCGTGCTGGGTGAGGGGCAGGTCGGTCCAGCTGGTGTGCTGGCCCGACACGCTCCACTCCGTCTCGCCGTGGCGGACCAGGAACAGGTCCCCCACGGCGGGCCTACTTCGACTCGACGGCGTGACCGCCGAACTGGTTGCGCAGGGCGGCGATCATCTTCATCTGCGGCGAGTCGTCCTGGCGGGACGCGAACCGCGCGAAGAGCGAGGCCGTGATCGCGGGCAGCGGCACGGCGTGGTCGACGGCCGCCTCGACGGTCCAGCGGCCCTCGCCGGAGTCCTGCGCGAAGCCCTTGAGCTTGTCGAGGTGCTCGTCGTCGTCCAGGGCGTTGACCGCGAGGTCCAGCAGCCAGGAACGGATCACCGTGCCGTCCTGCCAGGAGCGGTACACCTCGCGGACGTTGTCCACCGAGTCGACCTTCTCCAGCAGCTCCCAGCCCTCGGCGTAGGCCTGCATCATGGCGTACTCGATGCCGTTGTGGACCATCTTGGAGAAGTGCCCGGCACCGACCTTGCCCGCGTGGACATAGCCGTACGGGCCCTCCGGCTTGAGCGCCTCGAAGATCGGCTGGAGCCGCTCGACGTGCTCCTTGTCGCCGCCGACCATCAGGGCGTAGCCGTTCTCCAGGCCCCACACGCCGCCGGAGACACCGGCGTCGACGAAGCCGATGCCCTTGGTCGCCAGCTCCTTCGCGTGCTGCTCGTCGTCCGTCCAGCGGGAGTTGCCGCCGTCCACGACGACGTCACCGGCCTCCAGCAGACCGCCGAGCTCGTCGACCACCGACTGGGTGGCCGCGCCGGCCGGGACCATCACCCAGATGGTGCGGGGCGCTTCGAGCTTCTCGACCAGTTCGGTGAGACTGCTGACGTCGGAGACCTCGGGGTTGCGGTCGTAGCCGACGACGGTGTGGCCCGCGCGGCGGATGCGCTCGCGCATGTTGCCGCCCATTTTGCCGAGTCCGATCAAGCCGAGCTGCATGTCAGTTCACTTCCTTCAGGTCGCGGTAGGCGGCCACGAGTGCGGTGGTGGAGGGGTCGAGGCCGGGGACGTCCGCGCCTTCGGTCAGGGCGGGTTCGACGCGCTTGGCGAGCACCTTGCCGAGCTCCACGCCCCACTGGTCGAAGGAGTTGATGTTCCACACGGCGCCCTGCACGAACACCTTGTGCTCGTAGAGGGCGATCAGCTGGCCGAGCACCGACGGGGTCAGCTCGCGGGCCAGGATCGTGGTCGTGGGGTGGTTGCCCTTGAAGGTGCGGTGCGCGACCTGCGCCTCGGGCACGCCCTCCGCGCGGACCTCCTCGGCGGTCTTGCCGAAGGCGAGCGCCTGGGTCTGGGCGAAGAAGTTCGCCATCAACAGGTCGTGCTGCGCCTTGAGTTCGTCGCTCAGCTCGGCCACGGGCCGGGCGAAGCCGATGAAGTCCGCCGGGATCAGCTTGGTGCCCTGGTGGATCAACTGGTAGTACGCGTGCTGCCCGTTGGTCCCGGGCGTGCCCCACACCACCGGGCCGGTCTGCCACTCCACCGGCCGGCCGTCGCGCTGCACCGACTTGCCGTTGGACTCCATGTCGAGCTGCTGGAGGTACGCGGTGAACTTGGAGAGGTAGTGGCTGTAGGGCAGCACCGCGTGCGACTGGGCGTCGTGGAAGTTGCCGTACCAGACACCCAACAGGCCAAGGAGCAGCGGGGCGTTGGACTCGGCGGTCGCGGTGCGGAAGTGGTCGTCGACGATCCGGAAGCCGTCGAGCATCTCCAGGAAGCGGTCGGGGCCGACGGCGATCATCAGCGAGAGGCCGATCGCGGAGTCGAACGAGTAGCGCCCGCCGACCCAGTCCCAGAACCCGAACATGTTGTCCGGGTCGATGCCGAACTCGGTGACCTTGCCGGCGTTCGTCGACAGCGCCACGAAGTGCTTGGCCACCGCCTTGTCGTCGCCTCCGAGGCCCGCGAGGAGCCAGGAGCGGGCCGAGGTGGCGTTGGTGATCGTCTCGATCGTGGTGAAGGTCTTGGAGGCGACGATGAACAGCGTCTCCGCCGGGTCCAGGTCGCGGGTGGCCTCGTGGAGGTCGGCGCCGTCCACGTTCGACACGAAGCGGACCGTCAACTCCCGTGCGGTGAACGCCCGCAGGGCCTCGTAGGCCATCGCGGGGCCGAGGTCGGAGCCGCCGATGCCGATGTTGACGACGTTCTTGATGCGCTTGCCGGTGTGGCCGGTCCACTCGCCGGAGCGGACGCGGTTCGCGAAGTCGCTCATCTTGTCGAGGACGGCGTGCACGGCCGGGACGACGTTCTCGCCGTCGACCTCGATCACCGCGTCGCGCGGGGCGCGCAGCGCGGTGTGCAGGGCCGCGCGGTCCTCGGTGGAGTTGATGTGGTCGCCGCGGAACATGGCGTCGCGCCGTCCGAACACGTCGGTGGCGGTGGCCAGTTCCTGGAGCAGGGCCAGCGTCTCGTCGGTGATCAGATGCTTGGAGTAGTCGATGCGCAGGTCGCCCACGCGCACGACGTACCGCTCGGCGCGTCCGGGGTCCGTCGCGAACAGCTCGCGCAACTGCGGCTGTCCCTGGGCGCGGTGGTCCTCGAGTGCCGCCCACTCGGGGCGCCGGTCCAGCGTCGGGGAGTCAGACATGAGAGGGGGTCTCCTTGGTGGCCTCGCCCCGCAGGGCGATGGCGTACATCTCGTCGGCGTCGAGGCGCCTGAGCTCCTCGGCGATGAGTTCGGAGGTGGGGCGTACCTTCAGGGCGAGGGTGCGCGGCGGCTGGTCCGGCAGGGTCAGCGTGGCCAGCGGGCCCTCGGGTCGGTCGATGACGATCTCGCCGCTCGTGGTGCCCAGACGCACGGCCGTGACCACCGGGCCCGCGCTCTCGACCCGGTCGACGGACACCTTCAGGCGGGCCTCCAGCCACCGGGCGAGCAGCTCGGCCGCCGGGTTGTCCGCCTCGCTCTCCACGGCCGCCGAGATGATCGGCATCCGGGCCTGGTCCAGGGCAGCCGCCAGCATCGAGCGCCACGGCGTCAGCCGGGTCCAGGCCAGGTCCGTGTCGCCGGGCGTGTAGGCGCGGGCCCGGCCGGCCAGCGCCTCCAGCGGCCGCTCGACCGCGTACAGGTCGGTGATCCGGCGCTGGGCGAGGGCGCCCAGCGGGTCCTTGGCGGGCACCTCGGGCGCGTCCGCCGGCCACCACACGACCACCGGGGCGTCCGGCAGCAGCAGCGGCAGGACGACCGAGTCGGCGTGGTCGGACACCTCGCCGTAGGTGCGCAGCACGACCGTCTCGCCGGTGCCGGCGTCGGCGCCCACCCGGACCTCGGCGTCCAGGCGGGACGTCGTACGGTCGCGGGGCGAGCGGGCGAGCCGCTTGATGACGACCAGGGTGCGCGAGGGGTGCTCGTGCGAGGCCTCCTCGGCCGCCTTGATCGCGTCGTAGGCGTTCTCCTCGTCCGTGACGATGACCATCGTCAGGACCATGCCCACGGCAGGGGTGCCGATGGCGCGGCGACCCTGCACCAACGCCTTGTTGATCTTGCTTGCCGTGGTGTCGGTCAGGTCGATCTTCATGGCCTGCGCCAGCTCCGTCCGTCTCGTGCGAGCATCTCGTCGGCTTCCTTCGGCCCCCAGCTGCCCGAGGGGTACTGAGCGGGTTTACCCTGCTTCGCCCAGTACTCCTCGATCGGGTCGAGGATCTTCCAGGACTCTTCCACTTCCTGGGGACGCGGGAACAGGTTGGCGTCACCCAGCAGCACGTCAAGGATGAGCCGCTCGTACGCCTCCGGGCTGGACTCCGTG
The DNA here is from genome assembly GCF_053595415.1 of Streptomyces sp. NPDC002499. Taxonomy (NCBI): domain Bacteria; kingdom Bacillati; phylum Actinomycetota; class Actinomycetes; order Kitasatosporales; family Streptomycetaceae; genus Streptomyces; species Streptomyces sp. NPDC002499. The sequence continues at coordinate 90,461 of NZ_JBSFXO010000008.1, forward strand.
AAGGACTCGCCGTACGCGAAGTCCATCGACACGTCCCGGATCTCCATCGAGGTACCCGGCACCTTGGAACCGAACCGGACCGTCATGCCCTCGTCCGGCTGGACGCGGATCACGATGGCGTTCGCGCCCAGTTCCTCGGTGGCCGTGGAGTCGAAGGGGGAGTGCGGGGCCACCTTGAAGACGACCGCGATCTCGGTGACCCGGCGGCCCAGGCGCTTGCCGGTGCGCAGGTAGAAGGGGATGCCCGCCCAGCGGCGGTTGTCCACCTCCAGCTTCACGGCCGCGTAGGTGTCGGTCTTCGACTTGGGGTCGGTGCCCTCCTCCTGGAGGTAGCCGGCCACCTTCTCGCCGCCCTGCCAGCCGGTCGCGTACTGCGCCAGCACGGTGTGCTCGCCCAGGTTCTCCGGCAGCCGCACCTGCTTGAGCACCTTGAGCTTCTCGGTGAGCAGCGACTCGGCGTCGAAGGCGATGGGCTCCTCCATGGCGGTGAGCGCCATGAGCTGGAGCAGGTGGTTCTGGATGACGTCACGGGCGGCGCCGATGCCGTCGTAGTAGCCGGCCCGGCCGCCGATGCCGATGTCCTCGGCCATCGTGATCTGCACGTGGTCGACGTACGAACGGTTCCAGATTGGCTCGTACATCTGGTTGGCGAAGCGCAGCGCCAGGATGTTCTGGACCGTCTCCTTGCCCAGGTAGTGGTCGATGCGGAACACCTGGTCCGGCTCGAACACGTCGTGCACGAGCGCGTTCAGCTCCCGCGCGCTCGCCAGGTCGCGGCCGAACGGCTTCTCGATGACCGCGCGCCGCCAGGACCCCTCGGGCGCGTTCGCCAGACCGTGCTTCTTGAGCTGCTTGACGACCTTGGGGAAGAACTTCGGCGGTACGGAGAGGTAGAAGGCGAAGTTGCCCCCGGTGCCCCGGGAGGCGTCCAGTTCCTCGACGGCCGACTTGAGCTGCTTGAACGCCGTGTCGTCGTCGAAGTCGCCCGGGATGAACCGCATCCCCTCGGCGAGCTGCTGCCACACCTCCTCGCGGAACGGGGTGCGGGAGTGCTCGCGCACGGAGTCGTGCACGATCTGCGCGAAGTCCTCGTCCTCCCAGTCCCGGCGGGCGAACCCGACGAGCGAGAAGCCCGGCGGCAGCATGCCGCGGTTGGCGAGGTCGTAGACGGCCGGCATCAGCTTCTTGCGGGACAGGTCGCCGGTGACGCCGAAGATGACAAGGCCGGACGGGCCGGCGATGGTGGGCAGCCGCCGGTCGCGCGCGTCGCGCAACGGGTTCGCCCAGTCGATGGCGGGACTCTCGGTCATTCTCCGTCGACCCCTTCGCTGTTCAGGGACTTCGTCACGGCGTCCAGCAGGTCCTGCCAGGCCGCCTCGAACTTGGCCACGCCCTCGTCCTCCAGCTGCTTGACGACCTCCTCGTACGAGATCCCGAGCCGCTCGACGGCCGCGAGTTCGGCGCGTGCCTGGGCGTAGCCGCCGGTGACCGTGTCACCGGTGATCACACCGTGGTCCGCCGTCGCCTTCAAGGTGCCCTCCGGCATCGTGTTGACGGTGCCCGGCGCGACCAGCTCGTCCACGTACAGGGTGTCCTTGTACGCCGGGTCCTTCACCCCGGTCGAGGCCCACAGCGGACGCTGCTTGTTGGCCCTCGCGCCGGCGAGAGCGGTCCAGCGACCGCCCTGGAATACATCTTCGTACGCCTCGTAGGCGAGGCGCGCGTTGGCCAGTGCCGCCCGGCCCTTGAGGGCGAGGGCCTCGTCGGTGCCCAGGACGGTCAGGCGCTTGTCGATCTCGGAGTCGACGCGGGAGACGAAGAAGGAGGCCACGGAGTGGATCGTGGAGAGGTCCAGGCCCTTCGCGGCGGCCTTCTCCAGACCTGCCAGGTAGGCGTCCATGACCTCGCGGTAGCGCTCCAGGGAGAAGATCAGCGTGACGTTGACGCTGATCCCGAGGCCGATGACCTCGGTGATCGCCGGGAGGCCCGCCTTGGTCGCCGGGATCTTGATCATGACGTTCGGGCGGTCGACCAGCCAGGACAGCTGCTTGGCCTCGGCGATCGTGGGCGCCGTCTCGTGGGCCAGACGGGGGTCGACCTCGATGGAGACCCGACCGTCCCGGCCGCCGGTGGCGTCGTACACGGGTCGCAGCACGTCGGCGGCGGCGCGCACGTCGGCGGTCGTCATCATCCGTACGGCCTCGTCGACCGTCACACCGCGGACGGCGAGGTCGGCGAGCTGCTCCTGGTAACCCTCGCCCGTGCCGATCGCGGCCTGGAAGATCGAGGGGTTCGTGGTGACGCCCACGACGTGCTGCTTCGCTACGAGTTCGGCCAGGTTGCCGGACTCGATCCGCTTGCGCGACAGGTCGTCCAGCCAGATGGAGACGCCCTCGTCGGACAGGCGCTTGAGGTTGTCCGCGGACGCGGTTGCATCGGTCACAATGATCATCTTCTTTCTGGCGAACGGATCAACCGCGCGCGGCGGCCAGGGATTCCTTGGCGGTCGCGGCGACGTTCTCGGGGGTGAAACCGAACTCGGCGAAAAGGGTCTTTGCATCGGCGGAGGCGCCGAAGTGCTCGAGGGAGACGATGCGTCCTGCGTCACCTACGAACCGGTACCACGTGAGACCCACACCCGCCTCGACGGCGACACGGGCCTTCACGGCCGACGGCAGGATCCGCTCGCGGTACTCCCGCGGCTGCTCCTCGAACCACTCGACGGACGGCATCGACACCACGCGCGTGCCGATCCCCTCCGCCTCCAGCCGCTCACGCGCCTCGACCGCGAGGTGGACCTCGGAACCGGTGGCGATGAGGATCACGTCGGGGGTGTCCTTGGAGGACTCGCGCAGGACGTAACCGCCCTTGGCCGCGTCGGGGTCCGGCGCGTAGGTCGGTACGCCCTGCCGGGTGAGGGCGAGGCCGTGCGGGGCCGGGTCGGTGGCGTGCCGCTTCAGGATCTCGGCCCACGCGATCGCGGTCTCGTTGGCGTCGGCGGGCCGGACCACGTTCAGGCCGGGGATGGCGCGCAGCGAGGCGAGGTGCTCGACCGGCTGGTGGGTCGGCCCGTCCTCGCCGAGACCGACGGAGTCGTGGGTCCAGACGTACGTCACGGGGAGCTGCATCAGCGCGGCCATGCGGACGGCGTTGCGCATGTAGTCGGAGAACACCAGGAAGGTGCCGCCGTAGATACGGGTGTTGCCGTGCAGCGCGATGCCGTTCATCTCGGCCGCCATGGAGAACTCGCGGATGCCGAAATGGATCGTACGGCCGTACGGGTCGGCGCCGGGCAGCGGGTTGCCCTCGGGCAGGAACGACGACGTCTTGTCGATGGTCGTGTTGTTCGAGCCGGCCAGGTCGGCGGAGCCGCCCCACAGCTCGGGCAGCACCCCGCCGAGCGCCTGGAGCACCTTGCCGGAGGCGGCCCGGGTCGCGACGGAGGCGCCCTCCTCGAAGACCGGCAGGACGTCCTGCCAGCCCTCGGGCAGCTGCCCCGCGACGATCCGGTCGAACAGGGCGGCCCGCTCGGCATCGGCGCCGCGCCACTTGTCGAGCTGCTTGTCCCAGGCCGCGTGCGCCTCCGCGCCCCGGTCCAGGGCGGTGCGGGTGTGGGCGAGGACGTCGTCGGCGACCTCGAAGGACTGCTCCGGGTCGAAGCCCAGCAGCCGCTTGGTCGCGGCCACCTCGTCGGCGCCGAGCGCGGAGCCGTGGGCGGCCTCGGTGTTCTGCGCGTTCGGGGCGGGCCAGGCGATGATCGTGCGCATCGCGATGATCGAGGGCCGCCCGGTCTCCGCCTGCGCGGCCTTCAGCGCCGCGTACAGGGCCGCCGGGTCGATGTCCCCGCCGAGCGCCGGCTCGATCCGCTGGACGTGCCAGCCGTAGGCCTCGTAGCGCTTCAGCACGTCCTCGGAGAACGCGGTGGCGGTGTCGCCCTCGATGGAGATGTGGTTGTCGTCGTAGAGGAAGACCAGGTTGCCGAGCTTCTGGTGGCCGGCCATCGAGGAGGCCTCGGCGGAGACGCCCTCCTCCAGGTCGCCGTCGGAGACGATCGCCCAGATGGTGTGGTCGAAGGGGGAGGTGCCCTCGGGGGCCTCGGGGTCGAACAGGCCGCGCTCGTAGCGGGCGGCCATCGCCATGCCGACGGCGTTGGCGACGCCCTGGCCGAGCGGGCCCGTGGTGGTCTCGACGCCGGCGGTGTGCCCGTACTCCGGGTGACCCGGGGTCTTCGAACCGTGCGTGCGGAAGGCCTTGAGGTCGTCGAGACCGACCTCGTACCCGGCGAGGAAGAGCTGGGTGTAGAGGGTCAGCGAGGTGTGGCCGGGGGAGAGGACGAAGCGGTCACGGCCGGTCCACTCGGGATCCGCCGGGTCGTGACGCATCACCTTCTGAAAGATCGTGTAGGCGGCAGGGGCCAGGCTCATCGCGGTGCCCGGGTGCCCGTTGCCCACCTTCTGCACGGCATCGGCCGCCAGGACCCGGGCCGTGTCGACGGCACGCCGGTCGAGTTCGGTCCATTCGAAGCTGTCCGGTGTCTGCGCGCTCATCGTGCTCATCTTCAAGAAGTCCTCGATCGGAGCGGGGTAGCTGGTCTGACGCGTTCAAAACTAAAAGTCTGACTTTTTAGAGGGAAGGTCCCTGTGTGTCAGCCTGTGGTGAAAGTGGGACACGGACAGCGCGATCGAGGCGGCACGAGAAGGACATGGCGGACAGAACCATCCAAGGTGGCGACGGTGAAGGCGGCGTGGACGCCATCCGAACGTTTCCCTTCCCGGTCGAGCTGAGTGTGTGCGGGGTCGGCATGCAGGTCGGCCCGATGGGCACCGACCGCACCTGGCACGCGGATGCCCCGCTGCACCGCGTCCACCGCATCGACTTCCATGTCGTGATGCTCTTCGACGAGGGGCCGGTCCGCCACATGATCGACTTCGACGAGTACGAGGCGACGGCCGGCGACATCCTGTGGATCCGCCCCGGCCAGGTCCACCGCTTCGCACGGGAAGACGAGTACCGCGGCACCGTCCTGACCATGCAGCCCGGCTTCCTCCCGCGCGCCACGGTCGAGGCGACCGGCCTCTACCGCTACGACCTGCCGCCCCTGCTCCGCCCCGACGCCCCCCAACTGGCCGCCCTGCGCTCGTCCCTGGCCCAGCTCCAACGCGAGTACGAGGACACGACCACGCTCACACTGAGCCTGCACACCTCGATCCTGCGCCACTCGCTGACCGCGTTCCTGCTCCGCCTCGCCCATCTCGCGGCCACGTCCGCGGAGGCGGCCCGCGGACAGGCCGACACGACGTTCACCCTCTTCCGGGACGCCGTCGAGCAGGGCTTCGCCACCAACCACAGCGTCAGCGCGTACGCCGACGCCCTCGGCTACTCCCGCCGCACCCTCGTCCGCGCGGTCCGCGCCGCCACCGGCGAGACCCCCAAGGGCTTCATCGACAAACGCGTGGTCCTGGAGGCCAAGCGCCTCCTCGCCCACACGGACCTGTCCATCGGCCGCGTCGGCGTGGCGGTCGGCTTCCCCGACGCGGCGAACTTCTCCAAGTTCTTCCACCAGCACACGGACCTGACGCCGGCGGGGTTCCGGGCGGAGCTGCGGTAGCGGCCGAACCCGCGCGATGCCCCTTGCGATGCCCCGCGCACGGCGATGCCCCCGCGAGCAGGACCGGATCTCACCGGCCTCGCGGGGGCATCGCCAACGGGCGTGTCAGTGCCCGAAGTTGAACCAGTTGACGTTCACGAAGTCGGCCGGTTGGCCGCTGGTGAAGGTCAGATAGACGTCGTGCGTGCCCGTGACCCCGCTGATGTTGGCCGGGATCGTCCGCCAGGACTGCCAGCCGCCCGTGTTGGCGAGGGCGAAGCTGCCGATGGGCGTGCTGGTACGGCTGTCGAGGCGCACCTCGACCAGGCCGCTCACGCCGGAGGCGGCACCGCTGGCCACGCGTGCGACGAACTGGGTGGCCGCCGTGGAGCCGAAGTTGACGCCCTTGTACTGCGCCCAGTCGCCGTTGGCGAGCGAACCGATGTCCTGGCCGCCACCGGTGTCCGTGGTCGTCTCGGGGACCGTGCCGGCCTGGCTGTCGTAGGACTCGGCCTGGATGGCGCTGTAGGCGTCCCGGTTGCCGGTCGGCGGAGGCGTGGTACCGCTCCCACTCGCCGACAGGACCTGGACGTAGTCGACGACCATCGGCACGCCGGACTGCGTGTCGCCGTCGAGGCCGCCGCCGAACGCGTCCGGGAAGCCGCCGCCCATCGCCACGTTGAGGATCAGGAAGAAGCCGTGGTTGGTGGCGTTCGCCCAGGTGGTCGCGTCCACCTGACTCGCCGTCACGGTGTGGTAGTTGACGCCGTCGACGTAGAAGCGGATCGCCTCGGGGCTCACCGAGCGGTCCCACTCCATCGAGTAGGTGTGGAAGCCGGACTGGCAGGTCGTGTTCGGGCAGGCGACCGAATTGCCGATGCCCGTCGTCTCGTTGCACGGGCCGCCCGGGCTGGTACCGCAGTGCAGCGTCGCCCAGACCTTGTTGAGGCCTTGGACGTTCTCCATGATGTCCAACTCGCCGACGCCCGGCCAGTTTTGGTAATTCCCTCGGTAAGGGGCGCCCAGGGCCCAGAACGCCGGCCAGTAGCCCTCGGCCGCCGTGCCGGTGACGTTGGGCATCTGGATGCGGGCCTCGACGCGCAGCTTGCCGCCGGCCGGGGGCTGGAAGTCGGTCCGAGTGGTCTCGATGCGGCCCGAGGTCCACTGACCTGCCGCGTTGCGCACCGGGGTGATGCGCAGGTTGCCGGAGCCGTCGAGCGAGACGTTGGTGGTGCTGTTCGTCATCGTCTCGACCTCACCGGTGCCCCAATTGGCGGGGCCGCCGGGATACGAAGTCCCGGTGTCGTACTGCCAGTTGGAGGTGTTCACGCCGGTGCCGGCGGTCCCGTTGAAGTCGTCGAGGAAGACCTGCGACCAGCCCGCCGGGGGAGTGGGCGCGGAGGCGTTCGCGGGCAGGCTGGCGGCCGTGGCGAGAGCGGCCGCCAGACCGATCGTGGAGAGTACGGCGACGAGGGCGCGGCGGCGTCTGGGTATTCCGGAGGGTGCACTCATGGGGGTGCCTCTCGGGTACGGAGTGAGGTGGGGTGCGCGGGTGTCCAAGAACCTTTGAGAGCGCTCTCAGAGGTGGGGTCAATGTGCCCTCAGGTACTCCGGTCGTCAAGAGTTGAAGCAGGGAAAGTCCTTGCGGACGGGGCGAGTTCACCCGATGAAGGACCGTATGGAAGGTATGGGTGCGAGGCGGCCGCGGACCGCGGCCGCCTCGGTCCGGGTCAGTTCAGCGGAGCGGGCGCCGGGGTGCCGTAGAACGTGATCGGCGGCCAGCCCTTGCTGGCCGCGAGTTCGTTGAGCGCCTCGGCGATCTCCAGCGGGGAGACGACGTTGGCCGCCGGTGTGTCGCTCACCGCGACGCTGAACTTGATCGTGAGGTCCCCGTTCATATCGTCCTGAACCAGCTGGGAGTTCCCGCTGAAGAGCGTCCCGTTGGGGAAGTCGGTCGATGTGGTGTCCGCGGTCTGTTCCGCCTCCGCGGCCTGGGCCGGCTGGGCCGTCGCCGCGCCACCGAGCACGGCGCCGGCGGTGGCCGTACCGGAGTATCCGAGCAGGGAACGTCTTGAGATTCTGGACAAGGTACCCCCTCCTTCACGGCCGCGCGGGTGCCTCCCGGGGCCGTCGGCCGATCGTAGGCACGGTCGATCACGGCGAGGGGCTGAACGAGATCGTCCGCTAGTGGACGGCCTGGGCGAGACCGGCCTCGTGCGAAGGGCGGGGCCTAAATCGCGCTGCCCGCCTTCCAGTTGGCCCACGACATGTTCCAGCCGTTGAGGCCGTTGGACGGTTCCACCGTCTTCTCGCCGGAGTTCTTGACGATGACGACGTCGCCGAGCATGGAGCTGTCGTAGAACTTGTATCCGGGTACCGAGGTGTCGTTGGCGCCCTTGGTGTCGTGCAGGCCGACGCAGCCGTGGCTGGTGTTCTGGTGGCCGAACACCCCCGTGGACGCCCAGTAGTTGCCGTGCACGAAGGTGCCGGAGGTGGTCAGGCGCTGGGCGTGCGGGACGTCCGAGATGTCGTACTCGTCGCCGAGCCCGACCGTCGAGGACTCCATGCGGGTCTGCTTGAACCGCTCGCTGATCACCATGATCCCGGACCAGGTGGTGTGGTCGGAGTCGCCGCCGGAGACGGGGTAGGTGGCGTGGGTCGCGCCGTCCCGTTTGACCACCATCTCCTTGGTGGACAGGTCGACCGTGCTGATCTGCTCGCGGCCGATGTGGAAGGTGACGTCCTTCGACTGGACGCCGTAGACGCCGTCGGAACCCTCGACGTCCTTGAGGCGCAGGCTGAGTGTGATCGTCGTGCCGGACGCCCAGTACGTCTCGGGGCGGAAGTCGAGCCGGGTGTCGCTGAACCAGTGGCCGACCACCTCGACGGCCGGCTCGGCGGTCACCGTGATCGCCTTCTGGACGGCGGCCCGGTCCGCCACGGCGTGCGTGAAGTTGAGCGACACCGGCATGCCGACGCCGGAGGTGGTGTTCGCCTCGGGCGTGAAATAGCCGACGAAGGTCTCGCCGGGCGCCTTGGTGGTGAAGGTCGAGGTCTGCTCGGACGCGCCCTGGGCCGTTGCCGCGACGGTGTACTTCGTACCCGAGTACGGGTTCTTCGCGGACGTCCACTTCGTCTTGGCGTCGTTCAGCGAACCGGCCAGCGTGGAGCCGTCGTTTCCGGTGACCTCGACCGAGGCGAGGGTGCCGTCGGTCACGGTGACCTCGACCGGGCTCGCGAAGTCGGCCTTCTTGGTGCCGTCGGCCGGGCTGACCGTGATGGTGGGCCGCTTCGTGGCCGAAGCCGAGGCCACGCCCGACGCGGCGGCCTTCGTGGTGTCGTCCTCCGAGGCGCCCGCCGAGCTGCACCCGGTGAGGACAGCGGCAGGCACCGCGCCGAGTGCGGTGAGCACCCCGCGCCGGGACCACCTCGCCGACTGCTGCTCGGACCGGTTCGATATGTGCGATGCGCCCACGGCAGGCCTTCCTGAGAAATCCACCTTGCGGGTGCATCCTGCGCCGCGGACATGGGTTGATCCTTTGAATCCCCGGGCCGCTCCCTGAGATTCCTGTGAGGACAGGGTGAGAGAAGGCCTGAAAGCACGGTTGTGGGGGCGCCCGGGTTTGTGAACAGAGTATGAACGGCCCGACCGGGCCCTGAGTATCCGGTGAGATCCCCGCTCCGGCATGGCTTCCCCACCTTCCCGGTCGGAATAGTTCGAAAGCGAGGAACGACTGAAGGCGGAGTTCCGTTTCCCGCGGCTCCGCCGCCGATCACTGCCGGAGGTACTCGTGACCGAAGTCCGCGAGCGACACACCGTGGCCGTCGTCGGAGCGGGCGCGGCGGGCACCCTCACCGCCGTCCAGCTCTGCGAGAGCGCCACGCGCCGCCGGACACCGCTCGACCTCGTGCTCGTCGATCCGGCCCCGGAAGCCGGCCGTGGCACCGCGTACGCCACCCGGGACCCACGTCACCGCCTCAACGTGCCCTCGGGCGGCATGAGTTGCTACCCGGACGACCCGGGCCACTTCACCCGCTGGCTGTGCAGACACGGTGAACCGTCCGTCACCGCCGCCGACTTCGCCACCCGCTACCGCTACGGCGCCTACCTCGCCGACACCCTCGCGCAGGCGATCGTCCGGGCCCAGGGCACGGTCGCGGTACGCCGGCTGCGCACCCGCGCCGAGAGCTGTACCGGCACCCCCGACGGCCGGGTGGACCTCCACCTCGCCGACGGCGGACACCTCACCGTGCACAGCGCCGTCCTGGCCACCGGACCCGCCGCCCCGTCCGCAGGATGGGCACCACCCGCCCTGCGCACCTCGGCCCGCTTCGTCGCCGAGCCGTGGACCACGGGCGCCCTGGACGGTCCGCTGGCCGACCCGGCGGACGTCGCCTTGGGTGGGTCGCGGAGCGGTATCGCGGGCGTCGCCTTGGGTGGGTCGCGGAATGGCATCGCGGACGTCTCCTTGGGCGGGCCGAGGCGGGACACCGCTGACGGTGTCTTGGGAGGTCCGCGGAATGGCACTGCTGACGGCGCCTTGGGCGGCTCGCGGAGGGGCGTCGCGGACGTCTCCTCGGGTGGGTGGCGGAATGGCATCGCCGATGTCTCCTCGGGCGGCCCGCGGAGCGACACCGCTGACGGTGCCTTGGATGGTCCGCGCAACGGCATCGCTGACGGCGCCCTGGGCGGGCCGAGGAGGGACACCGCCGAGGTTGCCTCGGACGGACCGCAGAGCGGCACCGCCGAGGTTGCCTCGGACGGACTGCAGAGCGACACCGCCGACGTCCTCCTCGTCGGCACCGGCCTCACCGCCGTGGACCTCGCCCTCGCCCTCGACCGCCCCGGCCGCACGGTGCACGCCCTCTCCCGCAGCGGTCTGCTGCCCCAGCCGCACGCGCTCACCCCGGCCGGCCCGATGGCCCCGCCGGACGGGCTCGACGACACCTCGCTCGGCCGGCTGCGTCGCGCCGTCTACCGGCACATCAGCCGTTCCGTGCGCACCCACGGCGACTGGCGCCCCGCCCTGGACAGCCTGCGCCCGCACACCGCGCGCCTGTGGCACAGCCTGACGCCCGAGGAACGCGCCGAATTCCTGGCCCGCGAGGGCTCGTTGTGGAACACCCACCGCCACCGGATGGCCCCCGCCACCGCCGAGCACGTCTCCCGGGCCCGCACCGCGCGCCGGCTCACCGTCCACACCGGGGTGGTCACGGACGCCGTCGAGCATGACGGCGCGCTCACGGTCACCCTCTCCAACGGCCGTACCCTGCGCGTCGGTTGGGTGATCGACTGCACGGGACCCGGCCGCCGCTTCGACGACCCGCTCTGGCGCTCCCTGTTCGCGTCCGGCGCCGCGGTCGCCGGACCGCTCGGCATGGGCGTGGCCACGGTCGACGGACGGCTGCTCGACGCCGAAGGCCGCGCCGACCGGCCGCTGTTCACACTGGGCGCCCCGCGCCGCGGCGAACTGTGGGAGACCACCGCGATCCCCGAGATCCGGGTCCAAGCGGCAGCCCTGGCACGGCAGTTGCTCGCCCCGCTCACCCCGAGGCACAGGTCGAGCCGGCGCCCGGCCCGCCGTCCGGTCGACGGACACGACCTCGCCCTCTCCACCCACGCCGAGTCGGCCGCCGCCTACCGCACAGGACTGGACCGGGTCCTCAAGGTCCGGGCCGGCGCCGAGGACGCCTTCGCCCGCGCGGTCGCCCTCGACCCCGGCTTCGCGCTGGGCCACGCGGCCCTCGCCCTGCTCGGCCACGAGTGCGGCGCCGACGTCGACGTACCCCGGGCCCTGGCCGAGGCGCAGCGCAGTGCCCGTGACCGGGCTGACGAACGGGAGCGGTCCTTCGTGGACGTCGTGACCCGCCGGGTGCACGGCGATGGCGGGGACGCGGCACTCGTACGACACCTCGACGCGCACCCCGCCGACGCGCTCGCCCTGGCGGTCGCTGTGCCCACCATCGCCTTCTCCGGCGTGACCGACCTCGATGACGACCGGGCGCTGCGCCTCGTCGAGGCGACCTCCGCCGCGCACGACGGCCACTGGTTCCACACCTCGCTGCTGGCCTTCCTGCGCCAGGAGCAGGGGCGGCTGCACGAGGCCGGCGAGCTCGCCCACCGCGCGCTGGCCGCCGAGCCCGCCGCCGGACACGCCGTGCACGCGCTCGCCCACGTCCACTACGAGTCCGGCGCGCACGAGGCGGGCCGCGACTGGCTGGACGGCTGGGTCGCCGGGCAGGGCCGGGGTGCGGTGCACCGGGCGCACTTCTCCTGGCACATCGCGCTGCACGAACTCGCCCTCGACGACCCGGAAGCCGTGCGCCGACGCTGGTTCGCCCAGCTCGCGCCCGGGCGGGTGGTGACCGGAGTGCGGGCCCTGGTCGACTCGGGGTCACTGCTGTGGCGGGCCCGGCTGAGCGACAACTGGCCGGGCGAACTGCCCACTTCGGACGTCCTGGAGTCGGTGACGCACGAGGTCCTGGAACGCCCGGCGACCGCCTTCACCGCCCTGCACGCGGCCGTCGCCCTCGCCGCCGCCGGAGACCTCCCGGCCCTGCGCCGGCTGCGCGACCACGCCACCGGCGCGGACCAGGTGCAGCGCGAGGTGATCGTCCCCCTGTGTGAGGCCTTCGCCGCGCTCGTTGAGGAACGCTTCCAGGAGGCCGCCCGCGGCCTGGACGCCCTGCTCCCGGTCCTGCGCCGGGTCGGCGGCAGCTCGGCCCAACGGGAGGTCGTCGAGGAGACGTTGCTCTACGCCCTGGTGGCGGCGGGCCGGTGCGAGGCGGCACGACGGCTGCTGGACGCACGGCTGGACCGGAAGGAGGCGCCACGGGACCGGCGGATGCGGGAGGGGCTTGCGGGGGTGGGGAACTGAGCCCACGTCAGCCGCCTTGCCTGGGCGCACTGTTCGTGTGATCGGTTGCTCCGTACGTCGAGCCGCGGTCCGTCCTCCACCCCCGTGGGAGGACGGACCGCGGCTCCGGAGGTCAACCGCTGTCGGATCAGTGGTGGGTCAACTCCCGTTGCTCAGCCGCCTCTTCACGCAGTCCGTACCGGTCGTGCACCCGCCGCAGCGGCCTCGGTGCCCACCAGGCGCGGCGGCCGAGCAGGGCCATCGTCGCCGGGACGAGGAGCATCCGGACGACCGTCGCGTCGATCAGGACGGCCAGGGTGAGGCCGAGGCCGATCTGCAGGATGGGGGAGAAGCCGCCGGTCATGAAGGCGCCGAAGACGACGGCGAGGAGCAGCGCGGCGCAGGTGACCACGCGGCCGGAGCGGCGCAGACCGGTCACCACGGCCTCCTGGTCGTCGTGCGTCCGCGCCCGGGCCTCGCGCATCCGGGACAGGATGAACAGCTCGTAGTCCATGGCGAGTCCGAACGCGATCGCGATGATCAGCGGGGGTGCGGTCAGGCTCAGCGCGCCCAGGCCCTGAGCTCCCAGCGCCCCGGCGAGATGCCCGTCCTGGAAGACCCAGACCACCGCCCCGAGCGCCGCGCCCAGGCTGAGCAGGGTGGTCAGGATCGTGCGCAGCGGGATCAGTACCGAGCCGGTGAAGGCGAACAGCAGGGCGAAGATGCCGACGAGCACGGTCACCGCGGCCCAGGGCGCCCGGTCGGAGAGCATCGCGCGGAAGTCGACCAGTCGGGCCGCGGGTCCGGTGACCTGGACGGGCGCGTCACCGCGTACGTCCCGGACCCGCTTCACCAGGTCCGTGGCCGCCTTGCCGTCCACACTGCCGGAGGGCTGGATCTCGACGATGCTTGTGCCGCCGGGCAGTTGGTGGGTCTCGGCCGTCGGCGAGAGGGCCCGGATACGGTCGGCGGTCGCCGTGTCGGTGCCCGGCTTCAGGACGACGGTGACCGGGGAGACGCCGGTGCCCGGCGGGAAGTGCGCGTCGACGGTGTCGTACAACTGCCGTGCCTCGGTGCTCTTCGGGAGCTGGGTGGCGTCCCCGAGCTGGATCTTCATGCCGGCGACGGGCAGCGCCAGGACGAGCAGGACGGGTACGACGACGGCGACCACGGCGACCCGGTGGCGGGCCGAGAAGCGGGCGAGGCGGGCGAAGACGCGGCCCTCCTCGCGGTCCGGGCGGACCTTCGCCGGCGGGATCCTGCCGCCGAACTTCGCGAGGAGCGCCGGGAGCAGGGTCAGCGCGGCCAGCATGTCGATGACCACCACGGCGGCCACGGCCAGGCCCATGCTGCGCAGGAAGACGCTCGGGAAGACCAGCAGCCCGGTCAGGCTGACGGCCACCGTGACCCCGGAGAACAGCACGGTCCGGCCGGCCGCGGCGACCGTACGGTGCACGGCCTCGACGACGTCGTCCGTGTGCCGGCGTTCCTCGCGGAAGCGGACCAGCATCAACAGGGCGTAGTCCACGGCGAGTCCGAGCCCCAGCATCGTCGTCACCTGGATCGCGTACACGGAGATGTCGGTGACCTGGCTGAAGCCGAACAGCGCGAGGAACGCGCCCGCGATCCCGCTGACCGCGATCACCAACGGCAGCGCGGCCGCGCGCAGTCCGCCGAACACGACCAGGAGCAGGGCCAGTACGACCGGCAGGGAGATCAACTCGGCGTTGCGCACGTCCTCCTGGGCCCGCTCGCCGATCTGCGTGCCCAGCAACGGGCCGCCGCTGACGTGGACTTCGGGCGCGTCGATCTCCTTGATCCGGTCGGCCGCCGCGTCCACGGCCCGCTCCTCGGCGTCGTCGTCGAGACCGCCGGTGAGGGTCACCGGGACGAGCAGAGCCTGCCCGTCCTCCGAGGTGAGGCCGCGGGTCGTGTACGGGTCCGGCACGGCGGCGACCCCGGCGATCGCGCGCACGTCGGCGACGGCCCGCTCCACCTGGTCGCGCAGGCCGGGGTCGGTGACCGCGACGCCCTCGACGACGGCGGTGATCGACTCGCCGGTCGGGTCGGTGCGGTCCAGGTACTGCGCGGCGTGCTCGGACTCGGTGCCGGGTACTTCGGGCACGTTGTCGGAGAGTCGTGCGAAGACGCCCGTTCCCAGGCCGAAGCCGAGCAACAGGAAGAGCACCCAGAACAGGATCACGGTGAGCGGACGACGGGTGGCCGTCCGGGCGAGTGCGGAGAGCACGGTCCCTCCCTGCGAGGTGTGCGAGGCATCGATGGACATGCCCCACAGGCTCGTGCGGGAGGGGGTGCCACCGGATCGCCGGAGGGAGCGGTTTCCGGGACTCCGTCGTACGAGGGAGAGGGGGCCGGGACTCACTCCCGCGCGGGAGGAATCCCGTCTTCCGTGACCGGCGCCCCCGCGACGACAAGTCCCGTCTCGTAGGCGCAGATCACCGCCTGCACCCGGTCTCTGAGGCCCAACTTGCTGAGCACATTGCTGACATGGGTCTTGACGGTGTGCTCGCTGACGAAGAAGGTCGTGGCGATCTCGGCGTTGGACAGTCCGCGGGCCAGCAGCGTCAGGGTCTCCGTCTCGCGAGTCGTCAGGACGTCGAGCCGCTGCGGGGTGACCGAGGCGGCGGCCTCACCGCGGCGCCGCCGCACGATGTCCGCGACCAGGCGCCGGGTCACCGTCGGCGCGAGGAGCGAGTCGCCGGCCGCGACCACCCGCACCGCGTGCACGAGGTCGTCGCGGCGGACGTCCTTGAGCAGAAAGCCGCTGGCGCCCGCGTACAGCGCCTCGTAGACGTACTCGTCGAGGTCGAACGTGGTCAGCATGACGACCTTGCAGCTCGACTGCGCGCACACCCGCCGCGCCGCCTCGAGCCCGTCCATCACCGGCATCCGGATGTCGAGGAGCAGCACGTCGGGCGCGTGCAGCCGGACCGCGGCGACCGCCTCCTGCCCGTCCCCGGCCTCGGCGACCACCTCGATGTCCGGCTGCGCCTCCAGGATCATGGTGAACCCGCTGCGCACCAGTTCCTGGTCGTCGGCGACGACCACGCGGATGCTCACCCCAGCGCCGCCTGCCGGTCCGCGGCCACCGGCAGACGTACGACGACCCGGAAGCCGCCGTCCGGACCGCGCCCCGCCTCGGCGGTGCCGCCGCAGGCCGCCGCCCGCTCGCGGATGCCGATCAGCCCGTGTCCGCCGTCGCCGGGAGCAGACGGGCCCCGGCCGTCGTCCGTCACCGTCAAGGTCAACTCCCGTTCCGTCCAGTCGAGTCGGACCGTCGCGGAGGAAGCGTACGCATGCTTCACGGTGTTGGTCAGGGCTTCCTGGACCACCCGGTAGACGGCGATGCCGGTGTCCGGGGGCAGCGGGCGCGGTTCGCCCGTGGTGCGCAACTCGACGTGCAGGCCGGTGGATTCACCCACCTGGCGGAGCAGGTCGGGCAGCGCGGTCACTCCCGGCTGCGGCGAAGTCCCTTGCCGCTGCTCCTCTTTGAGGACTCCGAGGATCCGCCGCAGCTGCCCCATCGCGTCCCGCCCGGCCCCCGCGATCGCCTCGAACGCGGCCTCCGCGCGCGCCGGATCACTGCGCACCACGACCGGTCCCGCCTCCGCCTGCACCACCATCAGGCTCACCGCGTGCGCCAGGATGTCGTGCATGTCGCGGGCGATCCGGGCGCGTTCCTGCGCCGTCGCCCGCGCGGTGTCGGCGGCGTGCTCCCGCTCCAGGCGGCGCGCCCGGTCCTCCAACTCCGCGGTGTAGGCGCGCTGGACGCGGGTGAGCACGCCGAGCGCGTAGGCGCAGACGATGGTCATCAGATGGAAGGCGTACTCGAAGGGCCGGGCGCCCTCCTTGTGCTGCATGGTCAGCGTGACCCCGACGATCCAGCCGAACAGCATCACGCGCCGCTGCCAGGGCCGGCCCTGGGCGCCCATGGTGTAGAGGACGACAAGACCGCCGTAGACCACGTCCGGCGGTGGCGCGTGGTAGATCGCCATCGCGGGTGACGTGACCGACACGGCGCACGCGGTGCCGAACGGCGATCTGCGCCGCCACACCAGCGGCACCGCCGTGGCGGCGCCCAGCAGCCAGCCCTGCCAGGTCAGGCGGTCGTCGCCCTCGTCGGGGAAGAGCCACTGGAGCGAGACGGCGAACAGCACGACGGCGGCGAGGGCGGTGTCGACGACGTAGGGATTCGCGGTGCGCAGGCGGGTGTTGAGCCGCGCGTACCAGGAGTGCGCGACGGAGGACTGCGGGGACATGGGCGGCTCCTCGGGGCAAGGGCCGTTCCAGTATCACGAGGTCAGGGTGGACCGGTCCTCACCGGTGAGAGGGATATCCGGCGCCCCGGCGGACGGCGTCCACCGCACCGAGCGGCGGGAGTTCACGTCTCCTTCCGCTCCGGCCGCCATCCCAGCGCCCGCGATATCCCGCGCGCCGCCAGCCGCACCGCGGGCACCAACACCGGTACCTGCGCCTCGACTTGAGGCACCACCACCGACACGGCGGCCACCACCGCACCGCCCGGACCACGCACCGGCGCGGCGACCGAGAGGGCGTCGGACGTCACCTGCCGGCTGCTCACCGCGATCCCGGTGCGCCGCACCTCGGCCAGCATCCGGCGCAACCGTCCCGGATCGGTGACGGTGTACGGCGTGAAGGAGGCGAGCGGACCGGCGCAGTACTCCTCCTGGAACGCCGGTTCCCCGTGGGCCAGCAGCGCGAGGCCGACCCCGGTGGCGTGCAGCGGCCAGCGCGCCCCGACCCTGATGTGCACGCCCACCGCCGAACGCCCCGACAGCCACTCGGTGTAGACGACCTCGCCGCCGTCCCGGACCGCCAACTGCACGTTCTCGTGCGTCGCTTCGTACAGGTCCTCCAGATACGGCAGCGCGACCTGCCGCAGCGCGAGCCCGCGCGGGGCGAGCGCCGAGATCTCCCACAGCCGCAGCCCGACGTGGTAGACACCCGACTCGTCCCGCTCCAGCGCGCCCCACTCGGTCAGCGCGGCCACCAGCCGGTGCGCGGTGGTGAGGGTGAGACCGGCCCGGCGGCTGATGTCGGTCAGGCACAGTCCTGGGTGCTCGTGGTCGAAGGCGGCGAGCACGGCGAGCAGCCGGTCGGGCGCGGAGCGGGCGTCGCTCATGGCGAGCCGAAGCCCTCCTCGGTCATCCGCAGCAGCAGCGCGTGCAGCGTCTCGCGCTCGGCCGGACCGAGCGGGCCCAGCAGCTCGTTCGTGACGCGCAGCCCCGCCTCGTCCGTGTCCCGCAGGAAGGCGCGGCCGTCCTCGGTCAGGACGACGATCCGGCTGCGCCGGTCGTCGGGGGAGGGCCGGCGCTCGGCGAAGCCCTGCTTCTCCAGGTCGTCGACCAGGCCGACGATCGCGCTCGGGTCGTAGCCGAGCCGGGAGCTCAGCTCGCGCTGGAGGGCGCCCTCGGAGGTGGCGAGGAAGCGCAGCACCGCGTAGTGGCGCAGCCGCAGCCCCGACTCCTGGAGGAACGTGTTGAACAACTGACCGGAGCGCAGGCCCAGCCGGTACAGCAGGTAGCCGGTGTCCGCGTGCAGCCCGCGCATCCACGGCTCGTCCGCGTCGATGGGGTTCGGGGTGGCGTGCTGGCGTGCGATGGCGGGCTCCCGGTGCGGCTCGGTACGTGCTGAGGGTTCCCAGCATCCCGCACCTTTCAGCAATCAACAACTATTGACGTCAACAACTATTGCTCTTAGCTTCGATCTCGAAGCCGCACCACCCGCACCAGCTCGTGAAGGGACCCACCCGTGCCCAGCATCGATCTCACCGGCAAGGTCGCCGTCGTCACCGGCAGCGGCCGGGGCCTCGGCCTCGCCTATGCCCACGCCCTGGCCGCCCACGGAGCCTCCGTGGTGGTCAACGACGTCGACGAGGCGGTGGCCGAGCAGGCCGTGAAGTCCATCGCCGAGGCGGGCGGCACGGCCGTCGCCGAGGTCGTCCCGGTCGGCACCGCCGAGGCCGCGGACCGGCTGGTGAACCGGGCAGTGACCGAGTTCGGGCGGCTCGACGTGCTGGTCACCAACGCGGGCATCCTCCGCGACAAGGTGCTGTGGAAGATGACCGACGAGGACTTCGACGCGGTGATCGCCACGCACCTCAAGGGCACCTTCACCTGCGCCCGAGCCGCCGCCGTCCGCATGCGCGAGCAGGGCGAGGGCGGCACGCTGATCCTCGTGGGCTCCCCGGCAGGACAGCGCGGCAACTTCGGCCAGACGAACTACGCCGCCGCCAAGGCCGGCATCGCCGCGTTCGCCCGCACCTGGTCGATGGAGCTGGGCCGCGCGGGCATCACGGTCAACGCGATCGTGCCGGTCGCCGCGACCGCGATGACCGAGACGATCCCCGCCTTCGCCCCGTACGTCGAGGCCATGCGGAACGGCGAGCCGCTGCCCGGCTTCCTGCGCAAGGGCGAGGGCTTCGGCACCCCCGAGGACTGCGCGGCCCTCGTCGCCTACCTCGCCTCCGACCGGGCACGCGGAGTGACCGGCCAGGCCATCGGCATCGGCGGCGACAAGGTGGCACTCTGGTCCCATCCGCAGGAGGTCAGGACGGCGTACGCCGACGGCGGCTGGACCCCCGACACCCTGGCCGACGCCTTCCCCACCTCGGTCGGCGCCGAACTCCAGTCGGTCGGCATCCCCGCACCGAAGCTGCCGGAGGCGTGATGACACCCCCCACGGGCCCCATGGACATCGGCGAACTCGTCGCCATCGACGTCCACACGCATGCGGAGGTGTCCTCCAAGGGCCACTCCTCCCTGGACGACGACCTCCACGACGCCTCCTCCGCCTACTTCAAGGTCGAGGGCAAGCGGAAGCCGACGCTGGAGGAGACCGCCGCGTACTACCGCGAGCGGAAGATGGCCGCCGTGATCTTCACGGTGGACGCCGAGTCCGCGACCGGCACCGCGCCCGTCCCGAACGAGGAGGTCGCCGAGGCCGCCGCCGCCAACGCCGACGTCCTCATCCCCTTCGCGTCCATCGACCCGTTCCGGGGCCGTGCGGGCGTGAAGCATGCCCGACGGCTGGTCGAGGAGTACGGCGTCAGGGGCTTCAAGTTCCACCCCAGCATCCAGGGCTTCTTCCCCAACGACCGCTCGGTGGCGTACGAGTTGTACGAGGTGATCGAGGAGACGGGCACGATCGCCCTCTTCCACACCGGCCAGACGGGCATCGGCGCGGGGGTGCCGGGAGGCGGCGGCATCCGCCTCAAGTACTCCAACCCGCTGCACGTGGACGACGTGGCCGCCGACTTCCCGCACCTCAAGATCATCCTGGCGCACCCGTCCTTCCCCTGGCAGGACGAGGCCCTCGCCGTCGCCACGCACAAGCCGGGTGTGCACATCGACCTGTCCGGCTGGTCGCCGAAGTACTTCCCGCCGCAGCTCGTGCAGTACGCGAACACGCTGCTCAAGGACAAGGTCCTCTTCGGCTCCGACTTCCCCGTCCTCACCCCGGACCGCTGGCTCGCCGACTTCGAGAAGCTGCCGATCAAGGACGAGGTCAGGCCGAAGATCCTCAAGGAGAACGCCGCCCGACTGCTCGGGCTGACCGCACCGTAGAACCGTAAAGGGGCCCGACATGCGCAACGAGGGACTGGGGTCGTGGCCCGCACGCCGGGCCCGCAAGACCCCGCACCGCACCGCCCTGATCCACGGCGCCACCACGCTCACGTACGCGGACCTGTACGACCGCACCACCCGTCTCGCCCACGCCCTGCGCGCCCGCGGCATCCGGCGCGGCGACCGCGTCGCCTACCTCGGCCCCAACCACCCCTCCTACCTGGAGACGTTGTTCGCGGCCGGCACGCTCGGCGCGGTCTTCGTCCCCCTCAACACCCGGCTGACCGGGCCCGAGGTCGCCTACCAGCTCGCCGACTCCGGCGCCAAGGCCCTCGTCCACGGCCCCTCGCACACCGGGCTCGTCGCCGGACTCCCGGGCAGCACCGACGTCCGCACCTACGTCGAAGTCGGCGCCGAGTACGAGGAGTTGCTGACGTCGGCCGCGGCCGAGCCGATCGACGAGCCGGTCATCCCCGACGACACCTGCGTCATCATGTACACCTCGGGCACGACCGGCCGCCCCAAGGGTGCGATGCTCACCCACGGCAACCTCACCTGGAACGCGCTCAACGTCCTCGTCGACACCGACCTGATCGCCGACGAACGCGCCCTGGTCTCCGCCCCGTTGTTCCACACGGCGGGTCTGAACATGCTGACGCTCCCGGTCCTGCTCAAGGGCGGCACCTGCGTCCTGGTCGAGGCCTTCGACCCGGCCCGGACCCTCGATCTGATCCAACAACACCGGATCACCTTCATGTTCGGGGTGCCGACGATGTTCGACCAGGTGGCCCGGGACCTGCACTGGCCGGCCGCCGACCTGTCCTCCCTGCGCATCCTGACCTGCGGCGGCTCCCCGGTGCCGACCCCGCTGATCGCCGCCTACCAGGAGCGCGGACTGACCTTCCTCCAGGGCTACGGCATGACGGAGGCGGCCCCCGGCACGCTGTTCCTGGACGCCGAACACGCGGTGAGCAAGGCGGGTTCGGCCGGTGTGCCGCACTTCTTCAGCGATGTGCGCGTGGTCCGCCCCGACCTGGTCCCCGTCGACGTCGGCGAGACCGGCGAGGTGGTGGTCCGCGGACCGCACGTCATGCCCGGCTACTGGGGGCTGCCCGAGGAGACGGCCGCCTCCTTCACGGACGGCTGGTTCCGCAGCGGCGACGCGGCCCGGGTCGACGAGGACGGGTACGTCCATATCGTCGACCGCATCAAGGACATGATCATCTCCGGCGGCGAGAACATCTACCCCGCCGAGATCGAGGACCTGCTCCTCGGCCACCCCGACATCGTCGAGTGCGCGGTCATCGGCGTGCCGGACGAGAAGTGGGGCGAGGTGCCGCGGGCGGTCGTCGTGCCCAGGGACGGTGCCTCGCTCGACCCCGACGAGGTGATCGCCTCGCTGTCGGGCCGGCTCGCCAAGTACAAGATCCCGAAGTCGGTCGTGGTCGCGGACGAACTCCCGCGCACCGCCTCCGGCAAGCTCCTCAAGTCCCGGGTGCGCAAGCGCTTCGGCGACCGGTAACTCCCCTAAGGAACAGACTACTCATGAGCATCACCGTCAACGGCCTCGACGAACTCAAGAAGCTCGCCGGCAGCGACCTGGGCACCAGCGAGTGGATCGAGGTCACCCAGGAACGGATCGACACCTTCGCCGACGCCACGGGCGACCACCAGTGGATCCACGTGGACCCGGAGCGGGCGGCCCAGGGCCCCTTCGGCGCGCCCATCGCGCACGGCTACCTGACCCTCTCCCTCTTCATCCCCCTGTTCACCGAGCTGTTGGACGTCCAGGGCGTCACCACGAAGGTCAACTACGGCCTGAACAAGGTGCGTTTCCCGGCACCGGTGAAGGTCGGCTCCCGCATCCGCCTGGTCGCGAAGCTGGCGTCCGTCGAGGAAGTCCCGGGCGGGGTGCAGGTCGCCGTCGACGGCACCATAGAGATCGACGGCGGCGGGAAGCCCGCCGCCGTCCTCCAGAGCCTGTCGAGGTTCTACGCCTGATCCCCGCCGTCCTCTACTTGCTCACGTTCTCTACCTGCTCACGTCCACGAAGACGGGGTTGGAGTAGAACCACGTGTCCGCCCACGGGTCGCCGTTGCCGGGCTCGTGCGTGATCGGCCCGTGCGGGTCGACGGAGGCGCCGAGGTAACCGGCCCCGTGCCGGTTGCCGTCGCTGCCGCGCAGCCGGAGGTAGAAGGACTCGTCCCCGGCGGTCAGCGGGATGCGCAGGGTGTACGTCCCCTTGCGGCCCGACACGTCCTTCGTGGAGACGACCCTGGTGTCCGGCGCCTGCCAACTGTCCCGGTCGCTGACCCGGCCGCGCACCGCGCCCCGGATGACGTCGACGTGCGCCAACTCGGGCAGGATTCCCTGCGGGTTGGCCCGGGAGGCGCTCGTCACCGTCACGTACAGCGTGATCCGCTCGCCCCTGCGCACGCGCAGCCGGCCGCCGAGGGTGACACCGCGACCGGCGTCGCAGTCCCGCTTGACCCGCACGTCGAGCCCGTCGAGGAGATGGCCGTGGTCGAGCCAGACCCGGCCCGCGCGCAGGCCCGCCATCACCGCGGTGTAGCCGTAGCGGGTCACGCCCACGTGGGTGCGGCTGAACTCGCCGGGCCAGAAGTCGCTGCCGGGCTGCGGGGTGTCGGTGTTCACCGGGTCGGGCAGCCTGCCGGTGTTGTCGAAGTTCTGCCCGGCGGGCCAGTCGCCGTTCTTCCAGGTGTCGAAGACCGTGCGGTGGTTGTCGGAGTTGGTGCTGATCGAGAACAGCTTGCCCTCGGCCAGCATCGAGTCCCACAGCCCGCCGACGGTCGCGGTAGCCCAGTCGAAGCCGCCGTAGGTGAGGTAGGCGTCGGCCGGGTAGCCCGCCCAGGACTGCGCGGAGGGCTTGTTCTCGTACTCGCCGCGGATCGACGTGGCGCCGCGCCAGCCGGGGATCGCCGCGCCCTGGGCGCCGGGCGCGCCCTCCATGCCGATCATGATCTCGGGGGCCGCGTCCCGCCAGTCGCGGATCTCGTGCGGGGAGTCGATGCCCAGGCGCAGCGGGTGGTTGGCGAGGACCAGGACGTCGTCGACGTAGCCCGAACGGCGCTGCTCGGTCAGCCACTTGATGGCCTTGACGGCGTGCGCCTCGTTGCGGGCGGTGTCGGTCGCGCCGGCCGCGCCCTCGGTGTAGCCCAGCAGCTTGCCGTCGTAGGCCAGCTCGAACTGCGTGAGCAGGTCCACCTCGTGCCGGCCCGGAGCGGCGAACACCGTGCAGTGCTCGGCGGCCGGGATGTACCACTCCAGACCCTGGAAGATCAGCTGGCGCGGGTTCTGCGCACGGGCCTTGAGGATCTCCTTGTGCTCCAGCGCGGCACCGTAGTTGGCGTGCCCGAAGTTGGAGTGCTCGTTGAACACCATCCAGTCCAGGCCGTACTTGGCGGCGGCCTTGGCCTGCTGGGAGAACGTGTACTTCGCGTCGTGGCTGTAGACGGAGTGCACATGGTGGTCGCCGACCAGGTAGGCCAGGCGCGGGTCGTTGCCGCCGAAGCCGGCGCGGTCGGCGGCGAGGGCGGGCGTCGCGGCCGAGCCGAGGGTGAAGGCGGCGCCGAACAGGCCGGCGCGGCGCAGGAGTTGGCGTCTCGACACGCCCTGGGCGTCGAGGGCGGCGGGGGAGACGGCGGGGTCGGCCCAGTCGGGCAGCTGCTGCTCGGTCATGATCGTGGAAGGTCCTCTTCGAGGGCGTCAGTGGGTCATGAAGGACGTGACGGGCAGCGCCCGCGAGACGATCCGTACATCGCCGAGGCGGCCGTGCAGGATCTGGTCGATCTTGTCGGCGTACGTGTAGCCGCCGAGCAGCCACGGCAGTCCGACGGAGGTGATGCCGACGGCGGCCGCCGTCGGGTTGCGGACGACCGGGCAGCCCTCGACGTACAGGGTCGTGTGCCTGCCGTCGTTGACGACGGCGAGGTGCCACCAGGTCTCCAGCGGAGTCTCCTGGCCCCAGTTGGTGGCGATGCCCTGCTGGTTGAGCGGGCGCATCGCCCACTGCGGTTCGCGGTCGTTGGACAGCGACAGCGTGGCGAGGGGCTCGTCGGGGTCGTCCGCCGTCTTGCCCGCCGCGCCGCCCGTACCGGTCCGGCTGACCAGGCCCGACCAGGCGTTGTGGTCGGGGTCCCAGTCGGCCGGCAGCCGGTAGAACGCCTCGATGGTGTAACCGTCCTTGAAGGTCGCCGAGTTGAGCGGCGCCTTGTCGACCGTCCGGAGGTACGCCCCCTTCAGCGGGGACTTGAAGCCGGTGAACTCCAGGCTGCCGTGGCCGGGTTGGTCGGGGTGGTGGTCCGCCGACCAGCCGAGCGTGCCGCCGCCCACCGAGACCGTGGTGAGGTCGTTGCCGCGCCCGGAGAGGTCACGGACCGTGCCGGCGGGGGCCGAGTCGAAGCGCCAGTACGCCTGCGTGCCCGGGATCAGCAGCCGTGAGGCGGGCCGGGCCGGGCGGGCCGGCACCGGGGCGAAGCCGGCGAAGCGCTCGGCGAAGTCGATGTCGACGGAGAATCGGTCGTCGTCACCGCTCAGCTCGATCTCCTGCCGCTCCAGCTCGTTGAGGCCCTTGGCGGCCCGGCCGAGGATCCACGGGGAGACCGTCTCGACGTCGATGACGTTGCGGTCCAGGTCGAAGTGGTAGAGGCGGACCATCGCCGCGCCGCCGAAGTAGCGGTTCTGGTAGTTCGTCAGATGCAGGTGGACGTCGTGACCCGCCGCGTTCTGGCGGACCGCCCTACCAGCGGGCCAGTAGTGGCCGTTGAGCGTCAGGAAGATCTGGTCGTGGTCCTTGATCAGCTGGTCCCACAGCTGCTGCCCGTACGAGGACAGGGTGTCCTCCTCGACGACCAGCTCGTGCGTGGTGAGGACGACCGGCGTCTTCGGGTGCCGGGCCAGGATGTCCTTCGCCCAGGCGTAGCCCTTCGCCGACAGCCGCCAGTCCAGCGCGAGCACCATCCACTCGCGTCCGCCGGCGGTGAAGAGGTGGTAGGTGTTGTAGCCGTCGTCGGACGCGCCGCCGAAGGTCTTCCGGCCCTTGAACCGCTGCGGCCCGAAGGTGTCCAGGTACGGCGTCGAACCGCGCTGGTCGTCCGTCGAGGACTTCACGTCGTGGTTGCCGGCCAGGACGCTGTAGCCCACGCCCCGCCGGTCCAGGATCCCGAACGTCTCGCCGATGGCGTCGAATTCGGCCTCGGCGCCGTTCTGCGTGAGGTCGCCGAGATGGCTCAGGAAGACGATGTTGTCGTCCTTGCCGTGCTCCAGGAGATAGCGCAACGAGGCTTCGAGGGGCGCCGGGTGGATGCTCGGCCCGTCGAAGAGGTACTGGGTGTCGGGCATCACGGCGAGGGTGAAGCGCCGGCTGTCCGGGTCGGGCCGCCAACCGCCCTTCTTCTCGGCCGCCTCGGCGACGGTCGGCAGCGCGACCCCGGCCGTGGCGGCGGCGCCGAGCAGCGCGGTGGCGCGCAGGAAGCCGCGTCTGCCGGCCCCGGACGGGACGGCCTCGCACTGGGCGGCCGCGTCCTGGTCGTGGTCATGCGAAGTACACACGGGTGCTCCGTAAGTGACGTGAGAAAGCCTGGGGTTACAGCACGCGCAGGGTCCAGCTCCAGCGGTGGAGGCCCGGTGCGATGCGGTACGAGGGGAAGGTGTCCGGGCCGCACGAGGCGGTGCCCAGACCGCGGTGCGCCGCGTCGATGTGCACCACGCACCCGGCGCGCGGCGCCAGTTCGTCGTGGTGTCCCGCGGCGGTCAGGTCGTCGGCGCGGAAGCGGGTGACGGAGACCTGGCGCGGCTCGTCCAGCGCGACCGCGAGGCCGGTGGCGTCCGCGGCCGAGAGCGTGAAGCGCCGCACCCCGTGCCGGCCGCCGCTCTCCTGCGGACGCAGATAAGGGGTGAACAACTCGTCGACGGGCACGGAGTGATGACCGACCGGCGCGCCCGCGCTGCGGTCGGGGTACGACTCCCAGGGCCCCTGCCCGAACCACTCCAGCAGATCAAGACCGGCCACCGTCTCGAAGACCGAGCCGACCCGGGCCACGTCGTCGAACTCCTCGGGCAGCTCGGCCTCCTCGTCGATCCGGATGCCGCCCTCGACCGGGGTGAGCTCCTGCCGGTGCGTGACGACACCGCCCGTGCCGGCGTACTCGGCGAGCACGGTCACGCTCGCACCGGTCTGCCGCACCGACACGACCTTGCGGACCAGCGTGTCGAGCCCCCAGGCCCGCCAGCGCAGCGCCATCCCGCCCAGCTCGTCGTTGTCGGTGGGCGCCCGCCACAGGGACAGCGCCGGCGCGGCCGTCAGCAGCGGGTGCATCAACAGCCCCTCGCCGTCGACCTCGACGGGCCGATCCACCGGGACGCCCTCGGACACGGCGGGCCCGCGAAGCCGCACCTGCGGCGCGCACACCTCGGTGCCGACCGGCGCCCACGGCAACTCCTCGGCCGTGGTCACCCGCAGCGTCAGCCAGGCCTCGCCGCCGTCCCGCGGCACCTCGAAGGGCAGCGGCACCGCGACCGTCTCGCCGGGCACCAGATCGGGCAGCACGGCGGGCGCGGTCAGCGTACGGCCGTCGGCCAGGACCAGCTCCCAGGTGCCCGCCAGCCAGTCCAGGCCCCGGAAGTGCTGGTGGTTGCCCAGCACGATGCCCTCGTGCCGGTAGCACTCGATCCGCAGCGGGGCCGCGATCTCCCGGTGCTCGAACAGCACGGGCTTGGGGGTGCGGTCGGGGAAGACCACCCCGTCGGCGATGAACGCGCCGTCGTGGATGGTCTCGCCGAAGTCGCCGCCGTACGCCCAGCGGTGACCGGGCGCGGCGACACCGTTGTCGTACAGCCCGGCGCCCGCGCGCCCGGTGGGTCTTCCGTCGCTCACGCTCTGCAGAATTCCGTGGTCCCAGAACTCCCAGATGAACCCGCCCTGAAGACCGGGCGTGGACTCGATGGCGGCCCAATGGTCGGCGAGTGTGCCGTTGCTGTTGCCCATGGCGTGCGAGTACTCGCACTGGATGAGCGGCCGGGTCTGGAGGCCCGACAGCGCGTGCGCGACGCAGTCCTCCAGCGGCGCGTACATCGGACAGGCGATGTCGGAGGCGTCGTCCGTGGCCGCCCAGTCCAGCTTGGCGGCCCCCTCGTACTGGAGGGGCCGGGTCGGGTCGTGCCGGCGCAGCCAGCCCGCCGCCGCATCGTGGTTCGCGCCGTAGTCCGACTCGTTGCCCAGCGACCAGATGATGACCGACGGATGGTTCTTGTCGCGCAGCGCCATCCGCGCGACCCGGTCCACGAAGGCGTTCAGATAGCGCGGGTCGTCGGCGATCTCGTGCGCGTGGTCGTGCGACTCGATGTCCGCCTCGTCGACGACGTAGAAACCCAGCTCGTCGGCGAGGTCGTAGAGAGAGGGGTCGTTCGGGTAGTGCGCGGTGCGGATCGCGTTGAAGCCGAAGCGTTTCAGCAGCACGAGGTCCGCGCGCATGTCGTCGTACGACACCGTGCGGCCGGTCAGCGGATGGAAGTCGTGCCGGTTCACGCCCCGGATGTACACGCGCTCGCCGTTGACCAGCAGGTCCCGCCCGTCGATCGTGACGTCCCGGAAACCGATGCGGTGGTACGAGGTGTCGGCGACCGTTCCGTCGGCGCGGTGCAGTCGGACGGTGAGGCCGTACAGCTCGGGCGTCTCGGCGTTCCAGGTGCGGACCTCGGGCACGACGGCGTCGAGGCGGGCCTCGCCGAGGAAGTCGGAGACGCGGTCGTCATCGGCGTTGGCGCGGTCGAACTCCACGTTCTGTGCGAGGAGTTGCCCGTCCAGGTCGCCACTGATCCACCAGCCGTCGGGCAGCGCCCCGCCCGCGTCCCGCACCAGACAGTCCACCCGCAGCTCGCCCTCGAAGGACGCCCGCACGGTGACGTCGGCCAGATGCAGCGGATCCGTCGCGTACAGCAGCACCGACCGGGTGATCCCGGCGTGCCACCACTGGTCCTGGTCCTCCAGGTGCGAGGCGTCGGACCACTTGACGACGGTCAGCCGTACGGTGGCCCGCTCGCCGGCGCGCACGACATCGCTCAGGTCGAACTCGGCGGCCAGGTGCGAGTCCTTGGAGACGCCGACGGGCCGTCCGTCCACGTGCACGAGCAGCACGCTCTCGGCGGCGCCGACCTGGAGCACGATCCGGCGATCGGTCCACTCGGCGGGCACGTCCACCTCACGCTCGTACACACCCGTCGGGTTGGCCGCGGGGGAGTGCGGCGGGAACTCGGCGAACGGCATCCGGACGTTGGTGTACTGCGGCAGGTCGTCGGTGTCCTGCACGGTCCAGGCGCCGGGGACGTACGTCGAGGACCAGGTCTCGGTGAGCGACGCGTCCGGGCTCGGCAGCAGTTGGAAGCGCCAGTCGCCGTCGAGGGACACCGCCTCGCGGCGGCGGTCGACGGTGTTCATGGGCAACCGCCCCCAGGAGGTCACCTCAGGTGCCTCCCAGGGGCGGAGCGCCGACAGGGGGTCCCTCTCCCTCACTTGATGGCTCCCTTGGCGAGGTCCCCGATGATCTGCCGGGCACCGATCGCGAAGACGATCAGGAGCGGGACGAGTGCGAGCAGGGCTCCGGTCATGACCATTCCGTAGTCCGTGGTGCCGTGGGTGCCGTTGAGCTGGGACAGCGCGACCTGGAGGGTGACGTTGTCCGGGTTGGTGAGGGCGATCAGGGGCCAGGCGTAGTCGTTCCACTGGCCCATGAAGGTGAAGATGCCGAGGAAGGCCAGGCCCGGGCGGACCACGGGTAGGGCCACGTGCCAGTACTGGCGCAGGAAGTTGGCGCCGTCGATGCGCGAGGCGTCGAGGAGTTCGTCGTGGATCGCGGTCTTCATGTACTGGCGCATCCAGAAGATGCCGAACGCGTTGGCCGCGGCCGGCACGATCAGCGCGGTCATCGAGCCGATCCAGCCGAGCTTCGCCATGATCACGAACTGCGGGATCGCGGAGAGCTGCGCCGGCACCATGAAGATGACCATCAGCAGCGCGAACAGCACGTTCTTGCCCGGGAACTGGAACTTGGCGAAGACGAACGCGGCCAGCGAGTCGAAGAACAGGACCAGGAAGGTCACCGATCCCGCCACCAGCAGCGAGTTGAACATCGAGCCGAAGAAGTCGATGTTGTCGAAGAGGCTGCGCGCGTTCTGGAGGAAGTGCGAACTGGGCAGCAGCTTGGGCGGGTAGGAGAAGATCTCGGACGTCGTGTGGGTCGACATGATGACGGCCCAGTAGAACGGGAAGGCCGAGAGCAGCAGCCCGACGACCAGGACGGCGTGCAGCGCGATACCGCGGCTGCGGGTTCCCTTGATGGATGCCATGGCGCGGCCTCCCTAGTCTTCGCCCCGGCGCTGCACAAGGCGCCAGTTGACGATCGAGAAGATGATGACGACGAGGAAGATGCCCCACGCCACGGCGGCGCCGTAGCCGAAGTCGTTGTTGTCGAAGGTCTGCTGGAAGAAGTAGAGGACCATCGTCTGGCCGGAGTGGCCCGGACCGCCCGCGTACGTCGAGTCGTTGGACGTGGTCTGGAGCAGGACCTGCGGTTCGGAGAAGCTCTGGAGGCCGGTGACCGTCGAGATGATCAGCACGAACAGCAGCACCGGCCGCATCATCGGCAGCGTGATCCGGAAGAAGGTCTGCACGGGTCCCGCGCCGTCCATGCGCGCCGCCTCGTACAGCTCGCTCGGGATGGTCTGGAGTCCGGCGAGGAAGATGATCGCGTTGTAGCCGGTCCACTGCCAGGTCATCAGCGTGGCGATGGCGATCTTGATGCCCCACGGGGTGTTCAGCCAGGCGATCTGGTCGAACCCCACCGCTTGCAGAAAGGCGTTCACCAAACCGAAGTTGGTGGAGAACACCGAGCCGAAGATGATCGCGATGGCGACCACCGAGGTGACGTTCGGCAGGAAGTACGCGAAGCGGTAGACGTTCTTGAAGCGGACCGCCGAGTTGAGCATCACGGCCGTCACCATCGCCAGGAAGATCATGGGGAAGGTGGCCAGCGCCCAGATGATGATCGTGTTCCCGACCGAGTTCCAGAAGTCGGTGTCGCCGAGCAGGTACTGGTACTGCGAGAGCCCCGCCCACTCCATCGAGCCCAGGCCGTCCCAGCGGTGCAGGGAGACGTAGAGCGAGAAGCCGACCGGGATCAGGCCGAAGCAGAGGAAGAGCAGATAGAAGGGGGAGATCGCCGCGTACAGGTGCCAGTACTTGCGGAATCCCGTACGGGGGCGGGTCGTCGTCACCGTCTCGACGGTGACCGGGGGCTTGTCCAGTGCGGTGGCCATCAGTAGCTCACCCCCAGGTGCTTCGCGATCCGCCGGCACTTGCTCATGGCGTCACTCCAGGCCTTCTTGGGGTCCTTGCCGAGGACACCGACGTTCTTGATCTCGTCCTTGAGGGGCTGCCCCAGCGCCACGTCGAAGGGGCTGTTGTAGGCGACCGTGATCTTCTGCGCGGCGGGCCCGAAGACGTCCATCGTGACCTGACCGCCGAAGAACGGATCGGGTTGGCGAAGCGTCTTGAGGTCGTACGAGGCGGGGGTGGAGGGGAAGAGACCCGCGTCGGCGAAGCCCTGGGCCTGGTTGGCCGCGTTCAGAATCCACGTGATGATCTGGAACGCCTGCTCGGGCTCGCGGCACTCCTTGGTGATCGACAGGAACGAGCCGCCGTTGTTGGAGGGCCGCACCGGCATCTGTGCCACTCGCCAGCGGCCCTTGGTCTTGGGCACCCCGGTCTTGATGTCGCTGGTCGCCCAGGACGCGTTGAGCTGACTGGGCAGCTTGCCGTCCTGGACCGCCGACAGCTGGTCCGGCGTCCCGCTCACCAGGTCCGAGACGATCTTGCGGCGCTTGGCCTCCACGGCCAGCGCCCAGGCGTCGCGCACATGTTCCTGGTCGCCGATGAAGTGGCGGTCCTTGTCGACGTACCGCTTGCTGCCCTGCTGCACCACGTTCTCGAAGATCGAGTTGACGTCGGTGACCAGGGACGTGCCCGGGATCCGCTTCCGCAGCTGCTCGCCGGCCGCGAAGAACTTCTCCCAGGTGTTCAACTCCTTGGAGACGTCGTCCGGTTCGTACGGCAGTCCGGCCTTGTCGAAGACGGCGAACTGGTAGTAGTGCGCGACCGGACCGCAGTCGATCGGGAAGCCGACCATCGTGCCGTCGTCGGCGATGCCCTGGTCCCACTTCCAGTCCAGGTACTGGCTCCTGTACTTGTCCGCGCCGAGCGTGCGCAGGTCCACGAACTGGTTGGCGTTGGGCAGGTAGGACGCCATGTCCTCGCCCTTGAGGCCCGCGATGTCGGGGACGTGGGCGTTGCCCGCCATCGTGGTGATGAGCTTGGACCGGTAGTAGCCGCCGATCTTGATGGCCTGGAGGTCGACGTTGCTGTCGTAGCGGGCCTTGGCGTTCTTCAGGACCGTGTCGCCGAGGCCGCCGTCCCAGTACCACAGGACCATGTTCCGGCCGGTGGAACCGGTCGGAACGGCACAGCCGGACGTCAGGCCGCCGAGCGCCGTGGCGGCCGTACCGGCCAGGCCCGCGCGGAGCAGGCCTCTTCGTGAGAGCCGCACAGCTCCCACCGCCTTTCGGATCTTTTCAGGACGTGCGAACGAGGGGCTTGTGGGGGGCGTTGGGGATCAGTGCTGCCGTGCGGTGTCGCGTGGGGGGAAGGGGTCGTGCCGGGCCGGCGGGGTGACCGGCGCGTGGCGCACCGGCGGGCCGACGTCCGCCGGGAGCCGGTCCGCCAGGAAGCCGTAGGCCCGCTTCAGGTCCGGGTCCGTCAGCGAGCGCCACCAGCGGTCGACGCCGTACCACCCGGGTGCCGCGAGCGCCCCGCCGTGCTGCTGGACCGACAGTCCGGCCGACAGCACGGCGAACCGCAGCCGCTCCGCCAGCGGCCAGCCTGCCAGCGAGGCGGTCACGAAGCTCGCACCGAAGACGTCACCGGCGCCCGTCGCGTCGAGGACGTCGACGTCGAGGGCCGGGACCTCCGCGTACTCGCCGGTGTGCTGGTCGACGGCCACCGCGCCGTCGCCGCCGCGGGTGACCACGGCCACCGGGACCAGCTCGGAGAGCGTGCCGAGGGCCGCCACCGCGCTGTCGGTGCGGGTGTAGGCCATCGCCTCGGTCTCGTTGGGGAGGAAGGCGTGGCACAGGGAGAGCTGGTCGAGGAGGTCCGAGGACCACTGCTGGGTGGGGTCCCAGCCGACGTCGGCGTAGATCTGCGTGCCGTTCGCCGCGGCCTTGGCGAGCCAGGCCCGGGGCTCCGCCTCGATGTGCACGAGGGCGGTGCGCGCTTCGGGCGGGTCGCCCATCAGCGCGTCCTGCGAGTACGGCGGTTCCTGGCCGTGGGTGACCAGGGCCCGGTCGTGGCCGTGCGCGAGGGAGACGGTGACGGGGGTGGGCCAGCCGTCCGCGACGCGGGAGAGCGAGAGGTCGACGCCTTCCTGACCTGCGAGGACCTCGTGGCAGTAGGCGCCGTAGAAGTCGTCCCCGAAGACCGTGGCCAGCGAGGTGCGCAGGCCGAACCGGGACGCGGCGACCGCCAGGTTGGCGATGCCGCCGGGGCCGCAGCCCATGCCGGCCGTCCAGATCTCCTCACCGGGCGTCGGGGGCTTGCCGAGGCCGGTCAGGACCAGGTCGTAGAAGAGCAGCCCTGTCAACAACACGTCGGGCCGATCGTGGTCCTCGGACACGAAGGCGGTCCTCTCGTCAGAACTCTTCAAATTCGATGCAGGGAATCGTGCGCCCCGCTGCGAGATTGGTCAATAGTCGAGCAGAACTGAGCATAGAAATGATTGAAGATGACGAGTAGTGTTCAGCGCGTGCTGGCAGAACGACGACATCAACTCATCCTGCGGGCCCTGCGCTCCGGTGGCCCCGCGGCCGTGACCGACCTCTCCGAGCAGCTGGGCGTGAGCCCCGCCACGATCAGGCGGGACCTGCTCAAGCTGGAGGAGGACGGCCTGCTCACCCGGGTCCACGGCGGCGCCGTGGCCGAGGAGGGCGATCAGCCCTTCGCCGAGGTCGCCGAGGTACGGGTGGCCGAGAAGGACGCGATAGCGGCGCGCGGCGCGGCGATGGTCAAGGACGGTCAGTCGGTGCTGCTCGACATCGGCACCACCGCCTACCGCCTGGCCCGGCAGCTGCACGGCCGCCGCCTCACCGTGATCACCAGCAATCTGGTGGTCTACGAGGAACTCGCCGACGACGAAGGCATCGAGCTGGTCCTGCTCGGCGGCATGGTCCGCCGCGAGTACCGCTCCCTGGTCGGTTTCCTCACCGAGGACAACCTGCGCCAGCTGCACGCCGACTGGCTCTTCCTCGGCACCAGTGGAGTGCGTCCGGGTGGGCAGGTGATGGACACGACGGTCGTCGAGGTGCCGGTCAAGCGAGCCATGATCCAGGCGAGCGACCGGGTCGTCCTCCTCGCCGACCAGGCGAAGTTCCCGGGCACGGGCATGGCGAAGGTCTGCGGTCCCGAGGACCTGGACGTGGTGGTGACGAACGCGCCGGTCGACGCGGCGACCCGCTCCTCCTTCGAGGAGGCGGGCGTCGAGATCGTGCTGGCAGGAAAGGTGCAGGCGTGAAGCTGACGATTCTGGGCGGCGGCGGATTCCGGGTCCCGCTCGTGTACGGGGCGCTCCTGACGGACCATGCCGAGGGCCGGGTCACCCAGGTGGTGCTGCACGACCTGGACGCGGGACGCCTCTCGGCGGTGACCCGGGTCCTGGCCGAACAGGCCGCGGCCGTGCCGGACGCCCCGGAGGTGACCGCGACGACCGACCTGGACGAGGCGCTGCGCGGCGCCGACTTCGTCTTCTCCGCGATCCGCGTGGGCGGCCTGGAGGGCCGGGCGAACGACGAGCGGGTGGCGCTGGCCGAGGGCGTGCTCGGCCAGGAGACGGTGGGCGCGGGCGGCATCGCCTACGGACTGCGCACCGTCCCGGTCGCCGAGGACATCGCCCGCCGCGTCGCGAGACTCGCGCCCGACGCCTGGGTCATCAACTTCACCAACCCCGCGGGCCTGGTCACCGAGGCCATGTCCCGCCACCTCGGCGACCGCGTGATCGGCATCTGCGACTCCCCGGTCGGCCTCGGCCGCCGTATCGCCCGCGTGCTGGGCGGCAACCCGAAGGAGGCGTGGATCGACTACGTCGGTCTCAACCACCTCGGCTGGGTCCGCGGCCTGAAGATCGCCGGGCGCGACGAACTGCCCCGGCTCCTTGCCGACCCCGACCTGCTCGGCTCCTTCGAGGAGGGCAAGCTCTTCGGCGTCGACTGGCTCCAGTCGCTCGGCGCGATCCCGAACGAGTACCTGCACTACTACTACTTCAACCGCGAGGCCGTCCGCTCCTACCAGCAGGTGGAGAAGACCCGCGGCGCCTTCCTGCGCGACCAGCAGGCGACCTTCTACGAGGGGATGAGCGACCCCGGTGCCCGCGCGCTGGCCGCCTGGGAGTCCACCCGCGCCGAGCGCGAGGCCACCTACATGGCCGAGAACCGGGAGACCGCGGGCGCCGGCGAGCGCGACGCCGACGACCTGTCCGGCGGCTACGAGAAGGTCGCCCTGGCGCTGATGCGGGCCATCGCCCGCGACGAGCGCACCACCCTGATCCTCAACGTCCGCAACGCCGGCACCCTCTCCGCCCTGGACGGGGAAGCCGTCATCGAGGTCCCCTGCCTGGTCGACGCCAACGGCGCCCACCCCGTCGCGGTGGACCCGCTGCCCGACCACGCCACCGGCCTGGTGTGCGCGGTGAAGGCGGTCGAGCGCGAGGTGCTCGCCGCCGCCGAGTCCGGGTCCCGCGCCACCGCCGTGAAGGCGTTCGCGCTGCATCCGCTCGTCGACTCGGTCAACGTGGCCCGTCGGCTCGTCGAGGGCTACACCGGGGTCCACCCGGGCCTGGCGTATCTTAAGTAGCCGACCGCCGGAAAGCGCTTTCCATCCTTCTTCTGGAGACTTCCATGCACGACGAACGCCGCCGGATCGAGGAGCGCGTCGAGCGCCTCCACAACCAGCGCATCAAGCCCGCGATCTACGCGGCCTCCGTCCCCTTCGAGGTCGAGGCCTGGCAGGCGCCGGGCGAGCCGGTGCCCTTCGAGGAGGCGTCGGCCGCTCCGTACGAGCCCTTCGCGATGGAGACCCCCTGGGGTCCGCCGTGGGGGACGACCTGGTTCCGGATGCGCGGGCAGGTGCCCGCCGAGTGGGCCGGGAAGCGCGTCGAGTCGGTCATCGACCTCGGCTTCGTGGGCGACTGGCCCGGCAACCAGGCCGAGGCCCTGGTCCATCTGACCGACGGGACCCCGCTGAAGGCGGTCAACCCGCTCAACCAGTACGTGGCGATCGCCAACCCGGCGGTCGGCGGCGAGCAGATCGACTATCTCGTCGAGGCCGCCTCCAACCCCGACATCCTCGCCAACGACTTCGCGGGGCCGACCCCGCTCGGTGACGTCCTCACCGCCGGCGACAAGCCGCTCTACACCTTCAAGCGCGCCGACCTCGCCGTCCTCGACGAGAACGTCTTCCACCTCGACCTCGACATCCAGGTGCTGCGCGAGCTGATGCTGGAGCTGGGCGAGCACGACCCGCGCCGGCACGAGATCATGCACGCCCTCGACCGCGCGATGGACCTGCTCGACCTGGACGACATCGCCGGCTCGGCCGTGGCGGTGCGCGAGGCGCTGGCGCCCGTGCTCGCCAAGCCCGCCAACGCCAGCGCGCACATCGTCTCCGGCGTCGGCCACGCGCACATCGACTCGGCCTGGCTGTGGCCGATCCGCGAGACCAAGCGCAAGACCTCCCGCACCTTCTCCAACGTCACCTCGCTGGCCGACGAGTACGAGGACTTCATCTTCGCCTGCTCGCAGGCCCAGCAGTACGAGTGGGTCCGCGACAACTACCCCCAGGTCTGGGGCCGCATCCAGGAGTCCGTCAAGAAGGGCCAGTGGGCGCCGGTCGGCGGCATGTGGGTCGAGGCCGACGGCAACCTGCCCGGCGGCGAGGCCGTGGCCCGCCAGCTCATCCACGGCAAGCGGTTCTTCATCGAGCACTTCGGCGTCGAGACCAAGGGCGTCTGGCTGCCCGACTCCTTCGGCTACAACGCGGCCTACCCGCAGCTCGCCAAGCTCGCCGGCAACGACTGGTTCCTCACCCAGAAGATCTCCTGGAACCAGACCAACAAGTTCCCCCACCACACCTTCTGGTGGGAGGGCATCGACGGCACCCGCATCTTCACCCACTTCCCGCCGGTCGACACCTACAACGCCCGCTTCAGCGGCGAGGAGATGTCCCGCGCGGTCCGCAACTACCAGGAGAAGGGCAACGCCAACCGCTCCCTGGCCCCCTTCGGCTGGGGCGACGGCGGTGGCGGCCCCACCCGCGAGATCATGGAGCGCGCCCGTCGGCTGAAGGACCTGGAGGGCTCCGCGAAGGTCGAGATCGAGCACCCCGACGCCTTCTTCGCCAAGGCCCGCGAGGAGTACCCGGACGCCCCCGTCTGGGTCGGCGAGCTCTACCTGGAGCTGCACCGCGCCACCTACACCTCGCAGGCCCGCACCAAGCAGGGCAACCGGCGCAGCGAACACAAGCTCCGCGAGGCCGAGTTGTGGGCGACCACGGCCGCCCTGCACGCGCCGGACTACGCCTACCCGTACGAGAAGCTCGACCGCCTGTGGAAGACGGTCCTGCTGCACCAGTTCCACGACATCCTGCCGGGCTCCTCGATCGCCTGGGTGCACCGCGAGGCGGAGGCCGAATACGCGCGTGTGGCGCAGGAGCTGGAGGCGCTGACGGCCGAGGCGGTGGCCGCCCTGGGCGCCGACGGGACCCGGGTCTTCAACTCCGGCCCCTTCGACCGCGCCGAGGTCGTGCGGACGGCCGCGGGTGTCGCCGCGTACGTCGAGGTGCCGGGCAGCGGCAGCGCGCCGCTCACCGACGCCGAGCCCCCGCAGCCGGTGACCGTCACGGGCCGCGTCCTCGACAACGGCCTGATCCGCGTCGAGGTCGCCGAGGACGGCACGCTGTCCTCCGTGCGCGACCTGCGCGCGGGCGGCCGTGAAGTCCTCGCCGAGCAGGGCAACTTGCTGCGTCTGCACACCGACCTCCCGAACTACTGGGACGCCTGGGACGTCGACAAGCACTACAAGAACCGCTACACGGACCTGCTGGACGCCGACTCCGTGGAGATCGCCGACGAGGACCCGCTGCTCGGCTCGATCCGCGTCACGCGCTCCTTCGGCAAGGGCTCGAAGATCACCCAGACGATCACGGTCCGCGCGGGCAGCCCCCGGATCGACTTCGAGACGGACATCGACTGGCACGAGGCCGAGAAGTTCCTCAAGGCCGGCTTCCCCGTCGACATCCGCGCCCCGCACTCCTCCGCGGAGATCGCCTTCGGTCACGTCCAGCGGCCCACGCACACCAACACCAGCTGGGAGGCGGCCCGTTTCGAGGTCTCCGGCCACCGCTGGGTACACATCGGCGAGCCCGGCTACGGCGTCGCCGTCATCAACGACTCGACCTACGGCCACGACGTCTCCCGCACGGTCCGCGAGGACGGCGGTACGACCACCACGGTCCGCCTCTCCCTGGTCCGCGCCCCGCGCGTCCCCGACCCCGGGGCCGACCAGGGCCGCCACCGCTTCACCTACGCGCTGCTGCCCGGCGCGAGCATCGAGGACGCGGTCGCCGAGGGCTACGCCCTCAACCTCCCGCTGCGCGTCGCCGATTCGGCGGGCACCCCGGAGCCGGTCGTCTCGGTGACCGGCGAGGGCGTCACCGTCGAGGCGGTCAAGCTCGCCGACGACGAGTCCGGCGATGTCGTGGTGCGGCTCTACGAGTCGCGCGGCGGTCGTGCCCAGGGCGTCCTGCGCACCGGCTTCACGCTCGCGGGCGCCGAGGTGACCGACCTCCTGGAGCGGCCCCTGGAGACCGCGTCCGTCGACGACGGCGGTGTCCTGGTCGAGCTGCGCCCCTTCCAGATCCTCACGCTGCGCCTGAAGCGGGCCGGGGTGAGCTGACCTTGGCCATGCAACCCTGGTTCACCGACGCCAAGTTGGGGATCTTCGTGCACTGGGGCATCTATGCCGTCGACGGCGTCCAGGAGTCCTGGTCGTTCTACGACGACATCGTGCCGCACGACCGGTACATGTCCCAGCTGGAGCGCTTCACCGGTGCCGAGTACGACCCGCGCGCCTGGGCGGACCTGTTCGCCCGGGCGGGCGCGAAGTACGCGGTGCTGACGAGCCGTCACCACGACGGAGTCGCCCTGTGGGACACGGAGTTCGGCGACCTCAACCTCGGCCGGGACTATCTGACCGGCTATGCCGAGGCGTTGCGCGAGAAGGACCTCAAGGTCGGCTTCTACTACTCGCACTCCGACTGGAACCACCCCGACTACGCCTCCACGCGCAAGCCGGGCCGTCCGCCGGAGCAGGAGGACAACCGCTACTCGGAAGTCGCCGCCGAGGACGAGGACCTGGCGGCCTGGGAACGCTTCCTCGCCTACCGCGACGGCCAGATCCGCGAGTTGGCCTCCCGGTACCGCCCCGACCTGATGTGGTTCGACGGCGAGTGGGACCGCAGCGAGGAGCAGTGGCGGATCCCCGAACTGGCCGCGCTCATCCGGTCGTACACGCCGCAGGTCGTCTTCAACGCGCGCATGCTCAGCGAGGGCGACTACGCCACCCCCGAGCAGGGCGCCCCCATCGTGCCGCCGGACGGCCCGTGGGAGCTGTGCCTGACGATCAACGACTCGTGGGGGTACCAGCACCACGACCACAACCACAAGTCGCTCGCGCAGCTCGTCCGCTACTTCACCGAGACCATCGGTGGCGGCGGCAACCTGCTGCTCGACGTCGGCCCGATGGAGGACGGCACCATCCCGCAGCCGCAGGTCGAGCGCCTGGAGGGGCTGGGGGAGTGGATCCGCAAGCACGCCGAGGCCGTGTACGGGACCGTGCGCGGGCTGCCGGCCGGGCACCACTACGGGCCCAGCACGCTGTCCGCCGACGGCCGGACCCTCTACCTCACGCTGTTCGACGCCCCGCGCGCCGAGATCGGGGTACGGGGACTGGCCACCAAGGTCCGCCGAGTGAGCGTGCTCGGCACCGGCACGGAACTCGCCCACCGGGTGGTCGGCGGCCTGCACGAGGCCGTCGGCGTGCTGTGGATCGACCCGCCCGGCGCGGCGGACCTCGACCCGTACGCCACCGTGCTCGCGGTCGAGCTGGACGGGGAGCTGGAGCTGTACCGGGGGGCCGGGCGGTTCTGAAGCCGTACCGGGGCGCCGGGCGATTCTGATCCTCGCGGCGTCCTGATTCCCATGGAGAATTAAGAGAACGGTAAGTCCCCTGGTCAAGGGCCGCATTTAGGCTCCGCTGACCAGGGGTGTTCCTTTTTTGGACACCTGGAGTTCGCCTGCCGCGCCTGAGATGCGCCGGTAAGGCGAGAGAAAGGTGCGACCGTGCGTGAGCCGCGAATGTCCGCGATAGGGAAGGGCCTCAGGCGCCGGGGACGGCTCATGGCCGAGGCGGTGAGCCCGCCGCGCCGGAGCCTGGACGCGATGCCGTCACCCCGCAGCGCCCCCAAGAACCCGGCGGCCGCGAAGAGTTCGGCCACGCCGTCGTACACCGCCCCGGGCGCCCCGCGCCTGGTCGAGTCGCCGGTCTTCGTGCTGTCCTCGGTGCGATCGGGGTCGACGCTGCTGCGGGTCCTGCTCAACAGCCACAGCCGGATCCGCGCCCCGCACGAGATGCATCTGCGCACCCTGCACGTCGACCTGAGCCGGACCTTCAGCGCGGACGCGATGCAGGCACTTCAACTCGACAAGGACGAGCTGGAGCACATGCTGTGGGACCGGGTGCTGCATCTGGAACTCACCCGCAGCGGCAAGGACGTCATCGTCGACAAGACCCCGCCCAACACCCTCATCTGGCCGCGCCTGCACCGATGTTGGCCGGACGCCCGCTACATCCTGCTGCTGCGGCACCCGGGCGCGATCGTCGCCTCCCTGACCGACCGCCGCAAGAACCCGGACCACGAGGACATCCGCGCCGAAGTCCTGCGCTACGCCGAGAAGTTGGAGGAGGCCCGGCTGGGTCTCGGCTCCGTCCATGTCGTCACGTACGAGGAACTCACCGCCGACCCGGAGCGGGTCACGCGCGGCCTGTGCGACCACCTCGGTGTCGCGTGGGAGCCCGCCATGCTGGACTACGGCAGCAAGGACCACGGGACCTTCCGCCCCCAGCTCGGCGACTGGTCCAGCACGATCAAGTCGGGCCGCGTCCAGCCCGCCAGACCCGCCGACGCCACGGCCGAACTGCCGCCCAGGCTCGTGGAGTTGGCGAAGGCGTGGGGGTACCCGACCTGACGGGTGCCCCCACGCCTGCTGTCGCTCCTCGCTCAGCCGGTGAAGCCGGCCGTGATCGAGGTGAACTGCCAGGTGTTCTGGCTGATGCCGGAGCAGTTGCTCACCACGCCGCCGCCCGGGCACGGCCGGTCGCGGTTGACCGCCCAGAACGCGAGACGGGCGATGTGGTGACTGTTCGACCAGTCCTTGATCTGGGTCCAGATCGCGGGCGTGGTGTTCTCCTGCTGGTCGGACAGGCCGTTCATGCCGGAGATGCCGATGTGGGAGTACGCGGTGGCGTCGTCCCAGCCGAACGTCGACTTCAGCTTGGTCTTCAGGCCCTCCGCCGCGTTGACGGTGTTGCCGTACATGTCCGCGCCGCCGCCGAAGTCGAACGGCATGATGGTGAAGACGTCGATGTTCGCGCCGAGCGACTGGGCCTGCTCGATCAGCCGGTTGCCGTAGTAGGTCGGCCCGGTGGTCGACGTCCCGAAGGTGACGATGGTCTTCAGGCCGGGGTTGTTGGCCTTGACCGTCTTCAGGGCGGTGAGGATCTTCGCCTGCGTGGCCTCGTTCTCGAACTCGTCGGTGTTCTCGATGTCCATGTCGACGGCCTTGAGTCCGTAGGCGTCGATCACCTTCTGGATCGCTCCGGCGAGCGCGCTCGCGGAGGAGCAGTTGGCGCCGAGCTTGCTGCCCTGCCAGCCGCCGAACGACGGGACGATGTCACCGCCGGCCGAACGGATCTGGTTGATGGCGGTCTGGTCGACGCCACCGGTCAGCGCCCGTTGGCCGTCCCAGGCGGGGTTGCAGCCGCCGGAGTCGAGGACGAATGCCATCGTGAACCACTTGACGCCGGTCGCGGCCATCACCGTGGTCGGGCTCGGCGGGTCGCCCCAGCCCTCGAAGAGGTAGGGCGCGGCCTGCTTGAACCCGGTGGGGGTGCCGGTGCCCGCGTCCGTGGTGACGCTCACGGAGTTGGAGGCCGCCGAGGAATTGCCGGCCGCGTCGCGCGCCCGGACGGTGAAGGTGTAGGCGGTGCTGGGCGAGAGCCCGCTGACCGTCGCCGTCGTACCGGAGACGCTGAGCACCTGACTGGAGCCGGCGTAGATGTCGTAGGCCGTGACACCCACGTTGTCCGTCGAGGCGTTCCACTTCAGCGACACGCTCGACGAGGTCTTGCCGGTGGAGGAGAGGGCGCCGGGGGTCGTCGGCGCCTGGGTGTCGTTGCTGCCGCCGGGCGCGTCCAGGCTGATGTCGTCGGCGTAGTAGGTGCCCTGCGCGTACCAGCCGTGCGTGTAGATCGTCGCGCTGGTCTGCGAGGCACCGGAGGTGAAGGAGACGCTCAGCTGGCTGTACGCCGACGGGGACGTGGTCCACGTCGAGGCGCCGCCGTTCACGCCGAGGTAGACGTAGGAGCCGCGGACCCAGCCGGTCAGCGCGTACGTCGTGTTCGGTTGGACCGCGACGGTCTGGCTGCACTGCGCGATGTCGCTCGAACTCACCGCCCCCTGAAGGGCCTTGGTGCCGCCGTGGACGGGGGAGGAGACGACCGAGCCCAGGTTGCCGGTGCAGGTCCAGGGCGAGAGGGCGCCCGACTCGAAGCCGGGGTTGGGCAGGATGTTGGCCGCTTCGGCCGTGGTCGGCAGGGCGACGGCTCCGGCGAGTGCGAGAGCGGCGGTGCCGAGGAGTGCGAGGAGTCGACGTCCGGGACGTCTGAGTGGGTTACGCACGCGATCTCCCTGAAGTAATGGGGATGTTCGGGAGTGCAGACTCGGGAGTACCGAGCAGAGCGGGGTGCGTCACCCAAGTTGGTATGGACCAATCGCGGTGTCAAGGTACTGCGATGCGATTGGTCCAGACCGGTATGAAGTTGTTCGTCCGGGCGTGATCCGCCGGGCGTCCGGGGCGTGATCCGCCGCGCGGGGCCTAGGCGGACGCGCCCGCGTGGCTGCCCGCCGACTGCGGGGCGACCCCGACGGATTCGGCCGACTCCGCCGACTGGGCGGGCATCGCCGGCAGGGGCACCTGCTCGTCCTCGTCCGGCCGCTGGTGCGACACCGACAGCGGGCGCAGCTGGCGCGGTCCCGACACCACCGTGTAGTCCTGGCCGAGGAACGGCGGCACGATTTCGCCCGGGTCCTCGCCGAGCGCCAACTGCACAGCCGCCCAAGGGGCGTTGACCCCGCACAGTGACAGCTGGTGCAGCCCGCCGGCGGGCCGCGTGTTGACGTCCATCAGCACCGGGCGGTCACCGAACATCCGGAACTGGATGTTGGACAGATAGTGCAGCCCGAAGCCCTCCGCGATCCGCCGCGCCGGCTCCAGCCACTGTTCGTGCAGCGTGAACCCGCGCCGCCGACCGTTCTTGGTCCGGCCGATCGCCAGCCGCACCCGGTTGTCGGGACCGGTGAGGCAGTCCACCGACACCTCCGGCTCCTCGAGACGCGGCATCACCAGCCAGTCGACCGGCTCGTCGGTCTCCTTGAGCGCGCCGAGGACCAGATCCAGCGGCACGTACGAGCTCGGGAACCCGGTCAGATGCATCATCGAGAACGGCGTACGCGTGATGACCCGGAAGCCCACCCCGCCCGCACCGGACGCCGGCTTGAAGCACGCCTTGTGTCCGTCGGCCTCCAACTCCTCGACGGCGGCGAGGAGTTCGTCGGCGTTGCGGACGCGGAACCACGACGGCACGGGCACGCCGATCGCCTGCACGGCCTCGTACGCGATCACCTTGTCGTGGAAGACGGCGACGGCCTCGGGCTGCGGGGCCAGCAGTGCGGTGCCGACCGACTCGAAGTCGGCGCGGTGCGCCACGATCGCCGACTGGTGCAGCCGGGGCACGAAGACATCGATGCCACGGCGCTGGCACTGGTCGAGCGCGTACTCGACGTACGCGGCCGGGGACAGGCCCTCGGGTTCCAGGTCGGCGGTGTCGGCGGCGGCCAGCACGGGAGAGTCCGCGTCCCCGTGCGTCGCATGAATCTCGACGGCGCGATCGCTGGGATTTCGCCGCAGCTGATCCATGAAGAACACGTTCTCCGCGTACGTGCGGTTGAGCCAGACGCGTACGCGAGAGACCATGCAGGCCGCCTTTCATGGTTCGCGGGCAGGGCAAAGCAGGCCCGTGCCCGGGCAGGGTGGAGGGAGGGTCGCCAAACAACCCCTGCTTGAAGGGAAGTTCCTGGCGGTGGTGTTGGGGCGATCATACGGCTTCGCGGAGGCCGGGCGTGCAACGTACGTGTTACGGATTTTCCGATCATGCCCACCCGGATCAGGAGTTCCGCACGCGTCGACGCGGTCCGCGCCGGACCGCCTTGTCGGGGCGCCGTGAATATGTTGTCGTGGTCCCGACCGGTGCGCGTGGGACGCGCCGGTCGTGCGGAGGGGGCGCGAGGTGACGTCGACGGCCGGTGGTGCCGGACAGCTGCTGGCCATCAGTGACCTGCACATCGGGTACGCGGAGAACCGCGCGCTGGTCGAGGAGATGCGGCCGGACACGGACGACGACTGGCTGCTCGTGGCCGGCGACGTCTCCGAGACCGTGGCCGACATCCGCTGGGCGCTGAAGACCCTCGCGAGCCGCTTCCGCAAGGTGATCTGGGCGCCCGGCAACCACGAGCTGTGGACCCACCCCAAGGACCCCGTCACCGCGCGCGGCACCGCCCGCTACGAGCACCTGGTCACCATGTGCCGGGAGCTGGGCGTGACCACTCCGGAGGACCCGTATCCCGTCTGGGAAGGACCCGGCGGCCCGGTCGTCGTGGCCCCGCTCTTCCTGCTCTACGACTACTCGTTCCTCCCGGCCGGCTGTGTCACCAAGGAGCAGGGGCTCGAGTACGCGCACACGACCGGCATCGTCTGCAACGACGAGTACCTCCTGCACCCCGACCCGTACCCGAGCCGCGAGGCCTGGTGCCGGGCCCGGGTCGCCGAGACCGAACGGCGGCTCGCGGAGATCCCCGAGGACCTGCCCACGGTCCTCGTCAACCACTACCCGCTGGACCGGCACCCCACCGACGTCCTGTGGCACCCCGAGTTCGCCATGTGGTGCGGCACCGACCTCACCGCCGACTGGCACCGCCGGTTCCGGGTCGCGACCATGGTCTACGGACACCTGCACATCCCGCGCACCACCTGGCACGAGGGCGTCCGCTTCGAAGAGGTGTCCGTCGGCTACCCACGGGAGTGGCGCAAGCGGCCCCGGCCACCGGGCAGGCTGCGGCGGATCCTGCCGTACGACCCGGGCGCGTCGGACGTGTCGAAGGAGGTCGGGACCCGGTGATCGAGGAGCTGCTGCCACCCGAGGTGGTCGCCGTGGAGGTACTCGGCGACGACGGGAGCGAGCCCGCCCCGCTGTACCCGGAGGAGGCGGCGGTGGTCGCGCAGGCCGTCGCCAAGCGCCGCCGCGAGTTCGCCCTGGTCCGGGCCTGCGCGCGCCGCGCCATGGAGAAGCTCGG
This sequence comes from Streptomyces sp. NPDC002499, assembly GCF_053595415.1. NCBI lineage: Bacteria > Bacillati > Actinomycetota > Actinomycetes > Kitasatosporales > Streptomycetaceae > Streptomyces > Streptomyces sp. NPDC002499. The sequence goes on from NZ_JBSFXO010000008.1 coordinate 135,374, forward strand.
CGTGCCGCCGGCGCCCCTGCTGCCCGGCGAGCGCGGCGCACCGGGCTGGCCCGCGGGACTGGTCGGCAGCATGACCCACTGCGACGGCTACTGCGCCGCCGCCCTCGTCCGCGCCGGCGAGCTGGCCTCCCTCGGCATCGACGCCGAACCCCACGGACCGCTCCCCGAGGGCGTCCTGGACGCCGTGTCACTGCCCGTGGAGGCGGTCCGGCTGCGGGCGCTGGCCCAGGAGCGTCCCGGCGTCCACTGGGACCGGCTGCTGTTCAGCGCCAAGGAGTCCGTCTACAAGGCGTGGTTCCCCCTCACCGGGCAGTGGCTGGAGTTCACCGAGGCCGACATCGAGGTCTTCCACGACCCCGGCGAACGGCTGCACGGCGGCTTCCGCGCCGAACTGCTCGTGCCGGGGCCGCTCGTCGGCGGACGGCGCGTCAGCCACTTCGAGGGCCGCTGGACCGTCCAGCGGGGCCTGGTGGCGACGGCGATCAGCGTGCCGCACACCACCACCTGAACCACGGTCACGACGGCTCCTAGCCGCCGGGGCACCAGCTCTGGAGCAGTCGGAAGAACTCCTCCTCGTTGCCCTGCAACCCGGCGTCCGCCAGAGCCCGTTCCGCCTCCGCGAGGACGGCGGGCGGGACGACGGGTGGTCGGCGGGTCTCGGGCGGGGCGTCGGCGTCGAAGGCGGCTCGCACGGTGTGCAGCAGTCGCATGTAGGCCTGCACGGCGGTGCGCTCGCGGTCGGTCAGAACGGCGGTGGGCATCATCGGGCGGCTCCTTCTGGATCGGCGTCGTCGGTCGCTCGTCCCAAGCTTGCCGTCCACCACTGACAATCGGGTTTCGCCGCCTTCCGGTTCGCCCGCTTAGCCGAGGCGAAACGTCCCCGAAATCCCTTGTGGGAAAGCGGTCCTACGCTAGGAGAAAGAGCTTTCGGCCGTGTTCCGCACGGCCGGGGAACGGGAGGCGAACGCGTGGTCGACGTCCCGCGTCGGCGTCCGGTGCGCGCCGTACGGCTGCGTTCGGTGGGCGACGACGAACTGGCGCTGCGGTACCGCGTCGTGCACGGCTACCGGCGCGCCTTCCGCATGGCGGGCGAGGGCCCCGCGCTGGTCCTCATCCACGGCATCGGCGACTCCTCGGCCACCTGGACCGAGCTGATCCCCGACCTCGCCCGCACCCACACCGTCATCGCCCCCGACCTGCTCGGCCACGGAGCCTCCGACAAGCCCCGCGCCGACTACTCGGTGGCCGCGTACGCGAACGGCGTGCGGGACCTGCTGACGGCCCTCGGCATCGAGTCGGCCACCCTGGTCGGGCACTCGCTGGGCGGGGGAGTGGCCATGCAGTTCGCCTACCAGTTCCCCGAGCGCACCGAGCGGCTCATCCTGGTCGGCGCCGGAGGCGTGGGACGCGAGGTCAACCCCCTGCTGCGGCTGGTCTCCCTGCCGGGCGCGCACCTGATGCTGTCGTCGCTGCGGCTGCCAGGGATGCGGCTCCAAGTCGGCCTGACGATACGGCTGATGAAGCTGCTGAACACCGATCTGGGGCAGGACGCGGGCGAGTGGCTGAACCTGGTCGACGCCCTGCCCGACGAGACCGCGCGCAACGCCTTCGTGCGGACCCTGCGCGCTGTCGTCGACTGGCGCGGGCAGGTCGTCACCATGCTCGACCGGTGCTATCTGACCGAGGGCATGCCGACCATGCTGCTGTGGGGCGACCGGGACAGCGTGGTGCCCGTGCGGCACGCGTACGGGGCGCACGAGGCGATGCCGGGCAGCCGACTCGAGATCTTCGAGGGCGCCGGGCACTTCCCGTTCCACAGCGATCCCGGGCGATTCGTGTCGCTGGTCGAGGAGTTCACCCGGACCACGGACCCGGCCGACTGGAGCCGCGAGCACTGGCGGGAGCTGCTCTGCGACGGACAGCCGGACATGGACACGGCGTACGGCCGGGCGGCGGAGGCGGAGCTGCGGGAGGCGAGCGAGCGCAGCGCCACGTGACGGTGAGCGGGGTACCGGTGCACGGGGTGAGCGCCGTTCGGTAACGCGTCGCTCCGGCACGGGAGTTGGGCGCGTGCGGCGCACTGTCACCGCGCGTAGCGTTTCAGCCCTGTGGCCCCAGATACCCCAGCGATGCCCCGATCCGGCCCGCCAGGTGGTCGCGCTGCACCGGGCCGCGCAGTCCCGAACCGGCGAGCCACGTACGGCACTTGCTGGCCAGCAGCAGCCCGAAGGCCTCGGCCTCCTGCTCCTCGGCCTGGTCGAAGTGGCTGCGGGCGGCGACCGCGCGCACGGTGGCCAGCAGGTCCGCCCCGTCGTCCAGCAGCCGGGCCGCCACCTTGGCGCCCTCGACGTGATGGCCGTGGTGGCCGGCCTGCATGTGCCACAGCTCGTGGCCCAGGATCACCAACTGGTGGTCGGGCGCGGTGCGTTCCTCGATGACGACGAGGTCCTGGTCGGTCATGTCGAGCCACAGTCCGCTGGCCGTCGCCGTGGGGAAGGCCGCCGTACGGAAGTGCACCGGGCGACCGCGGCGGCGGCTCATCGCGGAGCACAGGGCGCCGTACAGGTCCGCCGGTGGCGCGGGCGCGGGCAGCGTGAGTTCGGTGACCAACTCGCCGCACAGGCGGCGCATCTGCTTGCCGATGCCCACAGTTCTCCCCCGGCTCACGACTCGGGCCGCTTGACGCTCTCCAGGAGCATGTCCAGCCACTCCGCGACCTTGTCGCGGTGCTGGTCGGTGGGGAGTTGGGCGGCCCGCCAGGCGATCCCGCGCACCCCGTGGTCCTGCAGCAGCCGCTCCAGCGGGTCCTCGCCGGTGCCGTCCGCCTCCCGCTCGGCGAGCTTCTGCAGCAGCTCCTGCTCGGTGCTCTGGAGGGCACCGGTGAGGGCCTCGGGGTCCTCGGCGGTGAGGAAGCCCGCGTGCACCCGGAAGAAGCGCTGGATGGCGTCGCAGTGCTCCATGGTGGGGCGCCGGTCGCCGTTGATGAGGGCGCCCGCCTGCTGGCGGGACATGCCCGCGCCGTCGGCGATCTCCTGCTGCGTGTACTTGCGGCCGTTGGGCTTCAGACGGGTGCGGCGCAACAGGCCCAGACGCTGGAGGAAGCGGGCCTGGACATCGGGCTCGCCCGCCGGGCGACCGTTCAACAGGTCCCGTACCACCGGCTGCGGTACTCCGGAGGCGGCGGAGAGGCGGCCGACGTCGAAGACCTCCGTGTGCGCGACGCCCAGGCGGTCGGCGAGCGCGGCGACGCGAGCGACGACGGCCGGCAGCGCAGCGGTCGCCGTGGTGCCCGGACCCTCGAAGCCATCCGTCACCGACAGATCTCCTACGTTTCTCACCGGCTTTTCACAAGCCGTTGCCGTGAACCCGACGGACATTACCCGTAGGTTCGAACTCACATCCAGGTCTCGCCACAACTGTGGCCAATTTAAGCCGTCAACAGGCACGGAATGCCACGATAGTTGACACGGCTCGCGTCGGGACCGCAGGATCAAGGCGCCGCGTGAAGGCCGCATAGGCAAGAGGGGTGACCTCCCGATGGCGTATCAGGCAGGAGGGCAGCGGCCGGCACCGCGGCCCGTCCCCGAGAGCCCCGAGGCTCAGGCGTATCTGCAGGACTACGCCACCCTCGTGGAGGCTGTCCCCTTTCCGTCCGTCGTCTTCGACCACCGCTGGGACGTCGTTCTTTCGAACAGTGCATTCGCGTCACTTTTCCGTGAGATGAGCCCGCATCCGACCGCGATGCCGGGCGACAACCTGCTGCGTTTCGTGCTGTTCCACCCGGACGCGGGCACGGTCCTCGGCGATCACGAGTCCCTGTGGTGCCTGCCGATGCTGGCCCACTTCTCGACCGCCGTGGAGCGGTGCGCGCACGACCATGGACTTCAGGCCATTCGCCGCGAGATCGCCCAGGACCCGATCATGGAGGCCGCGTACCGGCAGGGCCTGCCGCACTGGATGTGCGTGGCCGGGGAGGCCGCCCTCGAACTGGACGGTGTCGTGCGGCCCGTGCTCCATCCCGATCCGCGCTGGGGCGCCACCGACTGCCGGGTGGTGGACGAGACACCGCGGACGTTGCGCGAGCTGGGATACCGGCGGCTGACGCTGGTGCTGCGCGAGACCCGCCGTGAGCGGTCCCGGCCGCGCGGTGCCAGGTCCACGGCCGCGCATCTCAGGGTGGTTCCCACCCCCGAGGCCTGACCGGGCACCGTCGGCGTTCAGGTCGCCGACGGCGCCCAGTCAGTGATCAGGGCGGTTGTCGATCCGGGCTTCAGCGAGCGGTCGTCACCAGCACCAACGGGATGCCGTGGCACGGGAACAGCCGTATGCCGTCGAGGTCCGCGGGACGGGACCGCTCCAACACCCCCGCGAAATCAGGGCCCTTGGTCAGCGAGCCGGCGAGATGGGCGGGGTCCGCGGAGGCCGCCACCCGGCCGCGCGCGTTCGCCAGGTACGCCGGTCCCGGCAGCCCTCGCAGCAACGGCAGCGCGGCCGCCTCGAAGTGCCGCAGGTACACGTCCGCCGCGGCCACTCCGACGAACCGGCCCGCCACCTCGACGGGCGCGGAGAGCGTGAGGCTGTACTCGTCCGAGCAGAGGTAGTCGACGTAGGGGCCCGCCACCGCCCGCCGGCCGGTGTCGCGGGGCAGCGCGAACCAGTCCCAGTGCGTGTAGTCCGAGTACGCCGAGTGCTGCGGGTCGAGGTCCAACAGGAGGGGTTTCACGTCCCCTTGGGCGCCGGTCTGCCACCACTCCAGCCAGGCCGGCACGTCGGTCAGCAGACCCGGGGCGGCGACGAAGCCCACGCCGGAGACCAACTCCTGGCGGGTCAGGCGCAGATGGAGACCGGGGCGGAGCGCGGCCAGGTCGGCGGTCGCGGGGCGGCGCTGCCGGTCGGCCACCCGGGTCAGCAACTCCGTCGCGTCCGTACGGGTTTCGGCGACCGCGTCGAACACCGCCTCCAGCGCGTCACCCACCCGCGCCGCCACCTGTTCCTCGGCGGAAGTGTCGAGCGTCGGGGTCGCCGTGCCGACGAGGCCAGGGCTGCTGCTCATGGGGCCCTCCAGCGGACGGGGACCGGCGCGGCGCGGCTACAGGGCGAGGCGTACGGCGATGAGCCGCGCCGTCGACTCCTGGACGCACCGCTCGGCCAGTTCCCTGGCCGAATCCTGGGCCCCATCTTGCACGGCCGAGATTACGGAGCGGTGACGGTCCGCCACCTCTTCACGATATTCGTCGTCGCCGAGCACAAGACACAGCAGGGCGCCGACCTCCGTCTGCAGCGCGACCTGCTCCCGGGTGAGCCGCGCGGACTGCGCGGCGGCGGCCAGCTCCACATGGAAGCGCCCGTACATCCGGGAACAGGCCGCAGGATCCGGCGCCTCGCTCAACTCGGTTGCGGTGCGGTGCAGTTGGACCAGGTCGTCGGGTTCCGTGCGGTCCGCGGCGAGACGGGCCGAGGTGCCCGACAGGGCCGCCCAGTGGTCGCCCAGATCGCGCAGCTCCTCCGGGCTCCAGCCGCGCAGCCGGACCCGGAGGCGCTCCTCGCCGGGGTCCTCGGGCAGCGAGACGAAGGAGCCGCCGCCCCGGCCCCTGCGGGTGGTGACCAGGCCCTGCTGGCGCAACGCCATGAGGGCCTCGCGCAAGGTCACGGTGGACACACCGAGCTGCCCCGCCAGCTCGCTCTCGCCGGGCAGCTGCTCCCCGTCGGCGAGCAGGCCGAGCTCGATGGCGTCGCCGAGCCGGCGGACCACCGCGTCCACGCGCGCCCGGTTGTCCACGGGCGCGAAGACGGCTCTGCGGGCGCCGCCGTCGGTCGATTGCTTCACGGCCACCACCTTGTGCGTTGACTCAAGCTTTACCCTAAGGGGGCCTTGAGATTTGAACTATGACTTCATATGTTTCCGTGCAACGTACGAGAGCGCCAGAAAGGTTCCCGCCCATGGAGGGAAGTGCGATCCGGCTGCACGAACTGCGGAAGTCGTTCGGTGGGACGACCGCCGTGGCCGGCATCGACCTGGAGATCCGGGACGGGGAGTTCTTCTCGCTGCTCGGTCCCTCCGGCTCCGGCAAGACCACCGTCCTGCGCATGATCGCCGGGTTCGAGACGCCGACCGGCGGCCGGATCGAGCTGGCCGGCCAGGACGTCACCGGGCTCGCGCCCTTCGAGCGGGACGTCCACACCGTCTTCCAGGACTACGCCCTCTTCCCGCACATGACCGTCGAGCAGAACGTCGCCTACGCCCTCAAGGTCCGCAAGGTGCCCAAGGCCGAGCGGCTCGTACGGGCCCGCAAGGCACTCGCCGAGGTGCGCCTGGACGGGTACGGGAAACGCCGGCCCGGCCAGCTCTCCGGCGGCCAGCGCCAACGCGTCGCCCTCGCCCGCGCGTTGGTCGGCCGCCCCCGTGTCCTGCTGCTCGACGAACCGCTCGGCGCCCTCGACCTCAAGCTGCGCGAGCAGATGCAGGTCGAACTGAAGGCGCTCCAGCGCGAGGTCGGCATCACCTTCGTCTTCGTCACCCACGACCAGGAGGAGGCCCTGACGATGAGCGACCGCATCGCCGTCTTCGACCAGGGCCGGCTCGAACAGGTCGGCACCCCCGCCGAGATCTACGAACGCCCCCTCACCTCGTTCGTCGCGTCCTTCGTCGGCACCTCGAACCTGCTGACCGGCGAGGCGGCCCAGCGCGTCGTCGGCAAGGCCGGCACCTTCAGCATCCGGCCCGAGAAGATCCGGATCGTCGAGGAGACCGCCGAGGAGTCCGCCGAGGCCGATTCGCCCGAGCACACGACCGCGATCGGCACCGTCGCCGAGGTGGTCTACCTCGGGGACTCCACCCGCTTCCTGGTCGACCTCGACGCGGGCGGTCGCCTCACCGCGCTCCAGCAGAACCTGGAGACCTCCGCCGAGGACGTCGCCGCCTACCGCGGCACCCGGGTCCGCCTGCGCTGGCAGCGCCGCCACACCGTCCACGTCCCCGACTGATCCGCCGTCCCTCACGTATGGAGAACGTCGTGCGCCACATCCGTACCCTCCAGCTCGCGGCCGCCGCCGCACTGCTCCTGGCCACCGCCGCCTGCGGCTCCTCCGACTCCGGCAGCGGCTCGGCCGGCGGCCTCAACCCCCCTGATCTCAAAGAGCAGTCGAAGCTCGGCAAGACCGAGGGACAGGTCAACCTGATCGCCTGGGCCGGCTATGTCGAGGACGGCTCCAACGACCCCAAGGTCGACTGGGTCAGCGACTTCGAGAAGCAGACCGGCTGCCAGGTCAACTCCAAGGTCGCCGCCAGCTCCGACGAGATGGTCAAACTCATGAAGACCGGTGAGTACGACGCCGTCTCGGCCTCCGGCGACGCCTCCCTGCGGCTCATAGCCTCCGGCGACGCCGCGCCCGTCAACACCAAGCTCGTGCCCAACTACGCGGACGTCTTCGCCGGGTTGAAGGACGGGAACTGGAACTCCGTCGACGGGCAGATGTACGGCATCCCGCACGGCCGCGGCGCCAACCTGCTGATGTACAACACCGAGAAGGTGACGCCCGCGCCGACGTCCTGGGCGGCCGTCTTCGACGACGCGTCGAAGTACAAGGGCCACGTCACCGCGTACGACTCACCGATCTACATCGCCGACGCGGCCCTGTATCTCAAGGCCACCAAGCCGGAGTTGAAGATCAAGGACCCCTACGCGCTCGACCAGAAGCAGTTCGACGCCGCGGTGGCGCTGCTCAAGACGCAGAACTCCAGCATCGGCGAGTACTGGGGCGACTACCTGAAGGAGATCTCCGCCTTCAAGAGCGGTGACTCCGTCGTCGGCACCACCTGGCAGGTCATCGCCAACCTGGCGTCCGACGAGGGCGCGAAGGTCAAGGCGTTCGTGCCGAAGGAGGGTTCGACCGGCTGGTCCGACACCTGGATGGTGTCGGCGAAGGCCAAGCACCCCAACTGCGCCTACAAGTGGCTGGACTGGATCATCTCGCCGAAGGTCAACGCCCAGGTCGCCGAGTACTTCGGCGAGGCCCCCGCGAACTCCAAGGCGTGCGACCTGACCAGCGACAAGAACTTCTGCACCACCTACCACGCGACCGACGAGAGCTACTGGAAGAACATCGCCTTCTGGAACACGCCCATCGAGCAGTGCCTGGACGGCCGCACGGACGTCAAGTGCGTGCCGTACGCCAAGTGGGTCCAGGCCTGGACCGAGATCAAGGGCTGACCCATGACCGTAGAGGCGCAGACCGTCGGGCGGGGGACCGTCCGGCGGCTCGCCGGGGCGCTGCACCGGCGCCCCCGGCTCCGGCTGGGGCTGCTGCTGACCGCCCCGCTGCTGTGGCTGGCCGTGCTCTATCTCGGCTCGCTCGCCGTGCTGTTCGTCTCCGCGTTCTGGACGACGAACTCCTTCACCTCCGAGGTGGTGAAGGTCTGGTCGACCGACAACTTCCACGCGCTGTTCACGACGCCGGTCTACCGGCAGGTGATCCTGCGCAGCGTTGGGGTCGCGCTCGCGGTGTCCGTGCTGTGCGCGGTGATCGCCTTTCCGCTCGCCTTCTACACCGCGCGGGTGGCGCGGCCGAAGTGGCGGCCGCTGCTCGTGGTCGCCATCCTCACGCCGCTGTGGGCGAGTTACCTGGTGAAGGTGTACGCGTGGCGGCTGATCCTGTCCGAGGGCGGGCTCGCCGACTGGATGCTGAAGCCCTTCGGGCTGAGCGGGCCGGGGTTCGGTCTGCCGGCCACCGTGCTGACGCTGACGTACCTCTGGCTGCCGTACATGGTGCTGCCGATCCACACCGCGCTGGCGCAGCTGCCCGCCAACCTCCTTGACGCGTCGGCGGACTTGGGGGCCCGGGGCTGGCGGACCTTCCGGTCGGTCGTGCTGCCGATGGTGCTGCCGTCCGTGGCCGCCGGGTCGATCTTCACGTTCTCGCTCAGCCTCGGCGACTACATCACCGTGCAGATCGTCGGCGGCAAGACCCAGCTGATCGGCAACCTCGTCTACTCCAACATCGAACTCAACCTGCCCATGGCCGCCACCCTCGCCACGGTCCCCGTCGCCGTCATCGTGCTGTACCTGCTCGCGATGCGCCGCACGGGCGCGCTGAGCAGCCTGTAGAGGAGCCCGTCGTGCAACTCTCCCGTTCCGCGCGGATCGCGCTGCGCGTCGCCGCCGGGCTGGGCTTCGCGGTGATCTACGTGCCGCTGCTGCTCGTCCTGGTCAACTCCCTGAACCCGGACCGCAGCGCGAGCTGGCCGCCGCCCGGGTTCACCCTGCACTGGTGGTCGGTGGCCAAGGACAACTCCGGTGCGCGGGAAGCCCTTTGGGTCTCGGTGAAGGCCGGCCTCGGGGCCACCGCGATAGCGCTCGTCCTCGGCACGCTGATCGCCTTCGCCGTCTCCCGGTACCGCTTCTTCGGCCGGGGTGCCCTGTCCTTCGTGGTCGTCCTGCCGATCGCGCTGCCCGGCATCGTCACGGGCATCGCCCTCAACTCGGCCTTCAGTACGGTACTTGAGCCGCTCGGGGTCGGCCTCGGCCTGTTCACCGTGGTGGTCGGGCACGCCACCTTCTGCATCGTCGTGGTCTTCAACAACGTCGTCGCCCGGCTGCGCCGCACCTCAGGGACCTACGAGGAGGCCGCGATGGATCTCGGTGCCAACACCTTCCGCGCCTTCGTCGACGTCACCTTCCCGCTGGTGCGCTCGGCGCTGTTCGCGGGCGGACTGCTGGCCTTCGCGCTCTCCTTCGACGAGATCGTGGTGACCACCTTCACGGCCGGACCGGGTGTCCAGACCCTGCCGCTCTGGATCTTCGACAACATGACCCGACCGCAGCAGGCACCGGTCGTGAACGTGGTGGCGGCCGTCCTTGTACTGTTCTCGGTGATTCCGATCTACGTGGCCCAGCGGATGTCGGCCGACACGGCGACGAGCAGCCGGGTCTGAGAATCCGGACGGGACGAGTCCGGCCGACGGATCCAGCCACCGAATCAGACCTCCACGCAAGCCGTTTGCGTTTCTTGCGCTATTCTTGCGCGCATGACGCGACGACTTGCCGAGGTAGCGAAGAAGGTCGGGGTCTCCGAGGCCACGGTCAGCCGGGTGCTCAACGGCAAGCCGGGGGTCTCCGAGCCCACCCGGCAGGCGGTGCTCAGTGCCCTGGACGTCCTGGGCTACGAGCGGCCCACCCAGCTGCGCGGCGAGCGCGCGCGACTGGTCGGTCTGGTCCTGCCCGAGCTGCAGAACCCGATCTTCCCGGCCTTCGCGGAAGTGATCGGGGGAGCGCTGGCCCAGGCCGGGCTGACCCCGGTGCTGTGCACCCAGACCAAGGGCGGCGTCTCCGAGGCCGACTACGTGGATCTGCTCCTGCAGCAGCAGGTCTCCGGCGTCGTCTTCGCCGGCGGTCTGTACGCCCAGGCGGACGCGCCGCACCACCACTACCGCCGCCTTGCCGAGCGCAACATCCCGGTGGTGCTGGTCAACGCGTCCATCGACGACCTCGGTTTCCCCGGTGTCTCCTGTGACGACGCGGTGGCCGTGGAGCAGGCGTGGCGGCACCTCGCCTCGCTCGGGCACGAGCGGATCGGCCTGGTCCTCGGGCCGGACGACCACATGCCGTCGGCGCGCAAGCTGACCGCGGCCCGCGCGCTGGGCGAGCTGCCCGACGAGCACATCGCCCGGGCCATGTTCTCCATCGAGGGCGGCCACGCGGCGGCCACCCGGCTCATCGACCGCGGGGTCACCGGCTTCATCTGCGCCAGCGACCCGCTTGCGCTCGGCGTCATCCGGGCCGCCCGCCGCAAGGGTCTCGACGTGCCGGGGCGGATCTCCGTCGTCGGCTACGACGACTCCGCGCTGATGAACTGCACCGAGCCGCCCCTCACCACCGTCCGCCAGCCCATCGAGGCCATGGGGCGCGCCGCGGTCGAGCTGCTGAACGCACAGGTCGGCGGCAGTGCCGTACCGGCCGACGAACTGCTCTTCGAGCCGGAGCTGGTGGTCCGGGGCTCGACCGCGCAAGCGCCGCGGGACTGATTCCGGACAGCCGCCGGACTGATTTCCGGCAGAGCTGTCGGTCACTGACGATGCACAGTCAATCGGAGATCCATCACATCCAATCCTCTGTCAAATAATTACGGATTCTGCGCGACATCTTGCGGACAGCTGTCGGCGGTGCTTGAGTGTGCGGCGCCCACCGCTCCTGCCACGAGGGGTCCACCGATGAGAATCACCGGGTTCCGCCGTACTTTCGCCGCGCTCAGTGTCTGTTCGCTTGCCCTGGCCGCCTCCGCCTGCGGGTCGGGCGACGACGACTCGGCGAGCGGCAAGACCCGCATCACGGTCAACTGCATGCCGCCCAAGAGCGCCAAGGTCGACCGCTCGTTCTTCCAGCAGGACATCGCGTCCTTCGAGAAGAAGAACCCGAACATCGACGTCGTCGCGCACGACGCCTTCCCCTGCCAGGACCCCAAGACGTTCGACGCCAAGCTCGCCGGCGGGCAGATGGAAGACGTCTTCTACACGTACTTCACCGACGCCAAGCATGTCGTCGACGTCCGCCAGGCCGCCGATCTCACGCCGTACGTCAAGGAGTTGAAGAGCTACGACACCATCCAGAAGCAGCTGCGCGACATCTACACCGTGGACGGCAAGATCTACGGCATCCCGCGCACCGGCTACTCGATGGGTCTGATCTACAACCGCGCGCTCTTCGAGAAGGCCGGCCTCGACCCCGACACGCCCCCGGCCACCTGGGAAGAGGTGCGCGCCGACGCCAAGAAGATCGCCGCGCTCGGCAACGGCACCGTCGGCTACGCCGACTACAGCGCCCAGAACCAGGGGGGTTGGCACTTCACCGCCGAGATGTACTCCCAGGGCGGCGACGTCGTCACCGCCGACGGCAAGAAGGCCAGCATCGACACCCCGCAGGGTCACGCGGTCCTGCAGAACCTGCACGACATGCGCTGGACCGACAACTCGATGGGCAGCAAGCAGCTCCTGGTCATCAACGACGTCCAGCAGATGATGGGTTCGGGCAAGCTCGGCATGTACCTCTCGGCGCCGGACAACATCCCGATCCTGGTCAAGGAGAAGGGCGGCAACTACAAGGACCTCGCGCTGGCCCCCATGCCCGGCGGTCAGGGCACGCTCATCGGCGGCGACGGCTACATGTTCAACAAGAACGACTCGCCCGCCCAGATCCGCGCCGGCCTGAAGTGGCTCGACTCCATGTTCCTGACCCCCGGAGACGGCTTCCTCGGCGACTACGCCCGCGCCAAGCAGAACAACGCCCCGGTCGGCCTGCCCGAGCCGCGCCTGTTCACCGGCGCCGCCGACGCCAAGGACCAGCAGGTCAAGAAGGCCAACGCCAACGTCCCGGTGGAGAACTACCAGGCCTTCCTGGACGGCAACCAGGCCCTCCAGATGAAGATCGAACCGCCCAACGCCCAGCAGATCTACTCCGTCCTCGACGGGGCCGTCTCCGCCGTCCTCACCAAGAAGGACGCCGACATCGACAAGCTCCTCAAGGATGCCTCCGGCAAGATCGACAGCATCCTGGCCCGGGGCTGACCGACATGCCCAAGACCACCGCAGCGCGGCGACCCGTCGAGACGGTCGCCGTGCGCCCGGTGCAGGCGCCGCCTCCGGCAGGGGACCGGAGGCGGCGCCGTCTCGCCGACCAGGCGCGCGCCTACGCCTTCCTCGTCGGCGGGCTGATCTGCTTCGCGCTCTTCTCCTGGTACCCGGCGATCCGCGCCGTCGTGATCTCCTTCCAGAAGTACACGCCGGGCTCGGACCCCGAGTGGGTCGGCACCGACAACTTCACCCGCGTCTGGCACGACCCCGAGTTCACCGCCGCCTGGCGCAACACGCTCACCTTCACGCTGCTCGCCCTGCTCATCGGCTTCGCGATCCCCTTCGTGATGGCCCTGGTCCTCAACGAACTACGGCACGCCAAGGCCTTCTTCAGGGTCGTGGTCTACCTGCCGGTGATGATCCCGCCGGTGGTCAGCGCGCTGCTGTGGAAGTGGTTCTACGATCCCGGAGCCGGCCTCGCCAACGAGGCGCTGCGCTTCCTGCACCTGCCCACCTCGAACTGGTCCAACGGCGCCGACACGGCCCTCGTCTCCCTGGTCATCGTGGCCACTTGGGCCAACATGGGCGGCACCGTCCTGATCTACCTGGCCGCCCTCCAGTCCATCCCGGGCGAGCTGTACGAGGCGGCCGAGCTGGACGGCGCGAACATCCTCCAGCGCGTCCGGTACGTGACGATCCCGCAGACCCGGTTCGTCATCCTGATGCTGATGCTCCTTCAGATCATCGCCACCATGCAGGTGTTCACCGAGCCGTTCGTGATCACGGGCGGCGGCCCGGAGAACGCCACGGTCACCGTCCTGTACCTGATCTACAAGTACGCCTTCCTCTACAACGACTTCGGCGGCGCCTGCGCGCTGAGCGTGATGCTCCTCGTGCTGCTGGGCGTCTTCTCCGCCGTATATCTGCGCCTGACCCGATCCGGGGAGGACTTCGCGTGAGCACCCGCACCCTGGTCTCCCCGGCGGCGCTGGCCCGGCCGCGCGGCAGGGCCGTCTACTGGACCGTCTTCACCGGCGTCGTCCTCCTCTTCGCGCTGGCCTTCCTCTTCCCGGTCTACTGGATGGTGACCGGCGCGATGAAGTCACCGGACGAGGTGACCCAGACCCCGCCGACGCTGATTCCCAAGCACTGGCACATCAGCGGTTACACCGACGCCTGGGACCTGATGCAGCTGCCCCAGCATCTGTGGAACACGGTGGTCCAGGCGGCCGGCGCCTGGTTCTTCCAGCTGGTGCTCTGCACGGCCGCCGCCTACGCCCTGTCCAAGCTGAAGCCGGCCTTCGGCAAGCTGATCCTCGGCGGCATCCTGGCCACCCTGATGGTGCCGGCCCAGGCCCTGGTCGTACCGAAGTACCTGACCGTCGCCGACCTGCCGCTGATCCACACCAGTCTGCTCAACGACCCGCTGGGCATCTGGCTGCCGGCCGTCGCGAACGCCTTCAACCTCTATCTGCTCAAGCGGTTCTTCGACCAGATCCCGCGTGACGTGCTGGAGGCCGCCGAGATCGACGGCGCCGGAAAGCTGCGCATCCTGTGGTCGATCGTGCTGCCGATGTCACGGCCTGTCCTGGGTGTGGTCTCCATCTTCGCCCTGGTCGCCGTCTGGCAGGACTTCCTCTGGCCGCTGATGGTCTTCTCCGACACCGACAAACAGCCGATCAGCGTGGCGCTCGTCCAGTTGTCGCAGAACATCCAGCTGACCGTGCTCATCGCGGCGATGGTGATCGCCAGCATCCCGATGGTCGCGATGTTCCTGATCTTCCAGCGGCACATCATCGCCGGAATCAGCACGGGCAGCACGAAGGGCTGACACCGACCGCCCTCCGACCCGAGACAGAAAGGCAGGCACAGTGGGACAGCCCAGCCATGCCCAGAAGCAGCCGCAGCACCAGGACTGGTGGCGCTCCGCCGTCATCTACCAGGTCTACGTCCGCAGCTTCGCCGACGGCGACGCAGACGGCACAGGCGACCTCGCCGGCGTCCGCGCCAAGCTGCCTTACCTCGCCCAACTCGGTGTGGACGCCCTGTGGTTCAACCCCTGGTACCTGTCCCCGCTGAAGGACGGCGGCTACGACGTCGCCGACTACCGCGCGATCGACCCGGCCTTCGGCACCCTCGCCGAGGCGGAGAAGCTGATCTCGGAGGCGCGGGAGCTGGGCATCCGCACCATCGTCGACATCGTGCCCAACCACGTCTCCGACCAGCACCCCTGGTTCCGCGCCGCGCTCGCCGCCGGGCCCGGCAGCCCCGAGCGCGAGCTGTTCCACTTCCGGCCCGGGCGCGGGGAGCACGGCGAACTCCCGCCCAACGACTGGCCGTCGCAGTTCGTCGGCTCCACCGAGCCGGTGTGGACCCGGCTGCCGGACGGCGACTGGTACCTCCACCTGTTCACGCCGGAACAGCCGGACCTCAACTGGGCCCACCCGGCCGTCCGTCAGGAGCACGAGGACATCCTGCGCTTCTGGTTCGAGCGGGGCGTCGCGGGCGTCCGCATCGACTCGGCCGCCCTGCTCGCCAAGGACCCGGAGCTGCCGGACTGGGTCGAGGGCCGCGACCCCAACCCCTTCGTCGACCGCGACGAACTCCACGACATCTACCGCGCCTGGCGCGCGGTCGCCGACGAGTTCGGCGGCGTGTTCGTCGGCGAGGTGTGGCTGCCCGACGCCGAGCGCTTCGCCCGCTACCTGCGCCCCGACGAACTGCACACCGCCTTCAACTTCTCGTTCCTGTCCTGCCCCTGGGACGCGGACAGACTCCGCACGTCGATCGACACCACGCTCGCCGAGCACGCCCCGGTGGGCGCCCCCGCCACCTGGGTGCTGTGCAACCACGACGTCACCCGGACCGTCACCCGCTACGGCCGCGCGGACACCGGCTTCGACTTCGCCGCCAAGGCCTTCGGCACCCCGACCGACCTCGTCCTCGGCACCCGGCGCGCCCGCGCGGCGGCCCTGCTCTCGCTCGCCCTGCCGGGCGCGGTCTACGTCTACCAGGGCGAGGAACTCGGCCTGCCCGAGGCGGACATCCCGCGCGACCGCATCGAGGACCCGATGTACTTCCGCTCCGGCGGCACGGATCCCGGGCGCGACGGCTGCCGGGTCCCGCTGCCCTGGAGCGCCGACGCGCCGTACGCGGGCTTCGGTTCGCAGCAGGAACCGTGGCTGCCGCAGCCCGCCGGCTGGGCCTCGTACGCGGCAGATCTCCAGGCGGCCGACCCCCGCTCGATGCTCTCCCTCTACCGCGAGGCCATCCGGCTCCGGCCGCTCCTCGGCGACGGTCCGCTCGGCTGGCTGCCCGCACCCGAGGGCGTCCTGGCCTTCACCCGGGGGGCCGGCGTGCTGTGTGTCGTCAACCTCGCCGACGCGCCCGTCGGTCTGCCCACCCACACCGAACTGCTCCTCGCCAGCGGCCCGTTGGACGCCGACGGCCGACTGCCGAGGGACACCGCGGCCTGGCTGCGCACCTGACCCGCGGCCAGGCCGCGCGCACCTCGCCACCCCCCAGCCCCCTACCTCCACCCCGCCAACCCCCACCCCCGCCTCGCTATCCCCTTTACCCCCACCACGAAGGGATCAGCAATGCACAGAACTGTCAGGGGCATGCCAGCCTTGCTGGTGGTCGCCCTCTCCGCCGGACTCCTCACCGCGATCGCCCCCACCGCCGCCCACGCGGCCGGTGCGAGCCTGCCCTTCACCTCCGTGGAGGCCGAGTCCGCGACCACCACCGGCACGAAGATCGGCCCCGACTACACCCAGGGCACGCTCGCCTCCGAGGCCTCGGGACGGCAGGCCGTACGCCTCACCTCCGGCCAGCGCGTCGAGTTCACCGTGCCGAGCGCCGCCAACGCCGTGAACGTCTCCTACAGCGTCCCGGACGGTCAGTCCGGCGCGCTCGACGTCTACGTCAACGGCACCAAGCTCGCCAAGACGCTCCCGGTGACCTCCAAGTACTCGTACGTCGACACGAGTTGGATCGCCGGGGCGAAGACCCACCACTTCTTCGACAACGCCCGGCTGCTGCTCGGGCGGAACGTGCAGGCGGGCGACAAGGTCGCCTTCCAGTCGACCGGCACCCAAGTCACCGTCGACGTGGCCGACTTCGAGCAGGTCGCCGCAGCCGCCGGCCAGCCCGCCGGTTCGGTCTCCGTCACCTCCAAGGGCGCCGACCCCAGCGGCAACGGCGACTCCACGCAGGCCTTCCGGGACGCGATCGCCTCCGCGCAAGGGGGAGTCGTGTGGATCCCGCCGGGCGACTACAGGCTGACGTCCTCGCTCAGCGGTGTCCAGAACGTCACCCTCCAGGGCGCCGGCAGCTGGTACTCGGTTGTGCACTCCTCACGGTTCATCGACCAGTCGGGCTCCTCAGGAAACGTCCGCATCCGGGACTTCGCGGTCCTGGGCGAGGTCACCGAGCGCGTCGACGCCAACCCGGACAACTTCGTCAACGGCACGCTGGGACCGAACAGTTCGGTCTCCGGCATGTGGATCCAGCACCTCAAGGTCGGCTTCTGGCTGATGGGCAACAACGACAACCTCGTCGTCGAGAACAACCGCATCCTCGACACCACCGCCGACGGCCTCAACCTCAACGGCAACGCCCACGGGGTCCGCGTCCGCAACAACTTCCTGCGCAACCAGGGCGACGACTCGCTCGCCATGTGGTCGCTGAACGGGGCGGACAGCAACAGCAGCTTCGAGAACAACACCATCTCGCAGCCCAACCTCGCCAACGGCATCGCGATCTACGGCGGCACCGACATCGCGGTACGGGGCAACCTGATCTCCGACACCAACGCGCTGGGCAGCGGCATCGCGATCTCCAACCAGAAGTTCCTCGACCCCTTCTCCCCGCTGGCCGGCACCATCACCGTCGACGGCAACACGCTCGTCCGCGCGGGAGCCGTCAACCCCAACTGGGGCCACCCGATGGGCGCCCTGCGCGTCGACTCCTACGACAGCGCCATCAACGCCACGGTCAACATCACCAACACGACGATCACCGACAGCCCCTACAGCGCCTTCGAGTTCGTCTCCGGCGGCGGTCAGGGCTACCCGGTCCGGAACGTCAACGTGACCGGCGCGACCGTCCGGAACACCGGCACGGTCGTCGTCCAGGCCGAGGCGCAGGGCGCGGCCACCTTCCGCAACGTGACGGCCACCTCGGTCGGCGCGGCGGGCATCTACAACTGCCCCTACCCGGCGAACTCCGGCACCTTCGCCCTCACCGACGGCGGCGGCAACTCCGGCTGGAGCAGCACCTGGTCCAACTGCGCGGCGTGGCCGCAGCCCGGCCAGGGCAACCCCGACCCGGGCACCGGCGGCAACCTAGCCCAGGGCCGCCCGGCCACCGCGACCGGCTCACAGGGCGGCTTCCCGCCGGGCAACGCCGTGGACGGGAACGCGAACAGCTACTGGGAGTCCACCAACAACGCCTTCCCGCAGGCGCTGACGGTCGACCTGGGCGCGACCAAGAACGTGCGCCGAGTGGTGCTGAAGCTGCCGCCGTCCTCGGCCTGGGGCGCGCGCACCCAGACCATCACCGTGCAGGGCGGCACCGACGCCGGGACCGCCTCGACCGTCGTCGGCGCCACCGGCTACCGGTTCGACCCGGCCACCGGAAACACGGTCACCATCGCCCTGCCCAGCACCACCAACCTGCGTTATCTGCGGCTGTCCGTCAGCGCCAACACCGGCTGGCCGGCCGCGCAGTTCAGTGAAGTGGAGGCGTACTCGACTTCGTGACCGAGACCGGCTTCGGGACCGCGTCCTGAGGCGTCCCGCGCTTCGCCGCCTGGATCTGCTCGTACACATGGGTCCGCAGTTCGGCGAAGCGCGGGGCCACGCGCGTGTGCAACTGGTCGCGCTCGTCGGGCAGATCGATCTTCAACTGCTCCCGCACGACGGTCGGGGAGGCGGACAGCACGATCACCCGCTCGCCCAGGTAGACGGCCTCGTCGATGTCGTGGGTGACGAACAGGATCGTGATCCCGCGCTCGCGCCACAGGCCTCGTACGAGGTCTTCCAGGTCGGCCCGCGTCTGTGCGTCGACCGCCGCGAAGGGCTCGTCCATCAGCAGGACTTGGGGTTCGTAGGCCAACGCCCGTGCGATCGCGACGCGTTGCTGCATGCCGCCGGACAGCTGCCACGGGTACGCGCCGGCGGCGTCCGTGAGACCGACCGACTCCAGCGCGTCCGCGACCAGCTCCTTGCGCCGCGCCTTGGTCAAGTTCTTCTGTTTCAAGGGGAGCTCGACGTTCTGGCCGACCCGCATCCACGGGAAGAGGCTGCGGCCGTACTCCTGGAAGACGAACGCCATCCCGGGCGGCGGCCCGCTCACCGGCTTGCCGGACAGCAGCACCTCGCCGCCCGTCGGCGTGAGCAGACCGCCCATGCACTTCAGCAGGGTCGTCTTCCCGCAGCCCGACGGGCCCACCAGGCAGACGAGTTCACCCGCGGACACCGCGAAAGTGAGGTCGCGCACGGCTTCCACCCGGCGCCCCGAACCCTCGTAGACCTTGTTCAGGCCGCGTACGTCGAGCATGGACTGGACCGCCCCTTCACGAAGTTCACTCAGGACCGCCGGGTGGAGGCGCGCAGACCGTGGTACCAGCCGAGCACCCGGCGCTCGACCAGCTGGAAGACGACGGAGAGCAGGAAGCCGAGCAGGCCGAGGACCAGGATTCCGGTCCACATGTCGGGGATGGCGAAGCTGCGTTGGAACTGGACGACGGTGAAGCCGATGCCGTTGCTCGCCGCGAACATCTCGCTGATGACCATCAGGATGATGCCGATCGACAGCGCCTGGCGCAGGCCCGCGAAGATCTGCGGACTGGCCGACGGCAGGACCAAGTGGGTCAGCCGGGCAGGGCCGTTGACGCCGTACGAGCGGGCCGTCTCCAGCATCACCGAGTCGACCGCGCGGACGCCTTCGACCGTGTTGAGCAGGATCGGCCAGACGCAGCCGCTCGCGATCACCACGATCTTCATCGTGTCGCCGATGCCCGCGAACAGCATGATGACCGGGATCAACACCGGTGGCGGCACCGCCCGCAGGAACTCCAGGACCGGCTCGCACACCGCCCGCACCTTGCGGTAGGAGCCGATGACCGTGCCGAGCGCCATGCCGACGACGGCCGCTGTCGCGTAGCCCGCGAGGAGGCGCAGGACGCTCGGTACGACGTCCGTGCGCAGCCGGTCGGCGGTCCAGACGTCCGGGAAGGTCTTCAGGATCGTCCGCAGCGGGGGCCAGAAGGGATCGGTGTTGCCGTCCGACGCGGCCCACCACACGGAGACCAGCACCACGGGCAGCGCGAGCACGAACAGCAGCCGCAGCAGCAGGCGTCCGATCACACCGTCCCGTACAGGGCCACGCAGGGCGCCCTTCGCACCGCCGCTCACACCGCCACCTCCCCGCGCACCGACTGGTGCCAGGCCAGCGCCCGCCGTTCCACCGTACGCGCGCCGACGTTGATGAGCAGCCCCAGCACCCCGGTGACCACGATCAGCGCGTACATCTCCGGCACCGCCTGCGAGGTCTGGGCGACGGCGATCTCCTGGCCCAACCCCGGTGCGCCGATGACGAGTTCGGCGGTGATGGCGAGGATCAGCGCCACCGCGGCGGCGAGCCGCACCCCGGTCATGACGTACGGCAGCGCCGTCGGCCACAGCACATGGCGCACCCGCGCCCAGGTGCCGAGGCCGTACGAGCGTGCCGTCTCCTCGGCGACCGGGTCCACGTCCTGGACGCCGTACAGCGTCTGGAGGAGCACCTGCCAGAAGGAGGCGTACACGACCAGGATGAGCACCGACTTCAGTTCGGCGCCGTACAGCAGGACGGCCAGCGGGATGAGGGCGACCGACGGGATCGGGCGCAGGAACTCGATCGTCGAGGCGGTCGCCTCGCGCAGGTAAGGCACGATCGAGATCGTCACGCCCACGACGACACCCGCGCAGACCGCGATGGCGAGGCCCACCGCCCAGCCGGTGAGGGTGTCGCCGAGCGCCGACCAGAAGCCGTCGGTGGTGACCTCGTCCCACAGAGCCGAGGCGATCCGGCTGGTCGGCGGGAAGTAGGCCTCCTTGACGAGGCCGACCCGCGGCACCGCCTCGCCCAGGGCGAGGAAGGCCGCGAGCCCGGCCGCGCCGAGTACGGCGTTCAATCCCCTCACGGCAGCAGCTTGTTCAGGTCCGGGGCGTTCTTGAAGAGGCCGTTCTCGTCGCTCAGCTTCTCCAGTGCCTCGATCGAGGAACGGTTCGCCTCGGCCGGCCACTTGGGCAGGGTCATCGCGGCCAGGACGTCCGCCGGGGTCTTGGTGTACGTGGTGACGATCTGGCGGACCTCGTCCGGGTGCGCGTCGGCGTAGGCGAGGGACTCGGCGGTCGCGTCCTGGAACTTCTTCACGATGGCCGGGTTCTTCTGCGCGTACGCGGTCGACGTGAAGTACATGGCGACGGTGAGGTTCGGGGCCACGTCGACCATGGGAGAGGCGATCTCGGTGGCGCCCTGGAGCTTCATGGTGGTGAGCGCCGGTTCGACCGCCATCGCCGCGTCGATCTGGCCCGAGTCGAGCGCGGCCGGCATCTGGTCGAAGGCGAGCTCGACCAGGTTGACCTTGTCCGGGTCGCCGCCGGCCCGGCGGACCGAGTCGCGGACCACGATCTCGTTGATGTTCTTGAGGGTGTTGACGGCGACCTTCTTGCCCTCGAGCTCCTTCGGCGACTTGATGGAGCTGCCCTTCTTCACCACGAGCCCGCCGAAGTCCTTGCCCTTGACGCCTGTTGAGGCGACGCCGTTGGCGATGGCCTCGATGGGCACGTTGTTGGACTGGGCGACCATCAGCGAGGTCATGTTGGAGAACCCGAACTGGAACTGACCGCTCGTCACCCCGGGCACGATGGCCGCGCCGCCCTGGGCGAGCGTCATCGAGAGCTTCAGGCCCTGCTTGCTGAAGAAGCCCTGTTTCTGGCCGAGATAGAGCGGGGCGACGTCGACGATGGGGATGATCCCCACCTTGACGGTGGTGATGCCGCCGGACGACGAGCCCTTGTCCGACGACGAGTTGGAGTCGTCGGACGAGCCACAGGCGGTCGCGACGAGCAGGAAGGCACCGGCGGTGAGACCGGCGAGCAGACGGCGCATGGCTCCTCCTGTGCAGACAACAACGGTGCAACGGTGTTCCGACAGGTCGTGCGCAAGGCGCACAGTAGTGCGCGACCTCGCACAGCCGGAAGGTAGAAGGCACAACGGGTCGGGTCAATGGGTTCGCCAACAACATTGTTGACACTTTTGGAGGCGGCAATGCCAGCGGACGCCCGAGCGTCACACTTCGTGAGGTCCTTCGAACGCGGCCTCGCCGTGATCCGCGCCTTCGACGAGGAGCACCCCGTCCGCACCCTGAGCGAGGTGGCCGACGCCTGCGAGCTGACCCGAGCGGCCACCCGCCGACTGCTCCTGACCCTGGTCGACCTGGGATACGTCCATCAGGACGGGCGCCTGTTCCGCCTCACCCCGCGCGTCCTCGAACTCGGCTACTCCTACCTCTCCAGCGTCACCCTGCCGCAGATCGCCGAGCCCCATCTGGAGCAACTCGTCGCGCAGGTACGGGAGTCGTCGTCACTGTGCGTGCTCGACGGCGACGACATCGTCTACGTGGTCCGGGTGCCGACCCGCCGCATCATGGCCGCCACGATCACCGTCGGCACGCGCTTCCCGGCCCATGTCACGTCGGTGGGCCGGGTGATCCTCTCCCATCTCCCGGACGAGGAGGTCGACGCCCGGCTCGCCCGAGTGGAACTGCGCCCGCTGACCGACCGGACCATCGTCTCGCCGCGGGCCCTGCGGACGGAGCTGCGCCGGGTGCGCCGACAGGGGTACGCGATCGTCGACCAGGAACTGGAGGAGGGGCTGCGGTCGGTCGCCGCCCCGGTACGAGGCCGGGACGGCGAGGTGGTCGCGGCGGTCAACCTCGCGGTGCCCGCGGGCCGCACCTCCGTCGAGTCGATCCGCCGCGACCTGCTGCCGCACCTGTTCGCGACGGTCGAGCGGATCGACGCCGACCTCGCGGTCACAGGTCCAGCACGAGCCGCTTCCCCCGGCAGCGGGACACACAGATCATCATCGTCTCGCCGCCCGCCCGCTCCTCTTCGGTGAGCACCGAGTCCCGGTGGTCCGGGACGCCGTCGAGCACGTCGGTCTCGCAGGTGCCGCAGGTCCCCTCGGTGCAGGAGAACAGCACCTCGACCCCGGCGGCGCGCACGGCGTCCAGCACGGAGACGTCCGGAGCGACCGTGACGGTACGCCCGCTCTGCGCCAGCTCGACCTCGAACTCGCTGTTGCCATCGCCCTGTTGGACCTTGGGCTGAAACCGCTCGACCCGCAGCACCGCCGCCGGACACCGCTCCTCGACCGCGTCCAGCAACGGCCCGGGACCGCAGCAGTAGACGAGGGTGCCCTCGGGCAGGTCGTCCAGCACGGAGGCGAGGTCCAGCAGCCCGGTCTCGTCCTGCGGGGCGACGGTGACCCGGTCCCCGTACCGCCCCAACTCCTCGGTGAACGCGATGGATCGGCGAGTCCGTCCGCCGTACAGAAGCGTCCACGGCACACCCGCCGCCTCGGCCGCGGCCAGCATCGGCAGGACGGGGGTGATCCCGATGCCACCCGCGATGAACCGGTAACCAGGCGCGGGCTCCAGCCGGAAGTGGTTACGAGGTCCACGTACCCGCACTTTGTCGCCGACGCCCAACTGCTCGTGGACGAAGGCGGATCCACCCCGGCCGTCCGGTTCCCGCAGTACCGCGATCCGCCACTCGGAGCGGTTCCCGGGATCCCCGCAGAGCGAGAACTGCCGTTCCAGCTCCGGCCCGAGCACGACGTCCAGATGCGCTCCCGGTTCCCAGGAGGGGAGTTCGTCGCCGAGGGGGTGCCGGAGAGTGAGGACGACGACCCCTTCCGCGGCCGACTCCCGGGCACTCACGACCAGTTCGGCCTCGTACAGGCTCATGCGCCGTGCTCCCGGGGCTGGTGTCCTTCTGGATGGCCGAGCATCCACTCCCACATCTCCACCGGGTCCTGGGCGGTGTGCTCGGCGCCGCAGTGACACGTACCGTGCAGGACGTCCGTCCCCGGCAGCCAGTCGATGCGGTAGACCTCCCCGGTGGGGCTGCCGCTCACAGCACCTTCTCCACGGGCTTGTCGCCCTCCTCGACCAGCCGGGCAAGGATACGGCGGGCGGCCAGGCCGCCGGTGTCGATGTTGATGCTGAGCTCCTGGTAGCCCGACCGCTCCGAACCGAGCGTCTTCTGAAGCAGGTTGAGCGCGTCGACGTCCTGCATCACGACGGTGTGGTTGTTGCCCCGCAGGAACTCGGTGACCTCGGCGTCGTCGATCGCCCAGTCGCGCGAGACGGCCCAGAAGTCGTAGACATGACCGTCGGCGGAGGGCGTGATGGCGTACGTGATCTCGGTGTGGAAGCCGTTCGGGTCACTGCCGTCGGCCTCCGGCAGCACGCCCACCGGCGCGATCCGGCTGTGCAACAGATACAGGCACGGCGCGTGGTACTCGATGTCCTGCCAGCGGGTGATCCGGCCCTTGATCCCGGTCGACTTGGCGTAGAACGGCGGGCACTCGGCGTCGTCCATGTGCCGGCTGACCCGTACGATCCCCGCGCCCTCGTCGACCTCCGTCGTGATCGGCGTCTCGGCGACCTCGGGGGTGCCGATGTACCCGCCGTGCAGATACGTCTCGTGGGAGAGGTCGAGCAGATTGTCGACGAGCAGCCCGTAGTCGGCGTCGATCGGCTCCATACCGGAGACGGTGACCCAGCCGGGGGAGTCGAGGTGCCGGGCGCGCGGGATGGTCTCGGGATCGGCGAGCGCCGGATCACCGATCCACACCCAGATCAGGGCGTCCAGCTCGACGACCGGGTAGGAGGCCACGCGCGCGGTGCGGGGTATCCGTTTCTGCCCGGGCACGTACACGCAGGCGCCGGTCGTGTCGTACGTGAACCCGTGGTACCCGCAGACGATCCGGTCCCCGTCGAGCCCGCTCTCGGACAGGGGGTAGCGGCGGTGCACACACCGGTCGTGCAGGACGACTGGGGTGCCCTCGTCCTCGGTGCGGTAGAGGACGAGGGGTTCACCGAGGATGGTCCGGCCGAGCAACTCCCGGCCGATCTCGTGGCTGTAGGCGGCGACGTACCACTGGTTGCGGGCGAAGGCGGTCGTGTGCGGCATGGCGATCCCGTCCCTGAGAGCGGGGCGGCTCTGCCCCGCGTGCCGTGGTTGGGACCAGAGTCGTGACGCCCGCGACAGCACGGCAAGACGGCTTCCGTCAGACGGAAGCAGCCCCCGTGAAAACCCTGTGGAAGCGGTGTAAGGGGTGCCGTTTATGCTGCTCCGGACGATCACGCGGGACCAGGGGAGGGCGCGGCATGTTGGGGAAGCTGTTCGGGAGAGGTGCGGAGAGACCGGCGGAGGTTCCGCACTCCCTTCCGGTGCCGCGCAGGCAGAAGAACGGGGTGTATCCGCTGCGGGCGCTCGGGGACGCCCGGGTGCTCGCGCTGGTGGAGGCGGCCGACGCGGGGGAGTGGGAGGCGGTCAAGGACGCGCTGGTCCCGTTCGATCTCGGGCGTGAGCACCAAGTCCTGGGCGAGCTGGCCGAGTTGGACGGGGTGCAGGACTGGATCGGCCGGGCCGTCGAGGAGGACAAGGAGCACCGGGCGACCGCCCTGCTCATATCCGGGGCCCGGCACATCATCTGGGGCTGGGAGGCGCGTACCGCCGACCGGGCCGTGAACGTCACGCAGGAGCAGTGGCGGATCTTTCATGAACGGCTGCACATCGCCGAGGAACAGCTGCTGGAGGCCGCCGAGTTGCGGCCCGAGTGGATCACGCCGTGGCGCCGCCTGCTGACCTCCGGCCGGGGCATGTCGCTCGGTCACGCCGTCAACCAGACCCGGCGCGACGCCGCCCTGCGCCGCGACCCGCTGGACCTGGAGACCCACATCGAGTGGATCTCGTACCTCCAGCCCCGCTGGAGCGGTGAACCGGGCCAGGCCCTCGCGTTCGCCCGTGAGGCGTTCGCCGGCGCGCCCGAGGGGCATCGGCTCGGCTGCGTGATCGCCATGGCCCACATCGAGAACTGGGTGGAGTCGGACGACAAGACCTGCCTCGAAACCCCCGAGATCCAGGACGAGTTGGTGGAGGCGGCCGAGCACAGCATCCTCCACCCCGGCTACGAGCGGTTCCCGGGCTGGCAGGAGGACTTCAACACCTTCGCCATGGCGATGTCGCTGGCCTCCTCGCGCAGCGCGCTGCCGCGCATCTTCGAACAGCTCGAAGGCGCCTTCACCCCATGGCCGTGGAAGTACATGGCGCAGCCGGAAAAGATGTACGCCCGCGCCCGGCGCAGCGCCTGATTCCGCCGACCGTCCGCCGCTCGTCGCTCACCTCACACCGGACTGCCCGATGACACTGCCCGACACCCCTTCGAGCCCGGCCGGCGCCGACCGCACCTTCCAGGTGGATCTGCGCGGCCTCGTCGACCTCCTCTCCCATCACCTCTACTCCAGCCCCCGCGTCTACCTGCGTGAACTGATGCAGAACGCGGTCGACGCGCTGACCGCCCGGCACCGACTCGAACCCGGCGCCCCCGCCGACGCGTTCGGCATCCGGCTGTACGCCGACGGATCCGTCGTACGCGTCGAGGACGACGGCGTCGGTCTCACCGAGGCCGACGTGCACACCTTCCTCGCCACGATCGGCCGCAGCAGCAAGCGCGCCGAGAAGATCGCCGAGCAACGCGGCGACTTCATCGGGCAGTTCGGCATCGGCCTGCTCTCCTGCTTCCTGGTCGCGGACGAGATCCACGTCCTGAGCCGGTCCGCCGCCACGCCCGAGGCGCCCGCGGTGGAGTGGCGGGGACGCGGCGACGGCAGCTACACCGTCCGTGCCCTGCCCGCCTCCGCCCGGCCCCGGCCCGGCACCACCGTCACGCTGACCCCGCGCGCCGACGCGGGCGAGTGGACCCGCCCGGCCCAAGTGCACGCGCTCGCCCGGCACTTCGGGTCCCTGCTGCGCCACCCGGTGACCTTCGACGACGGCAAGGGCGGTCCGGGCGGCACCGGCGCGGCCGTCAACCCCGAGCCGGCCCCCTGGGCGCGCACGTACCCCACGCCGGGAGCCCGCTCCCGTGCGCTGGCCGCGTTCGGCGAGGAAACCCTCGGATTCACGCCGCTCGACACCATCGAGCTGGACCTGCCGGCCGTGGGCCTCAGGGGCATCGCGTGCGTCCTGCCCGAGGCCGTGCCCGCCGGTCGCCGCCACGGCCACCGCGTGCACGTCAAGGGCATGCTGCTGTCCGAGCAGGCCGAGGAGATCCTGCCCGAGTGGGCCTTCTTCGTCCGCTGCGTCGTCGACGCCGAGAGCCTGCGCCCGACGGCCTCCCGCGAATCCCTGTACGAGGACGACACCCTCGCCGCCGTCCGCGACGCCCTCGCCGAGCGGCTGCGCGCCTGGATCTCCCGGGCCGCCGCCAGCGACCCCGACCTCCTCGGCCGCTTCCTCCAGGCCCACCACCTGGCCGTGAAGTCCCTCGCCGTGCACGACGACGAGATCCTGCGGATGCTGCTGCCCTGGCTGCCGTTCGAGACCACCGACGGACACGCCACCCTCGACGAGTTCGCGCGCACCCACCGCACCGTCCTTGTGACCTCCAGCGTGGAGGAGTTCCGGCAGGTCGCGGCGATCGCCTCGGCCGCGGGGCTCGGCGTCGTCAACGGCGGCTACACCTACGACCGTGAACTGGTCCACCGGCTGCCCGAGATCAGGCCCGAGGTCACCGTCGCCGACCTCGACCCGGCGACCCTCACCGCGCACCTCGACCCCGTCGACCGGGAGACGGAACTGGCCGCCGCGGCCTATCTCGCGCAGGCCCGCGACGCCCTCGCCGTCTTCGACTGCGACGTCGCGCTGCGCACCTTCCACCCCGCGTCCGCGCCCGCCCTCCTGGTCGACAGCCGTGAGGCCCGGCACGAGCGCACCCGCTCCCAGCTCGCCCGCGAGTCGGAGGGCGGCCTGTGGGGCGACATCCTCGGCGCCCTGCGCCAGGAGGCACCGCGCGCCCAGCTGATCCTCAACCAGCTCAACCCGCTGGTCCGCACCGCCGTCTCCATCGACGAGCCCGAGTTGGCCCGCACCAGCGCCGAAGCCCTCTACGGGCAGGCCGCGATGCTCTCCCGGCGCCCGTTGCGGCCCGCCGAGTCGAGCCTCATCAACCGCTCCTTCCTCGACCTTCTCGCCCACGCCCTCCGCAAGGACAGCTGACGATGCCGACCGCACCCCACCCCCAGAACACGGACGAGCTGTTCCAGGCGCTCCAGGAGAACGACCGGCGCCCCTACGGCCGCACCCGCACCGTCACCGCCGAGGAACTCGTCGACGTCGCCGAGCAGTTGGCGGAGCCCGTACCGCTCGTCCACGCGCTGCTCGAACTCCAGGAGGCATACACCTACGGCTCCGAACCCCGGAAGTCGCCCGTCGTCTTCGCCCGCCTGCTCACCCTCTTCGACGAGCAGCCCGACGTCTTCGACGAGCGCCTGCGCCACATGCTCTTCTGGCGGTTCAAGTGGGTGGCCACCGCGCTCCGGGCCCTGCCCGAGATACCGCTGGCCAGCCTGAGCCAGTGGCTTCAGGAGATGCGCGACCGGTACGAGAAGGCCGGCCTCGGCCTCCAGCCCTACTACGGACAGGCCTACCAACTCGCCGTCCACACCGGGGAGGACACCGACCTCGCCTACGAACTCTGGGCGGGCCGCACCCGCGTCAGGCTCAGCGACTGCGAGGCCTGCGAGATCTGCGAGCGCGCCCTGCACCACCTCACGGCGGGCGACGACGAACGGGCGCTCGGCACCTGGGAGCCCGTCCTGGCCGGCAAGGAGTCCTGCCAGGAGGAGCCGGCCCGCTCCGTCTCGTACGCGCTGCTGCCCCTGCTGCGCACCGGCGGCATCGACCGGGCCCGGGAACTGCACCTGGTCGGCTACCGCGGCTGCCGCCGCAACCCCTCGATGTCCCAGGAGGTCGGCCGACACCTGGAGTTCTGCGCGCTGACCGGCAACGAGGCGCGCGGACTCGAACTGCTCGCCGAGAACCGGAACCTGTTCGACGACGTCGACTCGCCGCTGGACCTGCTCGGCTTCCTCACCGGCGTCGAGGTGCTGCTCCAGCGCGTCGAGGCCCTCGGCCACGGCGAACTGCCCGCCGCCGGGTACGCGGGCCGCAGCTGGACGGTGGCAGGACTGCGCGCCGAGGTGCGCGACCGCGCGGACGACCTGGCCGCTCGTTTCGATGCCCGCAACGGCACGACCGCCCACGCCGACAGCCGTCGGGCCCGCCTCGACCGGGCCCCGCTCCTGGACGCGCTCGACCTGACCCTGCGCACCCGCAGCCTCGACGACGTGGCCACGGCGACGGCCGCGCCGGCTGCCGCGACCGCCCCGCACACGGACGCCGATCTCCCCGACTCCCTGCCCGAACTCATCGTCCGGGCAAGGACGTTGGACCAGCAGGGGCACCCGGACGCGACGGCCTGCTGGGCGCGCCTGCGCACGCTCGTGGCCGCCCGGGACTACACCCACCCCGACGATCCGGCCGCGGGCCCCCTCGAACGGCTCCGCGCGGACCTGCTGGCCGACGAGGCGAACCGGGCCGGCGAGAAGGACGAGTTCGCCGACGCCGCCGCACTCCACGAGGAGGCCGCGGCCCTGTACGAGGACGCCGGAGAGCCTGGTGAGGCGGCGTTCTCCCGGGCCTGCGCGGTGCTCGCCCTCGCCGAGATTCCCGTGGATGACGCGGATCGCGCCGAGGCACGGGCCACCGACGCCGTTGAGGCCGGGAACTCGGCAGGTGCCGATGAAGAGGCCACCGGCGGTGTCGCTGCGCAGGCTGCGGCTGGTGCCGAAGCGGAGGCTGCGAATGGTGCCGAGACCACGGCAGCAGACGGTGCCGAGGCAAAGGGCACGGGCGACACCGAGGCGCACACCGCCGACGGTGACACCGACGCGCAGAACGCGAACGACGTCGAGGCGCAGGCCGCCCGCGCCGCCGACGCGAAGGTCCTCGCGCTGACGGCCGCCCACGCCTCCCTCGTCCGTCTTCACGAGGAGACGCCCGGACTCGCTCCGTACCAGGAGGCCCGGATGCTGCGGATGCGGGCGACCGCGCTCGGCCTGCGCCTCCAGGCCTCCGGGAGCGACGAGCACGCCGCGTCGGTGTTCGCCGAGGTGGACCTGCTGGAGGCGTTCGCCACCGAGCACGACGTCCGCACGCAGATCTCCGGCGCCGTGCTGATGCGCGCCAGCTCGTACGCCCTCTCCGGTGACCTGCCCGCCGCGATCACCGAGATCGACGCCCTCCTCGACCGGCTGAAGGCGCAGGGCCCCGCCTGGCACCTGCCCCGGACCCTCGGCCTGCGCGGCCGGCTCCAGCTCGGCCTCCGGGACGCGCAGGCCGCGTACGACAACCTCACCGAAGGCCTGCGACTGGCCGCCGAATGGCCGGCCGACACCGTCGACACCTCCCGCTTCCAGAGCGATCTGGCCGAGGCCGCCATGCGCCTGGGCCGCCCGGACGAGGCGCTGCGGCACCTCACCCGTTCGGCGGAGGTGAGTCTGCGCCGCGGCAACCGCATCGAGGCGTTCTGCACCTACAGCAACGCGGCCCAGCTCACCCTCGACCTGGGCCGCATCGAGGACTGCATCGCCCTGCTCGACTCCCTGCTGGCCGAACCGGTCGTCACCGAAGGGGAGTTGGACGACCGGCTCGTCGCCCAGCTCCGGCTGACCCGCGCCCGCGCACTGCACGCGGGGGAGGACCTCAAGGCCGCCACCGCGGAGTACGTCACCCTGGCGGCCACGTCGGCCGGCTGGGACGACGACCCGGGCAGCCACGCCATGATCGCCGCGGAGACCGCCGTACTCCTCGGCGAGTCCGGCGAGTTCGGCCGGGCCCGCGAGGTCGCGGACCAAGCCCTCGCCGCCCACGCCCGGAACCCGCGCTTCGAGCAGCTCAGCAGCTGCCTGCGCGAACTCGCCCGTCTCCAGGCCCAGCAGCAGGGCCCCGACGGCCTGGCCGACGCGCTCCGTTTCCTCGACGACGCGGGCCGGATCGCGGAGGAGGCGCGCGCCGCCGAGTACCACTACCACGGCCGTTCCCTGGACTCCGCCCTGGCCTACGAGCACGGGCGGGTCAACGCCTACGCGGGCGAGTACGAGGACGCGCTGGTCGCCCTGGACAAGGCGCTGTCGCTGATCGGCGAGCCGGGACAGGACGACGAACCCGCCGGCGAGTGGGCCGAGTGCGTCCGCCTCGCGGGCGCCGTGGAGGGCCTCTACCTGGAACGCCCCGCGCCCGCCCTCACCCGTCTCGACGCGGCCGTCACCCGCCTGACGGCCCTGGGCCACACCGAACTGACCGAGGAACTGGTCGCCCTGTCGGCCCGACTGCGGGACGAGGAGTGACCCGACCCGGCCAGGAGCGAGGCGCGCCGATCAGTCGATGAAGTCGGCGACCAGGGCCGCGAACTCGTCCGGCGTGGCCAGCCGGACGCCGAGCGTCTCGGCCTTGGTGCGCTTGGATCCGGCGCCCTCTCCGGCGACCACGAGAGTGGTCTTCTTGGAGACGCTGGAGGAGGAGCGGCCACCGGCGCGCTCGACGAGTTCGTTCATCTGGTTGCGGCTCAGCTTCTCCAGCGGGCCGGTCATCGCGCCGGTGACCACGACCGTCATCCCGGCCAGCGGCCCGCCCGCAGGTTCGGCGGTCTCCGGCTGGCCGTCGGAGCCGGAACCCGCGGTGCCGGAGCCCTCGGAGCCTGAGTCGGCGTCGGTCTCGGCGTCCTCCGCGACCGGCGGAGTGGCGCCGGGCTCGGTCATGTTCACCCCGGCGGCCGCCAACTTGTCGATGAGCGGGGCGAGTTCGGCGACCTCGGCGACGATGGACGGCGCCTTCTCCGTACCGATGCCCTCGACCCGCTGCATCGCCTCGGCGTCGGCCGCGCGGATGTGGTCCATCGTGGCGAAGTAGCGGGCGATACGGCGGGACATGGAGCGGCCGGTGCCGCGGATCCCGAGCGCGCACAGCACCCGCGACAGGGGCTGCCGCTTGGCCGCGGCGATCCCGGCGAGGAGGTTGTCGGTGCTCGTCTCGCCCATCCGCTCCAGGGCCAGGAGCTGGTCGCGGGTGAGGGCGAACAGATCGGCGAGGTCGGTCACCAGGCCCGCGTCGACGAGCTGCACGACCCGGGTGTGGCCGAGTCCCTCGATGTCGAGCTGGTCGCGTCCCGCGGCGTAGGAGAGGGCGGCCACCAGGTGGCAGTTGCGCCCGTTCGCACAGCGCCAGCGCTGCTCGCTGGTGTCGATGTCGGCCCCGCAGCGCGGGCACACCTCGGGGAAGGCGATGGGCTGTTCGTCGCCGGTGCGCAGATGGGCGACGGGGGCCTCGATACGCGGGATGACGTCACCGGCCCGGTGGACCATGACGTGGTCGCCCAGGCGCAGATCGCGGCGGGTGATGTCGGCCGGGTTGTGGAGGGTGGCGTAGGTGATGGTGGCGCCGTCGATCTCGACCGGTTCGAGGACCGCGCGCGGGGCGATGATGCCGGTGCGGCCCACGTTCCACTCCACCTCCAGGAGGCGGGTGATCTTCTCGACGGCGGGCAGCTTGTACGCGATCGCCCAGCGCGGGGCGCGCGTCCCGGAACCGGCCGTGCGCTGGTCGTCGGCGAGGTCGGCCTTGATGACGATGCCGTCGATCCCGAACGGCAGCTCGGCCCGCAGGGCGGCGATCTCGCGCACCCGGTCCAGCACCTCCTCGACCGTGTCGGCGGTGGTGCCGGGCACGGCGGTGCCGGCGGTGGTGTTCACCCCGTACGTGGCGGCCCGCGCCATCAGCTCGCTGTGCGCGAGTTCGCCCAGTCGGTCGGCGAGGTCCGTACCGGTGCCGGGCAGGGGGAGCAGGCCGTAGCCGAAGAACGTCATCGGCACGGTGTAGGTGCGCTCCCGGGCCCGCAGGGTGCCCGCGGACGCGCCGCGCGGGTTGGCGAACGGCTGTCCGCCGTGCGCGGTGCGCACCTCGTTGGCGTGCTCGAACTGGGCGGTGGTCATGAGGACTTCGCCACGCACCTCGACCGTGACCGGCTCGGCCAGCTCGACGGGCAGCCCCTCGATGGTGCCGATCGCGTGCGAGACGTCCTCCCCGGCCGTCCCGTCGCCCCGGGTGATCAGCTGTCTGAGTCGGCCGTCGGTGTAGCGGGCCGCGATGGCGAGGCCGTCCAGCTTCGGCTCGACGCTGAAGCGCTCGACGTCGTGGCCCAGGCGTCGGGCCAGTGACGCGGTCCAGGCGGTGAACTCCTCCGCCGAGAACACGTTGTCCAGGCTCAGCATCGCCACCGTGTGCGGGACGTCGCCCTCCACGGCCCCGCCGGCCACCTTCCCGGTCGGCGAATCGGGCAGCACCTGCTCCGGATGGTCGGCCTCCCACGCGGCGATGCCGCGCACCAGCCGGTCGTAGGCATCGTCGTCGAGCGTGGACGTGTCGCCCCCGTAGTAGGCGGCCGAGGCCTTCACCGCGTCCTCGACGGCCTGCGCGTAGGCGGCGGCATCGGCGATCACTGCAACTGGTGTCGTCATGCCTTCCATCCTGCCTGCCACCACTGACAACGCCCCCGGAGCGATTTCGCGGTACCTCGGCTGTTACTCACTTTCGGGTGAACGCCCTCGGCGGGCCGGGGTGGCGTGGTGTGGCGAAAGAGGGGGTGCGGCCAGCTCCCGCACGGAAGTTGATCGTCAACCTCGCGCATACACGACATACATGGACAGTGCAGTCGAGAGTTACGAAACCATGGTCAAGGGGCAAAAGCATCCACGTTTCCCACCCGTGTCCCGCACTTGGTGGACAGAGTGTGGGTGTGAGGCCGACCGGCCGCACAAGCACACCGCACCGAATCTCTCGGGGACAGTGATGACCGCTGCCCGCGAGAGGGTGCCCGCACTATGCAGGGGGACTCTGTGTCCGATTCCGCTTCTGTCACCGCCCGCCGTCTCGCCGCCGCCGCACTGGCCGCCGGCGCCCTGGTATCCGTGGTGACGTTGCCGGCGTCCGCGGCCGACCACGCCCGACCGCACGGGCCGAAGGTGGAGATCTCGGCCCTCCAGTACGACTCCCCGGGACGCGAGGACCGCTCGAACCGTTCGCTGAACAACGAGTGGGTGGACCTGACCAACACCACCCGCGACGCGGTCAACCTGGACGGCTGGACCCTCAAGGACGACCACGGCCGTACGTACACGTTCCACCACTACCGTCTGGCCCCCCGCGCCACGGTCCGCGTCCACTCCGGTGAGGGCCGCGACACCCGCAAGGACCTCTTCCAGGACCGTCGCAACTACGTGTGGGACAACGACCGCGGCACCGTCACCCTGCGCAACGACCGCAATCGCCTCGTCGACGACTTCTCCTGGGGTCGGCACCAGGGTGGCGGTCACCACGGCGGCGGCCACCAGGGCGGCGGTCAGGGTGGCGGTCACCAGGGCGGCGGCCACGGCGGTGGCGGTCACGAGGGCGGCGGTCACGGCGGCGGCCGCGACGCCCGCCGCTGACACCGCACACCGATCGGGGGGTTGATCGAACAGCCCGCAACGGGCGATGAGCAGACGGCGCGTCGGACCTCCGGGTCCGGCGCGCCGTCCGCGTTGTGCCGTGCGGAGAGGCCGGTGGTGGGCGTGAGGCCCGAGTGGCGCACGCGTTAGCCTGATGCCGCCGAACAGCTGTGCGGCGCGGCAGGGTTGGAGAGGGTAACCGGGGATGCCACCACGCACCGGGGAATCGGGGCCCATGGGGTCCATAGGCGGCTACGCGCTGATCGACCGGCTCGGCAGCGGTGGCATGGGGGTCGTCTATCTGGGTCTTTCGGCCTCGGGACGGCAGGCCGCGGTCAAGGTCGTGCACCCGCAGTACGCGCTGGACGAGGAGTTCCGGACCCGTTTCCGGCAGGAGATCGCGGCGGCGAGACGGGTGAGCGGCGCGTTCACCGCGCCGGTCGTGGACGCCGATCCCGACGCCGAGCAGCCGTGGATGGCGACGCTGTACGTGCCCGGCCGCACCCTGGCCGAAGCGGTGGAGAAGGACGGCCCGTTGGGCGGGCGCGCGCTGCGCATGCTGGCCCTTGGCCTGGTCGAGGCGCTGCGGGACATCCATCAGGCGGGGGTCGTGCACCGGGACCTGAAGCCGAGCAACGTCCTGATGGCCGAGGACGGCCCGCGCGTCATCGACTTCGGCATCTCCCGAGCCGCCGACAACCAGGCCCTCACCGTCACCGGCCGCCTGATCGGCACCCCGCCCTTCATGTCGCCGGAGCAGTTCTCCTCCCCGAAGGACGTCACCGCGGCCTCGGACGTCTTCTCGCTCGGCTCGCTCCTGGTGTACGCGGCCACCGGAAACCGTCCCTTCGACGGCGCCAGCCCGTACTTGACGGGCTATCAGGTCATGCACGAGCAGCCACAGTTGGACGGCGTGCCGGAACCGCTCAGGACCATCGCCGCCCGCTGCCTCGAGAAGAACGCGGCGGACCGCCCACAACTCGCCGAACTGCACGGCTTGTTGCTGGACCTGCCGGACATGATGGGCCCGCCGACGGTTCCGGGGCAGCGCGGGGCCCCTCGGGGGCCCGGGGGCACGACGGTCGTACCCGCTGCCGGTGCCGCCGGAGCGGCCGTTCGTAGGCGTCGGGTACGGCGGCTGGTCGTCCTCGGCGCGGCGTTGGCCGGCACCGTGGTGTGCGCGTCGACGGCGTACTACCTGATGTCCGGCCCCGAGAGCGCCGCGAACCCGGCCGCCGGGCGGCCGTCCGCGTCCGGCCGCTCCGCAACTCCCGCCGTGTCGCTGCCCGCCGGGTGGAAGCCCTGGCGGACGAGCCTGGTGCGGGCCGTGAAGGACAAGTCGGTGGTCGTCGACGTGGACAGCGTGAAGTCGGGCTGCGCGTCCGCCGATTCCTCCGTGTACTGCTCGGGGACCGGCTTCACGGTGGCCCGGCTCGACGCCGCCACGGGCCGCGTCGCGTGGCGGTTCGGCAGCGGCCCGCAGAGCTCGGAGCGACCCCTCGGGGTCCGGGAGGGGGTCGTGTACGGAGCTGACCAGCCGGACGTGACCGAAGTGAACTCGGCCCAGCGGGTGTTCGCCCTCGACGCCGACTCCGGCAAACCGGTCTGGACCCGGACGGTGGACGCCGGCTCGCCTGCCGCTCTGTTCGACGGCGGTGTCATCGCGATGCGTGACGGGACCGAGGAGTTCGTCGCCTTCGACGAGA
The DNA here is from genome assembly GCF_053595415.1 of Streptomyces sp. NPDC002499. Lineage (NCBI taxonomy): Bacteria > Bacillati > Actinomycetota > Actinomycetes > Kitasatosporales > Streptomycetaceae > Streptomyces > Streptomyces sp. NPDC002499. The sequence goes on from NZ_JBSFXO010000008.1 coordinate 171,309, forward strand.
CGACGGGTGAGGACCTGTGGCGGACGACCGTGAAGTCGTCGGCCGGCACCGACTGCGCGCCGCTGGTCCTGGGCGACGCCCCCTACGCCGTGTGCGTCGACGCGAACGACCCGACCGCGGGCCGGGCCGGCCTCCTGCGCCTGGACCCGGCCGACGGCACGGCGCACGAACTCCAGCGGCTGCCCCTCGCCGCGTCACCGCTCGGCGCCGTCGACGGGAAGCCGCTGTTCCTGCTGCCCCAGCAGGCGGAGTGGGAGTCGAACGACGGGCGGGACGAGGCGTACAAGAGCCTGTTGCGGGTGGACCCGGACAGCGGCACGGCCGTCCGGATCCCGCTGGCGGGCACCCCGCGCGGCACGGCCACCCTCGTCGACGGCGCCGTCTACTTCGTCCGCCCCGACGGGACGATCACCGCGAACAGGGTGGCCGACGGCGCCCGACTGTGGCAGCAGGGGACGCAGATCGAGAATCTGTCGGCGCCGGTCCGGTCGACGACGTACGACGATCTCTACTTCGCCAACCGGTACGGCCGGTTGCTCGCGCTCGACCGCAAGACGGGCGCCGTCGCCTGGACCACCGACAAGGTCGACGACCTGGGGACCTCCGCGGAGGACCGGATCCCGAGCCTGGTGCTGGTGAAGGACGCGATCGTGGCCGTGGCGGGAGACAAGGCGTTCTCCGTACGCCCGGACCGCCGCTCGGGCACATCGACGCCGACCGCCGCCAACTGACCTGCCTCCAGTTGGTGTTCAGCAGGGCCGGCGCCACACCCCGAGGTCCAGTTTCTTGCTCATGGACGACAGCTTCAGCTTGCGGGACTCGGCGCAGAACTCGCTGTTGGGCACCTCGTACTCGACGTGGAACACGGCCTTGTCCGCCGCGGTGAACGGGCGGAGCCGGCCGCACTCGTCGTACTGGGCGCACTCCTCGTTGACCGCGAAGTCGAAGTGGCGCAGGAGTTGGGGGATCTGCGGCAGGTCGTTCTTGAGGCCGACGGCCATGCCGCGGGCGTGCGCGATGTCCGCGATCATGCGGTTGTACGCGAGTTGGTCGGCGGCGGTCAGCGGGAAGCCCGTCTTGTTGGCGTAGCCCTCCACCAAGTCCGGTTCCACGGCGTCGAATCCCTTGTCGCGGCACATGTCAAAACGCTGTTCCATGATCGGCCGCAGCACGTCGAGCCGACGGATGTCCAGCCAGCGCTCGCCCGCCCAGCCGTTGCCGGCACCGAGCACCGACGTGGGGAACTCGCCTTTGTCGGGGCGGTAGTTCTCCCAGGCGCCGACGTTGATGTAGCAGATGACCTTGCGGCCGGCGCGGTGCAGCCGGGCCACGTCCGCCGCCGTGTTCTCGAAGCCGTCGATGTCGTAGACGGGCACGTCGACGGACGGGGTGACCTCGCCGTCGAGCTGCCACTGCCAGGCGACGCCCGGGGTGGGCTGCCAGCGCTTCGGCGTGGCGGGAGTCGTCCCGGTGGAGCGGTCCGGGGCGCTCGACGCCGTACGGTCGCCGCCGTCGGCCCGGTCGTCGTCGCCCGCGCCCGAACACGCGCTGAGGACCAGGGCCGCCGTCAGTAAGCCGCATGCCAGGGCGGTACGCCTCATCACTCCGTCTCCTTCAGTGCGGGTGTCAACTGCGCCCAGGGGTTGGGAAGTTCACCCGTCACCGGTCCGGCCACGCCCGCCCCGCGTTCGCCCGCGGTGCGCACGGCGAGCGGCACCAGCGCCTCGGGCACACCGTAGACGAGGTGACAGAACCGCTCGGGCGGATGCCGGGACGTCCATGCGGGCCGGCTGAACGTCGAGACGTACGTCGACCAGTGGCCCTCGAAGGTGACGACGAGGTCGGCGAGCCGGGCGTACCCGGGCGCCGGGTGGATGCCGGGATTGAGGACGACCGGCGAGGTGCCGAGCTTGCGCAGGGACCTCACCAGGCGTCTGCAGGCGGGCAGTTCGTCCGGCGAGGCCGTCACCTGGTCGAGGAAGCAGCCGTCGGTCCGGTACCACTCGCGGTACCGGAGGACGTCGTCCGTCATCTCGGCCGGGTTGCGGGCGCCGTAGTCGGTGTCGACGTACGCCAGGAGCCGGGCACCGGCCGCGCGCAGCGCCCCGGCCGCCGCGGCGAACGCGGGGTCGGGTGCCGGTCCGGGCCCGTTCGCCGGGTTGATCACCACCGCGTAGGTGCCGGCCACCGCCCCGATCAGCCGGTGCCAGGCGCCGGGATCCTCGGCGGGATGGACGTACAGGGGAACGAGCAGGCTCACGGCGTCCGGTCGCCTTCCGGGCCCGCCGTCGCCGTCCACAGTGCGGTGAGTGAGTCGTCGAGGGGGTACGACGGCCGCCAGCCGAGCGCCTCTTCGGCGGCCGTGATGTCGGAACACTGCCACGAGACCTCTCCCGAGCGGGCGGAGCCGCCGCCGTTCTCCTCGATCCGTCCCCGGAACCCGGAGACGCGGGCCAGCGTGTGCACCAAGTCCCTTACGGGAGTGGCCTGTCCGCCGCCGATGTTGAAGATGCCCGGCAGGGCGCGGGGGGACGACACCGCGAGCGCCGCGGCCCGTGCCACGTCGCGCGCGTCGACGAAGTCGCGGTACGCCGACAGGTCGCCGAGCCGGATCACCGCCCCGGGGTCGTGGCCGGCCGCGCGCAGCAGACCGGCGACCCGGCCGGGCAGTCCGGCCGCCGGGGCGCCGGCGCCCACCGGGTTGCCGACCCGCAGCACCACCGCGTCGAGCCCGGAGGTGGTGACCGCGACCGTGCCGGCCAGCTTGGTGGCGCCGTACACGGCGACCGGGCGGGTGGCCGCCGATTCGGTCACCTTCACGTCCGGTTCGCCGGGGCCGTACTCGGCGGCCGAGCCCAGGTGGATCAGCCGGGCCGTAGGCGCCGCCTTGCGCAGCGCCGCGCAAAGGACCGCGGGGCCGCGGGAGTTGACCTCGGCGAGGGTCACGGCGTCGCCCCCGGTGGTGCCCGCGCAGTTGATCACGGCGTCGGGTGCCGCGTCGGAAAGTGCCCGCGCCAGGTCGTCCGCGCGGGCGGTGGCGAGGTCGATGCCGAACTCCGCGGCGGGGGAGCGGCCGCCGCCGAGCACCCGGACACCCGTGAGGGTGCGCAGGTGCCCGGCGACATGGCCGCCCAGATAGCCGGTGAAGCCCAGGACGAGAATGCGCATGGAAAGGTCAGGCTCCCTTGAGCAACAGCGACTTGCGGGAGGTGAACTCGGCGTTGGCCCGGTCGTAGTCGTCCGGGCGTCCGATGTCCAGCCAGTACCCCTCGAAGTCGTAGGCGTGCGGCGGGTTCTGTGTCTTGAGCAGGTCGAGGACCAACTCGTCGAAGCCCAGCGGCAGTCCGGCGGTGTAGCCGGCGAGCGTGGACCGGGACAGGCCGTACACGCCCATGGAGACGCGGTAGTCCATGCTCGGCTTCTCGGTGAAGGCGACCACCCGGCCCTCGTCGGTGGTCAGCACCCCGAAGTCGATGTGCACCTTGCGGGAGTACGTCGCGATGGTCAACGGCGCGTCCGAGTCGCGGTGTCGGCGCAGGACGTCCGCGTAGTCGAGGTCGGTCAGGATGTCGCCGTTCATGACGAGGAACTTCTCCGGCAGCCGGTCGAGCATGGTGAGCAGCGGGCCCATGGTGCCCAGCGGGCTCTCCTCGGTGGCGTAGTCGATGGACATGCCCCACTGGCTGCCGTCGCCCACATAGGCGCGGATGATCTCGCCGAGGTGGCCGATGGCGATGGTGCAGCGGGTGAACCCCGCCCCGGCGAGCTGGCGCAGCACGATCTCCAGTATGGCGTGCTGGTCGCCGATCGGCACGAGCGGCTTGGGCAGTGCCGTGGTGTAGGGCCGCAGCCGGACGCCCTTGCCTCCGGCCAGGATCACTGCGTGCATGGGACTCCTCCTTCTGGACGTACCGGTCGGGTCAGATGTTGTAGATGCCGGTCTTGTACCGGGCGAGGTTGGCCGGGTCGCGGAAGAACTCCACGGTTCCCGCGAGGCCTTCCTCCAGGGAGTGCGCGGGCTGCCAGCCGGTCGCGGCGGTGAGCCGGCTCGCGTCGGCGACCAGCCGCATCACCTCGGAGTTGGCCGGCCGGATGCGCGCGGTGTCCTCGCGCACGTCGAGGTCGGTGTCCATCACCTTGCCGATCAGCGAGACCAGGTCGCCGATGGAGATCTCCCCGCCGGTGCCGGCGTTGAAGGTGCGGCCCACGACCTGCTCGGCGGGCACGGTGCCGACCGTGAGGAACGCCTGCGCGGTGTCCTTGACGTAGGTGAAGTCCCGGGTGGGACGCAGGTCCCCGAGGGTGATCGTCCGTTCCCCGGCGGCCACTTGGCCGATGACGGTCGGGATGACCGCCCGCATCGACTGGCGCGGCCCGAAGGTGTTGAAGGGCCGCAGGGTCACCACCGGGGTGTTGAAGCTGGCGTGGTAGCTGTCGGCCAGCCGGTCCCCGCCCGCCTTCGAAGCGGCGTACGGGGACTGGGTGTTGATGGGGTGGTCCTCGGTGATCGGCACGGTCTGCGCGGTCCCGTAGGTCTCGCTGGTGGAGGTGTGCACCAGCCGGGGCGTGCCCAGCGCGCGGACCGCCTCCAGCACGTTGAGGGTGCCGGTGACGTTGGTGTCCACGTAGCTGTGCGGTGCCTGGTAGGAGTACGGGATCGCGATCAGCGCGGCCAAGTGGTAGGCGGTGTCGGCGCCTTCGAGCAGACCGCGGACCGAGCCCGGGTCGCGGACGTCGCCGAGGACGATGTCGACCTGGTCGAGGACGTCGGGGTGGAGGGTCTCCAGCCAGCCGTAGGAGGAGAAGGAGTTGTACTGCGCCATGGCCCTCACCCGGTGCCCGGAGGCGACCAGCGCCTCGGTGAGGTGGGAGCCGATGAAACCCTCGGCTCCGGTGACTGCGGCGAGTGGTGCGGTGGTCAACTCGTGCTTCCTTCCGGTCGGTTGTGCTTCCTGTGGGGGGTGTCGCGACAACGGGGTGGTGCACGTCCGGACGGGGACCGGGTCCAGGCGGTCAGGCGTGCGGAGCGGGGCGTCCCAGCAGGCGCAGTACGCACGCCGTGAGACAGAAGGCGGCGACGCCGCAACAGAGGGACAGCGCCTCGACGACCGGGAGCGAGTCCCTGAGAGTGAGCGCGCCCGCCGCCGCTGCGGCGACGAGACAGACCCCGGCCGGCGGCCAGGCCGCGCCGAACGCCTGGAGCAGCAGGGCCGTCCACAAAGCCGCCGCGAGCAGCAGCAGCGGGGCCGGGTCGGAGTCGGTGAGCAGGGCCGCCGGGAGCAGGGGCAGCAGGTAGGCGCACAGGCAGAGGGCGAGGATGCCCGCCGAGCGCAGCTGAAAGGCGGTCGGTGTGGCCGTCGCCCGCAGCGCCGCCACCGACAGTCCGCGGTAGCGGTACAGCAGCCATTCGGCAGGACCCATGCTCACGGTCAGCACGATCACGGCGTACGGCTGGTCCTGCCCGGTCAGCAGCACCAGCGACCCGGCGGCCAGTCCGAACAGGCCGTAGGGCAGTGAACGGCGCAGCGGGGGACGGGAGTTGCCCGGCGCCGGGGTGGTGGCGAGGGCGGCGCGCAGGGCCCAGGCGGCCGTGGCCACCGCGCCCAGCAGGGGCAGCAGCGGCAGCCCGGCCCGCAGCAGGTTCCCCGGCTCCCACCACGGCAGCACCGCCGCGCCGGCGATCATCGGCGTGAGCGCGGCCAGCAGCAGCCGTTCCCCGCCGAGCACCAACAGCGCGCCCGCCGCCGCGAGATACACCGACTGTGCCCCCGCGGCCAGTGCCGCGGGGCCTGAGCCGGCGACCAGCGAGCCCGCCGCCGTCGCCACCGCGGCACCCAGCGGGGCGCCCTTGAGCAGGGTGCGGCCCGCCTCCCGCCGCCCCGCGGTCATGCGCAGGAAGGCCCGGTGGCCCAGCGCCTGGCCCCAGGCCCAGGAGATCAGCCCGGCCACGACGAGTACGGAGATCGCGCGTTCGGCGTGCCACAGCGGCGCGGTGAGCACGTAGGCGAGCCCCGGCAGGGCGAACAGGGCCCCGCGCAGGGCGCAGCGCACATGGTCCGGGCGCCAGGGATCGGCCGGCCGAGCGGGCTCCGGGAAGGTGCGCGGCACCCGTTCGTAGAGGGCGGCGGCCAGGGAGAACAGGCTCGGATGGCCGTACCGCTCCTTGATGACCTCCGAGGTCAGGCCCTCCGACTCCAGCAGCGCGGCGACCTCGTAGGCGTGCACGGCCGGTCCTATGCGGTCGGCCAGTTCGGCGGCGAGCTCGTCGACCGCGGCGTGGTCCGCGCCCCAGTGCGGCTGGCGCAGCGCCAGGGTGCGGTCGTCGGACAGCCGCCTGCGGCGTGAGCGGTCCTCGGCCAGCCGGAGGGAGAGCGTGTCCCCTGCCGAGCCGTCCGGTTCGAGCGCCATCGGCCCGCTCATCCGGCCATGCTCCCGGTCCTCGACGACACCGGGCCGCCCTCGCCGGCTTCGGCGAGTTCCACGGTGGTGTCCGGCGTCCACATCCGGCCCAGTGCCGACAGCTCCAGGTAGATCGAGCGGAAGGTGTCGACGGTCTGGCGCAGTGTGAACTGCTCGATGACCCGCAGCCGGGCCGCCTCGCCCATCGTGCGGCGGCGTTCGCGGTCGGCCAGCAGCTCCAGGGCGGCGGCGGCCATCCGTGCCGGGTCGCGCGGCGGCACGACCAGGCCGGTGTCCCCGACGGCCTCCCGCACCCCGCCGACGTCCGTCGAGACGGTCGCCCGCCCGCACGACATGGCCTCTATCAGGGTGAACGGAAAGCCCTCGCTGATGCTGGAGAGCATCACGACGTTCCCCGCCGCGTAGGCGTCCTTGATGTCCTCGACCCGGCCCTCGAACGTGACCGCGTCGCCGTGCCCCAACTCGGCGGCCAGCGCCTCGCACCGCTCCCGGTAGGCCTCGCCGCCCCGCGGGGTGCCGCCGAACAACCGCAGCTCGGCGTCCGGGAGTCGACCCCGGACCAGCGCGAAGGCGCGGATGAGGGTCTCCAGGTCCTTGATCGGGTCGACCCGGCCGGCCCAGCTCAGGGTCGGCCGTTCCGGCTCCGGACCGGCCATCGGGAAGGCGCCCGGGTCCACGCCGTTGTACACGGTGCGGATCGAACCGGGGTCCGCGCCGCCTTCTTCCTCCCACAGCCGGTTGTAGCGGTTGCCCGGGGTGATCAGGGCCGCCCGCCGGTAGGTCTCCTCGGCCAGCAGCCGGAAGAATCCCAGCACGACGGCCTTCACGGGCCAGCGGTAGGGGGCGGTGCGATAGCCGAGGTAGCGCTCGCGCAGATAGACGCCGTGCTCGGTCAACAGCAGGGGTACGCCGTGCCGTTCGAGCGCGGCGAGCCCCGGCAGCGCGGCGACCCCGCCGCTGACCGCGTGCGCCACCCCGTCCTCGGGCAGCGGCGCGGACAGCGGCCGCAGCGCGTGCTCCAGCAGGGTGGTCGCGGTGATCGCGTCGTGCAGGCTCGGCCGGGCCTCTCGTACGGCCAGGCCCGGACGGTTCCACACCGCCGTCAGTACACCGATCGCCCGGTCGCCGCGCAGGAACGGGCTCAGCGTGCCGTCCGCCGCGGCCCGCGCCATCGTGTACAGCGCGTCGGCGAAGCCGTGCTCGGCCCGGAGGTCGAGCAGCGCCGTCAGGAACTGCTCGTAGGCGTGGGCGAGTTGGTTGCGGCTTCTGCCGCGCGGCAGCCGGCCCTCGGGCGCGGGTCCCCACATGGGGACGGAGACCACGCGCGAGACGTGGTCCGGGATGTCCCACACCAGGGGTTCGCGTCCGGTGCCGGTCACGGCGACGACCTCGAAGTCGAGGTCGGGCATGCCGGTGACGAGCTGGTCGCACCAGACGCTCACCCCGCCGTGACTGTGCGGGTAGGTGCCTTCGGTGAGCAGGGTGACGCGCGTTGAGCCGGAGCGTCGCGCGCCGTCGTGAACGTGCATGGATGGGCTCCACGGCCGAGGTCGGTGGCGGTCGTTCCGGCCCCGGCCGCGAGGGTGCGACCGGGACCGTAGGGCGTGCCGCGCTCAGTTCTCCGGGACGTAGGGAACCTGCTCGGTCACACCGGCGGGCACCTTGGTCGGGGGAGTGGTGGAGGTGGTCGCCGGGTCCGCCGCGTCGGCGGTCGCGGTGAGGGAGGGGGTGGACGAGGGCAGGGCGAGGGCGAGCGGCGCTCCCGTCGAGGTGGTCCAGCCGGAGACCTCACCCGCGTACGCGGAGCCGAACGCCGTACCGTCCTGCGTGGTGCCGGTGGGCAGGGTCGCGCTCACGGGAACCCCGTCCGGCGCCTGGACGGTCACCGTGTCGCCGATGCGGTACGCGGTGATCTGACCGGCGTCGAGCGCCGCGTCCCGGGCCGCGCGTCGCTGCAACTCGGTGCCGATGTCCTTCATCCGCAGGTTCACCACCGGGGTGTTGTCCGCGAACAGCCCGTTGTAGCCGTCCAGGACACCGTCCAGCACCGGGTAGGCGATGCGGTCCTCGGTCAGGTTCGACTGGTGGATGAAGTGCGGCTTGGGGTCGTTGGAGAGCACGTGCCCGAGCGCGGTCCTGGTCTCCAGCGGCACGATGTAGTCGGCGTACCCGGTGGAGGTGGACAGCGGCGCGGCCAGACAGGTCGAGGTCGCCGGGTTGTCCTCGCAGATGCCGCTGCCGCCCTGGGCCCGGCCGGTGTAGATCCAGTTGTACTCGTCGACCTGCTCGGCGGTGCGCCCCGCGTTGTAGAAGATGTTCATCGGGTAGCGCGAGACCGTCGTCGCCGGACCGACCTGACGCTGCACCGGGTCACGGGAGTTGTCGGAGGCGAGCCACTTCACGCCGTTGGCGGTCAGCGCGGGCGCCAGGTTGGGGTTGTCCACCGGCTGCTGCGGCAGGATCCGCAGACCCGAGTGCTCGCCGGTCACCAACTCCTGCGTGTCCAGCGGGAGTCCGACCGACTGACCCCAGGCGCGGTTGGTCGCGATCTCGTCGGAGATCTCGTTCTGGCCGACCCACTGGGTGCTGCCGTCGGCGTTGGTGGCGCACTTCCACGGCACCACGGTCACGTCCTGCACACAGCCCAGGAACGGGTGCGAGTAGGTGTGGTTGACCCAGCGGAAGCTGTCGCGGTCGGTGACGAACTCGTCGGCGAGCGCGTCGACGCCGTCGTTGTCCTCGCGCTGGTTCACGCTGCCGACGCCGTTGTAGACCATGTCGAGGGTGATGCCGTGCTCGGTCTGCCAGTCGGCCGCGTGGTCGACGTCGGCCGCGGTCATCCGGATCGGGTTCTCCACGCCCTGGCCGGGCGGGCAGTCGATGTCGCCGGGCGTGCAGTTGAGGGTGGAGTCCCAGCGGTCGTCGGCCGCGAACACGTCGTCCACGTGGACCGCGAAGTAGTTGCGGGAGGCGCCGAGATGCACGCCGCCGGTCATCCACTCCACGATGCCGCGCGCCAGCAGCCGGAACTGTTCCTGGTACTGGTTGTAGACGAACGTGACGACCAGCTCCCGGCGCCCGTCGTGCCGGTACTCGCCCACCAGCGAGCCCCGCGTCGTCCCGCCGGGGATCGGGGCGTCGACGTAGGAGGTGAAGTCCGCGCCCGCGACGGGCGTCGACAGATAGGCGTAACTCTCGCCCACGGTCGGGGAGTTGTCCTCGAAGGGCACGGGCCCGTCCAGGTAGCCGAACGGCCCGGCCGCGCCGGCGGTGGTGACCTGCGCGGAGACACCGTCCAGGCTGCCCGAATAGCCGCCGTTGACCGGGTAGTTGAGCCCGGCCTCCGGACGCGCGTAGGTGTAGGCGTCGACCTGCGGGATCGCGTAGGTCTGCTCGTAGGCGGCCAGCGCCGTCATCTCGGCCGAACCGGCCGCGAACGGGTTGTCGTTGGGCAGGACCACGGCCTGGAACTTGGCGCGCGGAACGCCGTCCACCGTGTCCGCGAGGAAGTCCGCGTCGATCACGGGTCTCGCGGAGTCCCGCAGGTCTATCTCGGTGTACGGCGTTCCCTCGGTGTCCAGTTCGGCCGCGACGGCGTCGGTGGACGGGCCTCCGTCGCTCACGATCAGGACCCGCAGATCGACGCGGGGCGTGACCGCGTCGGCGTGGGCCGTGGCCGCCGGCAGGGCGAACGAGGCCATGAGGGCGCCCACAGTGAGCGCGGTCGTGCGTATGGTCCGCTTCATGCGGTGTTGTTCCCTCCCCGGGCAGGGGCGGCCCACTTGCTCCCGTCGGAGCGGGCGCGCCCCCATGCGCGACGCCACGCCCCCCTCAGACGCCAGTCGTCACGCATCAGTCGCGTCACATAGTGGTGCCCCTGTATAGCTTTTGTGGTCATGCTGCGAAACGTGACGGAAAAGTGAGGCGTCCATTCGGTCGCCGCGGCGGCCGAACAGGCGCCCGCAGAACGGGAGTCCGGTAGCCCGCGGAAGCGCATCGAGGCCCTGTCCGCTGGTCCGGGATCGATCATCGGAGCCGAACGGCCCACTCCGGTGATCGGTCGACCGGTCGATCGAGCCGCGCCGCGTCCTTTCCGATCTAGTCCGGATTTGGACCACCCGGGTCTCGCGATACGGGCGGCGGCCGGCCGACGCGGGCCCGCCGCCGTGCGAGGTCGTCGGATGTACGGGGCCGTCAGGCGCAGAGCACCCGGGTCTCGGGCGTGTAGGCCGGGCCGCCGCTGATGTTCGTGCTGTCGCTGAACTCGATGTAGTAGTACGAGTAGAAGCCGATGTTGCCGTTGCAGCCGGAGTCGGCGGCGATCTGCAGCGTCAGGGTCACCGTACGGCTCTGACCGGGCGGGATGGTCGCGCCGTAGTTGGTGCCGAGGTTCGCGGGGCCGGTGCCCGAGCACGGGGTGGAGCCGGTGGCCGTGGCCAGCGTGCACCCGGTGAAGCTGTACTTCAGGTCGGGGCGCTGGGTGGTCAGCCACGTCGGGTCGATCGTCTGGTAGACGAACCAGACGTCGTAGGTGTGGTTGTTGGTGAGCGTCATCGACAGGTTCACCGTGCCACCGGGCGTGGTGGTCGCGCTGTCGGTGGCGAACGTGACGTCGGCCTGGGCCGCCGGGGCCGCGCTCGCACTGGGAGTCAGGCCGAACACGGCGAGGGCGAGGGCGAGTACGGCGGTGAGACCGAGGCGTCTCGGCAGAGTGGATCTCATGGCTCGGGAGGCTAGGCAGAGGCCTCGCGCCCCGTCTGCCCCGCGAAGCACAGCGAACGCTCAGGTCGGCCGGAAGTGCATGTCCTGTGAAGGCGGTGTAAACGCGTCGTCACGTGGCGCTTCGTGGTCGGCCGAGTTCGGTCCTGCTCGGCGGTGGCCGGGCGTGATTGGCGAATATCCCACTGTTGTCACCATGGGACGTTCTTTGCCAACACACCTCACGTACCGCCGAGTTTCACATCGGCGACACCCGACCCTTCCCTGACGTTCGGCGCCCTTGCAAAACTCGCAGCGCGCGGAACCCGTCATGTTCCGGCAAGGCGCACCGGCACGTCGCACCGTCAAGAGGAGAGGCAGTCCCCCATGCCCGAAGTCAACCGGCGCAGATTCCTCCAACTCGCGGGCGCCACCACGGCCTTCACCGCGCTCTCCAGCAGCATCGAGCGCGCCGCCGCGCTGCCCGCGAACCACCGCACGGGGTCCATCGAGGACGTCGAGCACATCGTCGTCCTGATGCAGGAGAACCGCTCGTTCGACCACTACTTCGGCTCGCTCAGGGGCGTCCGGGGCTTCGGCGACCCGCGCCCGGTGACCTGGCCGAACGGCACGTCCGTGTGGCACCAGAAGGACGCGAGTGGCAAGGAGATCCTGCCCTTCCACCCCGACGCCGACGACCTGGGCCTCGCCTTCATCCAGGACCTCCCGCACGGCTGGAACGACGGCCACGCCGCCTTCAACGCGGGCAAGTACGACAAGTGGGTGCCGTCCAAGGGCTCCACGACGATGGCGTACCTCAACCGGGACGACATCCCGTTCCACTACGCGCTCGCCGACTCCTTCACCATCTGCGACGCCTACCACTGCTCGTTCATCGGCTCGACGGACCCCAACCGCTACTACATGTGGACGGGTTACACGGGCAACGACGGCAAGGGCGGCGGCCCGGTCCTCGGCAACGACGAGGTCGGCTACAGCTGGACCACCTACCCCGAGCGCCTGGAGCAGGCCGGCGTCTCCTGGAAGATCTACCAGGACGTCGGCGACGGACTCGACGCGGCCGGCGGCTGGGGCTGGATCAACGACGCCTACCGCGGCAACTACGGCGACAACTCGCTGCTGTACTTCAACCAGTACCGCAACGCCGCGCCGGGCGACCCGCTCTACGACAAGGCCCGCACCGGCACCGACGCCACCAAGGGCGAGGGCTTCTTCGACCAGCTGAAGGCCGACGTCAAGGGCGGCAAGCTGCCGAAGATCTCCTGGATCGTCGCCCCCGAGGCCTTCACCGAGCACCCCAACTGGCCCGCGAACTACGGTGCCTGGTACGTCTCGCAGGTCCTGGACGCGCTCACCGCCGACCCCAAGGTGTGGGGCAAGACCGCGCTGTTCATCACCTACGACGAGAACGACGGCTTCTTCGACCACCTGGTCCCGCCGTTCCCGGCCGGCTCCGCCGCGCAGGGCAAGTCGACGATCGACCCCACGCTCGACCTGTTCGCCGGCGACAGCGGCCACCCGGCCGGCCCCTACGGACTCGGTCAGCGCGTGCCGATGCTGGTCGTCTCGCCCTGGAGCAAGGGCGGCTTCGTCTGCTCCGAGACGCTCGACCACACCTCGATCATCCGGTTCATGGAGCGCCGCTTCGGCGTCCACGAGCCCAACATCTCGCCCTGGCGCCGGGCCGTCTGCGGTGACCTGACCGGGGCCTTCGACTTCTCGGACAAGGACACCAGGCCGGTCGCCCTGCCCGACACCGACGGCTACGAGCCGCCGGACAAGGTCCGCCACCCGGACTACGTGCCGACCCCGCCCGCCAGTGGCACCCTGCCCAAGCAGGAGCGCGGACTGCGCCCGGCCCGCCCGCTCAAGTACGCCCCGCGCGTGGACGGTTCGGTGGATTCGGCGGCCGGCAAGTTCACGTTGACCTTCGCCTCCGGCGCCAAGGCCGGTGCCGCCTTCCTGGTCACCTCCGGCAACCGCACCGACGGCCCCTGGAGCTACACCACCGAGGCCGGCAAGACCGTCTCCGACACCTGGAACTCGGCGTACTCGAACGGGTCGTACGACCTCACCGTGCACGGCCCCAACGGCTTCCTGCGCGCCTTCAAGGGGTCGAACAAGACCGCGGGCCCCGAGGTCACCGCCCGGCACACCGGCGACGACGTCGAGCTGACCTTCACCAACAAGGGCTCCCGCACGGCCAAGTTGAAGCTGTCCGGCGGATACGGCTGCCGCCCGCGGACGTTCAGCGTGCGCCCCGGCGCCACCGTGCACCACACCGTCGACCTCGCGGCGAGCAAGCGGTGGTACGACCTGACGGTCACGTCCGAGACGGACACGGCGTTCCTGCGCCGCTTCGCCGGACACGTGGAGAACGGCCGCCCCGGCGTGAGCGACCCGGCGATCATCACGAGGTGAGAAGGGCGCGGGGTACTGTGCGCCGGTGACCACTGATCCGAACGTCCCGGACGATGCGCAGCCACCGGCCGCCCGGCAGCTGCCTCAGCAGGCCGGGGTCGCGCCCAGCGGCCCCGGCGGCGCGCTCTTCACGGAGCCGGTCCTGGTGGTCGGCCTGAAGGCCGAACCGGTTGAGCAGGTCGGGGAGATCGAGCCGGCCAACGAGTACCAGGTCATGGATCAGCACGGCACGGGGATCGGTTCGGTCACCGAGGCGGTACGGAGCACGCTGAAGAAGGCGCTCCGCTTCGGTTCCGGCCTCGACCGGTTCCTCACCCACCGGCTGGAGATCCGGGACGCCGCGGGACAGCCGCAGTTGCTGCTGTCCCGGCCGGCGAAGCTCCGCAGGCCGCAGGTCACCGTGACCCGTCCGGACGGGACGCCCGTCGGCGAGATCGTCCAGCAGGAGGAGGCCGAGGGGATCGACTTCGCGATCCTCACGCCCGACTACCAGCTGATCGGCGCGATCAGGGCGGAGAACCGGCAGGCCTGGAACTTCTCGGTCGTGGACGACTACGACCGTGAGGTCGCCCGGATCACCAAGACCTGGGAGGGCCTGGCCCGGACGCCGTTCACGGCCGCGGACCACTGCGCCCTGGAGATCCACCACCAGCTGTCCGAGCCCCTGTTGAGCCTCGTCGTCGCGGCGGCGCTCACCGTGGACACGGCCCTGAAGCAGGACGACAGCGCCGTCGACTGACGCTCTCGCCGTACGGCCCGGAGTCGCAGAGGACCCACGCCGTACGGCGTTCAGAGCGAGGTCAGGTGTCCCTGCTCCGGCTGGCGGGGCACCAACGCCGGTTCCTGGGACGCCGTTTCGGGCTTCAGGGCGAGGACGGCAGCCACCGGGTGCTCGTCGTCGACGGTCGACACCGGATAGACGTCCGCGAACCTGTCGGCGGCGACCGCGTCGGGCGTCGCCCGGGTGAGCAGGACGACACCCCAGGACGCCAGTCCCGCGCCCGCGAGGGCCAGCAGCACACCGGCCGCCCCGCCCTGCAACCGCTCGCCGAGCAGCGCGAGTCCGATCGCCGCGGCGGCCACCGGATTGGCCAGCGTCACCACGGCCAGCGGTGCGCCGAGGCCGCCCCGGTAGGCGGTCTGCGACAGCAACAGCCCGCCCGTCGCGAAGGCCGCGACCAGCAGCGCCACCCCGATCACCTGCCAGCTCAGCAGCGGGCCCGAGCGGTCAGTGGCGGCCACCGTCACGGTCTGGGTGAGCGCCGAGGCGACACCGGAGGCGAAGCCGGACGCGCTCGCGTGTCGCAGCCCGGGCCGGGCACCCGGCCACGCCAGCATGCCGATGAGCGTCGCCGTGACACCCGCGACCCCCACCGCCTCGGGCACGCTCAGCACCGTCTCCGGCGCCTGTCCGGACGCGGTCACGAGGATCGCGGACAGACCGAGCAGCGTGAGGGCCGTACCCCGCCACTCCACGGAACTGACCTTGCGGCCGGCGATCCGCGCGCCCATCGGCACCGCGGCGACGAGCGTGAGCGCGCCGAGCGGCTGGACCACGGTCAGCGGACCGTACTTGAGGGCCACCACGTGCAGCAGCGCGGCGGACGCGTTGAGCAGCACCGACCACCACCAGGCGGTCGAGCCCAGCAGGCGCAGCAGGCCCGAGCCGGGATGGCGGGAGGCCAGCCGCTCCTGGGCGACCGCGGCGGCCGCGTAGGCGACGGCGGAGAAGAGGGACAGGACGACGGCGACGGCGGTGGCGCTCATCGGCCCGCTCCGACCAGGACGTTGTCGTCGGTCGACGAGCCGGCGGGCCCTTCGGCCGGTACGGGCTTCTGTGTCTTGCTCGTCTTCCCCGTCTTGTCCGTGCTCTCCCCGTCGCGGTTGGCGATCGGCGCCGTGCGCGGCGGCCGGTGGATCAGGGCGAGCGCGGCACCGAGCATGGCGGTGGCCACGATCGCGTCGAGCCAGTAGTGGTTCGCCGTCCCCACGATCACCATCAGGGTGACCAGCGGGTGCAGCAGCCACAGCCAGCGCCAGCGCGAGCGGGTGGCGGCGATCAGGCCGACGGCCACCATCAGGGCCCAGCCGAAGTGCAGCGAGGGCATCGCCGCGAACTGGTTCGACAGGTGGTCGGAGGAGGGCGGGCCGTAGACCGAGGGTCCGTACACGCGCGCGGTGTCGACGAGGCCCGTGGCGGCCAGCATCCGCGGCGGCGCCAGCGGGAAGACGAAGGGGAGCACCAGGGCGGCCGAGGTGACCGTGGCCAGGACCCGGCGGGCCCACACGTAGTGCGCGGGGCGCCGCAGGTAGAGCCAGACCAGGAAGGCCGCGGTGGCCGGGAAGTGCACGGTCGCGTAGTAGGTGTTCGCGATCTGGGCCAGGTCGTCGCCGTGCAGCAGCAGGGACTGCACCGAGCCCTCACCGGGGAGATGGAGCGTCCGTTCCAGGTCCCACACGCGGGTCGCGTTGTGGAGAGCCTCACCGGTGTGGCCCGTGGCCAGCTGCCGGCCGAACTTGTAGACGAGGAAGAGTCCTGCGACGAGCAGGAGCTCACGGACGACCGGAGGCCGCGCTATCGCGTCGGTCTCCCCTTCTGCAGGCTCGGTGCGGGCATTCATCCCCCGGCCCTTTCGCTGGTGCGTGTGGTGGTGCGGTATGAGACTCCGGCCGAGGCCGGAACTCATCGATACGTCGCCGTACCGATACGACAGTGTACCGATACGGATGTGTACCGGTACACTGGCGTATCGATAGATGTTCTTCACACCAAGAAAGTGCTGCACACTGGAATAACCGGCCCTCGGACGGGGGACCGCGAGACCAGAGCGAGGAGAAGAGCCGATGACGTCGCAGGCCGCGGACGAACCGGAGACGGTCGCCGCCTCGCGCCGCTCCAAGCTCACGCGGGAGCGTGAGCAGGAGTTCTTCGACACCGTGCTCGAACAGGTCCGCGAATGCGGGTACGACTCCGTGACCATGGAGGGCGTCGCCGCGAGCACGCGCTGCAGCAAGTCGACGCTCTACCGCCAGTGGCGGACCAAGCCCCAGTTCGTGGCGGCGGCGCTGCGCTCGGGCCGCAAGGTGCGCTTCGAGGGCATCGACACCGGCTCGCTCGCCGAGGACCTGCGCCAGGTCGCGCGGGCCTCCGCGCAGTGGGGGCACAAGGACACCAAGCTCCTGTCGGCGCTCGGCCACGCCATCACCCAGGACCCGGATCTTCAGAAGGCGCTGCGCGAGGCGCTCGTCGACCCCGAGATCTGCGCGCTCCAGTGCATCCTGCGGCGCGGTGTGGAGCGCGGCGAGGTCTCGGCCGACCATCCGGCGCTGCCGTACGTGCCGGCGCAGATGTTCGGTGTGATGCGGGCCCGACCCGTCCTGGAGGGCGAGGACGCCGACCCCGAGTATCTCGTCCGCTTCGTGGAGGCCGCCGTCCTACCGACACTCGGCCTCACCTGAGAACCGGGTCGCCGTCCACGGGATGACTGGACGGTGGCCTGCGCGCGCCGCACCGTGGGGACGGGGGCGGCGCGTAACCCCGGCCGGGCGGGGCCTCTCTTGAGCGGAGGGGGCCCTGCCCGGCCGATCCACGTCCGGGGCGGTTCAGACGGTCTGGCCGTCGCCGCTGCCGGTGGACACCTTGATGCCCTTGGTGATGTCGTCGATGACGCTCTGCTTCTCGCCGACGTCGACGCCGAAACGGATCACGACGATCAGCTTCGGGTTGGCGGGCGCCGGGAAGGCGAGCGACTCGACGTAACCGTCGGCGCCCTTGCTGGTGACCGCCTTCCAGCGGACCAGATAGCCCTTCTGCCCCGCCACCGTGACGGCCTTGGAGGCCAGCACGTCGTGCGAGGTGATCGAGCCGTAGGTCTTGCCGCCGTACGACTCGTCCGCGTTCGTCGAGATGTCGGCCTTGGCGACCGCCTCGGCCGTGGTCCCCGCGGTGCCCAGCGCCTGGGCGGGTGCCGAGTAGGCGCCGCCCTTGGTGCAGGACTGCGAGGTGTCGCCGGGGCACTTGTAGGAGTCGTTGGACGTCACCTGCGCGCCCACCGTGATCTGCTGCCCGAACCAGTCCTTCGGGATCGGGATGCTGATCCCGCTGATCGAGTCGGTCACCGAGCCGCTCTCGATCTTCGGCGCCTCGGACTGGCTCGGGGCGGGCGAGGGAGTGCCACCGCCGGACCCACCGGTACCGCCTGACCCTCCGTTGCCGCCGAAGGGACCGCCCTGACCACCGCCCCCGTTCTGCCCGCCGGCCGTGCCCGGTGGCTGCTGCGCGGTACCACCGCCCGAGCCGCCGTCGTCGGTCAGCGCCCACACGCCCACGCCTATGGCGGCGAGTACGGCCACGGCGACCGCGACGGCTATACCCGTGCGCAACCCGCGCCGCGGGGCCGCCGGCGGCTGACCGGGGTACGCCGGATAGGCCGGGTAGCCGGGATGCACCGGATACCCCTCGGCCGTCGGCGCCTGCGCCGTGGGACCCCATTCGGCGGCCGAGCCCGCGGGGCGGGTCTGGTCCGTCCATGCCTTGCCGTCCCACCAGCGCTCGGCGGCGGGACCCTCACTTGTCTGCCCGGGATCGGGATACCACCCGGGAGGAGTCACCTGCGTCATGACCCCACCGTATGAGGCGTCAGTGAAAGCGGGATGAGAGGACCCCGGCTTCCGGACATCAATCCGGGAGACCTGGCTGCTGTCCCCGCCTCAGACCACCACCAGCCGCACCGGCGCCCGCGCCCCCGCCGTCGGCAGTCGCCACCCCTCCCCTCCCGGCGTGATCGACCCGAGCACGCTCGCGTGCCGCGCCCCTGTGCTGACCGGATCGGTGCCCGGCAGGCCGTGCGCGGTAAGGAAACCGAGGACGGCGAAGGCGTACGCCTCCTTCGCGTCCGACGGGAGGCCCAGTTCGTCGGAGGTGCGCACCGCCACCCCGGGCAGCAGCCGGGCCAGCATCCGCATGAGCGTCGGATTGCGGATGCCGCCGCCGGAGGCGATCACCTCGGTGGCCGCCACCGAAAGCACCGCTGTCGCGACCGTCTCGGCCGTCAGACGGGTCAGCGTGGCGACGACGTCCTCAGCCCGCAGCGTCCCGAACCCGGCCAGCGCGTCCCGCAGATACCCGAGGTGGAACAGCTCCTTGCCCGTCGTCTTCGGCGCGGGCAGTCCGTAGTACGGCTCCGCGAGCAGCCGGCGCAACAGCGGCTCGTGCACCCTGCCGCGGGCGGCCACCGCCCCGTCGACGTCGTACGCGAACCGTCCGCCGCTGAACCCGCTCGCCGCCGCGTCGATCAGCGCGCACCCGGGACCGGTGTCGAAGGCGGTGCCGTCGGGCGCGGTGAGGTTGGCGATGCCGCCGATGTTGAGGGCGACGGGCGTGCCGGGGCGGCCGCGCAGCCACAGGAGGTCGAACAGGCTGACCAGGGGCGCGCCCTGACCGCCCGCGGCGATGTCCCGGGGCCGGAAATCGGCGACCACCGGCAGCCCGGTCGCCTCGGCGATCCAGGCCGGCTGCCCGAGCTGGAGCGTGCCGTGGACGGTGGCGTCCTCGACCCAGTGGAAGACCGTCTGCCCGTGCGAGGCCACCAACTCGGCACCTCCGTCGCACAGTTCGTGATCCGCCCGGACGGCCGTCGCCGCGAAGGCCTGCCCGATCCGGGTGTCGAGGCGGCACACCTCGGCCAGTGAGCAGGTTCCCGGTGGCAGGGCGGCCGCGAGCGTCTCCCGCAGTTCCTCGTCGTACGGCTGGCTCACCATCCCGAGCGGCTTCAGTACGAGGCTGTCGGCGTCGAGGCTCAGCTCGGCCGCCGCCGCGTCGATGGCGTCGTAGGACGTGCCCGACATCAGGCCGATCACCCGCATCCGCTCAACTCGCCTTTCTTCTGGGAGCCCTGGCCGTTCCTGGGCGTCCTGGCCAGTGCCAGCACGCTCACCGCACAGGTCGCTGCCGCGTAGTACCCAGGAATGTCGACGTTCCCCGTCCGCTCCACGGTTTCCGTGATGATGAGCCCGGCGCAGCCCGAGAACACGGCATTCGACAGGGCGTAGGCGAGTCCCAGGCCCGTATGGCGCACGGTCGTCGGGAAGAGTTCGGCGAGCATCGCCGGGCCCGGCCCTGCCATCAGGCCCACCACCGCGCCCGCGCCGAACAGTGCCGTCCCCTTCACCGCGTACGAAGTCGTCGTGTTCTGAAGGAGGTTGAGCAGCGGCAGCGCGAGGGCCACCACGAGCAGCGCGCCCGTCAGCATCACCGCCCGCCGGCCGATCCGGTCGCTGAGCGCGCCCGCGGGCAGGATCGTGGCCGCGAACCCCAGGTTGGCCAGCGCGGTGGCGAGCAGCGCCTGCTGGAAGGAGGCGTCGAGCGTGCTCTGCAGATAGGACGGCAGGACGACCAGGAAGGTGTATCCGGCCGCCGCCCAGCCCATGACCCGCCCCGCGCCCAGCGCGATCGCGCAGGCCACCTCTCGCGGTCGCGGTCGCACGGCCGCCGCCTCTCGGACGAACGCGGGCGTCTCGTCCAGCCGCAGCCTGAGCCGGAGCGCCGCGAGCCCCATCGGCAACGTCAGCAGGAACGGCAATCGCCAGCCCCAGTCGTGCAGTTGAGCCTCCGTCAGCAGACAGCCCAGTACCGCCGCCACACCCGCACCGGCCAGCAGTCCGAGCGCCACCGTGAACGACTGCCACGCCCCGTACAGCCCGCGCCGGCCCGGCGGCGCGAACTCTGTCATCACCGCCACCGCACCCCCGAACTCCCCGCCCGCGGACAGCCCTTGGACCACTCGCAGGAACGTCAGCAGCCACGGTGCCAGGGCGCCCGCGGTCGCGTACGTCGGCAGCGCGCCGATCAGCGTGGTCGCGCCCGTCATCAGCACGATCACCAGGATCAGCACCGGACGGCGGCCGATCCGGTCGCCGAGGCGCCCGAACACGGCCGCGCCGACGGGCCGGAAGAAGAAGGCCAGCGCGAACGACGCGTACGTCCGCACCAGCGCCTCCGCTTCACCGCCGCCCGCCGGGGTGAAGAACTGCGCCGCGATGACGGTCGCGAAGTAGCCGTAGACCCCGAACTCGTACCACTCGACGAAGTTGCCCACCGACCCCGCCGCCAGTGCCCGTAGCGCAGCCGAGCCCCTCGCCGTGGGGCGTTGTCCGAAAATCAACGTCATTTGAACGCCTTTGACTGTCTGTCACTTCAACACAGGCAGGTCACCGTGCCCGTGCGTCGACCGCGCGAACTCGCTGTCACCCGTCACGGCAAGAGCTGCCCGGACCCGCCTCCACTTCGGCATTCGTGCGGCTACGCTCAAGGGCTGTACGTCGTTCGGGCGACTTGGGGAGGTAGCGGGATGACGGAGGTAGGGCCCACGGAGGCCGCCTCGGACCCCCTCTGGGAGCGCGAGGAAGAAGTCGCGGCGGTCGAGCGCGCGCTCGACACCCTGAAGGCCGACAACGTGAGCGCGGGCAGCCTCCTGGTGGTCCGCGGCGAGGCCGGCATCGGCAAGACCGCCCTGCTCGCGGAGACCCGCCGCATCGCCGAGCGGCGCGGCTGCACCGTATGGGCGGCCCGCGGCGGCGAGACCCTGCGGTCGGTCCCCTTCAACGTCGTACGGCAACTGCTCCAGCCCGCGCTGCTGTCGCTGATGCCGGAGGAGGCCCGCGAGTACCTGGGCGACTGGTTCGACATCGCGGGACCCGCCCTCGGCATCGCGGAGCCGGGCGAGCGCCAGGCCGACCCGCAGGGCGTGTGCGACGGACTGGTCGCCGCGGTGCGCCGGCTGGCCCGGCGCGACTGGCCCCTCGTGCTGCTCATCGACGACGCCCACTGGGCCGACCAGGAGACCCTGCGCTGGCTCGCCGCCTTCGCCGAGCGCCTCGACGACCTCTCCGTACTGCTCGTCGTGGCCCACCGCCCCGGTGAGGTCTCCGGCGAGAGCGCCCGCCACCTCGACACGGTCGCCGCCGCGGGCCGCCCCCTCGACGACCTCAGCGCCCTGACCCCGCAGGCCACCGCCGGACTCACCCGCGCCACCCTGGGCCCGCACGCGGACGCCCCGTTCTGCCGCGAGGTCTGGGCCGTCACCGGCGGCAACCCGTACGAGACCGTCGAACTCCTCGCCAAGGTGCAGGACAGCGACCTGGAACCGACCGAGGGCGCCGCCGCCGAACTGCGCGCCCTCAACCGCTCCGCCCGCGGCGGCGGACTCGTCGCCCGCCTGGAGGAACTCGGCATCGACGCCACCCGGTTCGCCTGGGCGGCCGCCATCCTCGGCACCGGCATCTCCGTCGGCCTGGTCGCCAGGCTCGCCACCCTGGAGTACGAGAACGCCTCGCGCTGCGCCGACCTCCTGCGCTCCGCCCGCATCCTCACCGAACCCGACCCGGCCGGCCACCAAGTGGGCGACGGCGACCTGGAGTTCGTCCACCCGCTGATCGCCACGGCCGTCTACAACTCCATCCCCGACGCCCTGTGCACCGCCATGCACGGCATCGCCGCCAAGGTCGTCACCGACTACGGCTTCGGCGCCGCCATGGCCTCGCGCCATCTCCTCCAGGTGCACCCCGACAGCGACGAGGAACTCGTCGAGCAACTGCGCGAGGCCGCCCGCGAACACCTCGCCGTCGGCGCCCCCGACGCGGCCCGCCGCTGCCTGGAACGCGCCCTGGTGGAACCGCCCGTCGCCACGGTCCACGCCTCCGTGCTCTACGAACTCGGCTGCGCCACCCTGCTCACCGCGCCCGCCCGGACCATCTCGCACCTCCAGACGGCCCTCGCGATGCCCGGCCTCGACAGCGACACCCGGGTGGAGGCCGTCTACCGCCTCTCCCAAGCCCTGCTCCACAACGACCAGTTGGACGAGGCCGTCCGCACGGTCGAGGCGGAGACCGCCCGGCACGAGGACGGCCCCGCCCGACTGCGGCTCCAGGCCGTGCACTTCATGTGGGAGGGCATCCACGCCGGCGAGACCAGCTCACCCGGCCGCTCCGAGCAGCTCGCCGCACTCGTCGCGACCTGCACCGGCCGCGACAACTCCGAGCGCGCCCTGCTCATCCTGCGCGGCTTCGACGCGATGACCCACGGTGAGAACGCGGAGGAGGTCGTCGAGCTGTGCGACCGCGCCCTCGTCAACGGCCGCCTCGCACCCGGCCTCGGCTGGACCGACACCGAGTGGGGCATCGAACTGCTGATGATGCTCGCCGGCGCCTACGCCTACAGCGACCGCCTCGACCGCGCCGAGTCCCTCTACAACGAGGCCCTGCGCGCCTACGAGTCGGCCGGCTGGAGCGGCGGCCACCTCTCCCTGGCGCACGCCTACGTCGGTCTCGGACACCGCAGGC
Organism: Streptomyces sp. NPDC002499; assembly: GCF_053595415.1. Taxonomy (NCBI): domain Bacteria; kingdom Bacillati; phylum Actinomycetota; class Actinomycetes; order Kitasatosporales; family Streptomycetaceae; genus Streptomyces; species Streptomyces sp. NPDC002499. The sequence goes on from NZ_JBSFXO010000008.1 coordinate 194,208, forward strand.
GCGGCCGGCTGCGGGAGGCCGAGTCCTCCCTGCGCGAATCGCTGCGGCTCGCCGAGCGCGTCGGCCGCGGACTGCCCCTGTACTGGTCGGCGACCTGCAACCTGGTCGACGTGCTGCTCGCCCGCGGCCATGTCGACGAGGCCTGGTCGATCGCCGAGCAGTACGGCTTCGCACCGCCGTACCCCTCGACCATCGTGCTGCCCGACCCGCGCTCGGTGCGCGGCCGGCTGCTGCTCGCCGTAGGCCGTACCAAGGACGGGATCAACGAACTGGAGCAGGCCGAGAAGGCCGCGACCGCCCGCGGCCACCACAACCCGGTGCTCGTGCCCTGGGCCGTCGCCCTCGCGCCCGCGCTCGCCACCGAAGACCCGGTCCGCGCCGCCCAGTTGGTCAGCGACGTCCGCCGCCGGGCCGAGCGCTTCGGCACCGACACGGCCATCGGCGAGGCCCTGCGCTGCGCCGCCGCCCTGGAGACCGGCCAGCGCGCGGTACGCCTGGCCGCCCAGGCCGTCGCCTACCTGGAGGCCTCGCCCTGCCAGTACGAACACGCGGCGGCCCGCGTCGAGTACGGCATTGCCGCCCGCTCGGTCGCCGAGCTCAACCGGGGCCTCACGCTGGCGCGTTCGTGCGGCGCCGACGGCCTGGCGACGAAGGCACGGGAGGTGCTGGACACGGGCCGCGGACTGAGGTGAGCAGCAGGCGTCGGCGTATGTGCCTCAGAGCGCCAGCAGTTGATCGGTCACCGCCGCCAGCCGCTTCCGCACCGCGGGGTCGTACGTCTCCTCGTGCGCCCGCGCAGGACGGGTGCCGTCGAAGTAGCCGCCGGTGCCCGACTCCCGGGTCGCCAGGGCCAGTACGCCGGGCGCCCCGTCGGCGACGGTGTTCCAGGGCGTCACTCCGCCCTCCCGGACCATCGCCGTGTCCATGAAGGTCGCCGGGTGCAGCACGTTCACCGAGACGCCCGTGCCGGCCAGTTCCTCGGCGAGTGTGAAGGTGTACGCGGCCAGCGCGAACTTGCTGCGGCAGTACGCCGCGAAGCCGCCGTAGCCGCGCGTGAACTCGGGGTCGTCGGGGTCGAGGGGCTCCTGTCCCGCCGAGCCGACGTTGACGATCCGGGCCGGCGGGTCGGCGCGCAGCACCGGCAGCAGGGTGCGGGTGAGCGCGACCGGCGCCAAGTAGTTGACGGCGAGGCGGAGTTCATGGCCGTCGACGCTCAGCTCCCGGCCGGAGTCGGGTGCACCGCCGCCCACTCCGGCGTTGTTGATCAGCACGTTCAGTTCGGGATGCGCGGCGGCGACCTGCTCGCCCAGCTCGCGCACCTGGGCCAGCGAGGCCAGATCGGCGACGAACCCCTCGGCGTCGCCCTCGGTGCGCAACTCCTCCACCAGCCGCTCGGTACGGCCCGGGTCGCGGCCGTGGGCGAGGACGAGGTGTCCGGCACGGACCAGCTCGAAGGCGAGGTGGCGGCCGAGACCGGAGGTGGCACCGGTGATCAGAAGGGTGGACATAGCCCCACAGTAGGCACGCTTCGGGCCCCTGTGCGAGGCACTTCTGGGGCTACGACCACCAGGGACACCTTCGGCACCGTCAGTCGTCCTCCTCCGCCAGCACCCGCTGCGCGGTCGCGAACGCCGAGTTCGCCGCGGGGACCCCGCAGTACACGGCCGTCTGGAGCAGCACCGCCCCGATCTCCTCCGGGGTGAGCCCGTTGCGCCGGGCCGCCCGCACATGCATGGCCAGCTCGTCGTAGTGCCCGTGCGCGACCAGCGCGGTCAGCGTGATCATGCTTCGCTCGCGGCGGGTCAGCGTCGGGTCGGTCCAGATCTCGCCCCACGCGTAGCGCGAGATGAAGTCCTGGAAGCGGGCGGTGAACGGCGTCTGCCGCGCCTGCGCCCGGTCCACGTGCGCGTCCCCGAGCACCTCGCGCCGCACCTCCATGCCCCGCTCGGCACCGCCGTCCAGATGCGCCCGCAGCGTCGTGAGGACGGCCTCGGGGCACTGCGCGGGCGCCAGGTGCGAGGCCCCCGGGATCTCCACCAGCGCGGCGCCCGGCACCGCGTCCGCGATCTCCCGCAGCTGCGCCGGCGGGGTCGCGGGATCGTCGCGGCCGGCGATCGCCAGAGTCCGCGCGGAGATCTCGCCGAGCCGGTCGCGCAGGTCGAAGGCGGCCAGCGCGTCACAGCACGCGGCATAGCCCTCGGGGTCGGCGTCCGCGTGGTCCTGGACGAGCCGCGGCACGGTGAAGTCCCCTGCGAACCAGCGAGCGTTCGCGCTCTCGACCAGCCACGCCATCCCTTCGCGACGGACCCGCTCGGCCCGCTCCTCCCACGCCTTGGAGCCGTTGAAGTGGGCCGAGGAGCAGATCACCGCCAGCGACTCGACACGCTCCGGGTGGTCCACGGCCAGTTGCAGCCCGACCGCCCCGCCCAACGACACCCCCGCGTACGCGAACCGCTCGATGCCCAGCGAGTCGGCGAGCGCGAGCACCAGGTCGGCCAGGTCACCGACGGTCGCGCCGGCCCCGATCAGCCCGGCCGCCGACCCGCCGTGCCCCGGCAGGTCCCAGCGCACCACACGACGGGTGACCGACAACTCGGGCGCGACCTTGTCCCACAGGGCGTACGAGGTGCCCAGCGAGGGCCCGAGCAGCAGCGGAGGAGCGGAAGCGGGCCCCTCGGCACGGTGGTTGAGCAGCAGATCGGTCAACGTCGCTCCAGGGCACGGTCGGTGAGGGCTCCGGCGGAGCCGGTGTAGCGGGCAGGGTCGGTGAGCTCGTCGAGGTCGACGTCCTTCAACTCGGGTTCCGCCGCGAGGAGTTCGGCGAGCGGGCGGCCGTCGCTGTAGGTCCGTGCGGCCAGCTCCGTGAGCAGGGTCTTGGCGCGGGCCCGGCCGAGCACGGGGGCCAGCTCGGCGGAGAGCCGTTCCGAGACGATCAACCCGTGGGTCAGCGCGAGGTGTTCACGCATGGCCGCCGCGTCGACCCGCAGTCCCTCGGCCAGTTCGGCGGCGTCCCGCGCGGCCCCGCCGACCAGCCGGAGCAGGTCGCGCAGCGGCTCCCACTCGGCATGCCAGGCCCCGGCGGGCCGCTCGTCCTCGGCGACCAGCGACCCGTACAGGGTCGCGGCGAGCTGCGGCGCCCGCCGGGCCGCGGCGACGATGAGCGTGGACCGTACGGGATTGGCCTTGTGCGGCATGGCGGACGAACCGCCACCGCTGCCCTCCGTGACCTCGGCGAGCTCCGTCCGGGCGAGCGTGAGCACGTCCGTCGCCGCCTTGCCCAGCGCCCCGGCCGCGAAGGCCAGACACCCGGCGAGATCGGCGATCGGTGTGCGGAGGGTGTGCCAGGGGAGGGCCGGCTCGCGCAGGCCAAGTTCACGGGCGAACGCCGCCACGAGGGCCGACGGGTCCTGGCTGCCGTACGCCGTGAAGGCGGCCAACGTCCCCGCCGCGCCGCCGAGTTGGGCGGGCAGTGCGGCGCGTACCGTCTCGATCCGGTCCCGCGCGTCCAGGACCAGGGACCGCCAGCCGGCCGCCTTCAGCCCGAACGTCGTCGGGACGGCGTGCTGGGTGAGGGTGCGCCCCGGCATCGGGGTGTCCCGGTGGTCGGCGGCCAGCCGGGCAAGGGCCCGCTCGGTGCGGCCGAGGTCGGCCAGGACCAGGTCCAGGGTGCGCTTCGCGACCAGCATCGTCGCCGTGTCCAGGATGTCCTGGCTGGTCGCGCCCCGGTGGACGTAGGGCCCGTACTCCGCGCCGACCGCCTTCGTCAGGTCCGCGACCAGCGGGATGACCGGGTTGCCGCCGGACCGGGCGCGCCCGGCGAGGGAGCGCGTGTCGAAGCGGTCGGCGACGGCCGCCGCCGTCACCGCGTCGGCCGCCGCGGCCGGGGCGAGGCCCAGCGAGGCCTGGGCCCGGGTCAGGGCGGCCTCGGCGTCGAGCAGCGCCCGCAGGTACGCGGTGTCGCCGGTCGCCGAGGCGGCCGGGGAGCCTGCCCACCCGGGGGCGAGCAGGCCGGTGTCGGGATCGACAGAAGTCACTGGAACTCCAGGAAGACCGTTTCGCCTTCGCCCTGAAGGCGGATGTCGAAACGGTATGTGCCGTCGCCCCCGTCCGTGGCGATCAGCGTGTCGCGTCGCTCGTCCGGCAGCCGGGACAGCAGCGGGTCGGCGGCCAGCGCGGCCTCGTCGCCCGGCAGATAGATCCGGGTGTACAGGTGCACCAGTAGCCCGCGCGCGAACACGCACACACTGACGTACGGCGCACTCCGCCCGCGCGCCCCCGGCCGCAGTGTCCGCGCGCACCAGTGGCCATCCGCGTCGGTCTGGATCCGCCCCCAGCCCGTGAACTCCACGCCGTTGCGGCCCAGATAGCCCCCGGTCGCCGCGTCGCGCCGGATCGAGCCGTTGGCGGTCGGCACGTTCCCGTCGGGGCCGGCACCCCACAGCTCCACGAGCGCGTCCGGCAGCGGGGTGCCCTCGCCGTCGTAGACGTGTCCCTGGATCGTGATCGTGTCGGGGTGGCCGACGGGCGCGATGTCACCGCCGCCGGGGAAGGGCAGCGCGTAGCCGTAGAAGGGGCCGACCGTGTGCGAGGGGGTGGGCAGGACGGAGTCCGGACGGCTCGTGTCGATCTTCGTCATGGCGGGTCAGCGTCCTTCTTCGATCCAGGTGGCGTGCGGGCCGTCCAGCACGATGTCCCAGTGGTAGCCCATCGAGAACTCCGGCACCGACAGGCTGTGGTCGTACGTCGCGACCAGCCGCTCGCGTGCCGCGTCGTCGGTGACCGACTGGATGATCGGGTCGTAGGGGAAGAGCGGGTCGCTGGGGAAGTACATCTGCGTCACCAGCCGCTGCGTGAACGCCGTGCCGAACATCGAGAAGTGGATGTGTGCCGGGCGCCAGGCGTTGACGTGGTTGCGCCAGGGGTAGGGCCCCGGCTGGATCGTGGTGAAGCGGTACGCGCCGTCGGCGTCGGAGATCGTGCGGCCGACGCCGGTGAAGTTCGGGTCCAGCGGGGCGTCGTGCTGCTCGCGCTGGTGCGCGTAGCGGCCCGCCGAGTTGGCCTGCCAGATCTCGATCAACTGGCCCCGGACGGGCCGCCCTTCGCGGTCCAGGAGCCGTCCGGACACCGTGATCCGCTCGCCGATCGGCTCGCCCCGGTGGTGCCGGGTCAGGTCGTTGTCGATCTCGGTTATGTCGCGGTCGCCGAAGGCGGGGGAGTGCAGCTCCACCAGCTCCGGGTCCTGGCTGACGTCGATGGCGACCGGCGGCTGTTTCGGATGCCGCAGTACGGAGGAGCGGTACGGCGCGTAGCCGCGGCGCGGATGGTGCTCCACGGGGGCGCCGTCGGCGACGCGCTTCTCGTAGGCGGCGTGCTCGGCCGCGATCTCCTGGTCGATGTCCTGCTGGGTGAGAGTCATGGGGGTTCCCTGGTGATCCTGTTACTGGCGTTCGAGGACGAGGGCCAGTCCCTGACCCACGCCGATGCAGAGTGTGGCGACACCGACTCCCGTGCCCTTGCGGGCGAGTTGGTGGGCGACGGTACCGGCGAGGCGGGCACCGGAGGCGCCCAGCGGGTGGCCCAGCGCGATGGCGCCGCCCTGGGGGTTGAGGATCGCGGAATCGAACTCGGGCCATTCGGCGACGCATCCGAGCACCTGGGCGGCGAAGGCCTCGTTGAGCTCCAGGACTGACAGGTCGTCAAATCCCTTGCCCGCCTTGGCGAGTGCGCGGTTCACGGCCTCGACCGGGGCGAGTCCGAAGTACTGCGGGTCGAGTGCGTTCACACCGGTGGCGGTCACCCGGGCGAGCGGCTCGCGACCGGTGGCCTTGAGGCCCTCCTCGTCCACCAACAGCAGCGCCGCCGCACCGTCGTTGAGCGGCGACGCGTTGCCCGCGGTGACCGTGCCGCCCTCTTCGCGGAAGGACGGCTTGAGCCGGGCCATGGCCGCCAGGGACGCGTCGGCCCGTACGGACTCGTCGGCGGCGAAGGAGACCGGGTCGCCCTTGCGCTGCGGGACCGGAACGGGCGTGATCTCGGCGTCGAAGAGGCCCTCGGCCTGCGCCTTGGCCGCCTTCTGATGGCTGGCGAGCGCGAACTCGTCCTGCTGCTCGCGGCTGATCTTGTGCTTGTCGGCGATGAGTTCGGCCGACTCGCCCAGCGGGATGGTCCACTCCGGGTTCATCCTCGGGTTGACCATACGCCAGCCCAGCGTGGTCGAGTACAGCTCGGTGTGCCCTGCGGGGAAGGGCCGCTCCGACTTGGGCAGCACGTACGGCGCGCGGGTCATCGACTCCACGCCACCCGCCACGGCGATGGAGGCGTCGCCCACCGCGATGGCGCGGGCCGCCTGGATGACGGCTTCGAGGCCGGAGGCGCACAGGCGGTTGACGGTCACGCCCGGCACGGAGGTGGGGAGGCCGGCCAGCAGCCCTGCCATGCGGGCGACGTTGCGGTTCTCCTCACCGGCGCCGTTGGCGTTGCCGAAGTAGACGTCCTCGATGCGGGCCGGGTCCAGGTCGGGCGTACGGGCGAGGAGTTCGCGGATGGCGTGGGCGGCGAGGTCGTCCGGGCGGACGCTCGCGAGGCCGCCGCTGTAACGGCCGATCGGGGTGCGGACGGCGTCGACGATGTAAACCGAGTTCACAGCAGAACCTCCGGGACGGTCAGTTTCGCGTCGGTCTTGGCGATGACCTCGTCCACACCGACACCGGGCGCGGTCTCGACGAGGACCAGGCCGTCCTCGGTCACGTCGATCACGCCCAGGTCGGTGATGACTCGGTTCACACACGCCTTGCCTGTGAGCGGCAGCGCGCACTCCGTGAGGATCTTCGGCGAGCCGTCCTTGGCGGTGTGGGTCATGACGACGATGACGTAGCGGGCGCCGTGGACCAGGTCCATCGCCCCGCCGATCCCGGTGATCAGCTTGCCGGGGATGGCCCAGTTCGCCAGGTCGCCGCCGGCCGACACCTGCATGGCGCCGAGCACGGCCACGTCGATGTGCCCGCCCCGGATCATCGAGAACGACAGCGCCGAGTCGAAGAAGGAGGCGCCCGGCAGGACCGTGACGGTCTCCTTGCCGGCGTTGATCAGATCCGGGTCGACCTGGTCCTCGGTCGGGTAGGGGCCGGTGCCCAGGATGCCGTTCTCGGACTCCAGGACCACCTCGACGCCGGGCGGGAGGTAGTTCGGGATCAGCGTCGGCAGGCCGATGCCGAGATTGACGTACTGCCCGTCGGAGAGCTCGCGCGCCGCGCGGGCCGCCATCTCTTCGCGTGTCCAGGCCATCAGCTGCTCACCGTCCGCTGCTCGATCCGCTTGTCGGCGGCCTGCTCGGGGGTGAGCGCCACCACCCGCTGCACGAAGATCCCCGGCAGGTGCACCGCGTCCGGGTCGATCTCGCCGGGCTCGACCAGCTCCTCGACCTCGGCGATCGTGATCCGGCCGGCCATCGCGGCGAGGGGGTTGAAGTTGCGCGTGGACTTGTTGAAGACCAGGTTGCCGTGCCGGTCGCCCTGCGCCGCCCGCACGAGCGCGAAGTCGGTGCGGATGCCCCTCTCCAGCACGTACTCCGTGCCGTCGAAGTCCCGTACCTCCTTCGGCGGCGAGGCGAGCGCGATCCCGCCCGTACCGTCGTAGCGCCAGGGCAGTCCGCCCTCGGCGACCTGGGTGCCGACGCCCGCCGGGGTGTAGAACGCGGGGATCCCGGCGCCGCCGGCCCGCAGCCGCTCGGCGAGCGTGCCCTGCGGGATCAGCTCCACCTCCAGCTCGCCGGCCAGGTACTGGCGCGCGAACTCCTTGTTGGCGCCGATGTACGAGCCCGTCACCCGGGCGATCCGGCCCGCCGCGAGGAGGACCGCGAGGCCCGACTCCATCGCGCCGCAGTTGTTGGAGACCACGCCGAGACCGGTGACCTCGCGCTCGTACAGGGCCTGGATGAGCACGTTCGGCACGCCGCTCAGGCCGAAGCCGCCGACCGCGAGCGTCGCGCCGTCCGGCACATCGGCCACCGCCTCGGAGGCTGTGGGGACCACCTTGTCCATCCGCGAAGCTCCATCTCGTCCGGAGTTCATCAGGGCCCTGTCCGTGAGCGCACTATTCATCAGAGCACTGAGCATCCTGGTGAAGTTTCCTTCACGCTGCCACTCGACGCGTGTGACGTCAAGAGCTGGGAGAAGTGCGAGGTCAGGGGCGGCGCATTCATGGAGACAACCCGGAGATACGCGAGTATCGTCAGTGCACCAACCAATTCGACCTCGGGGGCGGACATGGCCGCGCTGGACCTCACCACCCACCCCGGGCATCTGGCCCGGCGGCTCCAGCAGGCGCACTACCTGCTGTGGAACACGATGGTCTCGGAGGAGATCACCTCGCCGCAGTTCGCGGTCCTCAACGCGCTCGTCGAGGAGCCGGGCCTGGACCAGCGCACGGTGGGGGAGCGGGTGGGGCTGGACCGGTCCACGATCGCCGAGGTGATCAGCCGGCTCGGCCGCCGCGGGCTGCTCGACAAGGTGCGCGACCCGCAGGACGGCCGCCGGTCCCTGCTCCGTCTCACCGACGAGGGCGAGCGCACCCACCGCAAGCTGAGCGTGCGCACGGCCCGGATGAACCGCGTCTTCCTCTCGCCCCTGTCCGCCGCGGAACAGACGGTCTTCTGCGACCTCATCCAGCGGGTCGCCGACGCGGCCGAGGGGCTCCGCAACCCGGCGGAACCCCTCGTGACGCAGCGCTGAGCGCCGGGGCCGGTCCGGTGCGAGGGGGTCCGCTCCGATCCGGCCGCCCGTCAGGACGCCTTCGCGAACACCACCCACACCTGCCCCTTGGCGAAGTTCACCGGGGAGCCGTCCTTCGTCGTGAACTCCGTGCCGTCCGCGGCCTTCTCGCGCTTCCAGTCGACGTCGTACGCCCGTCCGCCGCGCAGCACCTGCGCCGTCCCGGAGCCCACCGTCTCGGTGTACGGCGTGTTGTTGCCGAGGACGTCGTGGAAGCGGGACTTGCGGACCTTCACGTACTGCACGACGACGGTCGCCGGCGCCACCCGCCTGCCGTCGGTGGTCACCGTCGGCGTCCCGTCCATGGACACCAGCCAGCGGTCGCTCTTCGCGGACCAGGAGAAGGTGAAGGAGGCGGACGGGTAGCGGACGGTCCGCGAGGTCTCCTTCGTGCCGCCGGAGGGCGCCGCGCCGAAGGTGAAGCCGTTCGTCAGCGCGTCGGCACCGGGGGCGGAGGGCATCAGCTTGGAGGGGTGCAGATAGAGGTTGTGCGGGGCGGCCTTGTCGGTGCCCCGGTAGTAGGCGCCCTCGTCCCCGTCGCCCGGCGGCACCGCCCGCAGGGGTGCCTTGTCGATCAGCGGCAGCAGCTTGCCCTGCGCTCCGGAGAAGGCGAGCGTCGGATCGTCGTACTGACGCAGCAGCTCCAGATCCGACTCCCGCGCGCTGCGCACCGGCCCGATCGACTTCGGCAGCTGGGTCGCGTACACCGCCATCAGTCTGCTCAGCCCGCCCTCGACCTGCTCGGCGTAGACGACGTCCGCGGCACGCAGTCCGGTCTGCGGGCGGGCGGCGCGTACGTTGTCGATCTTCACGGCGAGTACGGAGCCGGCGCTCTTCTCGGTGTCGTCGCCGCCGCTCCTGCTGGGGGTCGGGACCGGCGTCCGCAGCTGTCCGCGACCGTCGTCCACCGGGTTGTGCGTGCCCGTGCAGCCGGCCGCGAGCGCTGCCGTCACCGTGGCGGCCAACAGCGCCACCGTCGTCGAGGCGCGTCGTGTGCGCGCCGTGCGTCCCTTGCCCACCGTGGCACCACATCCTGTGTCATCGATTGTGCGCTTATAAGTTCATAGCTGCGCTTACCCCCTCGATGACCATTGCGCGCGTCGAATGGGCCGATCGGCTGTAGAGCGTCGTCCTTGGTGGGTGCCGGGGGCCGTGTCCCCGGCTGTGATCAGCTCGAAAATCCTGAGCGGATCGATCACGGCGCAGGCAGGATGCCCTCCGTGAACCATGTCCTGTGCGGGCTCGCCGCCAATGCGGCACTGCCGCCCGAACTGGTCGACCGGCTGATCGCGGTCGCGGACGCCGACATCGCCGTGGACCTCGCCGGCCGGGCGGACCTCAGTCGTGCGCAGGCGGTCGCCTTGCTCTCGCGCGTCGAGGAGAGCGGTGTGCGGCTTGCGTACGAGGGCCGACTGACCGCCGCGGACGTGGATCCCGTGGCCCGGCCGCTCGCCACCCTCGCCCTGCTCGACGAGGGCGCAGGGGACCCGGACTGGGCGCGCCTCTTCGCGGCGGATCCGGACCGGGAGCGCAGGGAGAAGCTGGCTGCCTGCTCCGACCTGCCGGCCGATGTGGTGGAGGCGCTCGCCGCGGACTCGGACGTACGCGTGGTCGCGGAACTCGCGCTGTGGACCACGAGGGAAGCGGCCGCCAAGCTGGCCGAGCATCCGCACGCCGAGGTCCGGCGCGCGGTGGCGGCCAATGAATCGACGCCCCCGGACGTACTGGCGGCCCTCGTCACCGGCGAGGGCCTGCCGCCCGCGCGGCGGTGCCTGGTCTGCGACCGCGAGACGACGCCGTTCGTGCACGACGCGCACTGCTCGCGGACCGACTGCGATCTGCTGTCGGGCGCCTCCTGCGACGGCTCCCACGAGTCCGCCGTGCACGACGTGCGGGAAGCGGCGCTGCGCAACCCGGCGACGCCCACCCAAGCCGTCGTCGGTTTCGCGGACCACCCGTCGATGCTCCTGCGCTGGACGCTCGCGGCCCGCTCCGACCTGCCCCAAGAGGTGTACCGGCGACTGGCCGCGGACCCCACACCCGGTGTCCGGGCCGACCTCGCCGGGAATCCCGCGATCGACGACGACCTGATCCGCGTACTGGCCGACGACCGTGGCCACGATGTGCGGCGCAGCCTCGCGCACAACGAGCACGTGCCGATCGACGTGCTCGTCCACCTGGCCGGTGTCACCAGGATCGGCCCCACGCTGCTGCCGCGGATCGCCGCCGCGTCTCTCGCCGAGGTTCGGGAGTTGGCCCGGTCGGCGAACCCGGCCGCGCGCATGCTCGTGGCCCAACGACGCGATCTGCGCCCCGAGGTCCGGGACGCGCTGGCCGCCGACCCCGACGCGAAGGTCGTCAAGTCCATCGCCCCGCACCCGGGCCTCACTGAGGCACAGTTGCGCGCCATGGTCGACCGGCACGGAGTCCGGGTCCTGGCCAAGGTGGCGACCAACCCGGACGCGAGTCCGGCACTGCTGGAGGACCTGACCCGGCACGAACCACCGGTGCGGAAGGCGTTCCGCGAGATCGCACGGCACCGGAACGCGACGGCCCGGGCTCTGCTCGCCTGCCTGGCGGACGCACAGGCGAGACGGACAGCCGCAGGTCATCCGGCACTCCCTGTGCCGGTCATCGTGGAACTGCTCGCCGACACCGACTGGCAGGTGGTGGAAGCGGCGGCCGCCAATCCGTCGCTGCCGCTCGCCGTGATGTCGGAGCTCGTCCCGCAGCCGTGAGGGTTCTGTCGTGCGCACGGCCCCGACCGCCTCAGTCCTGCGGCCCGAAGATCTCCGCCAGGTCGTACCCCACCGGCTCCTCCAGCTGCGCGTACGTGCAGCTCTCGGGGGTGCGGTCCGGGCGCCAGCGGCGGAAGCGGGCCGTGTGGCGGAAGCGGGCGCCGTTCTCCATGTGGTCGTAGGCGACCTCGGCAACCCACTCGGGGCGGAGCGGGACCCAGGAGAGGTCCTTCTTGCCGGACCAGCGGCTGGGGGCGCCGGGCAGGCGGGCCGTCTCGTGTGCCGACTCCTGCGACCAGGCCGCCCACGGGTGGCCCTCGACGTCCGTCATGCGCAGCGGCTCCAGCTCGTCGATCAGCTCCGCGCGCCGCTTCATCGGGAACGCGGCCGACACGCCCACGTGCTGGAGGGTGCCCTGGTCGTCGTACAGGCCGAGCAGCAGCGAGCCCACGATCGGGCCGCTCTTGTGCAGGCGGTAGCCCGCGACGACGACGTCCGCCGTGCGCTCGTGCTTGATCTTGAACATGGCGCGTTCGTCCTGGAGGTAGTGCAGGGTGAGCGGCTTGGCGATGACGCCGTCCAGACCCGCCCCCTCGTACTGCTCGAACCAGCGCCGCGCCACCTCGATGTCGGTGGTCGCCGGCGCCACGTGCACGGGCGGCGACACCCCCGCCAGCGCCATGGTGAGCAGTGCCCGCCGGTCCGCGAGCGGCACGTCCAGCAGCGAGTCGTCCGCCAGTGCCAGCAGGTCGAAGGCCACGAAGGACGCCGGGGTCCGCTCGGCGAGGGTCCGCACCCGGGAGTCCGCCGGGTGGATCCGCTCGGTGAGCGCGTCGAAGTCGAGCCGCCCGTCCCGGGCGATGACGATCTCCCCGTCCAGCACGCACCGCCGCGGCAACCGCTCCGCGAGCGCCGCCACCAGCTCGGGAAAGTACCTGGTCAACGGCTTGCCGGTACGACTCCCGAGCTCGACGTCGGCCCCGTCCCGGAACACGATCGCCCGGAACCCGTCCCACTTCGCCTCGTACTGCATGTCCGGCGGGATCCTCGCCACCGACTTGGCGAGCATCGGCTTCACGGGTGGCATCACCGGCAGGTCCATGGCTCCGATTCTGCTCTCATACGACGGCTGCCGCCCGGTGTGCGTGGGACCCGAGGTGCGCCTACCGTGGCCGCATGGCCGAAGCGGTGGAACTGGAGGCGGGCGGCCGGGCCGTCCGGCTGTCCAGCCCGAGCAAGATCTTCTTTCCCGAGCGCGGATTCACCAAGCTGGACCTGGCGAACTACTACATCGCCGTCGGTCCCGGCATCCTGCGCGCCCTGCGCGACCGCCCCACCACCCTTGAGCGCTATCCCGACGGCGTGACCGGCGAGAACTTCTTCCAGAAGCGGGCGCCCAAGAACATGCCCGACTGGATCCCGACCGCCCACATCACCTTCCCCAGCGGTCGCAGCGCCGACGAGATGTGCCCGACCGAGGAGGCCGCCGTCCTGTGGGCCGCCCAGTACGGCACGCTCACCTTCCACCCCTGGCCGGTCCGCCGTGACGACGTCGATCACCCCGACGAACTCCGCATCGACCTCGACCCGCAGCCCGGCACCGACTTCGACGACGCCGTCCGCGCCGCCCACGAACTGCGCGCCGTGCTCGACGAGTTCGGCGGTCTCAAGGGCTTCCCCAAGACCTCCGGCGGACGCGGCCTGCACGTCTTCGTGCCGATCGAGCCCAACTGGACCTTCACCGAGGTCCGGCGTGCCGCCATCGCCGTCGGCCGGGAGCTGGAGCGCCGGATGCCGGACCAGGTGACCATCAAGTGGTGGAAGGAGGAGCGCGGCGAGCGCATCTTCGTCGACTACAACCAGACGGCGCGCGACCGCACCATCGCCTCCGCCTATTCGGTACGGCCCCGCCCGCACGCCCCCGTCTCGGCGCCCCTGACCTGGGACGAGGTCGGCACCGCGCACCCGCAGGACTTCGACATCGCCACCATGCCCGCGCGCTTCGCCCAACTCGGCGACGTGCACGCGGACATGGACGACCACCGCTTCTCCCTCGACGCCCTCCTCGAACTCGCCCGGCGGGACGAACACGACCACGGGCTCGGCGACCTGCCCTATCCGCCGGAGTATCCGAAGATGCCGGGCGAGCCGAAGCGGGTGCAGCCGAGCCGGGCGAAGAAAGAGGCGCCGCCGGCCGAGTAGTCCCGGCCGGGGCGCCTCCCGAGGTTGCTACGGACATGTCTGCTAGGGCAGCTCCTTGATCCGGATGTCCCGGTACGAGACCACGTCCGTGACGCTGTGTACCTGGAGCCCGATGTAGCCGGACGCGAACCGCCGCCCGTCCGTGCCCGGGTCGTCCGAGCGCGCCGGGAAGAAGTCCTGGCCGCCGATGTTGTCGAACTCGTTGATCAGGACACCGTTGCGGTAGACCGAGTAGTGCTGGTCGACCACGCGGATCTCGTAGTCGTTCCAGGTGCCCTTCTGGGTGACGCCGGCACCGGCGAGGCCCACCCGGTCGAAGCCGTAGATGGAGCCCGTCTTGTACAGGTCGCCGTCGGGCCGGTCGAACACCTGCACCTCGTGCCCGTACTTGATGGCGGCCCACTCGGGCCGGGACTCCTCCGGGTGGTTGTGGACCCAGGGGAACCGCACGAACACACCGGAGTTGGCGTTGCCCGTGCCCGGCGCGTCGTCACGCCACTGGAGCTTCAGCGAGAAGTCGCCGTACTTGCGCTGCGGGTACCAGAGCATGCCGAGGCCGTCGGACGTGGTGCCGCTCGTGATCGACCCGTCGGAGTTCAGGCCGAACGAACCGCCGCCGACCTGCTCCCACTTGGCGAGAGAACCCGCCGTGCCGTCGAAGATCGTCCGGTAGCCCTCGGTCTGTCCGGGCTTGCCGATCCCGGACTCCTGGGCGGCCTCCGTGATCGTGTCGTACTCGCGCTCGTCGACGACCCCTTCCCTGAACAGCTTGTCCAGGACCGCCTTCACGTGCTTGAGGAACAGCGCGTGGGAGGTCCACTCCTTCTCGTCCTCGATCAACTCGTTGATCCGGCACCGGTTGTTGGTGACCCGGTTGGGGACGCCGGAGTCGACCGTGCCGACGATGACCGTCAACCGCTCGTCGAACTCGGGGCAGTTGGGCGCGGGCACCCCGCCGCCGGCCACCACCGTGAAGCTCACGCTCCGTGCCGGTGAGGTGTTGCCCGCCTTGTCGGTCGCCCGGTACGCCACCGTGTGGGTGCCGGTCCGGTCGACCACCACGGGCCCGCCGTACGCCAGATAGGGTCCGGCGTCGAGCGAGTACTCGATGCCCGCGACCCCCGAGCCGCCCTCGTCGGCCGCGCTCACGGTCACCTTGGCGTTGCCCACGTACGCCCCGTCGGAGTTCCGCGTCCCGCCGACGGTCACGCCCGTCACCGGCGGGGTCGTGTCCTTCGGGGGTGTCGCGACCACGGTGAACGTGACGCTCTTGTCCGCCGCCGCGTTGCCCGCCTTGTCGGTGGCCCGGTAGCGCACGGTGTGCGTGCCGAGCTGATGCACCATCACAGGGCCCGAATACGCCGTCCAGGCACCCGAGTTCACCGCGTACTCGATGGTGTTGACGCCGGACCCGGTGTCGGAGGCCGAGACGGTGACCGTGGCCATGTCGAGGTAGTTCCCCTCGGGGTTCTTCTCCCCGCTGACCGTCGCCGAGGTCTCCGGCGGGGTCGTGTCGTCCGTCGGCGGCGCGACGACCGTGAACGCGACGCTCTTCTCGGCGGCCACGTTGCCCGCCTTGTCCGAGGCCCGGTAGCGGACCTTGTGATCGCCGACCTGATTTACCACGACCGGCGTGGTGTACGGCAGCCAGGCGCCGTCGTCGCCGATCGCGTACTCGACCCGATCCACACCGGAACCGCCCGGATCGCTCGCGGCGATCGCCACGCTCGCCGAACCGACGTACTGGCCCTGCGCGTTGCGCGTTCCGGTGACGTCGACCGAGGTCTCGGGCGCGGTGGTGTCCTCGCCGGTGCCCTCGGTCACCACCAGGATGCCCTGCATCTGACCATGGCCAGGAATCGTGCAGTGGTAGAAGTAGCGGCCCGGTGTGAGCGTGACCTCCGCGGTGTGCCGGCCGCCCTGCGCGTCGTTCGGGTTGGCGAGGATGTTCAGCTCGACGTCGGAGTTGAACTCCGGGTCCGACGTCGCGAACGTCAACGTGTGCGGCATTCCCATGGTGTTGCCGGTCGCCACACTGTTCTCGAAGACGATCGTCGCCGTGCCCGCGACCGCCGTCGTGGGCGCCGAGACGTACTTGGTGATGTCGTCGCCCGCGGTCCAGGTGAGCGTCTGCGCCGCGGCCGCCTGCGTGGCCCGTTCGGGTTGGGCGCCCGCCGTCGTCTGCAGGCCCAGCATCATCAGCAGGCCGGCCAACAGGGCCGCCCAGACTCTTCGTCGCCGAAGAAGGTGCCGCATCACTGCCCTCCTCCCACCAGTTGGTTCGCGGCCGGTGTCGGTCCGCCGCCCGTGTAAGTGACCCGCCACAGCGCCGACTTGGCGTCCGAGGTGAAGAAGCCGCGCCCGTAGTCGAGGACGTACAGCGCCCCGTCCGGACCGAACTTCCAGTCCATGAGGTTCTTGATGCCGTCGTTGCCGATCGGGATGATCTTCTTCAGCGACTCCGAGTGCACCGGCAGACCGCCGTCGCCCTGCGTCTTCGGGTCGGTGAGCACGGCGTTGCGCGGCTGGTCGGCGTCGTAGAAGTCACCGACGAACCACTTGCCGTCCCAGTACGAGGGCCACTTGGTCGCGCTCGCACTCGCCGCGTCGTACCGGTAGACCGGGCCGTTCATGGCCGCCTGGCCGCCGCCCTTGAGCCACGGCAGCAGGTACTTGGCCTCCGCCTGCTTGTAGGAGGGAATGCCGTTCGCGTCGCGCGGGTAGTCCGGTGCGCCGCCCTGGGGCGAGTACCAGATGTTGTTGCCGGTGACCGGCGGGAGGTTGATCAAGCCGTCGTTGTTCGGCGACTCGTTCTTCGGGTGGGCGCAGTCGTACCAGCCCAGCGGCTTCGTCGGATCCGGCAGATTGCGGTCCCGGTAGGGCTGCTTGTTGCCCATGCAGTACGGCCAACCCCGGTTGCTCGCCTTGGTGATGACGGCGAAGGTGTCGTACTTGGCCGGACCCCACGTGGTCGACGGCGCGCCCGCGTCCGGGCCGACCCAGCCCGCGTAGAGCGTGTCGGTCTGCTGGTCGACGAAGATGCGCGCCGGGTTGCGGACGCCCATCACGTAGATCTCGCCGCGCGTCTTGCCGCCGCCCTCGTCGGTCTCCTTGCCGGTGAAGAGGTTGCCCGCCGGGAGGGTGTACGTCCCGTCGGACTCCGGGTGGATGCGCAGGATCTTGCCGTTGAGGTTGTTGGTGTTGCCGGCGGTGCGGCGCGCGTCGGCGAAGGACACGCCCTTGTAGCTCGGCACCGGGTTGTTGCCGGAGTAACCGTCGCTGAAACCACTGGAGTTGTTGTCGCCGGTCGCGATGTACAGGTTGCCCTTGGAGTCCCAGGCCATCCCGCCGCCCGCGTGGCAGCAACTGTGCACCTGCACCGGCCACTTGAGCAGCGTCTTCTCGCTGCCCAGGTCCAGCTTGTTGGTGGCGAGGTCGAGCGTGAAGCGGGAGACCCGCCGCTCGGCGATCTGTGTGTCGCGGTTGAGCTGCGAATGGGGCGTGTAGTGCAGGTACACCCACCCGTTCTGCTCGAAGCGCGGGTCGAGTGCGATGCCGAGCAGGCCTTCCTCGACCTTGACCAGCTCGTCGCCGCCGCCCTTGTTGCCGAAGACCGTCAACTCGCCCGCGAGCGTGACCTTCTTGGTCTTCGGGTCGTAGACGTGGATCTGGCCCTTGCCCTTGCCGACATCGGGGTTGTTCCAGTCGGTGATCACGGGCTGGGAGGAGTCGGCGCCGCCCCGGCCGATGTAGAGCACGCGTCCGTCGGGCGCGGTGACCAGGCCGTGCGGCTCGCCGATCTGGTCGTTCTGGCCCGGCTGGTTGGCCTGAGTCAGCCGCTCGGCCTTGTAGTTGGCGTTGATCGTCGCCTTGCAGTCGGCCCGCGCCAGCCGGGTGGTCCACAGCAGCGCGCCGCGCAGGTGGGCGCGGAAGTCCGTCTCGTCGTACGACGACACCGTGCCGCCCATCGCGGTGTAGAAGGAGCGGCCGCCGTCGTAGTCACGGCACCAACTGACCGGGTGGTCGGCGCCGTTGGCACTCGCACCCGGCGTGTATGTCGACTCGCGCACCCGGGCCACGGTGTGCACGTCGCCCGACGGGTTCTTCACCCAGTTCGGCCACTGGTCCGGCCGCTTCCACTGCAACGGCAGATCCTTGGTCGCCGGATGCTGCCGGTCGCCGACCTCAACGACGGCACGCTGTACGGCGGTTGGGCTGGAGGCGGCCGGACGGGCGCCGACCAGACCGGTGAACCAGTCCGAGTACGGCTCCGCGCGGGCCGCGTCATGGACGCCGACGAAACCGCCGCCCGCCTCCATGTAGGCCTCAAGTCCCGCCTCCTGCTCCGGATCGAGGACATCCCCGCCCCCGGTCAGGAACACGATCGCGTTGTAACTGCCCAGTCTGGCCTCGTCGGTGAAGACCGAGGCGTCGTCCGAGGCCTCGGTCTCGAACCGTTGCTCGGCGGGTCCGGTGAGGCCGATCTGCTCGATCGCGCCGATCCCGGCGTTCACGACGGGGGACTCGTCCCCGGCCGCCGCGGAACCGTAGAAGACCAGCACCCGCACACTCGGGCCGCCCGGGGGCGACTTGACGGACATCGTTGTCGGGGACGGTTCCGGGGCCGGCCGCGCGCTCGCGACGGGTCCCGACAGCAGTCCGGCGGTGACGACCCCGGCGGTCACGGTGGCCGCCCAGGCCCGTCTTCTGACGCCTCTTGTGCTCAACCCTCGTAAGTGCATGGGCACCTCCTCGGTCACAGCGGCAACGCCAAGGAAGCTAGACGGCTTTGCTCGGCTCGCCAATACCTATGACCGGGATCCCACGAACTTTGTCCTGAGTGTGGAAAAACGGCGGAAGGGCCGCTACCGTCTCACAGGTTCATCACAGGTGCACCTCCGCAAATTCCTTACCAGGGTGGGGAGTTCCGCATGGACAGACGCGGGTTCAACAGACGGGTGCTGCTCGGCGGCGCGGCCGTCGCGACATCGTTGTCCCTCGCGCCGGAGGCCGTGAGCGCCGCAGCTCCGGCGAAGACCGCCCCGGCCGGGGGAGAGGTCAAACGCATCAAGCTGTACGCCGAGCGCCTTGCCGGCGGGCAGATGGGCTACGGCCTGGAGAAGGGCAAGGCGTCGATCCCCGGGCCGCTCATCGAACTCAACGAGGGCGACACCCTGCACATCGAGTTCGAGAACACCATGGACGTGGCCGCCAGCCTGCACGTGCACGGCCTGGACTACGAAATCTCCAGCGACGGCACCAAGTTGAACCGCAGCGACGTCGAGCCCGGCGGCACCCGCACCTACACCTGGCGCACCCACGCGCCGGGCCGCCGCGCGGACGGCACCTGGCGGGCGGGCAGCGCCGGTTACTGGCACTACCACGACCACGTCGTCGGCACCGAGCACGGCACCAGCGGCATCCGCAACGGCCTCTACGGCCCGGTGATCGTGCGCCGCAAGGGAGACGTCCTGCCGGACCGGACGTACACGATCGTCTTCAACGACATGAGCATCAACAACCAACCCGCCCACTCCGGGCCCGACTTCGAGGCCACCGTCGGTGACCGGGTCGAGTTCGTGATGATCACGCACGGCGAGTACTACCACACCTTCCACATGCACGGGCATCGCTGGGCGGACAACCGCACGGGTCTGCTGACCGGCCCGGACGACCCCAGCCAGGTCGTCGACAACAAGATCGTCGGCCCGGCGGACTCCTTCGGCTTCCAGGTGGTCGCGGGGGAGGGCGTCGGGGCGGGCGCGTGGATGTACCACTGCCATGTCCAGAGCCACTCCGACATGGGGATGGTGGGGCTGTTCCTGGTGAAGAAGACGGACGGCACGATTCCCGGCTACGAGCCGCACGACCCCCATGACCCGCACGCTGCGCACGCGCACTGACGGATCATGGCCGGGTGACGCTTGTACTGACGCGAAGTGATCTGGAAGCCGTCCTGGCGGTCGACGACTGCCTCGACGCGCTGCGGACCGGTTTCCGGGTGCCGACGGGCGCGGTCGTGGGGCAGCGGGTGCGGACGGACCTGCCGTTCCCGGGCACGGCCACCGCGCTGATCCCGGGACTGCTGCCCGGCATCGACGCCTACACGGTGAAGGTCAACGCCAAGTTCCCGAGCGCCCGGCCCGCGCTGCGCGGAGTGATCTGCCTGCACTCGGGGGCCGACGGCGAACTCCTCGCCCTGCTCGACTCGGCCACGGTCACCGCCTGGCGGACGGGCCTGGCGGCTGCCCTGGGCACCGACCTCCTCGCTGGCCCGGGTGAGTCGGTGGCGGTGATCGGCGCGGGCGCGCAGGCGGAGTTGATGCTCCGCGGACTACGGGCCCTGGGACGGCCGTACCCGGACCTCGTCGTCCACGACACGGACGACGAGCGCGCCACCGCCTTCGCCGCGCGGCACGGAGGCCGGACGGTCGGCTCGGCGCCGGAGGCCGCGGCGAGCGCCGACACACTGCTGCTGGCCACCTGGTCGAGACAGCCACTGCTACGGCTCGCGGACACCCGCGCCGGCCAGCACTTCACCAGCCTCGGCGCGGACGAACCCGGCAAACAGGAACTCGCCGCCGACCTGCTCGACAACGCCCTGCTCGTCGTCGACGACCGCGAACTCGCCGCCGACATGGGCGCGTTGGCGGCAGCCGGCCTCCCGGCGACGGCCGCCGACGCGACACTCGGCGAGGTGCTGCGGGGCGAGCGTCCCGGTCGGACGAGCGAGGAGACACGGTCCGTGTACGCGCCGGTGGGGCTGCCGTGGCAGGACCTGGCACTGGCCTGGGTGGCGTACGAGCGGGCGGTGCGGGACGGGGTGGGGCGACGGGTGGATCTGCTGGCGTGAGGGGCGGCCCGCGGCGGATCACGCGGCGGCGGGCGAGGGCGGTGCCGTCCGGGTGCGTCAATCGTGTCCTCCGTGAACGCCCTTCTCTCGTGATGCTAGAGCGCTCTCTCTCCGTTCCCCACCGGGCGTTATCCTGATCCGCAACCACCGAGGAGGCCCCGAAGTGAGCGACACCGCACCACGCCCCACGCTGGAGGCCGTGGCCGCGCGGGCCGGGGTCTCGCGGGCCACCGCGTCCCGGGTCGTGAACGGTGGCGACGGGGTCAGGGAGCCGCTCGTCGAGCGGGTGCGCAAGGCGGTCGAGGAGCTCGGGTACGTGCCGAACCAGGCCGCGCGCAGCCTGGTGACCCGGCGCCACGACGCCGTCGCCGTGGTCATCGCCGAGCCGGAGACCCGGGTCTTCGCCGACCCCTTCTTCGCCCTGCAACTGCGCGGTATCAGCAAGGAGTTGACCGCCCACGACAATCAACTCGTGCTGTTGCTCATCGAGGGGCGTGACGATCATGCGCGCGTGGGCCGGTACTTGGCCGGCGGCCATGTCGACGGCGCCCTCGTCTTCTCGCTGCACCTCGACGACCCGCTGCCGGGGCTGCTCCAGCACGCCGGTGTGCCGACCGTGTTCGGCGGCCGGCCCGGCTGGAGCGACGGCAAGGGCGGCCCGGAGTACGTCGACTGCGACAACCGCGACGGCGCCCGTACGGCCGTACGCCATCTCGTCGGTCTTGGTCGCACCCGCATCGCGCACATCACCGGGCCCCTGGACCAGACGTCCGCGGCGGACCGGCTCGACGGGTTCCGGGACGTCATGACCGACGTCGACCCGGGGCTGATCGTCGAGAGCGACTTCACCCCGGCCGGCGGCGAGCAGGCGATGCGGGAACTGCTCGACCGGCGCCCCGACCTGGACGCCGTGTTCGCCGCCAACGACCTCACCGCCGCCGGCGCGATGCGGGTGCTGCGCGAACGCGGGCGGCGAGTGCCGCAGGACGTCGCCGTGATCGGCTTCGACGACGTGGGGCCGGTGGCCGAGCAGACCGACCCGCCGCTCACGACGGTCCGCCAGGACATAGAGGAGATGGGCCGGTTGATGGCCCGTCTGCTGCTGCGCCGCCTCGACCACCGCGAGGGCGACGACACGGCCGGCAGCCTCAGGGAGGTCGGGACCACCGGGACCGTCGAGATCTCGGAGGGCGCGCCGTCCGGCATCGTCCTGCCGACGACACTGGTACGGCGCGCCTCCGCGTAGGTCTGTCCCCTCGGCTCGGCTCGGCCCCTCGGTCGGCTCCCGCCCTTCAGCCGGTCGTGCTCCTCAGCCCTGCTGCTCCGCGTTCCTGATCACCGCGAAGCGTGCCCCGTACGGGTCGGCGAGCTTGGCGACGCGGCCGACGCCCTCGATGTCCGTGGCGGGGACGCGGATCTCGCCGCCCAGTTCCCGCGCCTTGGCGACCACGGCGTCCACGTCCGTGACCTCGATGTACGGCAGCCAGTAAGCGGTGTCCTCATTCGGGTCGTCGGCCAGCGGGACGATGCCGCCGAACATGGAGTCCTCGTCGGCTCCGGCCGGGTTGACCGTCGTGTACGTGCCGCCCGGGAAGTTCACCGCGGCCGTCTCCAGGCCGAGCGTCTCGTGGTAGAACCAGGCGGCCGCGGCGATGTCCGGCGTGTAGAGCTCGACCCAGGACAGCGAGCCCGGCTCGTTCGCCACGTCGACGCCCTTGAGCCGGCCCGGCTGCCAGATGCCGAACGGCACGCTCGCCTTGTCCGCGAGGATCGCCATGTGGCCCTCGCCCATGACGTCCATCGGCGGCATGAGCACGCCGCCGTGAGACTGCTCGGCGGCCTTCGCGGTGGCCTCCGCGTCCGCGCTCTGGAAGTAGACGGTCCAGGAGGGCGGGCCCTGCTCGGGCGAGGTCTGCATGCCGCCGGCCACGGTCTTTCCGTCCAGCTGGAAGAAGCCGTAGCCGCCGGCCTCGGGTCCCGCCGACTGGAACCGCCAGCCGAAGACACCGCCGTAGAAGGAGATGGCGCCGTCGATGTCGGATGTGCCGACATCGATCCAGTTCGGTGCGCCGTTGACGAAACGGGTGGTGAGCATGTGCGCCCTCCTCGGAAGGGTCCCGTTCTCTGCTCTGCCGAGTCTTGCACCGCCCACTGACAATCGCCGCCGTACCGGCGTGAAGGACGCGTATGGACCTGGCGTACCGGCGCCGACTCCGTGGATTTCACATCACGCCGCGCCGTGCCGCGCGCCGCCGTGCGCTGGTGTGTGCCGTGGGTCACCATCGGATGGCCGGAGGCCTTGGGGCATGGCGTTGATCCCGCGTTGATCGAACGTTTTTCGAGTTGCGGCACGATCTCGCCATGCACATCGACACCATGACCCCGGCCGACCCCGGCTGGCAGGCCCAGGCGCTCTGCGCGCAGACCGGGGCGGAGTTCTTCTTCCCCGAGCCGGGCAGCTCGGTACGTGAGGCGAAGCGCATCTGCGGCATGTGCGAGATGCGCACCGCCTGTCTCGACTACGCCCTGGCGAACGACGAGCGCTTCGGTGTCTGGGGCGGTCTGTCGGAGAAGGAGCGACTGGAACTCAGGCGGAACCGCACCTGACGCCCGCCCGGTCTGAGCGCACCTGACGCCCGCCTGCCCGACCGCACCTGACGCACGCCCTGCCCGGCCGCGGACGACGACGCGGCCGGCACGGGCGTTCCCGTACCGGCCGCGTGCACGCGTGCGTGCCGTGTCAGCCCGCGGCGCGCGCCGCCATGCGGGCCTTGCGGGTGGCGAGCTTCTCGTCGAACTTCGCGGCCTCCGCGTCCAGGCCGCCCATGAACAGACCGAGCTCGTTCTGCGCCTGCTGCCCCTCGGGGCCCAGGCCGTCGATGTCCATGACCTTCAGGTAGCGCAGCACCGGCTGGATCACGTCGTCGTGGTGGATGCGCAGGTTGTAGACCTCGCCGATCGCCATCTGCGCGGCGGACCGCTCGAAGCCGGGCATCCCGTGACCGGGCATCCGGAAGTTCACCACGACGTCCCGCACGGCCTGCATGGTCAGGTCGGGGGCCAGGTCGAAGGCCGCCTTCAGGAGGTTGCGGTAGAAGACCATATGGAGGTTCTCGTCGGTCGCGATGCGGGCCAGCATGCGGTCGCAGACCGGGTCGCCGGACTGGTGGCCGGTGTTGCGGTGCGAGACGCGGGTGGCCAGCTCCTGGAAGGCGACGTAGGCGACCGAGTGCAGCATCGAGTGCCGGTTGTCCGACTCGAAGCCCTCGCTCATGTGGGCCATGCGCAGCGCTTCCAGCTTGTCCGGGTCCACCGCGCGCGAGGCGAGCAGGTAGTCGCGCATCACGATGCCGTGGCGGCCCTCCTCGGCGGTCCAGCGGTGCACCCAGGTGCCCCAGGCGCCGTCGCGGCCGAAGAGCGAGGCGATCTCGTGGTGGTAGCTGGGCAGGTTGTCCTCGGTCAGCAGGTTCACGACCAGCGCGATGCGGCCGATCTCGGTGACCTTCGACTGCCCCTTGTCCCAGGCCTCGCCGTCCTCGAAGAGGCCGGGGAAGTTACGGCCGTCCGACCACGGCACGTACTCGTGCGGCATCCAGTCCTTGGTGACGCTCAGGTGCCGGTTGAGTTCCTTCTCGACCACTTCCTCCAGCGCGTACAGCAGTCGGGCGTCGGTCCAGACGGAAGGGCTGCCGAGGTGCGGGGAGGTGATCGTCACGGGAACTCCAGGGGGACGGGCAACAAAGACGGAACAGAGCGGGACCGGGCGGGACCGGGTGGAACTGAGCGGGACGGAGCCGGGTGGGTCCGGCGAGCGGTGCCGGAACCTACGGCATCGTAGGCTACGTATCCGTAGGTTACGTTGCCGTAGGTTAAGTGGGGTGTAAAGAGCCCTGATCAGGCCGTGTTCCCCGGTCTTTCGGGGGCATGCCAAAAAGGTCCAGGACCCGCAGGTCCCAGGGCCGTACGGGTGAAGCGATCACCCATCAGGCGTACAGCTCGCGGAGTCGGACCGAGAGGCACGTCACACAGCCTTCGAGCTTCTCGAACTCACTGATGTCCACCAGTACCGGCTGGTGGCCGAGGTCGGCGAACAGCTCCGCCGTCTTCGGCGCGCTCGCCGCCATCAGCAGCTTGTCGCCGCCCAGGAGCACCACGTGCGCGCCCGACTCCTCGGGGACCGACAGGAAGCGCGGGAACAGGGACGGGCGGTCCACCAGCGGGATGTGTCCGACGACCGTCCCGTCGGGCAGCGCCGTGACCGCCGACTTCAGGTGCAGCACCTTGCTCACCGGCACGGTGACGACCCGCGCCCCGAGCGGTTCGAAGGCGGCCCGCAGCTGCTGGACGCCGACCGCGTTGGTCCGCCCGCCCCGGCCGACGTAGATCGTGTCACCGACCTTCAGGACGTCGCCGCCGTCCAGCGTGCCCGGGTCCCAGATCCAGTTGACCGAGCAGCCGAGGCGGGCCACGGCCTCCTCGACCCCGAGGGTCTCCTCGCGCCGGGACTCGGCGCCGGAGCGGGCGATCAGCGCGACGTTCTTGTACATGACGACGGCGTCCTCGACGAACACCGAGTCGGGGCAGTCGTCGGCCGGGTCCACCTCCAACGTGTCCCAGCCGTGCGCGCGCAGCGTCTCCCCGTACGTCTCCCACTGCTCGAGCGCGAGGTCGGCGTCGATCTTCTCCCGCTCGATGTGGGTCACCAGACCTTCGGCGAGGCGCGGGCTCGGGCGGCGGACGAGGGCCTTCTTGCTGGGCACGTCAGGACTTCCTCACGGCGGACGGCGGACCGGGCCCGTGGTGCGGGCCCGGTCCGGCCATCATGCAGGGCCCTCCCGTGCGTAGAAAACCCCCCTTGCCATGCTGTGCCCCTCCTGCAACGCGCTCATCCGACCTCCGCCGGCTCCGTCTCGCGCAGCTCGCCGTCGAGGAGCAGCCAGCGCGTGATGCCGATCGACTCCAGGAACGGCAGGTCGTGGGAGGCCACGATCAGCGCCCCTTCGTACGACTCCAGCGCGGTCGTCAGCTGCCGCACGCTCGCCATGTCGAGGTTGTTGGTCGGCTCGTCGAGCATGAGCAGCTGCGGGGCCGGCTCGGCCAGCATCAGCGCGGCCAGCGCCGCCCGGAAGCGTTCGCCGCCGGACAGCGTCGCCGCCTTCTGGTCGGCCCGGGCGCCCCGGAACAGGAAGCGGGCCAGGCGGGCCCGGATCCGGTTGTTGGTGGCGCCCGGCGCGAACCGGGCCACGTTCTCGACGACCGACAGCTCGCCGTCCAGGACATCGAGCCGCTGCGGCAGAAAGCGCAGCGGCACGTGCGCGTGCGCTTCGCCCGACACCGGCGCCAGCTCCCCGGCGATCGTGCGCAGCAACGTCGTCTTGCCCGCGCCGTTGCGCCCGATCAGCGCGACCCGCTCGGGACCGCGCAGATCGAGCCCGCCGGCCACGCGCGCGCCGTAGGCGAGTTCCAGGTCCAGCAGGGTCAGGACGTCACGGCCCTGCGGTACGGCCGTGTACGGCAGGTCGACGCGGATCTCGTCGTCGTCGCGCACGGCCTCCACCGCGTCGTCGAGCCGCTCCTTGGCCTCGGCCAGCCGCTCCTCGTGCATGATGCGGTGCTTGCCCGCGGACTCCTGTGCCGCCCGCTTGCGCGCCCCCATGACGATCTTCGGCTCGCGCTTCTGGTCCCACATCTTCTGGCCGTACCGCTTGCGGCGGGCCAACTTCATCTGGGCGTCGGCCAGTTCGCGTTTCTGTTTGCGCAGGTCGGACTCCGCGACCCGCACCATGCGCTCGGCCGCCTCCTGTTCGGTGGCCAACGCCTCCTCGTACGCGGAGAAGTTGCCGCCGTACCAGGTGACCTCGCCGCTCCGCAGATCGGCGATCTGGTCGACCAGGTCGAGGAGTTCACGGTCGTGGCTGACCACGACCATGACCCCGGACCAGGACGACACGGCCGCGTACAGCCGTCGGCGCGCATACAGGTCGAGGTTGTTGGTCGGCTCGTCCAGGAGCAGCACGTCCGGGCGGCGCAGCAGCAGGGCCGCCAGGCGCAGCAGCACCGACTCGCCGCCCGAGAGCTCGCCGACCGTGCGGTCCAACTCGATGTGGCCGAGCCCGAGTTCGCCGAGCGTGGCGAGCGCGCGCTCCTCCACGTCCCAGTCGTCGCCGACCGTCTCGAAGTGCTCCTCCGACACGTCACCCGCCTCGATCGCGTGCAGCGCGGCCCGCCGGGCGGCGATGCCGAGGGCCTCGTCGACGCGCAGCCGGGTGTCGAGCGTGACGTTCTGCGGGAGATGGCCGACCTCGCCCGCGACCCGCACGAGGCCTTCGGCCGGCGTGAGTTCACCGGCGATCAGCTTCAACAGGGTCGATTTTCCTGATCCGTTGACGCCGACGAGCCCGGTCCGGCCGGGGCCGAAGGCGACGTCGAGGTCCTCGAAGACGGGGGTGCCGTCGCGCCAGGCGAAGGAGAGGGACGTACAGGCGATGGACATGGTCGTAGACATAAGGGCGCCTCGCGATTGCTTGATGCGGTGATGGGCAAACGCGTATCGAGACACCGGAGGCGGCGACGGGGAGGGAGGGAGCGGGACACAGCCCTGGGGCCATGAAAAAGCCCCGCTCCGTCGGGACGGCTCGAATGCCGAGGTCGCACGCGGCACACACACCACAGACGGGTGGGTGGCTCGGTGTCTCAGAACCTCAGACGAGCAACGTCCTTCTCCAATCGACGGCAACAGGACCGTCGTCAACGGTACGAACGCGCCCGATCGCTGTCAACGAATTAACGTGAGCCTCGATCGCCCCCTGAAGGAGACCCCCGTGTCCGACGGTTCGCTCTCGCTCCCCGCCCTGCTCTACCTGGTCGCCTGGGACACCGGGACGGGCGAGGCCGCCGGCGCCGCCCCGCTGGTCCGGGCCGGTGCCCTGGTCGAACTGGCCAGGCGCGGTCTCCTCGTCGACGAGGACGACATCGTCACGCCCGTCGACATGGACGCCATGACCGGGGACGACCCCCTCGACGAGCTCCTGGAACTGGTCCGTGAGTCCCGGCCGCACGGCTGGCGGGCGTGGGTCACGCTCCACGCGCGCGAGACGGCGGACGCGATGCGGGAGCAGCTGACCGCCGACGGCTATCTGCGCACCGAACGGAAGCGGGTCCTCGGCGTCTTCCCGGGCGTGGAGCACCGCCTCGACCGGGTCGCCGACGTGGCCGCGCTGCGCGAGGAGACCCAGGCGGTCCTGGACGGGCCGGTCCCCGTCACGGAGGTCCCGGAGCGGGACGCGACCGCGGCCGTCCTGGCCGCCGCGGCCGAGCTGGGCACCCTCACCCCGGTCAAGGACCCGGAGCGCGTCGAGCAGCTGGTCGCGCACGCCGGGGCGGGTGTGCCCGGGCTGCGGAAGGTGGTCGACGAGGTGCGTACGGCGGTCACGCCGGTGCCCGCGGCGGCGGGGGAGTAGGGACCGCCCCCGCGCTCCCTCGACCGGCTTCCCGAGGGCCACGTACATGTCGGATTCCTGCCAGCCCCCGGCCCGCCGCGGCTGGTTGGCTGGGCGGCATGACGACCGAGAACCCCCTCCGTGACCGCGCTCTCGCCTTCCGCTCGCTGCACGTCCCGGGCGACCCGCTCGTCCTGCCCAACGCCTGGGACACCGCGAGCGCCCGCATCGTCGAGGACGCCGGTGCCGCCGCCGTCGCGACCACCAGCGCCGGGCTCGCCTGGGCGCTCGGCGCGGCGGACGGCGACCGGCTGGACCGCGACGGGGCCCTGGCGGCCGTCGCGCGCATCGTCGCCGCGGTGGACGTGCCCGTCAGCGCGGACATCGAGAGCGGCTACGCGCGCGACGCGGCCGGGGTCGCCGACACGATCCGCGCGGTGATCGCCGCCGGGGCGGTCGGCGTGAACATCGAGGACGCGCTGTACGAGGCCGGGACGGGGCCGCTGCGGCCGGTGGCGGAACAGGCCGAGCGCATCGCCGCAGCGCGGGAGGCGGCCGACTCGGCGGGCGTGCCGCTGTTCGTGAACGCCCGTATCGACACCTTCCTGCGCGGTGGCGGGGAGGTGGACGTCACCCTGGAGCGGGCCGCCGCCTTCCTCGCCGCGGGCGCCGACGGGATCTTCGTCCCCGGGGCCGTCGAGCCGGGGACGGTCAAGCTCCTCGCCGACGGGATCGAGGGGCCGCTGAACGTGATGGTCCATCCCGGCGCGGCACCGGTCGCCGAACTGGCCGCGCTCGGCGTCGCGCGCGTGAGCGCCGGTTCCGGGCTCGCGCAGGCCGCGCACGCCCTGGTCCGCCGTGCCGCGCGGGAGCTGCTGGACACGGGGACGTACGAGACGCTGACGGACGGGCTCGACTACGGCGAGCTCAACCGCCTGCTGGGGGCCGTGCGCTAGGTCGGGGCAGCGCCTAGCAGGCGTCCCGCATGAGCTCGGCCAGGTCGTGGTCGAGGTCGAGGTGGAGGTGTTCGAAGCCCACGGGTACTAGGTCGCTGGTGGCCTGGAGGAACCGGCGTATCTCCTCCGAGTGGACGTGCACCACGGCGGTGCCCTCGGGGGCGTGGAACTCCAGGACGGTGCGGTCGTACCCGTACGGCCGCACCCGGACGTCGCCGGTGCCCTCGGCGCCGTGCAGGCCGGCCGCGAGGAGTTCGCGCGCGAAGGTCCAGCAGACCTCCACGCCCTCCAGGGTGGCCGGGGCCGGGAAGGTCATACGGATCGCGAACGGATCGCGGCGGTCGTAGTGCAGCTTGGCCGGGATGCTCGGCATGCGCGGAGCGGCCGCGACGAGGCGGGCCTCCACGGGCTGCTCGATGACGGTGATCAACGCCTTGCTCCCTCGTGACGGCTGGACGGTGGGTCGACGGATGAAGCCGGCCAATGGAAGAGACGTCGGAATCGGTCGTTCAGTGCACACAAATGGCTAGTGACCTCCGTCACCGCTTTCATTCACGGAAGTGAAACAGTCGGCCTCTCGGGTCGGGACGGCCCCTTGCGGCGGACTCCGGACCATGTGCCGCAGCGACCGCGGCCATCTGGACGGCACCCTTCCCGTCGGCTAGCTTCGCCCGCCATGAGGCCCATGGGGAAGACGCGACGCATGAGACATACGGTTCGCACAGTGGCCGCGGGGGCGGTGAGCGCGGCGGCACTGGCCGCCCTGACCGCCGTACCGGCGCAGGCGCACGAGCCGCAGCACCGGACGCCGCACTGGGAACTCAAGGACACCGGGGCGTCTGACGTGCGCTTCCGGGGGCTCGCGGCCGTCGACCGCGACACCGCGTGGGTGGCCGGCACCGGGGGCACCGTGCTGCGCACCACCGACGGTGGGAAGAAGTGGCGGAACGTCTCGCCGCCGGGCACGGTCGAGTTGCAGTTCCGGGACATCGAGGCGTTCGACGCGCGGCGCGCCGTGGTGCTGGCCATCGGCGAGGGCGAGGCGTCCCGCGTCTACCGCACCGAGGACGCGGGGCGGACCTGGACGGAGTCCTTCCGCAACACCGACGCCGCCGCCTTCTACGACTGCCTGACCTTCTTCGACAGCCGCCACGGCCTCGCCATGAGCGACCCGGTGGACGGGAAGTTCCGCATCCTGTCGACCGGCGACGGCGGCCGCTCCTGGAAGGTGCTCCCCAACGCAGGCATGCCCGCCGCCCTGGCCGGTGAGGCCGGCTTCGCCGCCAGCGGGCAGTGCCTGGTCTCCTCGGGCCCGTCCGACGTCTGGCTGGCGACCGGAGGCGGCGCCCACGCGCGCGTGCTGCACTCGGCGGACCGCGGAGTGCACTGGACGGCCACCGACACGCCGATCCCGGCGGGCGACCCGGCCAAGGGCGTCTTCGCGCTCGCCTTCCGCGACCGCACCCACGGCCTCGCGGTCGGCGGCGACTACCGCGCCGACCAGACCTCACCGCAGGCCGCCGCCCGCACCGCCGACGCAGGCCGCACCTGGCACCCCGCCGCGCAGCCGCCGCCCGCCTACCGCTCCGGCGCCGCCTGGCTCCCGCACAGCCGCACCACCGCCCTCGCGGTCGGCCCCACCGGCACCGACCTCACCACCGACGCCGGCCGCACCTGGCACACCGTCGACACCGGCTCGTACGACACCGTGGACTGCACCGCCGACCGGGCCTGCTGGGCCGCAGGCGAACAGGGCAGGGTGGCCCGCCTGGAGCGATGACGCGTCCGCGGGAAACGGGGGTACCCGGTCGTCGACGCCGAGAGGAGTGACGACCATGCCACGCGGTTCGAGCCCCAAGCGGGAACGCCAGTACGAGCACATCAAGCAGAGCGCCGAGGACCGAGGAGAGAGCACGGGGCGCGCGGAGGAGATCGCCGCGCGCACCGTCAACAAGGAACGCGCCCGCTCCGGCGAGTCCAAGACCGCGAGCCGGGTCTCGACCGAGGACATGTCCTCCGGCCGGCGCGGCGGGCAGCGCTCGCACAAGGGCGCCCAGGGGCCCACGTACGACCAGCTCTACGCGGAGGCCAGACGCCGGGGCGTCAAAGGCCGTTCGGACATGAACAAGGCCCAGTTGCAGCGCGCCCTGGGCGGCAGGAGCTGACCTGATCGTCGGTCGGCCCGCCGGGAACCGTACGCTCGTCCCCACCATGACGACCGTACACATTCCCGCGGGCTGGCCCGCGACCGAGGAGCAGGCCCGCGCCGTCCAGGACGAACTGCGCGCCCGGGTGGTGCTCGACGAGCCCGGGCCGCCGCCCGGGACCGGCCGGGTGACCGGTGTCGACGTGGCCTACGACGACGAACGGGACGTCGTCGTGGCGGCCGCCGTCGTCCTGGACGCGGCCACCCTGGACGTCGTCGCGGAGGCCACCGCGGTCGGCCGGATCTCCTTCCCGTACGTCCCCGGCCTGCTCGCCTTCCGCGAGATCCCCACCGTTCTGGCCGCCCTGGACGCGCTGCCGTGCCCGCCGGGACTGGTCGTCTGCGACGGCTACGGCCGCGCCCACCCGCGCCGCTTCGGCCTCGCCAGCCACCTCGGCGTACTCACCGGCCTCCCCACGATCGGCGTCGCCAAGAACCCGTTCACCTTCGCGTACGACGAACCCGGCACCCCGCGCGGGAGCACGTCCCCGCTCCTCGCGGGCACCGAGGAGGTCGGCCGCGCCCTGCGCACCCGGGACGCCGTCAAGCCGGTCTTCGTGTCCGTCGGCCACCGCACGGGCCTCGACGACGCCTGCGCGCACGTACTCGCCCTGACCCCCGCCTTCCGCCTCCCGGAGACGACCCGCAGGGCGGACGCCCTGTGCCGAAGTGCGCTGCGGGCGGCGACGGACGGCGGCTGAGGTGGCGGGAGTTGGGCAGGGGACGGGCGTGAACTGAGTACCCGGTCTGAGTATCTGTACGGATGTGGACGCGCCCGTCCTGTCGGCAGGCTGTGCGCCATGACGACGCACCGCATGACGACCCGCCGGATGACGAGCCGCCGCGACCCGAAGCCCCTCGCCGACCCGAACCGTCCCGTCGAGCGGGTCGTGAACCTCGCACTGGTCCTCGCCGTGCTGGCGGGCATCGGCTGGATCGGCGGGATGATCTACACGGTCGCGGGCTGGACGCTCTAGGGCCGGAACGACCGCCTTGGCGCACGTCCCTTGCGCCCGGTCACCAGCTCGCCACCACCCGGAAGGTGAGGCCCGCCGCGCGCAGTCGCTCGGTCAGCGCGTCGCCCATCGCGACCGCCGTGGTGACCTGACCGGCCGTCGGCGGAAGGTCGTCGAACGCCAGGGACAGCGCGGACTCGGCGAACATCTTCGCCGTCTCGCCGTACCCCGGGTCGCCGCCCGCGACCTCCGTGAACACCCGTCGGCCGCCTCCTTCGCCGACGAAGCGCACCGTGAACCAGCTCTTGGCCCGCTTCTCAGGACCCGGCCCGTCCCCGGGCTTGAACCGGTCGGACAACCAGCGCCGGGCAGCGGGCAGTTGGGCGGCCGCGAAGATCCCGCCGGTGAGCGCGATCCCGCCCACCGCGACGGGCAGATACCGGGCGGCCGCGAAATGCCGGTAGCGGAAGTCGGGACCGTAGCGCTCCAGGACCCGCGCCGACCGGCGCACGATCTGCGGGTCGATCGTCGGCAGCGGCAGCGCCCACGCGCCGATCTCCTTCGCGAACCGCGGCGCCCCCATCGGTGCCAGCGCCCGGCGCCCCACCAGCCTTGGCTCGTGCCGCTTGCGGTCCCGCTCGGCGGTGAGCATCGGCCGCCAGCGCGCGAACTGGTTGAGCGCGGAGGCGAACGTGCCGCCCGAGAACATGGCGTCCGCCGTCACGTACCCGTCGACCGTCAGCGGCACCCCCTCCGGCAGCTGCCGGACCGTGAAGTACGCGCCCAGGTCGTGCGGCACCGAGTCGAACCCGCAGGCGTGCACCAGCCGGGCACCGGTCTCCCGCGCGCGTGCGTCGTGCCGGACGTAGGTGAGGTCCACGAACTCCGGCTCACCGCTGAGGTCGAGATAGTCCGCGCCGCTCTCGGCGCACGCGGCCACCAGGTCCTGACCGTGCAGCACGTACGGACCCACCGTCGTCGCCACCACGCGCGCGTGCTCGGCGAGTTCACGCAGCGAGGCCGGATCCGCGACATCGGCGCGCAGCACCCCGACCTTCCCGCCGCCGGGCAGTCGCTCGCGCAACTGCTCCAGTTTTCCCTCGTCGCGGCCCGCGATCGCCCAGCGCAGCTCCTCGGGCGCGTGCGCGGCGAGGTACTCCGCGGTCAGCGTTCCGACGAAGCCGGTGGCTCCGAAGAGAACGATGTCGTACGGACGGTCCGTCCTGTTCAGCCTGCTCATGACACCCCTCGGTCCGCGGCACGCGCCGTTGTCGGTGGCCGAGGCTAGCGTGAAGGGTGCGGAGCCCGACGACGAGCCCGGAGGTGTGCCGGTGGCGGTGGACAGGAACGCCCTGAGGAAATGGGCGAAAGTGCGCGAGTTCGCCCTGGGGCTGCCGGGTGCCGTCGAGGAGTTCCCCTGGGGCGAGAGCGTCGCGAAGGTCAACAAGAAGGTGTTCGTCTTCCTCGGCGTCGACGACGGCAGCCATCCACTGGGCCTCACCGTGAAGCTCAAGGACGAGGAGGCGCACGCCCACGCCCTGACCTCCCCGGGCGCCGAGCCCGCGGGCTACGGCCTCGGCAAGGCGGGCTGGGTGCGCGTGCCGTTGGCGGAGAAGGGCGCGCCGGCCGCGGAGCTGCTGTGCGACTGGGTGGAGGAGAGCTACCGCACGATCGCGCCGAAGCGGCTGATATCGGAGCTGGACGAGCGCTGAACCGCACCGGATTCCCGAGGGCGGAGCGGTACCGGATCGGTGGAGCGTGCGCGGATAATTGTCTAAGCGCTTGCTCGTTCGGGGCTTGTGCTCGATGGAACCTGTTCTTAGCATCATTGGTGTTACATCAGTTGTGTCACACCTAGGGGGTCGGATGGCGACGACGCCAGGACAGGGACCGCTCGTCGGCGTGCGCGTGGTCGAGCTGGCCGGGATCGGGCCCGCGCCCTTCGCCGCCATGCTCCTCGCCGACCTCGGCGCGGACGTCGTCCGCGTGGACCGACCCGGCGGGGTGGGACTGGGGATCAACCCGGACTACGACGTCACCAACCGCAACAAGCGCTCGGTGATCGTCGACCTGAAGTCCCCGGACGGCCCGGCCCGCGTGCTCGACCTCGCCGAACGCGCCGACATCCTCGTCGAGGGCCTCCGCCCCGGCGTCGCCGAGCGCGTCGGCGTCGGCCCCGAGGCCTGCCACGCCCGCAACCCGAGCCTCGTCTACGGCCGCATGACGGGCTGGGGGCAGGACGGCCCCCTCGCCCACCGCGCCGGCCACGACATCGCCTACCTGGCCGTCACCGGCACCCTCGGCATGATCGGGCACCCGGACCGGCCGCCGGTCGCCCCCGCCAACCTCCTCGGCGACTACGGGGGCGGCTCCCTCTACCTGGTCGTCGGCGTCCTCGCCGCCCTGCACCACGCGCGCGTGAGCGGCGCCGGCCAGGTCGTGGACGCCGCGATCGTCGACGGCGCCTCCCATCTCGCGGCGATGATCCACGGCATGGTCGCCGCGGGCGGCTGGCAGGACCGGCGCGGCGTCAACCTCCTGGACGGCGGCTGCCCGTACTACGGCACGTACGAGACGGCCGACGGGAAGTACATGGCCGTGGGTGCCCTGGAGCCGCAGTTCTACGCGGAGTTCGTGACCCTCCTCGGCATCCCGGAGCACGCCGACGCCCGCAAGGACCTGTCCCGCTGGGGCGAGCTGCGCGAGGCCGTCGCCGCGCGCTTCCGCAGCCGTACGCGCGAGGAGTGGACGGCCGTCTTCGAGGGCGCCGACGCGTGCGTGGCGCCCGTACTGTCGCTCGGCGAGGCCCCGCACCACCCGCACCTCGCCGCCCGCGGCACCTTCACCGACCACGGCGGGATCACCCAGCCGGCCCCCGCGCCCCGGTTCTCCGGGACCCCCACGACCGTGCGCACCGGGCCCGCCCGACCCGGCGCGGACACGGCCGAGGTGGCACGCGACTGGGACGTGCCCCGCCTCACCAAGGACCTGCCATGAAGCGTCAGATCTTCGCCCCCGAGCACGAGGCGTTCCGGGAGACCGTGCGGGCCTTCCTGGCCAGGGAGGTGCTGCCTCACTACGAGCAGTGGGAGAAGGACGGCATCGTCGCGCGCGAGGCCTGGCGGGCGGCCGGCAAGCAGGGGCTGCTCGGGCTCGCCGTGCCCGAGGCGTACGGGGGCGGCGGCACCGCCGACTTCCGCTACAGCGCCGTACTCGCCGAGGAGTTCACGCGCGCGGGCGCTCCCGGGATCGCCATCGGCCTGCACAACGACATCATCGGCCCCTACCTCACGGGCCTCGCCACCGAGGAGCAGAAGCGCCGGTGGCTGCCCGGCTTCTGCGACGGCTCGCTGATCACGGCCATCGCGATGACCGAACCCGGCGCCGGCTCCGACCTCCAGGGCATCCGGACGCACGCCGAGGACAAGGGCGACCACTGGCTGCTCAACGGCTCCAAGACGTTCATCTCCAACGGGATCCTGGCCGACCTGGTGATCGTGGTCGCCCGGACCACGCCGGAGGGCGGTGCGCGCGGGCTGTCGCTGCTGGTCGTCGAGCGGGACACGGCCGGCTTCGAGCGCGGTCGCAACCTCGACAAGATCGGCCAGAAGGCCCAGGACACCGCCGAGTTGTTCTTCACCGACGTACGCGTCCCCAAGGAGAACCTGCTGGGCGAGCTCAACGGCGCGTTCGTGCACCTGATGACGAACCTCGCCCAGGAGCGACTGCACATCGGCGTCGCCGCGATCGCCGCGGCCGAGCACGTCCTGGAGATCACCACCGACTACGTCAAGGAGCGCGAGGCCTTCGGCCGGCCGCTCGCCACCAAGCAGCACATCCGGTTCGAGATAGCGGAGATGGCCACCGAGTGCGCCGTCACCCGCACCTTCCTCGACCGCTGCATCGAGGAGCACGCGGACGGCGAGCTCGACGCCGTGCACGCGTCCATGGCCAAGTGGTGGGCGACCGAACTGCAGAAGCGCGTCGCCGACCGCTGCCTCCAACTGCACGGAGGCTACGGCTACATGACCGAGTACCCCGTGGCCCGGGCGTTCACCGACGGCCGCATCCAGACCATCTACGGCGGCACGACCGAGATCATGAAGGAGATCATCGGCCGTTCCCTGCTGGGCTGACCCTCATTGAAAGGCTTCCCTGTGAGCACCGAAGCGTACGTGTACGACGCGATCCGCACCCCGCGCGGCCGAGGCAAGGCGAACGGCGCCCTGCACGGCACCAAGCCCATCGACCTGGTCGTCGGACTCATCCACGAACTCCGCGACCGATTCCCCGGCCTGGACCCGGCCGCGATCGACGACATCGTGCTGGGCGTCGTCAGCCCGGTCGGCGACCAGGGCTCCGACATCGCCCGGACCGCCGCGATCGTCGCCGGACTGCCGGACACGGTCGCGGGCGTGCAGGAGAACCGCTTCTGTGCCTCGGGCCTGGAAGCCGTCAACCTGGCCGCCGCCAAGGTCCGTTCGGGCTTCGAGGACCTCGTCCTGGCGGGCGGCGTCGAGTCCATGTCCCGTGTGCCGATGGCCTCCGACGGCGGCGCCTGGTTCAACGACCCGATGACCAACCTGGCCGTCAACTTCGTGCCGCAGGGCATCGGCGCCGACCTCATCGCCACCATCGAGGGCTTCACACGGCGTGACGTCGACGAATACGCGGCGCTCTCCCAGGAGCGCGCGGCCACCGCGTGGAAGGAGGGCCGCTTCGAGCGGTCCCTCGTGCCCGTCAAGGACCGCAGCGGCCTGGTCGTCCTCGACCACGACGAGCACCTGCGCCCCGGCACGACGGCCGACTCCCTCGCCCGGCTGAAGCCGTCCTTCGCGGACATCGGCGACCTGGGCGGCTTCGACGCCGTGGCCCTGCAGAAGTACCACTGGGTCGAGAAGATCGACCACGTCCACCACGCGGGCAACTCCTCCGGCATCGTCGACGGCGCCTCCCTGGTCGCCATCGGCACCAAGGAGGTCGGCGACCGCTACGGGCTCACCCCGCGCGCGCGGATCGTCTCCGCCGCCGTCTCCGGCTCCGAGCCCACCATCATGCTCACCGGCCCCGCCCCCGCGAGCCGCAAGGCGCTCGCCAAGGCGGGCCTGACCGTCGACGACATCGACCTCTTCGAGATGAACGAGGCCTTCGCGGCGGTCGTCCTGCGCTTCGCCAAGGACATGGGCATCTCCCTGGACAAGGTCAACGTCAACGGCGGCGCGATCTCCCTGGGCCACCCGCTCGGCGCGACCGGCGCGATGCTGCTCGGCACCCTGGTCGACGAACTGGAGCGCCAGGACAAGCGGTACGGCCTCGCCACGCTGTGCGTGGGCGGCGGCATGGGCATCGCGACGATCGTCGAACGCATCTGATTCCCGGCGGAATCGACGGACCAACAGACCTCAACGGCTTCTACGGAGACCCTGTCATGACACAGAGCACCACCATCCGCTGGGAACAGGACCGCGACGGCGTCGTCACGCTGGTCCTCGACGACCCCAACCAGTCCGCGAACACGATGAACGCTGCCTTCCGCGAGTCCCTCGCGGCGGTCACCGACCGCCTGGAGGCCGAGAAGGACTCCATCCGCGGCATCATCTTCACCTCGGCCAAGAAGACCTTCTTCGCCGGCGGCGACCTGCGCGACCTCATCCGCGTCACCCCGGAGACCGCGCAGGAGCTGTTCGACGGCGGTCTGGCGATCAAGCGCAACCTGCGCCGCATCGAGACGCTGGGCAAGCCGGTCGTCGCCGCGATCAACGGCGCGGCCCTGGGCGGCGGTTACGAGATCGCCCTCGCCTGCCACCACCGGATCGCCCTGGACGCGCCCGGCTCCAAGATCGGCTGCCCCGAGGTCACGCTCGGCCTGCTCCCCGGAGGCGGCGGCGTCGCCCGCACGGTCCGTCTGCTCGGCATCGCCGACGCACTGCTCAAGGTCCTCCTCCAGGGCACCCAGTACAACCCGCAACGCGCCCTGCAGAACGGCCTGATCGACGACGTGGCCGCCACCCCCGACGAACTCCTCGCCAAGGCCCGCGCCTTCATCGAGGCGCACCCCGAGTCGCAGCAGCCCTGGGACAAGCCCGGCTACCGCATCCCGGGCGGCACGCCCGCCAACCCCAAGTTCGCGGCCAACCTGCCCGCCTTCCCGGCCAACCTGCGCAAGCAGACCAACGGCGCGCCCTACCCGGCCCCGCGGGCCATCCTCGCGGCCGCGGTCGAGGGCTCCCAGGTCGACTTCGAGACCGCGCAGGTCATCGAGGCCCGCTACTTCGTCGAACTGGCCGCGGGACAGACCTCGAAGAACATGATCCAGGCGTTCTTCTTCGACCTCCAGGCCGTCAACTCCGGCGCCAACCGCCCCAAGGGCATCGAGCCCCGCAAGGTCCGCAAGGTGGCCGTCCTGGGCGCGGGCATGATGGGCGCGGGCATCGCCTATTCATGCGCCCGCGCAGGCATCGAGGTGGTCCTCAAGGACGTATCCCCGGAAGCGGCGGCCAAGGGCAAGTCGTACTCCGAGAAGTTGTGCGCCAAGGCGGTCTCCCGAGGCCGTACGACCCAGGAGAAGGCGGACACCCTTCTCGCCCGCATCACCCCCACCGCCGACCCGGCGGACCTGGCGGGCTGCGACGCGGTGATCGAGGCGGTCTTCGAGGACACGACCCTCAAGCACAAGGTCTTCCAGGAGATCCAGCACATCGTCGAACCGGACGCGCTCCTGTGCTCCAACACGTCGACGCTCCCGATCACCGCACTGGCCGAAGGGGTGGACCGCCAGGCGGACTTCATCGGCCTGCACTTCTTCTCACCGGTCGACAAGATGCCGCTGGTCGAGATCATCAAGGGCGAACGGACGGGCGACGAGGCGTTGGCCCGAGCCTTCGACCTGGTCCGCCAGATCAACAAGACCCCGATCGTGGTGAACGACTCCCGAGGCTTCTTCACCTCCCGGGTCATCGGCCAGTTCATCAACGAGGGCGTCGCGATGGTCGGTGAGGGCATCGAGCCCGCGTCGATCGAACAGGCCGCCGCCCAGGCCGGCTACCCCGCCAAGGTCCTCTCCCTCGTGGACGAACTGACCCTCACCCTCCCGCGCAAGATCCGCCAGGAGTCCAAGCGGGCCGTCGAGGAAGCGGGCGGCACCTGGCCCGGCCACCCCTCCGAAGCCGTCATCGACCGCATGGTCGACGACTTCGACCGCACCGGCCGCAGCGGCGGAGCGGGCTTCTACGACTACGACGCGGACGGCAAGCGAGTCGGCCTCTGGCCGGGCCTGCGCGAACACTTCACCAAGCCCGGCCACGAGATCCCCTTCGAGGACATGCAGGAACGCATGCTCTTCGCGGAGGCCCTGGACACGGTGAAGCTCATCGAGGAGGGCGTCCTCACGTCGGTGGCCGACGCGAACATCGGCTCCATCTTCGGCATCGGCTTCCCCGGCTGGACCGGCGGAGTCCTCCAGTACGTCAACGGCTACGAGGGCGGTGTCGCCGGGTTCGTAGCCCGCGCCCACGAACTGGCGGCCCGCTACGGCGAACGCTTCAACCCGCCGGCGTTGCTGGTGGAGAAGGCGGAGAAGGGGGAGACCTTCGGGGACGCGTAGGCATTTCAGCCCCTCCGGCGTTTGAGGAGCGGGGGTCCAGGGGGCAGAGCCCCCTGGCGGGGTCGAAGGGGCAGAGCCCCTGGGGATGGGACGGGTAGGGGCGGCGGGGGCGAGAAAAGCCGTACCGCTGAGCGACACACCACGCTTGCCCCCACCCCCCAACTCCCCGACGCTGACCGCTGAGAACCCCACCCGTTCCCGTCCCCACGAGGAGCGCCCGCCATGGGCCACCGCCCCGCCCTCGCCGCCCTGAACATCCTCCGCGGCGAGGGCGTGGACCGAATCTTCGGCAACCCGGGCACCACCGAACTCCCTTTCCTGGCCGCCCTGTCGAACACCCCCGGCGCCCCCGAATACGTCCTCGGCACACACGAGGGCGCCGTCATCTCCATGGCGGACGGCTACGCGAGAGGCACCGCCCGCCCCGCCTTCGCCAGCCTCCACATAGCCGCCGGCCTGGCGAACGGCATCATCGGCCTCCTCAACGCCCGCCGCTCCCGCACCCCCCTCGTGGTCACCGCCGGCCAACAACACCGCCGCCACCTCCAACAGGACCCCATGCTCACCGGCGACCTAGTGGCGCTGGCCACCCCCGCGGTGAAGGCCGCCCACGACGTCCAGCACGCCCACGACCTGCCCCTCGCCCTCCGCCGCGCCTTCGCCCTCGCCGTCCGCCCACCCGCGGGCCCGGTGTTCCTCTCCGTCCCCATGGACCTGTTCGACGAGGCCACAGAGGTCGAGATCCCGGCCTGCACCCCCACGCCCCCACTGGGCCCGGCCGCAGGCCTCGAGCGCGCAGCCGCCCTGCTCGGCGCCGCCGCCCGCCCCGCGATCGTCGCGGGAGACGGCGTCGGCCGCGAGGACGCCCTGGACGCACTGGTCCGCACGGCGGAGGCGTGCGGCGCGGTCGTCCACCACCAACCCATGGCCGACTGCCTCAACTTCCCGACCACACACCCCCTGTACGCCGGCATGCTGCCGCCCCGCCACGACGCCATCCGCACCGCCCTCACCCCGTACGACACCGTCCTGATCGCGGGCGCGCACGCCTTCACGCCCCACCACTACAGCCCCGGACCGGCGTTGCCCCCCGGCCTCACCGTCGTCCAACTCGACTCAGACCCGCACGAGATCGGCCGCAACTTCCCCGCCACGGCAGGACTGGTCGGCTCCCTCGCCCCCTCCCTGCACCGCCTCGCCGAACTGCTCCGCGACCACGTACCCGCGCACACCGCCAAGGGCCGCATCCTCCGCGCCGGCGAACGCCACACCGCCGACCGCGACCGCACCGAGTCCGAGGCCGGCGCCGCCTACTCCCCGGCCCCGCTGGCACCCTGGGCCGCCGCGCACGCCGTGGCCCGCGGACTGCCGGCGGACGCCGTTGTCGTCGAAGAGGCCATCACCGTAGGGCTGTTGCTGCGCCGCCTGATCCGCCTGGACCGCCCCGGCAGCTACACCCACACCGTCGGCGGCGGCCTCGGCTGGGGCATCGGCGCCGCCGTCGGCCGCGCGCTGGCCGAACCCGCCCGGCCGGTGGTCGCCGTACTCGGCGACGGCTGCGCCCTGTTCGGCCTCCAGGGCCTGTGGAGCGCGGCCCGCCAGCGCACCCCCGTCCTCTTCGCGGTGATGAACAACGGCGCCTACCGCACCCTCCAGGACACCTACGCGTCGATGGGTGGCCAGGGCGTCTGCCCCGGTACCGAACTGGGCTCCCTCGACTTCACCCAGGCCGCCGGCTTCTTCGGCGTCGACGCCGTACGCGCCGCGTCCGCGGACCACCTGCGCGAACTGGTCGCCGGGGCGGCCGACCTGACGCGCCCGCTGCTGGTGGACGTACCTCTGCGGTCGTGACATTCACCGTGCCGCACGCCTTGTCACCCGCCCGCGCGAGCCACCACCATCGGGACCATGACGGACGGTCAGCTGCCCAAGTCGGTGCTCGCCCGCGGGGTCATGCTGCTGCGTGTCTGCGGCGACTCCGGGACCGCCCTCAGCCTCGCCGAACTGGCCCTGGGCACCGGGCTGCCCAAGCCCACCGCGTACCGGCTGATCGGTGAACTGGTGCGGCTCGGACTGGTGGAGCGCACCGAGGAGGGCCGTTACCGGATCGGGCTCGGACTGTTCGTGCTGGGCCAATCGGCGCCGAGCGTGCGGGAGTTGCGGGACGCGGCGCTGCCCTACCTCGGCGACCTGCACGAGATGACCCACGAGAACGTGCACCTGGCCGTCCCCGACGGCCCCGACACCCTCTTCCTGGAGAAGCTCACCGGCCGTCGCGCCACGCCGATCGTCTCCCGCACCGGCGGCCGGCTGCCCGCCCACTGCACCGCCACCGGCAAGGTGTTCCTCGCCCAGGACCCCCGACCACCGCACCGCACGCTGCTCCGGCTCACCCCGCGCACCCTGGTCCTGCCCGGCCAGCTCGCCCGTGACCTCGCCCTGACCCGGGCCCGCGGCTACGGCGTCAACCTGGAGGAGGCCGAGGTCGGCATCTCGGCCGTCGCCGCGCCGATCTACGCCCACGACCTCGGCCCCCGCCCGATCGCTGCGATCTCCGTCACCGGCGGCACCCGCCGCCTCGACGTGGCCCGCGTCGGCGCCCGGGTCTGCGCGGCGGCACGGGCGCTGACACGGTCGCTGTCGGCCTGAGGGGAGCACACCGTCGTACAGGGATGACGGGCCGCCTCGCCCGCCCTGAACGGCGAGGCGACCCGTCATCCCAGCCCCGTCGCCCCCTTCGGCCCCGCCACCCCCTTCTGCATCGCCACCGCCAACTCCCGCTCCGTGAGCCGCTCCCCGCGCACCTCCCCGACCACCCGCCCCCGCACGAAGACCAGCACCCGGTCGCACACCTCCGTCAGCTCCGCGAGGTCGGTCGACGCGAGCAGCACGGCCGCGCCGCCCGCCGCCGACTCGCCGACGATGCGGTGTATTTCGGCCCGTACGCCGACGTCGACGCCCCGCGTCGGATCGTCCAGGACGACGACCTTGGGCTCGGTCGCCAGCCACTTGGCCAGGACGACCTTCTGCTGGTTGCCGCCGGACAGCCGGGCCACGAGGTCGTGCGGGCCGCCGCGCAGTCGCAGACGTTCCGTCAGATCGGCGGTCCTGCGCACGAGTTCGGCGCGGGAGGGCAGTACGCCGCCGCGGCCCAGCGCCAGCCAGCTCACGGTCGTCGTGTTCTCCCACACCTCCCGGTCCACCATCAGCCCGTACCGCTTGCGGTCGCTCGGCACGAACGCGACACCCGCCCGCACCGCGTCCCGCAGCGAGCGCGGCAACCCGTGCCCGGCGATGTCGACCCGCCCGGCCGAGACCGCCGTACGCCCGCACACCACCGCCAACGCGTCGAGATGGCCCGCCCCTTGGAGCCCGGCCACCCCCACCACCTCGCCCGCCCGGACCGTGAACGTCACGTCCGACAGCCGGCCGGGCACGTCCACCTCGGACAGCACCACCGACGGCGGCAGATCCACCACGGCCCGCGCGCGGCGGGCCGGCCCGGGCGGGCGGCCGCCCAGCATCGCCGTGACCAGCTCGGGCACGTCGACCTCGGCCCGGCGGGCCCCGGGCAGGGCCACCCGTCCGTCCCGCAGGACCGTCACCCGCCGCGCGAAGCGCATCACCTCGTCCAGGAAGTGGGTGACGTACAGGACGGCGATGCCCCGCCCGGTGAGGGTGCGCAGGACCCGCTCCAGGCGGTCGACGGCGGCGGCCGGGAGCGCGGAGGTGGGCTCGTCCAGGATCAGCAGCCCCGGCCGCCGCAGCAGGGCCCGCGCGATCTCCGACAACTGCTGATCGGCGAGGGGGAGTTCGCCCAACGGTGTGCCCGTGTCGACGTCCAGTCCCAGCTCCGCCAGGACCGGACGGGCCGCGCGGTCCATCGCGCCCCGGTCCAGCAGCCCGAGGCGGCGCGGAGGGTCGTACGGGAAGAGGTTCTCCCGCACGGTGAGGTCCGGGAAGAGGCTCAACTCCTGGGAGACCACGGCGATCCGGGTGTCCGGTGCCGTCCGTACCTCGCCCGCGTCCGCCGTCAGCGTCCCGGACAGGATGCGCACCAGCGTCGACTTGCCGGCGCCGTTCTCGCCGACCAGCGCGTGCACCTCACCTCCGCGCAGCCGGATGCCGACGCCGTCCAACGCCCGTACCCCGCCATAGGACTTGACCAGGTCACGCGCGACCAAGGCGTCCTCGTGCGTCACTTCGGCCGACATCTCAGCGCGCGTCCTCGAGGGGCTTGAGGTTGGCCTTCTGGTCGTCGAGGAGCTTGTCGATCGTCGGCTTGTACCAGTCGTAGGCCGCCTTGGCTGACTTCTGGCGGGTGATGATCTCGTCGATGTTCGAGGAATCCACCACCCCGCCGGGGGACAGGAACCAACCGTCCGCCAGTTTGCCGTCGTTGTCGCGGACCGCCTCGATCAGCATCGCCGTCGACAGATAGCCCTTGAGGAAGTGCTGCGGGTCGATGGTCACGAAGTTGGAGCCGTCCTTCACCGCGTCGAGCGTCTTCGGGTCGACGTCGAAACCGGCCGTCAGCCACTTGCCGCCCTCCGCCTTCTTGATCTTGGCGAGGTTGTAGCTGTCCGCGTCCCCGACGCCGAGGAAGGCCAGCGCGTCCGGATGCGCGTTGACCTGCGCCGACCAGGAGCTGTAGTTCTGCCCGGGATCGCTGTACGTCTGGAAGGGGCCGAGCACCTTCACGCCCGGCGCCTCCTTCGCGAAGGTCTCGGAGATGCCCTTGGCCCGGTTGTCCAGCACCGGGGTCCCCGGGTTGGGCACGCCGATGACGATCTCGCCCTTGGAGTCGTCGCCGAGCCGCTTCAGGGCCTCCTTGGCCATCGACTCGCCCAGCGCGTAGTTGTCGTTGCCGACGTAGAAGGTGACCTTGCTGCCGTCGGTGGGGGAGGTGTCCAGGGCGACGATCGGGATGCCCTTGTCGACGGCCTGCGCGGCGGGGCGGGTGAAGATCGGCGGGTCGAGGTTCTCCAGGACGATGCCGTCCTTCGCGCGCGCGGTGAGGTTCTGGAAGAGCTGCACCTCGGCC
Organism: Streptomyces sp. NPDC002499; assembly: GCF_053595415.1. NCBI lineage: Bacteria > Bacillati > Actinomycetota > Actinomycetes > Kitasatosporales > Streptomycetaceae > Streptomyces > Streptomyces sp. NPDC002499. The sequence continues at coordinate 238,973 of NZ_JBSFXO010000008.1, forward strand.
GGGCCGTCGGTGTTGGGCGGCCCGACGGCCTTGAAGTCGACCTTCCCGGCGTGACTCGCCGCGCTCTCCGCGCCCAGCACCATCTCGTGGGCGAAGTTGAGCGAGATGTTGGCGACCGCGATGCCCATCTTCAGCTCACCGCCCCCGGATCCGGGGCTGTTGTCCCCGCACCCGGCGGCACCGAGCAGCACCAGCGCGCCGAGCGCGGCGGCGGTCGTACGGAATCGGCGGTGCATCACGGCCTCCAAAAGCCTTGCCCGGCCCGGGTGTTCATCTGCGCCGCCGTCCCGTGCGGCGCAGTGCGCTGTCGGCCGCGACGGCGACGAGGATGACCCCGCCGGTCGCGAACGACGTCCAGTTGATGGGTACTTCGAAGAACACCAGCCCGGAGGCGACCACCGACAGGATCATCGCCCCGGCCACCGCGCCGACCACCGAACCGCGCCCGCCGGCCAGCGGGGTGCCGCCGATGATGCACGCGGCGATCGCCTGCAACTCGTAGCCCTGGCCGAGCGTCGGGTCGCCCGCGCCGTAGAAGGCGAGAGCGAGCGAGGCGGCGCACGCCGTGGTGAGGCCGGACAGCGCCAGGGCCAGGACGCGGGTGCGGACCACCGGGATGCCGCTGAACGCGGCGGCGTCGGGATTGGACCCGATCGCCCGCACCCGGGCCCCGAACCGGCTGCGGGAGAGCACCACGGTGAGGACGACCACCACCGTGAGCAGCACCCACAGGGCGAAGGGCACTCCGCCCGGATCGCCGCCCGCGAAGGTGAAGAAGGAGTCGTCCAGCGGCAGATCGGTGATCTGCTTGCCGTCGGCCAGCGCGAGTCCGACGCCCCGGAAGAGCAGCAGCGTCCCCAGGGTCACGATGAACGACGGCAGCGCGAGCAGCGTCGTCACCAGCGCGTTGAACACGCCGAGCCCGATCCCGCACACCAGCATCACCGGCACCGCGAGCCACGGTGCGAGCCCGTCCCGTACCAACAACGCCCCCACGACCAGGCACATCGCGTAGGTGCCGCCCACCGACAGATCGACCTCGCGCATGGCGAGGGCGAAGACCATGCCGCACGCCATCAGCGAGATGTAGACCGAATTGTGGGCGGTGGTCAGCAGGTTGTCGGTGTCGAGGAAGTCCGGGTACGGGATCCCGATCGCGGCGATCAGCAGCCCCAGCACGAGCAGGACACCGAACTCGTCCCGCACCAGCCGCCGCGGCCGCCACCGGCGTACCCGCGACTCGCCCTCTCCGCCGCCCTGTTCGCGGGCGCGCTCGGCGTCGTCCACGGCACGCTCGGTCTCGGTCATCGGACACGGCTCCCGTACGGCAGGCACTGGGGGCGGGCCGGCGGCGAGGCCCGACCGCAGCGTCGGCCCGTCGGCCACGGGCGGCAACCGTGCCGTTCCGGCGAGTGAAATGCGCCCTTGCCGAGCGACTGACGGGTCATCACACTCGCCCCATGGAGACGCGGACCGCACTGGTGACCGGAGCGGCACAAGGCCTCGGGCAGGAGTTCGCCGTCGCGCTCGCCGGGCGCGGATACCGGGTCGCGGGCCTCGACCTGGTCCCGCAGCAGGAGACCGCGGGGAAGGTCCTCGACTACGTGGAGCTGGTGGCCGACGCGAGCGACGAGGAGCAGGTGCGGGCGGGCCTGGAGCGGGTGATCGACCAGTTCGGCACTTTGCACGTCGTCGTGAACAACGCGGGCCTGTATCCGGCCAAACCCTTCGAGGAGACGACCCTGGAGGACTGGCGGCGGGTCATGCGCGTCAACCTGGAGGCGCCGTTCCTGGTCACCAGCGCCGCGCTGCCCTATCTGAAGGCGGCCGGCTGGGGTCGGATCATCAACATCACCTCGGCCGCCGTGTTCACCGCGCCGCCCGCGATGGTCCCCTACGTCGCCTCGAAGGCGGGCCTGATCGGCTTCACGCGTGCGTTGGCGGCGGCGCTCGGACCGTACGGCATCACGGTCAACGCGATCGCGCCGAGCATGGTGCGTACCGCGACGGCCGAGCGGACGGTCGGCGCGGACGGCGGCTTCGAGGCGGTACGCGCGGGCCAGGTCGTCGCTCGTACCCAGGAGCCGTCCGACCTGGTCTCGACGCTGCTGTACGTGGTGGACGAGGGGAGCGGCTTCCTGACCGGGCAGACGCTCAACGTCTCAGGAGGATCGGCGTTCCTGTGACCGGTCGACCCAGGCGTGCAGCTCTTCCTTCAGCGACCGCTGGAAGGTGGTGAGCAGGGCTTGCAGCACCAGCGGCTCCATGTGGGCGGACAGTGACCTGACGGCCCGCGCGTCCCGCTCCCGGACCTCCCCGCGGAACAGCTCCGACAACTCGTGGGCCGCCGCGCGCGAGTGAGCGATCAGGACCCGGCGCGCCGCGAGGATCGCCTCCTCGGAGAGCGGTACGTCGAGCAGCCGCACCCCGAGCCGAAGCAGCCCGACGTCGACGACGTATCCGCCCTCGTCCGCGCGCACCACCCCCATCGCACCGAGCCGCTCGACGTCATGGTCACTCAACGCCCGCCCGGCCCGCTCCCGCAGCTCCGCCCGGCTCAGCGTCTCCAGCGTCTCCGGCGCCCACGTGGACACGACGGCCCGGTGAATGGCGAGATCCTGAGCACTGAGATCGGGCGGCAGCTGTTGCAGATACCGCTCGATGGCCGCCAGCGTCATGCCCTGATGCTGCAACTCCTCGATGAGCGCCAGCCGGTCCAGATGCTCCCCGCTGTAGTGCCCCACCCGCCGCGGCCCGATCATCGGCGGCGGCAGCAGCCCTTTGGTGCTGTAGAACCGAACCGTACGAACCGTGACACCGGCCCGCGCGGCCAGTTCGTCGATCGTGAGCGTCGGCTCCCCGGTGTCGGTCGTCATGCGTATCAGTATCGCTGTCTCACCAGAACTGTGACACCTCTTGCGCGATCCCGTTGTCAGTGGCGAACCGTACGGTGGCCTCATGTCAGAGATCATCTACACACGGGGTGACGCCACCGTTCCGTCGGTGAAAGGCGTCAAGGTGATCGCCCATGTCTGCAACGACATCGGGGGATGGGGAAAGGGGTTCGTCCTGGCCCTCTCCCGCCGCTGGCCCGAGCCGGAGGCCGCGTACCGGGCCTGGCACCGCGACCGCGCGAAGAACGACTTCGGTCTGGGCGCGGCGCAGTTCGTACAGGTGGAGCGGTATCTGTGGGTGGCCAACATGGTCGGGCAGCGGGGCACGCGGACCGGCAGCAAGGGCGTCCCGGTCCGGTACGAGGCCATCGACACGGCTCTCGGCAAGCTCGCGGACAAGGCCCTGGAGCTGGACGCCTCCGTCCACATGCCCCGCATTGGCTGCGGCCTGGCCGGCGGCAAGTGGTCACGCGTCGAGCCACTGATCACGGAGCGCCTGGTCACGCGCGGGATCCGGGTCACGGTCTACGACCACGGTGACTGATCAAGAGCCGGCGACGATCACGCCCTGAAGGGGCGCGGGGAACTGCGCGACCAGCCACAACGGACGCGCAGCCCCCACACCACCGAACCGGGCACCCCCTCAGTGGGCGCCTTCATGCACATCATTCGTCGCCGCGATCTTCTTCCACGACTTCGGCTGAGCAGGAGCAGCCGCCGACCGAGCGATCGACGCCGAGCCCGCCGTCGAGGCGCCCGGCTTCGTCGGCTGGAACAGCCACGTGTCGAAGAGCGCCGACAACGACTGCCCGGACACCCGCTCGGCGAACGCCTGGAAGTCGGCCACGGACGCGTTGCCGTAGGCGTGCTCCTTCGGCCAGCCCTTCAGGATCGCGAAGAACGCGTCGTCGCCGACGGCGTTGCGCAGCGTCTGCACGGCCAGCGCGCCGCGGTCGTAGACGGCGAGGGCGAACTGGTTGTCCGGACCGGGGTCACCCGGCTTGACGGTCCAGAACGCGTCGTCGGCCGGGTGCGAGGCGTACACATAGTCGGCGAGTTCCTGCGCCGTGCCCTCGCCCTCGTGCTCGGACCACAGCCACTGCGCGTACCGGGCGAAGCCCTCGTTGATCCAGATGTCCTTCCAGCCCTTGAGGGACACGCTGTCGCCGTACCACTGGTGCGCCAGCTCGTGCACCACGACCGACGTGTTCGAGCCGTTCGCGAACTGCCGGGGGCTGTAGTAGACGCGGGTCTGGGTCTCCAGCGCGTACCCCGTGGTCGTGTTGGGCACGTAGCCGCCGGCCGAACTGAAGGGATACGGCCCGAAGTAGCCGCTCAGCCAGTCCACCAGCTCCCCGGTCCGCTCCACGCTCGCCCGCGCCGCCCCGTCGTTGTCGCCGAGGTCCTTGCTGTAGGCGTTGACGACCGGCACCCCGCCCTCGGAGGTGCTCGTCGTGATGTCGAACTTCCCGACCGCGAGGGTGGTCAGGTAGGTCGCCTGTGGCTTGTTCTCACGCCAGTTGTAGCGGGTCCAGCCGCGCTGCGAACTCGTCGACTGGAGCAGCCCGTTGGAGATCACCTGCGTACCGTTCGGCACCGCCACCGACACGTCGTAGGTCGCCTTGTCGAGCGGGTGGTCGTTGCTCGGGTACCACCACCAGGCCGACTCGGGCTCGTCCGCCGCGATCGCCCCGTCGGGCGTGCGGTGCCAGGTCGAGAAGCCGTACGCGCTCTTCGTGGACGGCACCCCGCTGTAGCGCACGACCACGGTGATCGCCGTGCCCTTGGCCAGCGGCGTCTTCGGCGTGACCACCAGCTCGTGCTGGCCCGAGGTCGTGAAGGTGGCCGCGGCGCCGTTGACCCGCACCTCGCTGACGTCCAGCAGGAAGTCCAGGTCGAAGCTCGACAGATCCTGCGTGGTCTTCGCCAGGATCGTCGCCGTACCCGCCAACTCGTCGGTGGTGGGCTGGTATTGAAGCCTCAGGTCGTAGTGGGAGACGTCGTATCCGCCGTTGCCGTAGGCCGGGTAGTAGGGGTCGCCGATACCTGGCGCGCCGGGGGAGTAGCTTGCGGCCGACGCCGGGATCGCCAGCATCAGGGACGCGGCGGCGAGTGCGCCCGGCGCGATGATTCTGCGGTGCACGAAAGGCTCCAAGTGTTGGGGGCACGAAGTCTGTTCGGAGCCTATTCAGTCCCTGTGCACCCACCCCTGTCCACGGCCTCCGCTGTCACACGATCGCCATTCGGCCGACATGAGCGAGGTCCACGCAGGGGCCTTATTCGGCCACAGGGGCACCACAGTTCGCGCATAGCCCCCTTCTGTGCGGGAGTTGACCGAGGTACCGTCCCGCGCATGCCGACACGCACGCGCTTCACGACCTGGAGACCGCTCGCGACGGCGGCCATCGCCGCCCTCATGGCCGCGTTCCTCACCCCGCTGACGGCCCACGCGGCCCCTCGGGAGAGCCAACCCGTCTACTCCTACGACAACGCTGTCCGCGAGGCCGTCTGGGTGGACACCGGCCTCGACGGTGACGGCGACGGACAGCACGACCGGGTGGCCGTGGACATCGTCCGGCCCCGCGAACCCGCCCAACAGGGCCGCAAGATACCGGTCATCATGGACGCCAGCCCGTACTACTCCTGCTGCGGCCGCGGCAACGAGAGTCAGCTGAAGACGTACGACGCGAACGGCGACGTGGTCCAGATGCCGCTCTTCTACGACAACTACTTCGTGCCGCGGGGGTACGCGTTCGTCGGCGTCGACCTCGCCGGCACCAACCGCTCCGACGGCTGCGTCGATGTCGGCGGCCGCTCCGACATCCAGTCCGCCAAGGCCGTCGTCGACTGGCTGAACGGCCGCGCCAAGGCGTACACCACCCGCACCGGAACCGCACGTGCCAAGGCGAGTTGGACCAACGGCAAGACGGGCATGATCGGCAAGAGCTGGGACGGCACGATCGCCAACGGCGTCGCCGCGACCGGGGTCAAGGGCCTGAAGACGATCGTCCCGATCAGCGCCATCTCCTCCTGGTACGACTATTACTTCGCCCAGGGCGCCCCCCTCTACGACTCGGGCCCCGACTGGCTCTCCGACTACGTCGACAGTCCCGACGCCCGCGCCAAGTGCGCCGCCGTCCAGCAGAAGATCGTCGACGGGGCCCCGCGCACCGGCGACTGGACGAAGTTCTGGACCGAGCGCGACTACGTCAAGGACGCGAGCAAGGTCAAGGCCAGCGTCTTCCTGACCCACGGCCTCCAGGACCTCAACGTCCGCACCAAGCACTTCGGCCAGTGGTGGGACGCCCTCGCCAAGAACGGCGTCGAGCGCAAGATCTGGCTCTCCCAGACCGGCCACGTCGACCCCTTCGACTTCCGCCGCGGCGCCTGGGTCGACACCCTGCACCGCTGGTTCGACCACGAACTCCTCGGCTACGACAACGGAATCGACCGCGAGCCGATGGCCGACGTCGAGCGCCACCCCGACCAGTGGGTCACCTCCTCGGTCTGGCCCCCGCGATCCACGGCCACCACGACCCTGCGCCCCGACCAGGGCACCCGGGCGGGCGTCGGCGCCCTCGGCCTCACCAAGGGCGACGGCACCGAAACGTTCACCGACGACCCGCAGTTGAGCGAGACCGACTGGGCCGCGCAGATCGACACGTCGACCCCGGCGAAGGCGGGCTTCGTGACCAAGCCCCTCAGCCGCGACCTGCGGCTGTCCGGCTCCTCCAAGGTCACGATCACCGCCACCCCGACCACCCCGACGGCCCACCTCTCCGCCGTCCTGGTCGACCTCGGTCCCGACACGATCCGCGACTACGCCGCCGGCGGCGAGGGCATCAGCACGCTCACCGACCGCAGTTGCTGGGGCGCGAGCACCACGGGTGACAGCGCCTGCTTCAAGAACACCGCGGCGAAGAAGACCGCCGTCGACTACACGGTGGTCAGCCGTGGTTGGGCCGACCTCGGCACCTACGCCTCCGACCGCAAGGGAGTTGCGCTCACCCCGGGCAAGGCTTACACCATCACCCTCGACCTCGCGGCCACCGACCATGTCGTCCCGGCCGGACACCGCCTCGCCCTGATCGTCGCGGGCACCGACAAGGACCTCATCGACCCGCCGGCCGACAAGCCGACGCTCACCATCGACCTGTCCCGCACGTCCGCACGCGTACCGCTGGTCGGCGGTGCGTCCGCGTTCAGGCAGGCCACTTCGGGCACGTCCGGCGCGGTGGCGGAGGCGACGGACCTCGACGGGGTCCGCGCACCGCGCACCCAGCGCGTCCCGGACGGAAATTGACGGACCGTCGGCCCACGGCGCGCATGCCGTGGGCCGACCGATTCAGGGACCGTTCCCGCCGCTGACCACGGCGTGGAACGGCTCCTGACCACAGCGCACGACGCACCACCACGGGGGAACCACCATGCTGAACTTCCATTTCACGGACGCCGACCTGGCCCGAATACGGGTCGTGAGCGGCCCGCATCCCATGTGGGAGCTGCTGCTCAGCCTCCACCTGCTCGCCGGCTGCGACGGGACCGTCGTGTTCGGGCCCTGGCGGCGGCACGTCCGCACCCGACTGCCCGCCGGCGTCCGCATGCTGCTCGATCTCGCCCCGCCCCGCGGCTACTCGGCCGACTTCCTCACCCCCGCGCTCGACCGGAACGAGCTGGACACGGGGATCGACGCCGTCCTGTCCACCCCGCGCAAGCTGCTGCGCCGGGACGTGGCCGGGCTGGCCGCCGCGCGCCGCATCGGGACGTGGACCCGGCCGCTCGCCGAGGGCGACACCGGCACCCTGGGCCGTCTGGGCGCCGTCCTGCACGGCTACTTCGACCAGGCCCTGCGCCCGCACTGGACGCGAGTGCGCACGACGGTCGAGGCGGACCGCGCGCTGCGTGCGCGGGCCGTCCTGGACGGGGGCACCGAAGCCATGCTGGCCACCGTGCACCCGGGCCTGCGCTGGGAGTCGGGCGTGCTCACCATGGCCAGCACGTACGACCGCGACATCCACCTGGACGGCCGCGGACTGCTCCTGGTGCCGTCGTTCTTCTGCTGGCGTGCCCCGATCACCCTGCGCGACCCGGAGCGTCCTCCGGTGATCGTCTATCCGGTCGTCCACGACCTCGGCTGGGCCCAGGAGGAGGACGGCCCGGTGAACGATGGGCGCGAGGCGCTGCGCACCCTGCTCGGCCGTACGCGTGCCGAACTGCTCAACGCGGCGGCGTCCGGCGGCGGTTCGACCGGTGAGCTGGCCCGTCGGCTCATCGTGTCCCCGGCGACGGTCTCGCAGCACGCGGCGGCCCTGCGCGAGGCGGGCCTGATCGTCACCCAACGCCGGGGACAGGGCGTCCACCACAGCACGACACCGCTCGGACAGGCCCTCCTGGACGGCCGGCGCGGCATCCCGCAGCGCTGGCCGGAGAGCGCGGCGCAGCAGGCCGCCGGGTACGCGAACCCGACGGCCGGCCGGAGCTTCGGTCAGGCGGCCAGCGGGAACACCCCCGCGCCCTCGCCGGGAAGCTGAGTCCAGCCCCCGATCCGGGCGGCCAGCCGGCGCAGCCTGGGATCACCGGGGCGGACGTCGATCTGGAAGTGCGCCACGTGCGGCCGGCGCAGCCGGCCGCCCCAGGCCACCACGCCCTCGCACTCCCGGACGATGTCCCGCACCGCGCGCTCCTGGTGCGGGAACAGCACGCCGTCCGCGCCGAGCGGGTACGCGTCCGGGCGAACGGCCACGGCGGTTCCGGAGGCGTAGTTGGTGCGGTGCCCGGTCAGCCCCGCGGCGGACCGGTGCCCGGCCAGTTCGTGCCGGGCCACCTCCTCGACCTCGTAGTGGAAGCGGCGTACGACGTGCAGGAGCACCACCGAGACCTCGCCCTCGCGCAGTGCGACGGAGGCGGGGGTGCCCGGGACCGGCAGGGTGGCGATGCCGGTGGTGGTGACCGGCCAGCCGTTGGCGCTGGTGCCGGCCGCGGCCGACGGCGGTCGCCCGGCCGCCGTCGCCGGGGCCGGGAGGCCCACGGTGACGCCGGCCGCCACCGCCCCCGCCAGCCCGGCCAACAGGACGGACCGGCGCGGCAGTTGTCTGCCCTCGGCGTTGTCCGCTGAGTCGCTCGTGTTCATACCGGAACCCCCTAGGCCCGCAGAGCCGCGTTGAAACGCTCGAAGATGTTGTAGAGATCGCGCGCCCGGCGGCCGTACTCCTGGGCGTCGTCGTTGGTGCCGTTGTAGCGGGCGAGCACCGCGACGTTGTCGGCGTCGGAGTAGCGCAGCCGGTCGGTGGTGACGCCCACGAGGTGGGCCGAGTGGATGTGGACCAGGGCGACGGTGCTCACGTTGTAGTCGTCGTCGTTGCGCAGCCGGTCCCAGACCGCCCGGCGGGCCCGCCAGTCCTCCATGTCCTGGATCGGGCCGGAGACCACGTCCGCGTCGATGCAGTAGTTGCGGGCCTTGATCGCGGTCCTGCCGTAGATCTGGGCGACACCCGTGCTGGAGTCGTCCTTGATCACGAGCGGCGGGGTGGGCGGCTCCCCGACGGGGTTCTGCTCCCAGAGAGCCTGCGCCTCCTCCCAGTTGAAGTAGGTGGCGACCAGTACGTCCACGGCCTCGTCGGTGAAGTCGGCCTGGTACTCCCAGAAGGTGACCGCCTGGATGAGCGACTTGCGCATCCGGAAGGAGCGGGCGAGACCCGTGATCAGCGCGTCCATGTCGAGGACCTTGGTGATGCACTCCTCCGGGGTGCGGTCCCGGTACCAGTCGTCGTGACCGTTGTCCTCGATGTAGTGGACGAGGTCCGTGGCCAGGGCGCCCCACTGGTTCATGTCGAAGGGCACGTCCAGCGCGGTGTCCGGGCCCCGGGGCGTGAACTGGGTCTGCCCGGTGTCGCGGCCGGACGCGACGTCCTTGTCGATCTCGATGAATCCGGCGCCCGAGCCCACGGTGATCGTCGCGATCTGGTCGAAGGCCCAGTCCTTCGGCAGCGGGAAGCCCAGGTTGCCGCTGTAGCCGGTCGACATGTCGGACACGAAACTGGACGCCGTCAGACCGGCCTTGGCGAGCCGGCTGCAGATGTTGCGGGGCGCGTACACACCGACGCGGTACTCGCTGCCGTACGCGGCCATCCGGTTGACCAGGCCCCGGAAGTGCGGGATGACCCGGCTGGTGATCTCCTCGTCGACGGCGTCGTAGTCGACGGAGAAGTAGATGATGGTGCCGTACTTGAAGCCGTGTCCCCGGGCCGCCTCCAGGGCCGCCAGGGCGTCCGTGGCGCCCTGCTGCGCGTTGAAGTACTCGGGGTCGCCGCCGTTGGTCTGGTAGATCGGGAAGACCGAGAGGCCGCCCGCGACGATGTTGGCGAGTTCACCGGGCTGGATCTTCTTGTTCTTCGGGTTGGTGACGTTCGCATTGGTCAAGTACCGCCCCACCGTGGTGTATCCGGCGGCCCGCAGCGCCTGGGCGCGGGCCGGGGTGATCTCGGTGATGCAGTCGGCCGCGGTGCCGGCCCTGCTCGGGTCGCCGGTGCTGACCAGCAGCGAGGCCCAAGTACGGAAGTCCGCGCTGCCGTTGGTGGGCAGCAGCTGCGCGAACCGCTGGAAGTCCACGACGGTGCTGAGCAGCGACCCCGAGTAGAAGCCGTCGAACGCGACGTCCCAGCCGTTGAACCGCATCGCCGCCTGGAACAGGTGCACGAACTGCTTGGCGCCGTCGGCCGAGCCGAGACCGAGCACCGCCTGCGTCCTGACACCGTCCTGAGTCCCGGGCCCGAAACGCCCGTTGGCGACGTCGTCGCTCATCCCGATCTCGTACTGGAGGGCGAAGACCAGCGCCTTCTGCACGTCCCGGGAGAAGTTCCCGTCGGCCGGGCAGATGAAGAACTCCCGGCGCTGGACGTACCGCCCGTTCAGCCACTGCTGGATCGTGCGCACCTGCTCGGTGCCGTTGCCCACCCGGACGTACGGGTCCATCGTGAGCAGCGCCTTGAACACCTTCGGCTGGAGCCCGCTGCCCGGATAGGCCCCGCCCACGCCCATGTTGGACTTGAGCTCGGCGACCGAGTCCGCGGTCCGGCCGTTGTAGGTGCCGTCCATGCCGCCGCCGTCGTAGCCCTTGCAGTACAGGCCCGACTGCACGATCCGGTAGACGTTGCCGTGCCGGGTCAGGTCGTCGATCTGCGGTCCGAACCGGGACTGGAGCGTGCTCAGTGTCGTCGGACCGAAGGTGTCGGACAGCGTGGTGATGCCCAGCTCGTACTGGAGCGCCCGGGTCAGGGCGTACATCACCGTCCAGCTGGTCCTCCCGTTCACCTCCACCTTCGGGATGCCGGACACGTTGTAGGAGTTGATGAACCGCTGCGCGAGTTCCACCATCTCGTCGGCCATTGCGCCTCCTTCGCGTGTGACGGTCCGTCAGACCCAGTCCTGGTAGATGCCGCCGTTGCAGCCGGTGGTGCGGAAGCCGCTGTCGTCGCTGTCGTCGATGCAACGGTCGGTGTACTGGTTGCGGAAGGTCAGGCGCACCTCGTGGTGGCGGACGATGTACCAGCTCACGGACTCGGAGCTGTCGCAGAACTGCGTGCTGAACCCGGCCGGGCCGTCGTAGAGACAGCGTCCCGTGGCCTGGTTCTGGAAGCGGCGCGTGCCGTCGTTGAAGACGTGGACGTCCCAGTTCTGGTAGATGCCGCCGTTGCAGGGGTACGTGCGGAACCCGAAGGACTTGCTGTCGTCCATGCAGCGCAGCGTGCCCAGGCTCTGGAAGGTGTTCACGACCAGCACGGAGGTGCCTCCGTCGGCCGTCTCCTGCACGGCGTCCGCGGTGCCCGTCGCGGCGAACAGGGCCCCCGCGCACAGCACGGCGGCGAACATCGCTCTGATCGACTTCTTCTGCCTCATCGGATTCCCCCGGGGTCTGAGTGGTTCGGTCTCGTCCTGGGGTCAGCGTGGGGTCGCCTGACATGGCACCGCCAGACGTTTCAGGCATAGCTGAAACCACGACTCGGACCGGGACCGAGTGCCGCGACCGCCCGGACCACGCCACCTGTGATAGGCCCTTGGGGCATAGCTCGACAGATACGCCCAAAACGCCCAGGGGAAGGTGCCGCCGATGACCGACGATCCGCAGCAGGGAGGCGACCGGGAGGGCACGTCGGCCCCGCCCGGCAACCGCACCGACCGGGTGGTGTTCGGTGTCACCGCCGCCATCACCGTGGCCTTCGTGATCTGGGGCTGGGCGGCGACGGACTCCCTGGAGAGCGTCTCCACGACGATGCTCAACGGCCTGATCCACAACGGCGGTTGGGCCTTCATGCTGTCCGCCTCGTGCTTCGTGGCCTTCGCCCTGTGGCTCGCGATCAGCCGCTACGGCCGTATCCACCTCGGCGCCGAGGGCGAGGAACCCGAGTTCCGCACGGTGTCCTGGGTCGCGATGATGTTCAGCGCCGGCATGGGCATCGGCCTGATGTTCTACGGCGTCAGCGAACCGCTCGCGCACTACACGACCCCGCCGCCGGGAACGACCCCTGCCGACTCCGGCGAGCGGATGCAGACGGCGATGGCCACCACCCTCTTCCACTGGACGCTGCACCCCTGGGCGATCTACGCGGTGGTCGGCCTCGGCATCGCCTACAGCACGTTTCGCAAGCGCCGCCGCCAGACCATCAGCGCGGTCTTCACCCCGCTCATCGGGGAGCGGCACGCGAACGGCGCCGCAGGCCGGGTCATCGACATCCTCGCGATCATCGCCACCGTCTTCGGCTCCGCCGCCTCGCTCGGTCTCGGCGCCCTCCAGATCGGCTCCGGATTCCAGGAGTTGGACTGGATGGACGACGTGAGCACCGGCCTGCTCGTCGCCATCATCGCCGTGCTGACCCTGGCGTTCGTCGCCTCGGCGGTCTCCGGTGTCGAGAAGGGCATCCAGTGGCTGTCCAACATCAACATGGTGCTGGCCCTGATCCTGGCGGTCTTCGTCTTCATCGCGGGCCCCACGATCATCGTCCTGGACCTGCTGCCCACCTCGATCTTCGCCTACCTCGGCGACCTGCCCCAGCTCGCGGGTCGCACGGAGGCCAGCGGCGGCAAGGGCGTCGCGGACTGGCTCGGCAGCTGGACCGTCTTCTACTGGGCCTGGTGGATCTCCTGGACGCCCTTCGTCGGCATGTTCATCGCCAGGATCAGCCGCGGCCGCACCATCCGGCAGTTCGTCGGCGGCGTCATCCTCGTCCCCAGCACGGTCAGCCTCGTCTGGTTCGCGGTCTTCGGCGGTACGGCGATGAAGCTGAAGGAGGGCGGCGCGCTGGGCGGCAAGTCGACGCCCGAGGCCCAACTCTTCGGCGTCCTCCAGGAGTTCCCCATCGCGACCGCCACCAGCCTCCTGGTGATGATCCTGGTCGGCATCTTCTTCGTGTCCGGAGCCGACGCCGCGTCCATCGTGATGGGCACGCTCTCCCAGAAGGGTGCCTTGGAACCCGGCCGGTTCGTCGTCGTGTTCTGGGGCGTGGTCACCGGGGCCGTCGCGGCCATCATGCTGCTCGTCGGCAGCGGTGAGGACGACGCCCTCACCGGCCTGCAGAACCTCACCATCCTGGCCGCCGCGCCCTTCGTCCTGGTGATGATCGGCATGTGTGTAGCCCTCCTGCGCGACCTCCGCCGCGACCCGGTCATCGTGCGCGGCGAGATGGGCTCCGAGGCCGTCGAACTCGCCGTGATCGAGGGTCACAAGAAGTACGACGGCGACTTCGAGATCAAGGTCGGCCCGGGCCCGGGCACCGACACGGAGGGCGACCCCTTGGGGCACGACCACGGGTGAGGGGGGCGGGCGGGGCGGAACACGGCGTGACTGACCGGCTGTTGGCCCAGCCGCCCGGCTGCCCAGCCGCTCAGCCGCTCAGCCGCTCAGCCGCCCGGCTGCCCGGCTGCCCGGCCGCTCAGGCGGACGCGAGCCCCGCCGTCTCCTCCGCGCACCCCCACGCCACCGTCACACCCGCCCCGCCGTGACCGTAGTTGTGCACCAACAGCCGCCCGTCCGCGAGGACTTCACTCTCCAACCGGACCGCGTCCCGGGCCGGCCGCAACCCCACCCGGTGCTCCAGCACCCGCGCCCCGGCGATCTCCGGCCGCAGGGCCGCACACCGTCGTACGATCGCCTCGGCCACCGCCGGATCCGGCTCGGTGGTCCAGGCGTGCTCGTCCGCCGTGCCACCGAGCAACAGGCGGCCGGGCTGCGGGAAGAAGTACGCCATCTCGCCGTCGTCGGCGGTGGTGACCAGCCAGGTGTCGATCCCGGGGTTCTCCACCACGACCAACTGACCTCGGACGGGATACACGTTCGCGTCCGGCACCAGCTCACGGGCGCCGAGGCCCGAGCAGTTGACCACCACCGGCGCGTCCGCCTCCGCGAGCGCGGACACCGTACGCTCCTCGACCACCCCGCCCGCCTTCGCCAACCGCCCCCGCAGCCACGGCAGATGGGTCGGCATGTCGATCAGTGGCAACCGCGCCCACAGTCCCGTCCCGGCGTACTCGTCACCCGTCGCCGCCCGCAGCCCCGGTACCCGCGCCGCCCACGGCCCCAACTCGTCCAGCCGCGTCTCGCCGAGTACGCCCTCGGCCATGCGTACGCCCGTCTCCGCGGGCCGCGCCGCCAACTCCTCGTACACCCCGAGCGAGCGCAGCGCCCACGCGCCGGTCCGCGCCTCCGGTTCGATCCGGTAGGGCCACCAGAGCGCGCCGGCAACGGCCGAGGTCGTGCGCTCGGCCGGATCCCGGGACCAGACCCGCACTCGTATCCCGCGTTCGGCGAGAACGACGGCCGTGGTCAGGCCGACGACCCCGCCACCGATCACGATGACATCGCTGTTCGATCCGCTCTCCATTCCCGGACCGTAGCGGAATGTCCCATGCCGTGCGCAGATCGCTGTCGGTGCGGGAATACTCACAGCATGTCTGCCGAGTACGCGACCTTCGGCCTGGCACCGGCGATGCGTGCCGGTGGAGTCCTCGTCAATGGTGACTACCAGGTTCACCGGGACTTCCTGGACTTCATCGTCGACGGACGCCCGCTGCTGTTCCAGCTCTCCGACCTCGACGCCGTCTCCCCACTGGCCTCCGACATCCCACCCGCGATCTTCACCGAACAGGTCCGCAGCCTGCTCCTGGAGGCGCATGCCCCGCTTCCGGACGGGCGTTACGTCATCTACGGCTGCCCCGACTGCGCCGACCTGGCCTGCGGCGCGGTCACCGCGGCCATCGAGAAGGACGGCGACGACTACATCTGGCGGGACTTCGCCTGGCAGACCGACGAACACGCCGACCTGGAGCTCAACGGCTACCACGGCATCGGGCCGCTCCGCTTCCACGGCACCGAGTACCGCGAGGCCCTCGCCGCCCTCCTCGACGGCGGCCCGGGCAGCACCCGCCGCCGGGTCCTGCTGATCGGCGCCCGCGTCGCCCTGCTCGCCAAACTCGCCGCCGCCCTGCGCATCATCGGCATCGGCGCCGACATCGCCCACGACACGAACGACGTCCACACCGACGAACTGCGCAGCTACGGCGCCGTCGCCTTCGGCCGCGCGGTCACCGAGCAGGAACGTGCCTCCGTACGCCACGCCTTCGAACAGGCCGGCGTCGACGTCGCCTACGTCGACGGCCTCGCCCCGATAGTCCCGCTGCTCGTCGCCCAGATCGAACACGCCCTGGACCGCAGCCCGGTGGAACTGCGCCGCCTCACCCGCCTGGTCGCCGCCGACGGCGAGGCGGGCGTCGAGGTCACTTCGTCCTGCCGGGTCAGCCTCACGGCGTACCGCCTCGACCGCCTCTACCGCGCCCACGCCCACGAGGTCTTCGACGGCGTCCTCGAACCGGGCCGCCACCGCATCGCCCTGGACGCCAAGGCGGTGAAGGGACAGTCCTTCGTGGTGGCGCGGACCGCCGGGAGTGTGCTGGTGGAGGCGATGGCACGGTGAGAACCCGGCGGCGGGAGACGGCACCCGGACGTTAGGATCGGCGGTCTGATGACTGCCACCCTCGTCGCCAAGAACCTCGCCGCCGGACATGGCGACCGCTCCCTCTTCGCCGGGCTCGACCTCGTCGTCGCGCCCGGCGACGTGATCGGGTTGGTCGGTGCCAACGGCGCGGGCAAGTCCACGCTGCTCAAGATGCTCGCGGGCCTGCTCGCACCGGAGGAGGGCGAGCTGCGGCTCTCCCCGCCGAGCGCCACCGTCGGCCACCTCCCGCAGGAGCCCGAGCGCAGGACCGGCGAGACGGTACGGGAGTTCCTGGCCCGCCGCACCGGCGTCGCCGAGGCCCAGCGGGTGATGGACGAGGCCACCCAGGCGCTGGTCGACGGCGCGCCCGGATCCGACGACGCCTACTCGACGAGCCTGGAGCGCTGGCTCGACCTCGGCGGCGCCGACCTCGACGAGCGGGCCGCGGAGGTCACCGACTCCCTGGGCCTGTCCGTCGACCTCGACCAGCCCATGACCGCCCTCTCCGGCGGCCAGGCGGCCCGCGCCGGACTCGCCTCCCTCCTCCTGTCCCGCTACGACGTCTTCCTCCTCGACGAGCCCACCAACGACCTCGACCTGGACGGCCTGGAGCGCCTGGAGCGCTTCGTCTCCGGCCTGCGCGCCGGCACGGTCGTCGTGTCGCACGACCGCGAGTTCCTCACCCGCACGGTCACCAAGGTCCTCGAACTCGACCTGGCCCAGCAGCAGATCACGCTCTACGGCGGTGGCTACGAGGCCTATCTGGAGGAACGGGACGTGGCCCGCCGGCACGCCCGCGACGACTTCGAGGAGTACGCCGACAAGCGCTCCGCCCTCCAGGACCGCGCCCAGATGCAGCGCGGCTGGATGGACAAGGGCGTCAAGAACGCCCGCCGCAAGGCGAACAACGACAACGACAAGATCGGCCGCAAGTTCCGCAGCGAGGCCAGCGAGAAGCAGGCCGCGAAGGCTCGCCAGACCCAGCGCATGATCGAACGCCTCGACGTCGTCGAGGAGCCCCGCAAGGAGTGGGACCTGCGCATGGAGATCGCCTCGGCCCCGCGCTCGGGTGCCGTCGTGGCCACCCTGCGCGAAGCCGAGATCCGCCGCGGCGACTTCGCCTTCGGCCCGGTCACCCTCCAGATCGACTGGGCGGACCGGGTCGCGGTGACCGGGGCGAACGGCGCCGGCAAGTCGACCCTGCTCGGCGCCCTCCTGGGCCGCATCCCGCTGGACTCCGGTACGGCCTCGCTCGGCTCCGGCGTCCTGGTCGGCGAGGTCGACCAGGCGCGCCAGCTGTTCCACGGCGAGGAGTCCCTGCTGGACGCGTTCTGCGCGGCCGTCCCGGACACCGAGCCGGCCGAAGTACGTACCCTTCTGGCCAAGTTCGGCCTCAAGGCCCACCACGTCATGCGCTCGGCGGCGACCCTCTCCCCGGGCGAACGCACGAGGTCGGCCCTGGCCCTCCTCCAGGGCCGAGGAGTCAACCTCCTCGTCCTGGACGAGCCCACCAACCACCTCGACCTACCGGCCATCGAGCAACTGGAGTCCGCCCTCGACGCCTACGAGGGCACCCTCCTCCTCGTCACCCACGACCGCCGCATGCTGGACGCGGTCCATGTGACCCGCCGCCTGGAGGTGGCAGGGGGGAAGGTGACGGAGCGATAAGAGGGCGGTCAGGAAACGCCCCGTCAGGGGCGCGGGGAACTGCGCGACCAGCCACAGCGGACCCGCAGCTCCCCACTACCTCAGCGCTTGCCGTCCTTAGGATTGAGCAACCCGGCCTTGCGAAGAGCATCGGCCATCGCACTGTTCGCCGGCGGCGCAGCCTGACGTGAACCACCGCCACCGCCACCGCCTTGGCGCTGTTGCTGCCGAGGTTGAGGCGGACGCCCGCCTCGCTGACGCCGCTCACCCCCACCGCCCTGCTGCCCCTGCTCCTTCGGCGCAGCCTCGTCGTCCAGCCGCAAGGTCAGCGAGATGCGCTTACGCGGGATGTCGACATCAAGAACCTTCACCTTGACGATGTCACCCGGCTTCACGACCTCACGCGGGTCCTTGACGAACGTCTTCGACAGCGCGGAGACATGCGCAAGACCGTCCTGGTGGACGCCGACGTCGATGAACGCCCCGAACGCGGCGACGTTCGTGACGACACCCTCCAGCACCATCCCGGAGGTGAGGTCGGAGATCTTCTCGACGCCGTCCTTGAACGTGGCCGTCTTGAAGGCGGGCCGCGGGTCGCGCCCCGGCTTCTCCAGCTCCTTGAGGATGTCCGTCACGGTCGGCAGACCGAACGTCTCGTCCACGAACTCGGTCGGCTTCAGCGACCGCAGCACACCCGTGTTGCCGATGAGCGAGGCGACTTCCTGCCCGGACGTCTTCACCATGCGCCGGACCACCGGATAGGCCTCGGGGTGCACGCTGGACGCGTCCAGCGGGTCGTCGCCGCCGCGGATCCGCAGGAAGCCCGCGCACTGCTCGTAGGCCTTGGGGCCGAGCCGCGCCACCTTCTTCAGCTGGCCGCGGGAGGTGAACGGGCCGTTGGAGTCGCGGTGGGCCACGATGTTCTCGGCGAGTCCCGAGGTGATGCCGGAGACCCGGGAGAGCAGCGGGGCCGACGCCGTGTTGACGTCCACGCCGACGCCGTTCACACAGTCCTCCACCACCGCGTCCAGCGAACGCGACAGCTTCACCTCGGACAGGTCGTGCTGGTACTGGCCGACGCCGATCGACTTGGGGTCGATCTTCACCAGCTCGGCGAGCGGGTCCTGGAGGCGGCGCGCGATGGAGACGGCGCCGCGCAGCGACACGTCCATGTCGGGCAGCTCCTGCGAGGCGAACGCGGAGGCCGAGTACACGGAGGCGCCGGCCTCGGACACCATCACCTTGGTGAGCTTCAACTCCGGGTGCTTGGTAATGAGTTCACCGGCGAGCTTGTCGGTCTCACGGGACGCCGTGCCGTTGCCGATCGCGATCAGATCGACCGCGTGCTCCTTCGCGAGCCGGGCCAGCTTGGCGATCGCCTCGTCCCACTTGTTGGCCGGGACGTGCGGGTAGATGACGTCGGTCGCCACCACCTTGCCGGTCGCGTCGACGACGGCCACCTTCACACCCGTACGGAACCCGGGGTCCAGGCCGAGCGTCGCGCGCGTGCCGGCCGGGGCGGCGAGCAGCAGGTCGCGCAGGTTGGAGGCGAAGACGTTGACCGCCTCGTCCTCGGCGGCCGTGCGCAGCCGCAGCCGCATGTCGATGCCGAGGTGCACCAGGATCCGGGTGCGCCAGGCCCAACGGACCGTGTCCGTCAGCCACTTGTCACCGGGACGACCGCGGTCGGCGACGTGGAACCGGTGGGCGACGATCCCCTCGTACGACGAAGGCCCCTCCGTCGCCTCCTCCGGCTCCAGGACGAGGTCGAGGACCTCCTCCTTCTCGCCGCGCAGCATGGCGAGGGTCCGGTGCGAGGGCAAGGCGGTGAACGGCTCGGCGAAGTCGAAGTAGTCGGCGAACTTGGCGCCCGCCTCCTCCTTGCCCTCCCGCACCTTGGCCGCCAGGCGGCCACGCACCCACATGCGCTCGCGCAGCTCGCCGATCAGGTCGGCGTCCTCCGCGAACCGCTCGGTGAGGATCGCCCGGGCACCGTCGAGGGCGGCCTGCGGATCGGCCACGCCCTTGTCGGCGTCGACGAACGCGGCGGCCGCGGCCAGCGGTTCCACGGTCGGGTCGCTCAGCAGCCCCTCCGCGAGCGGCTCCAGACCGGCCTCGCGCGCGATCTGCGCCTTGGTGCGCCGCTTGGGCTTGTACGGCAGGTAGATGTCCTCAAGGCGCGCCTTGGTCTCCGCGGCGCGGATCTGCGCGGCCAGCTCGTCGGTGAGCTTGCCCTGCTCGCGCACCGACTCCAGGATCGCCGTGCGCCGCTCCTCCAGCTCCCGCAGATAACGCAGCCGCTCCTCAAGCGTGCGCAGCTGCGCGTCGTCGAGCATCTCGGTCGCTTCCTTGCGGTAGCGCGCGATGAAAGGCACCGTCGAGCCGCCGTCGAGCAGCTCGACCGCCGCCTTGACCTGCCGCTCCCGTACGCCGAGTTCCTCGGCGATCCTGCCTTCGATGGACCCTGGTTCGATGGATCCGGCTGTCGTCACGATCCCGTACCGCCTTCTCGCTGGGGTTGCGCGGCAATTGTGGCAGGTCGCACCGACACCCGGGGATCAGGGCGCCGCCCTGTGGACAACCCGCGTGGCAGGAAAGGTGGGAAGCCCGTCATTGCGGCCATGGGCGCGCCCGCCGAGAATCGACGGCATGGCGCAGCGAACCGTTCTCGTCGTCCTCTTCGACGGCGTCCAGAGCCTCGATGTCACCGGCCCGGTGGAGGTGTTCGCGGGCGCGGAGAAGGGTGTGCCGGGCTCGTACCGCATCCGTACGGCGTCCCTGGACGGCGGTCCCGTGCGCACCTCCAGCGGCCTCACCCTCGTACCGGACCAGGCGCTCACGGAGGCGCCGGACCCGCACACCCTCCTGGTCCCCGGCGGCGCGGGCACCCGTAGCCCGGACCCGCGCCTGGTCGACTGGCTGCGTGCGCACGGCACGCGCGCGAAGCGGCTGGTCTCGGTGTGCACCGGAGCGCTGCTGCTGGCCGAGGCGGGTCTGCTGGACGGCCACCGCGCGACCAGCCACTGGTCGGTGTGCGAGAAGCTCGCCCGCGACCACCCGGCCGTCGAGGTCGATCCGGACCCCATCTACATCCGCGACGGACACCTCGCGACCTCGGCCGGCGTCACCTCAGGCATCGACCTCGCGCTCGCCCTGGTCGAGGAGGACGTCGGCCGGGAGGCAGCCCTCTCCATCGCCCGTCACCTCGTCGTCTTCCTCCGACGCCCGGGAAATCAGGCCCAGTTCAGCGCCCAGCTCGTCGCGCAGACCGCTCAGCGCGAGCCACTGCGCGAGGTCCAGCAGTGGATCACCGAGCACCCCGGCGACGACCTCTCCGTGGAGGCCCTCGCGAGCCGTGCCAGCCTCTCGCCCCGCCACTTCGCCCGCGCCTTCCAGACCGAGACCGGCATGACGCCGGGCCGCTACGTCGAGCGCGTCCGCCTCGAACACGCCCGCCGCCTCCTGGAGGACACCTCCGACGGCATCGAGGAGGTCTCCCGCGCCTGCGGCTACGGCACGCCCGAGGCGATGCGGCGCGCCTTCGTCAGATCCCTCGGGACGGCACCCGCCGAGTACCGCCGCCGGTTCCGCCCGGCGCCCGCCCACTGAACACCCGCAGACCGGCTGATACACCCGCAGACCGAAGGGGGAATCCCATGCAGTTCGCCATCGTCCTCTACGACCGCTTCACCGCCCTCGACGCCGTCGGCCCCTACGAGACCCTGGGCCGCCTCCCGGACTCCGAGGTCGTCTTCGTCGCCGAGCGGACCGGGCCCGTCCGCACCGACAGCGGGAGCCTCGCGCTGATCGCCGACCGGACCCTGGCCGAGGTGCCGAACCCGGACGTCGTGGTCGTCCCCGGCGGCCCCGGCCAGACCCCGCAGATGGACAACGAGGCGCTGCTGGACTGGATCCGTGCCGCCGATGCCACGAGCACCTGGACGACGTCCGTATGCACCGGCTCGCTGCTGCTTGCCGCCGCCGGGCTGCTCGACGGGCGCCGCGCGACCTCGCACTGGCTGGCCCTCGACGAGCTGAAGAGGTTCGGCGCCGAGCCGACGGGGGAGCGGGTCGTCTTCGACGGCAAGTACGTCACCGCGGCCGGGGTCTCCTCGGGCATCGACATGGGCCTCGCCCTGCTCGGCCGGATGTCGGGCGATGTCGTCGCCCAGGCCGTGCAGTTGGGCATCGAGTACGACCCGCAGCCGCCCTACGACGCGGGGTCCCCGCAGAAGGCGCCCGCGGACGTCGTCGAACTGATCCGCTCGATGAGCCGGTTCATCCTCGGAAAGGAACCGACCACGTGAAGCGCGGCTGCCTGCGCTCCAGGAACGCGGCGACCCCCTCCGCGGTGTCGTCGCTTCCGCGCGCCTGCTCGGCCCAGTAACCGTCCCTGTCCGTACGCCCGTTGGCGAATTCCTTGGCCGCGGCCTGCGTGAGCTGCGAGCGGGTGGCCAGGATCCTGGTGAACTCCGCGACCCGTTTGTCGAGTTCGCCCGCCGGCAGCACCTCGTCCACCAGGCCCGTGCACTGCGCCCGCTCGGTGTCGATCAACTCGCCCGAGAACAACAGGTACTTGGCGGCGGCCGGACCCACCAGCGACACCAACCGCCGCGTGGACGAGGCCGCGTACACGATCCCCAGCTTCGCCGGCGTCACCCCGAACAGCGCACCCTCCTCGGCGAACCGCAGATCGCAGGCCGCCGCGAGCTGCGCGCCGCCGCCCACGCAGTGCCCGCGGATCGCGGCCAGCGTCGGCTTCGGGAAGGCCGCGAGAGCCTCCTCGGCACCCACCGCCAGCGACTGCGCCTCCTTCGGCGACCCCCGCAGCGTGGAGATGTCGGCCCCCGCGCAGAACGTCCCGCCCTCCCCGGTCAGCACCAGCGCCCGCACCTCGGGGTCGGCCGCGAGGGTGTCGAGCAGCGGCGGCAGGGCGGCCCACATCGCGGCCGTCATGGCGTTGCGCTTGGCCGGGTGGTGGATGACGACGGTGGCGACGGAGTCGGTGACCGTGTGCAGCAGCTGGGGCTCCATGGCCGGATGCTAGCCGCAGCGCACGACCGTACGATCAAGGAGGGGGCCGAGCGCGAGGAGGCGCTGATGGCCACAGCCCGACAGGACGAGGCCGCGAAACTGCACCGAGGTTTCGGCTGGCTCGCCGCGCTCGGCGTGATCCTGGTGCTCGCCGGACTCGTCGGGCTTGTCTACACCGGGGTCGCCACCCTGACCTCGATGCTCCTCTTCGGCTGGCTGCTGCTGATCGGCGGCGCGGTCGGACTCCTGCACGCGGTCCAGGCCCGCGGCACCAACTTCTTCTGGCTCGGTGTCATCGTCGCGGCCCTGAACATCGCCGCGGGCGTGGTCGTCATCCGCCGCCCCGACGCGGCAGCCGCGGCCCTCACCATGTTCGCCGCCCTGCTCTTCCTCACCGCCGGTCTCTTCCGGCTCGTGGGCAGTCTGGTGGTACGCGGTCCGCAGTTCGGCTGGACCCTGCTGCTCGGCGCCTTCGACCTGCTGCTCGGCATCCTGGTGCTGGGGAACTGGCCGAGCAGCAGCAAGTACGTCATCGGCTGTTTCTTCTCGCTCGCGCTGCTCTTCGACGGACTCGGACTGATCGCGACCGGTTTCGGCGGTCGGCGGATCGTCGGTCTGGTCTCCGAGCGGCTCGCCGGGGAGGACGACGCGCGGGACGGACCGGGCCGGGCGCACGCCAAACCCGTACCCCCCGAATAGGTCGCGAAGTCGGCGCGGAGCGGGCAGGAGCGGTCACGTAGGCGACCTCGTCGTGCGGCAACGGTCATAAGTGCTCGATACTCGCTGACTTCTGTTCAGTCATCCGGAGCGGAGCGGGTCGTTATCAACACTCGAGGTGTGGTGACAATCGAGCGCAAGGGTGGCGACCGGACGATGGAGAACCACGGGCGCGGGTCCGGCCCACGCCCAGAGGGCGACACGGACGAGCCCCGTGACCCGAGGGCCCCGGATCCGCTGCCGTACGAAGGTGTCTGGCGGTTCACCGCCCCCGCCGTCGACGCCTCGGTCCCGCAGGCGCGACACGCCGTGCGGGACCTGCTGTACCGCCAGGGAGTACCCCTCTCCGACGACCTCGTCCAAGGCGTGCTGCTGATCGTCTCGGAGCTGGTCACGAACGCCGTCCGGCACGCGGCCCTGCTGTCGCCGATGCTCGCCGTGGAGGTCGCGGTGGGCGCCGAGTGGGTGCGGGTGTCCGTCGAGGACAACCACCCCTACCGCCCGACCGCCCTGGAGGCCGACCACGGCCGGACCGGCGGCCGGGGGCTGCTGCTGGTGCGCGAGATCACCCGGGAGGCGGGCGGGGTGTGCGACGTCGAGCACACGTCGAGCGGCGGCAAGGTGATCTGGGCCGCGCTGCCGCTCAAACCCGTGCGGGTCCTCTGAGACTCACCAGTCGGCCGACGGACCGGTCAGCTCCCGCACCGCTGGCCGGGCCGCGTCGAGGACCGTCATGAACCAGGACGAGAAGGGGTCCTTGGCGTGCCGCTCGGCCAGCTCGGCGGGGGTCACGAACGCCGTGTCGCCGACCTCCTCCTCGTCGGGCCGCAGCTTCGACTGCACCAGGCCCACGAAGAGGTGGTTGTACTCCTGCTCGACCAGGCCAGAGGCCGGGTCCGGGTGGTTGTAGCGGACCGTACCCGCCTCGGCGAGCAGCGTCGGGGACACCCCCAGCTCCTCGTACGTCCGCCGGGCCGCCGCCGCGAAGGGCGCCTCGCCGGGATAGGGGTGACCGCAGCAGGTGTTGGACCACACACCGGGGGAGTGGTACTTGCCCAGCGCCCGCTGCTGGAGCAGCAGCCGGCCGCGCTCGTCGAAGAGGAACACGGAGAACGCGCGGTGCAGCCGGCCCGGGGGCTGATGGGCGGAGAGCTTCTCCGCGGTGCCGATCGTGACGCCGTTCTCGTCGACCAGTTCGAGCAAAATGGCGTCTGCGGTGCCGTTCGACGGACTGTGCGTCGCGGTGGCTGGTGTGATCGGCATACCCATCCTTCGCATCGGTTCTCGCCGCCCAAGTCTGCCGTACGAATCCGGCACTCCCGGCACTTCGCGGTGCGCCCGCATGTCCCGCGCGCGGCACGGGCAGCGACGGTCACCGGTCGGACGCCGGAACAGGGGCCCGGTAGGTCATCGTGCCCCTGGCGGTCGGCGGGGAACCGCGCGGGGCGGGCGTACTGATGTGCAGGACGCCGATGCGCGCCGGACGGCTGCATTCCGCGCCGGAGGCGCCCCACGTGCCCCGACTGCCTCAGTGGCAGAGCTTCGCCTCGTGCTCCGCATGTCCGACCGGTTCCAACTGGAAGGTGCAGTGCTCCACGTCGAAGTGGTCGCCGAGGCACTCCTGGAGCTCGTGCAGCATCTTCTCGTGGCCGATCGCGCTGAGCACGTCGGAGCGCACGACCACGTGCGCCGACAGCACCGGCATGCCGGAGGTGATCGTCCAGGCGTGCAGGTCGTGGACGTCCTCCACCCCGTCCAGGGCCAGCATGTGGGAGCGCACGTCGGCCATGTCGACGCCCTTGGGCGCCGTCTCCAGGAGCACGTCCAGCGTCTCGCGCAGCAGCTTCAGGGTGCGCGGCACGATCATCAGGCCGATCACCAGCGAGGCGATCGGGTCGGCGGCCTGCCAGCCGGTGCCCAGGATCACCAGCGCCGAGATGATCACCGCGAGCGAGCCGAGGGCGTCCGCGACGACCTCCAGGAACGCCCCGCGCACGTTCAGGCTCTCCTCCTGGCCGCGCACAAGGAGCGTCAGCGACACCATGTTGGCGACCAGACCGATCGCGCCGAACACGATCGTCAGCCCGCCCTCGGTGGCGGCCGGCGTGACGAACCGCTGGACCGCCTCGTACAGGACGTAGCCGCCGACCCCGAGCAGCAGCAGACAGTTGGCGAGCGCGGCGAGGATCTCGGCGCGGGCGAACCCGAAGGTGCGGTTGCCGGTCGCCGGACGGTTGGCGAAGTGGATGGCGAGCAGCGCCATGCCCAGGCCCAGCGCGTCGGTCGCCATGTGCGCGGAGTCCGCGATCAGCGCGAGCGAGTCCGCGAGCACTCCGCCGACCACCTCGATCACCATCACGCCGAGTGTGATCGACAGCGCGACCCGCAGCCGACCGCGGTACGCCGAGGCGGCCGTACCCGTCGTCGGCCCATGCGCGTGTCCGTGGTCGTGTCCTGCCCCCATGACAGCCCTTCCTGTGGTCGGCCCGGGATCACAGTGAACTACGGGTGGGGGGTATCGGGCAACGCGGCACTGAACACCGTTGTCATGTGCCGTGACCTGCGGAAACGATATGCAGGTCAGGGCACCCTCAGTAGCTCGGCCGGTGGTGCGGTCGGAGGCTCGGCCAGTGCCTCGGTCGGTGCCTCAGCCGGTGGTCCGGTCGCCGTGGTGCAGCAGCCAGCCCTGCCACGCCGACTCGACCATCTCGCGTACTCCGCGTCCGGCCGTCCACCCGAGTTCCCGCCCGGCGAGCGCGGCCGAGGCGACGGCGCGCGGCGCGTCCCCGGGCCGGCGCCCCTCGACGAGCGCCGGCCGGGTGTCACCGGTGACCTCACCGATGAGCGTGACCAACTCCCGTACCGAGACGCCCTCGCCGCGACCGATGTTCACCGTGAGGTCACCGGTGCCGATACCGGTCCCGTTGTCCTCGCCGAGCCGCCGGGCCGCCGCCAGATGTGCCTCGGCCAGGTCGGAGACGTGGATGTAGTCGCGGACGCAGGTGCCGTCCGGTGTCGGGTAGTCGGCGCCGAAGATCCGCGGGGCCTCGTCGCGGGTGAGCCGGTCGAAGACCATCGGCACGATGTTGAAGACACCGGTGTCGGCCAGCTCCGGTGCGGCGGCGCCCGCCACGTTGAAGTAGCGCAGGCACACGGTCGAGATGCCGTGCGCCCGGCCCGCCGCCCGGACCAGCCACTCCCCGGCCAGCTTGGTCTCGCCGTACGGGTTCACCGGCGCGCACGGGGTGTCCTCCGTGATGAGGTCCACATCGGGGTTGCCGTACACGGCCGCGGACGAGGAGAAGACGAACCGTCCGATCCCGGCCTCGGCCACCGCCTCCAGGAGCGTGGCGAGGCCGCCGACGTTCTCCCGGTAGTAGCGAGTCGGCTGCGCCACGGACTCGCCCACCTGCTTGCGGGCGGCCAGGTGCACCACACCGGTCACCTCGTGCTCGGTGAAGACCCGCTTGAGCAGACCGGCGTCGAGCGCAGAGCCCTCGATCAAGGGGACATCGGCGGGCAGTCGGGCCGGCACACCCGCGGAGAGGTCGTCCAGCGCGACGACGCGCTCCCCGGCCCCGGCCATGACCCTCGCCACATGGGCCCCGATGTATCCCGCTCCGCCTGTGATCAGCCATGTCATGGTCGTCCACCCTATGTCGGCACCGCCGAGCGCCCTCGATGTCCCGGATGCCCGGGCCGAAGGGGGTGATAGCGGGCACGGTTTGTGGGCGGAGCCCAAAATCACCGATGATGATCGCGGCGAAGGCCAGTGGATCCGGCGTTGATCAGCTCATGAACGGGCGGTGAACGCCTGCCTTCCGGCATCCGATAGCCTCTGCCGACATGCCGCCCGCCTGGTGCATCCAAGGGGCGCCCCCATCGTGTACATGACCGGCGCTCGTGCGTCGGCACCCAGGGAGTGAGTTCGGTTGTCGACCGCCATCCTCACCGGTCAGCCGGTCCCCGGATCGTCGATCGAGGGTGATCTGCGGTCCCTCGGTTTCGACGTGCTGGTGGCCGTCGACGCCGTCGACGCGGAGCGGCTCGTCGCGCAGGTGCCCTCCGACGGGCGGGTCGCCCTGGTCGACGCCCGCTTCGTCGGGCACGTGCACGCGCTGCGCCTCGGTCTCACCGACCCCCGCTTCCCGCTCGCCGCGATCGCCGGTGCCGTCACCGCGCAGCCCGAGGGCCGGGCGACCCTCACCCGGGCGCTGGCCCGCGAGACCTCGGCGGGCGGCGGCACGGCCCTGGCCGTCGACAGCCTCCCCGACCGCATAGTCACCGCCCTGGACGACGACGGCGCCGACGTCCGCAGCCCCGAGCTCGGCAGTCTCGTCGCCGCCGTCCCGGCCGACCCGCAGGCCCGCAACGAGGCACGGCAGGCCGTCGCCGACGTGGACGACGAGGCCGTACGCCTGAAGTCCGCGGTGAAGGCCCGCGACGGCTTCTTCACCACCTACTTCATCAGCCCGTACTCCCGCTACATCGCCCGCTGGTGCGCCCGCCGCGGTCTGACCCCGAACCAGGTCACCACCGCCTCCCTGATCACCGCGCTCATCGCGGCGGGCTGCGCGGCCACCGGCACCCGCGCCGGGTACGTCGCGGCGGGCGTGCTGCTGATCGCGTCCTTCGTCCTGGACTGCACCGACGGCCAGCTCGCCCGCTACTCCCTCCAGTACTCCACGCTCGGCGCCTGGCTGGACGCCACCTTCGACCGGGCCAAGGAGTACGCCTACTACGCCGGCCTCGCGCTGGGAGCCGCCCGCGGCGGTGACGACGTATGGGCCCTCGCGCTCGGCGCGATGGTCCTGCAGACCTGCCGGCACGTCGTCGACTTCTCCTTCAACGAGGCCAACCACGACGCCACCGCCAACACCAGCCCCACCGCCGCCCTCTCCGACAAGCTCGACAGCGTCGGCTGGACGGTGTGGCTGCGCCGGATGATCGTGCTGCCGATCGGCGAACGCTGGGCGATGATCGCGGTCCTCACCGCCGTCACCACCCCGCGCATCACCTTGTACGTCCTTCTCATCGGCTGTGCCTTCGCGGCGACCTACACGACCGCCGGGCGCGTACTGCGCTCGCTGACCCGCAAGGCGCGACGCACCGACCGGGCGGCGCAGGCGCTGGCGGACCTCGCGGACAACGGGCCGCTGGCCGGACTGGTCGCGCGGGTCGCTCCGCGCCTCCCGGCGCCGGTGAGCGCCGCGGCCGGCGGGCTCCTCGTGGTGATCTCCGCCGCAGTCTGGGGCACCACCTGGCCGACCGTGCTGGGTGCCGCCGGCTACGTCCTGCTCTCCGGCCTCGCCCTCGCGCGCCCCCTCAAAGGCGCTCTGGACTGGCTCGTTCCGCCCTTCTTCCGGGCGGCCGAGTACGGCACCGTCCTGATCCTGGCGGCGAAGGCGGACGTGAACGGAGCACTTCCGGCGGCTTTCGGACTGGTGTCCGCCGTCGCCTACCATCACTACGACACGGTGTACCGCATCCGTGGCGACGCCGGAGCGCCCCCCGCGTGGCTGGTGCGCGTCATCGGGGGACACGACGGGCGGACGCTGCTCGTCACCGCTTTGGCCGCGCTGCTCACGGCCTCGCAGTTCACGCTCGCGCTCACGGTCCTCGCGGTTGCCGTGGCCCTGGTGGTGCTCGCCGAGAGCATCCGCTTCTGGGTGTCCGCAGGGGCCCCCGCAGTACACGATGAAGGAGAAACCGCATGATCGGCCTCGTGCTGGCGGCCGGCGCCGGACGGCGTCTGCGCCCCTACACCGACACCCTGCCCAAGGCGCTGGTGCCGGTGGGGCCCGCGGGCGCCGAGGACTCGATCACGGTGCTCGACCTCACCCTCGGCAATTTCGCCGAGATCGGCCTGACCGAGGTCGCCGTCATCGTCGGCTACCGCAAGGAGGCCGTGTACGAGCGCAGGGCGGAGCTGGAGCGCAAGTACGGCGTCAAGCTCACCCTCATCGACAACGACAAGGCCGAGGAGTGGAACAACGCCTACTCCCTCTGGTGCGGCCGTGACGCCCTCAAGGACGGCGTGATCCTCGCCAACGGCGACACCGTCCACCCGGTCTCCGTCGAGCGGGCGCTGCTCGCCGCGCGCGGCGAGGGAAAGCGGATCATCCTGGCCCTGGACACGGTGAAGGATCTCGCCGACGAGGAGATGAAGGTCGTCGTCGACCCCGAGAAGGGGATGACGAGGATCACCAAGCTGATGGACCCCGCCGAAGCCACCGGCGAGTACATCGGCGTCACGCTCATCGAGGGCGACGCGGCCCCCGAACTGGTCGACGCGCTCAAGACGGTCTGGGAGACCGACCCCCAGCAGTTCTACGAGCACGGCTACCAGGAGCTCGTGAACCGCGGCTTCCGGATCGACACCGCGCCCATCGGTGACGTGCAGTGGGTGGAGATCGACAACCACGCCGACCTCGCCCGCGGACGGGAGATCGCGTGCCAGTACTGACCCGGCTCATTCCCTCGCCGCTCGTCGTCGACATCCGCCCGGGTGCCCTCGAGGACCTGGCGGGAGTGCTCGCCGACGAGCGCATCTCGCAGTCCGGCCGGCTCGCCGTCGCCGTCAGCGGCGGCTCCGGTGCCCGGCTGCGCGCGCGGCTCGAGCCGACGCTGCCCGGTGCCACCTGGTACGAGGTCGGCGGCGGCACCCTCGACGACGCCGTGCGGCTGGCGGGCGAGATAAAGGCCGGTCACTACGACGCGGTCGTGGGCCTGGGCGGCGGCAAGATCATCGACTGCGCCAAGTTCGCCGCGGCACGCGTGGGCCTGCCCCTGGTCGCGGTGCCGACCAACCTCGCGCACGACGGTCTCTGCTCGCCGGTGGCCACCCTCGACAACGACGCCGGGCGCGGCTCCTACGGTGTGCCGAACCCGATCGGCGTGGTCATCGACCTCGACGTGATCCGCGAGGCCCCCGCCCGCTTCGTCCGGGCCGGCATCGGCGACGCGATCTCCAACATCAACTCGATCGCGGACTGGGAGCTGTCCCACCGGGTCAACGGCGAGAAGGTCGACGGCCTCGCCGCGGCCATGGCCCGGCAGGCCGGCGAGGCGGTGCTGCGGCACCCCGGCGGCATCGGGGACAACGACTTCCTCCAGGTCCTCGCCGAGGCGCTGGTCCTCACCGGTGTCGCCATGTCGATCTCGGGCGACTCCCGGCCCGCCTCGGGCTCCTGCCACGAGATCAACCACGCCTTCGACCTGCTCTTCCCCAAGCGCGCCGCGAGCCACGGCGAGCAGTGCGGCCTGGGCGCGGCCTTCGCGATGTACCTGCGCGGGGCCCACGAAGAAGCGGCCTTCATGGCCCAGGTGCTGCGCCGGCACGGACTGCCGGTGCTCCCGGAGGAGATCGGCTTCACGACCGCGGAGTTCGTCCGGGTCGTGGAGTTCGCCCCCGAGACCAGGCCCGGCCGCTACACGATCCTCGAACACCTCGACCTCAAGACCGACCAGATCAAGGACATCTACGCCGACTATGTCAAGGCCATCGGTAGCTGAACTCCGCCCGGTCGTCCACCCCCCGGGGGTCAAGGACCGGCGCAGCGGTGAGCACTGGATGGGGCGCCTCTACATGCGAGAGGTGTCCCTGCGCGTCGACCGTTACCTGGTGAACACCAGGGTCACGCCCAATCAGCTCACGTACCTGATGACTGTCTGCGGCGTGCTCGCGGCCCCCGCGCTGCTGGTGCCGGGGATCCCGGGCGCCGTGCTCGGCGTGCTCGCGGTCCAGCTGTACCTGCTGCTCGACTGCGTGGACGGCGAGATCGCCCGCTGGAAGAAGCAGTACTCGCTGGGCGGGGTCTACCTGGACCGGGTCGGCGCCTATCTGACCGACGCGGCGGTGCTCGTCGGCTTCGGGCTGCGCGCCGCCGACCTGTGGGGCAGCGGTCGTATCGACTGGCTGTGGGCCTTCCTCGGCACCCTCGCCGCGCTCGGCGCGATCCTGATCAAGGCGGAGACCGACCTGGTCGGTGTCGCCCGGCACCAGACCGGTCAGGCCCCGGTCCAGGAGGCCGCGTCCGAGATGCGCTCCTCCGGCATGGCGCTGGCCCGCCGGGCCGCCGCCGCGCTCAAGTTCCACCGGCTGGTGCTCGGCATCGAGGCGTCCCTGCTGATCCTGGTGCTGGCCATCGCCGACCAGGTGCGCGGCGACCTGTTCTTCTCGCGGCTCGGTGTCGCCGTCCTGGCCGGCATCGCGCTGGTGCAGACCCTGCTGCACCTCGTGTCCATCCTCGCCTCCAGCAGGCTGAAGTGAGCGCCATGCGGGTCGGCGCGGTGATCATCACCATGGGCAACCGCCCCGACGAGCTGCGGGCCCTGCTCGACTCGGTCGGCAAGCAGGACGGCGACCCCGTCGAGGTCGTCGTCGTCGGCAACGGCTCGCCCGTCCCGGACGTCCCCGACGGCGTCCGCACGATCGAGCTGCCGGAGAACCTCGGCATCCCCGGCGGCCGCAATGTCGGCATCGAGGCCTTCGGCCCCAGTGGTCGAGATGTAGACATATTGATGTTCCTCGACGACGACGGCCTGCTCGCGCAGCACGACACCGCCGAGCTGTGCCGCCGGGCCTTCGAGGACGACCCCCGACTCGGCATCATCAGTTTCCGCATCGCCGATCCCGAGACCGGGATCACCCAGCGCCGGCACGTCCCGCGCCTGCGCGCCGCCGACCCGATGCGCTCCTCCCGGGTCACCACCTTCCTCGGCGGCGCCAACGCCGTCCGTACCAAGGTCTTCGCCGAGGTCGGCGGCCTCCCGGACGCGTTCTTCTACGCCCATGAGGAGACCGACCTGGCCTGGCGGGCCCTGGACGCGGGCTGGATGATCGACTACCGGTCCGACATGGTGCTCTACCACCCCACGACCGCCCCCTCGCGGCACGCGGTCTACCACCGCATGGTCGCCCGCAACCGCGTCTGGCTCGCCCGCCGCAACCTCCCCGCGCCCCTGGTCCCGGTGTACCTCGGCTGCTGGCTGCTGCTCACCCTCGTCCGCCGCCCCTCGCGGTCCGCCCTGCGGGCGTGGTTCGGCGGCTTCCGGGAGGGCTGGAGCACGCCCTGCGGACCGCGCAGACCCATGAAGTGGCGTACGGTGTGGCGGCTGACCCGACTGGGCCGCCCCCCTGTGATCTGACAAGCTCTTTGCTGTGAGCCGTCGGGTCCGATCGGCCCCGGTCCCATGCCAGCCCGCACGGGTGCGCATCCCGAAGACGAAGGTTTTCCACTGGTGAGTGAGACAACGCACGACGGCACGGTCGCACCGAGTGCCACCGCGGTGCCCGCCGAGGGCCTCACGGCGGCCCAGCTCGCCTCCAAGTACGGGCTGACCGTGAGCGGGGCCCGGCCCTCCCTCGTCGAGTACGTCCGCCAGCTCTGGGACCGGCGGCACTTCATCCTCGCCTTCTCGCGGGCGAAGCTGACCGCCCAGTACAGCCAGGCGAAGCTCGGCCAGCTCTGGCAGGTGGTGACCCCGCTGCTGAACGCGGCGGTCTACTTCTTCATCTTCGGCATGATCCTGAAGGCGAACCGCGGCCTGTCGCACGACGTCTACATCCCGTTCCTGGTCACCGGCGTCTTCGTGTTCACCTTCACGCAGAGCTCGGTGATGGTCGGCGTCCGCGCGATCTCCGGCAACCTCGGCCTGGTCCGCGCCCTGCACTTCCCGCGCGCCTCGCTGCCGATCTCCTTCGCGCTCCAGCAACTCCAGCAGCTGCTCTACTCGTTGATCGTGCTGTTCGTGGTGGCCGCCGCCTTCGGCAGCTACCCGGACCTGTCCTGGCTGCTGATCGTGCCGGCGCTCGCCCTGCAGTTCCTCTTCAACACCGGACTCGCCCTGGTCTTCGCCCGGGCCGGTTCCGCGACCCCGGACCTCGCGCAGCTGATGCCGTTCGTGCTGCGCACCTGGATGTACGCGTCCGGCGTGATGTTCTCCATCCCGATCTTCCTGGCCGACAAGCCGCAATGGCTGGCGAACGTCCTGCAGTGGAACCCGGCGGCGATCTACATGGACCTGATGCGCTTCGCGCTCATCGACGGCTACGGCGCCGAGAACCTCCCCGACCACGTCTGGGCGGTCGCGGTCCTGTGGGCGGTGTGCCTGGCCGTCGGCGGGTTCGTCTACTTCTGGAAGGCGGAGGAAAGGTACGGCCGTGGCTGAGCACAATCCCGTCGAGCAGGCTGTCGGGCAGGGTGCGGACCGCATCCCCACCGTCGTCGCCGAGGAACTGCACATCGTCTACCGCGTCAACGGCGCCAAGACCGGCAAGGGCAGCGCCACTTCCGCGCTGAGCCGGATCATCAAGCGTGGTGAGGAGCGGGGCGTGCGCAAGGTGCACGCCGTGCGGGGCGTGTCGTTCGTCGCCTACCGCGGCGAGGCCATCGGTCTGATCGGTTCCAACGGCTCCGGCAAGTCGACCCTGCTGCGCGCCATCGCCGGTCTGCTGCCCGCCGAGAGCGGCCGCGTCTACACCGGTGGTCAGCCCTCCCTGCTCGGTGTGAACGCGGCTCTGATGAACGACCTGACCGGCGAGCGGAACGTCATCCTGGGCGGGCTCGCCATGGGCATGTCCCGCGAGCAGATCAGGGAGCGCTACCAGGAGATCGTCGACTTCTCCGGGATCAACGACAAGGGCGACTTCATCACCCTGCCGATGCGCACCTACTCCTCCGGCATGGCGGCCCGGCTGCGCTTCTCCATCGCCGCCGCCAAGGACCACGACGTCCTCATGATCGACGAGGCCCTCGCCACCGGCGACGCGGCCTTCCGCAAACGTTCCGAGGAGCGCATCCGCGAGCTGCGCAAGGAAGCCGGCACGGTGTTTCTCGTCAGTCACAACAACAAGTCGATCCGGGACACCTGCGACCGCGTGCTGTGGCTGGAACGCGGTGAGCTGCGGATGGACGGACCCACCGAAGAGGTCCTCCAGGAGTACGAGAAGTTCACGGGCAAGTAGTCCACATCGACATGGGCAGTCAGGCCCACCACGCTTCCACGGGCCCCGCCGGAACCTCTCCGGCGGGGCCCCGCGTCTGCAAAGGAAACGTCAACTCGTGGCCGCCTTAGGAATCTTGGCGCCAATCGGTGTGTTGTTGTGATGTGCAGGACACCCCAGAGAACCTCGCTGCGTTGTACAACGTAAGCTGGACCGGTCCCGAAACGCGGCAAGTGGGGCGATAATGCGCGACACCCTCGTACGGGACGACTGTGCGGACGGCCGGGCGGCGTGTCCGAAATAGTGTGTATTGGGTCGGCAGTGTAGAACGGGAGATGTGACGGCAATGGCTACGGAAACTCCCCAGCTCAACGGAGCTGCCTGTGCCGTCCCCGCGCCGGGACGTGAGCGGTGACGGGAACCGGCACGCCGGCCTCCGGTGATCCGGAGCGCGGCACGCTCGACAAGGCCGCGGGCGAGAACTTCCCCGTGGCACCTTTCTTCCTGCCCAAGGCCTGGCGCACCGACCTGATGGCGGTCTACGGCTTCGCCCGCCTCGTCGACGACATCGGCGACGGCGACCTGGCCCCCGGCGGCGCCGACGCCCGGCTGCTCGGCGTGGAGCCCGCGGCGGCCGAGGACCGGCTGCTGCTCCTGGACGCCTTCGAGGACGACCTGCACCGGGTCTTCGACGCGACCCCGCGCCACCCCCTGCTGCGCCGCCTCCAGCCGACCGTCCGCCGCTGCGCGCTGACCCCCGAGCCCTTCCTCGGCCTGATCGCCGCCAACCGCCAGGACCAGCTGGTCAGCCGCTACGAGACCTACGACGACCTGCTCGCCTACTGCGAGCTCTCGGCCAACCCCGTCGGCCGCCTCGTCCTCTCGGTCACCGGCACCTCGACCCCCGAGCGGATCCGTCTCTCGGACGCGAT
This sequence comes from Streptomyces sp. NPDC002499, assembly GCF_053595415.1. Lineage (NCBI taxonomy): Bacteria > Bacillati > Actinomycetota > Actinomycetes > Kitasatosporales > Streptomycetaceae > Streptomyces > Streptomyces sp. NPDC002499. The sequence goes on from NZ_JBSFXO010000008.1 coordinate 274,128, forward strand.
CTGTACCGCACTTCAGATCGTCGAACACCTGCAGGACGTGGCCGAGGATCTCGGCAACGACCGCATCTACCTGCCCGCCGAGGACATGAAGCGGTTCCATGTCCAGGAAGCGGATCTCGCCACGGCCAGCGCGGGCGCGTCGGTGCGCGCCCTGGTTGCATACGAAGCGGAACGCGCACGCGATCTCCTGAATGAAGGCGCCCCCCTGGTGGGTAGCGTCCACGGCAGGTTGAAGCTGCTGCTCGCGGGGTTCGTGGCGGGGGGGAGGGCGGCGATCAAGGCGATCGCCGCCGCTGAATACGACGTACTTCCCGGCCCGCCCAAGCCCGGCAAGATCCAGCTGCTGCGCGAGGTGGGCGTGACTCTGCGAGGAGAGGGGTGATCCGGACCGTGGACGCACCACAGGTGTCCCCGCCGGTACTCGCCGCCTACAGCTACTGCGAGGCCGTCACCGGACAGCAGGCCCGTAACTTTGCTTACGGGATCCGCCTGCTGCCCACGCCGAAGCGACGCGCCATGTCGGCGCTGTACGCGTTCTCCCGGCGGGTCGACGACATCGGGGACGGCACACTGGCGGTCGACGTCAAGAGCGCGAGACTCGAGGAGACCCGGGCGCTGCTGACCCGGGTCCGCGAGGGAGCGGTCGACGAGGACGACACCGACCCGGTCGCGGTCGCCCTCACCCATGCCGCCCAGGCCTTCCCGATCCCGCTCGACGGCCTGGACGAGCTGATCGACGGCGTCCTGATGGACGTACAGGGCGAGACCTACGAGACCTGGGACGACCTGAAGGTCTACTGCCGGTGCGTGGCGGGCGCGATCGGGCGGCTCTCGCTCGGTGTGTTCGGCCCCGAGCCGGGGGCGCCCGGCGTCGAGCGCGCGCCGGAGTACGCCGACACGCTCGGCCTTGCGCTGCAGCTCACCAACATCCTCAGGGACGTCCGCGAGGACGCCGAGAACGGGCGGACCTATCTGCCCGCCGACGACCTCGCGAAATTCGGGTGCTCGGCCGGGTTCGACGGGCCGACCCCACCGGAAGGCTCCGACTTCGCGGGTCTCGTCCACTTCGAAGTGCGACGGGCCCGCACCCTTTTCGCCGAGGGCTACCGGCTGCTCCCCATGCTCGACCGGCGCAGCGGCGCCTGTGTGGCCGCCATGGCCGGGATCTACCGCCGGCTGCTCGACCGGATCGAGCGCGACCCGGAGGCCGTGCTGCGCGGCCGGGTCTCGCTGCCCGGGCGGGAGAAGGCGTACGTCGCCGTGCGCGGGCTGTCCGGCCTGGACGCCCGCGGTGTGACGCGGAGGACCATCAGGAGGCGCGCCTGATGGACAATTCGGTCCAAGGTGATTCCACCGGAGAAAAACGGCGCGCAACCCTCCGGTCGCGGACGGCGTCCATGACTGCAACGGCCCGCCGCGCGGAGTTCGACCGCGGTGGCCGCTCGGGGGAGGGCGCACGATGACCGACGGGACGCAGTCCGAGGGGCTGCCCGCGGACGTCCCGGCACATGCCGGGCGGGACGGCGTCGTGGTCGGCGGCGGGCTCGCCGGCATCACCGCCGCGCTCGCACTGGCCGACGCGGGTGTGCGCGTCACCCTGATCGAGGGCAGGCCGAGACTGGGTGGCCTGGCCTTCTCCTTCCAGCGCGGCGAACTGACCGTCGACAACGGCCAGCACGTGTACCTGCGCTGCTGCACCGCCTACCGCTGGTTCCTCGACCGGATCGAGGGCACGGCGCTGGCACCGCTGCAGGATCGTCTCGACGTGCCCGTGCTCGACGTCGACAAGCCGGAGGGGCGGCGGCTGGGACGGCTGCGCCGCGACGCGCTGCCGGTACCGCTGCACCTGGGGCGCAGCCTCGCCACGTATCCGCATCTCTCGCTCGCCGAGCGTGCCAAGGTCGGACGTGCCGCGCTCGCGCTCAAAGGGCTCGACCTCGCCGATCCGAGCCTGGACGCACAGGACTTCGGCAGCTGGCTGACCGCGCACGGTCAGTCGGCGCGTGCCATCGAGGCCCTGTGGGACCTGGTCGGGGTCGCCACTCTCAACGCGGTCGCGGGCGACGCCTCACTGGGGCTCGCCGCGATGGTGTTCAAGACCGGTCTGCTGTCCGAACCGGGCGCGGCCGACATCGGATGGGCGCACGTCCCGCTGGGTGAACTGCACGACCGGATGGCCCGCAAGGCGCTCGACTCCGCGGGCGTGCGTACCGAGATCCGTACACGAGTCACCTCCATCTCTACTGACGAGAACGGGCGCTGGAGCGTTCAGGTTCCCGGCGAGACCATCGAGGCGGACACGGTCGTCCTCGCCGTGGCCCAGCGCGAGGCCCACGATCTGCTGCCCGAGGGCGCGCTCGACGCCCCCGAACGGCTCCTCGACATCGCCACCGCGCCGATCCTCAACGTGCACGTCGTCTACGACCGCAAGGTGCTCGACAAGCCCTTCTTCGCCGCGCTCGGCACCCCGGTGCAGTGGGTCTTCGACCGCACCGACGCCTCCGGGCTGCGCGAGGGCCAGTACCTCGCGCTCTCCCAGTCGGCCGCCCAGGACGAGATCGACGCGCCGGTGGCCGAGCTGAAGGAGCGTTACCTCCCGGAGCTGGAGCGGCTGTTGCCCGGCACCCGCGGCGCCGAGGTGAAGGACTTCTTCGTGACCAGGGAGCGCACGGCGACGTTCGCTCCGACCCCCGGCGTCGGGCGGCTGCGGCCCGGCGCCCGCACCAAAGCCCCCGGCCTGTACCTGGCCGGTGCGTGGACCGCCACAGGGTGGCCCGCGACCATGGAGAGTGCGGTCCGCAGTGGGGTGAGCGCGGCGGACGCCGCTCTCGCCACCCTGGGCCGGCCCCGCCCCCGTCACCTCTTCGAAGTCGAGGAGGCGGCGTGACGCTCGATCAGCAGGCGGCAGGCGACCCCCGCACCTCCGGTACCGCAACAAGAGGAGAGACTGTGCCCACTGTGCCCCCGGCCTCGACGGCTGCCGACGCGGTGGACGTGACCGCGCTCCTGGAGCGCGGCCGGACCCTGGCCACACCGGTACTGCGGGCGGCCATCGACCGCCTGGCCCCTCCCATGGACACCGTTTCCGCCTACCACTTCGGCTGGATCGACGCCGACGGCAACCCCGCGCACGGCGACGGCGGCAAGGCCGTACGTCCCGCCCTCGCGGTGCTGTCGGCCGAGGTCACCGGCGCCGCGCCCGAGGTCGGCATCCCCGGCGCGGTCGCCGTCGAGCTGGTCCACAACTTCTCGCTGCTGCACGACGACCTGATGGACGGCGACGAACAGCGCCGCCACCGTGACACCGTCTGGAAGGTGCACGGCCCCGCCCAGGCGATCCTGGTCGGCGACGCCCTGTTCGCCCTCGCCAACGAGGTGCTGCTGGAGCTCGGCACCGCCGAGGCCGGCCGCGCCGCCCGCCGCCTGACCACCGCCACCCGCGCCCTCATCGACGGACAGGCCCAGGACATCTCCTACGAGCACCGCGACCGCGTCAGCGTCGAGGAGTGCCTGGAGATGGAGGGCAACAAGACCGGCGCCCTGCTCGCCTGCGCCTCCTCGGTCGGCGCGGTGCTCGGCGGCGCGGACGACCGCACCGCCGACACGCTGGAGAAGTACGGTCACCACCTCGGCCTGGCCTTCCAGGCCGTGGACGACCTCCTCGGCATCTGGGGCGACCCGGTCTCGACCGGCAAGCAGGCCTGGAGCGACCTGCGCCAGCGCAAGAAGTCCCTGCCGGTCGTGGCCGCGCTCGCGGCGGGCGGTCCCGCCTCCGAGCGGCTCGGCGAGATGCTCGCCGCGGACGCCAAGAGCAGCGACTTCGAGAACTTCTCCGAGGAGGAGTTCGCGGCCCGCGCCGACCTCATCGAGAAGGCGGGCGGCCGCGAATGGACGGCCGAGGAAGCACGCCGTCAGCACACCACCGCCATCGAAGCCCTGGACGCCATCGACATGCCCGACCGGGTGCGGGCACAGTTCGCGGCGCTCGCCGACTTCGTCGTCGTACGAAAGAGATGATCACTATCGGTCGAATAACCCTCGCGTAGTCGCCGACCGGTGCCCTGGGCACCACCCGCGCACCGGCCGACGGCGGACCCATAGCAGCACGATTTGAACGACTGCACGAAGGGGAAGCCATGACAGCGACGACCGACGGAAGCACCGGGGCCCTGCCGCCCCGCGCTGCCGCGGCCCGCGAAACCGACAGCACGACCCCCGTGGCGGCGGGGGGACCGGACACCGCCGTACGGGCCGTACAACGCGCCACCGACTACCTGCTGTCGCGGCAGGACCCCCAGGGTTGGTGGAAGGGCGACCTGGAGACGAACGTCACCATGGACGCCGAGGACCTGCTCCTGCGTCAGTTCCTGGGGATCCGCGACGAGGAGACCACGCGCGCCGCGGGCCTGTTCATCCGCGGCGAGCAGCGCGAGGACGGCACGTGGGCCTCGTTCTACGGCGGCCCTGGCGAACTCTCCACCACCATCGAGGCGTACGTCGCCCTGCGGCTGGCCGGCGACGCGCCGGACGCCCCGCACATGGCGAAGGCCTCGGCGTGGATCCGCGGCCGGGGCGGCGTGGCCTCGGCCCGGGTCTTCACCAGGATCTGGCTCGCCCTGTTCGGCTGGTGGAAGTGGGAGGATCTGCCCGAACTCCCGCCGGAGCTCATCTTCTTCCCCAAGTGGGTCCCGCTCAACATCTACGACTTCGGGTGCTGGGCGCGGCAGACCATCGTCCCGCTCACCGTCGTCTCCGCGAAGCGGCCGGTACGGCCCGCGCCGTTCGCGCTCGACGAGCTGCACACCGATCCCGCCCGGCCGAATCCGCCCAAGCCCCTTGCTCCGGCGGTGAGTTGGGACGGTGCCTTCCAGCGGCTCGACAAGGCGCTGCACCAACTGCGCAAGGTCGCGCCGCGCCGGCTGCGCAGGGCGGCCATGAACTCCGCCGCCCGCTGGATCGTCGAGCGGCAGGAGAACGACGGCGCCTGGGGCGGCATCCAGCCGCCGGCCGTGTACTCCGTGATCGCGCTGTCCCTGCTCGGCTACGACCTCGAACACCCCGTCATGCGCGAGGGGTTGGCGTCCCTGGACCGGTTCGCCGTCTGGCGCGAGGACGGGGCCCGGATGATCGAGGCCTGCCAGTCGCCGGTGTGGGACACCTGCCTCGCCACCATCGCGCTGGTCGACGCGGGCGTGCCCGCCGACCATCCGCAACTCGTCAGAGCGGCGGACTGGATGCTCGGGGAGGAGATCGTCAGACCCGGCGACTGGGCCGTGAAGCGACCCCAACTGCCGCCGGGCGGCTGGGCGTTCGAGTTCCACAACGACAACTACCCCGACATCGACGACACCGCCGAGGTCGTCCTCGCCCTGCGCCGGGTCCGGCACCACGACCCGGAGCGGGTGGAGAAGGCGATCGGGCGGGGGGTGCGCTGGAACCTCGGGATGCAGTCGAAGAACGGGGGCTGGGGCGCCTTCGACGTCGACAACACCAGCCCGTTCCCCAACCGGCTGCCGTTCTGCGACTTCGGTGAGGTCATCGATCCGCCGTCGTCCGACGTGACGGCGCACGTGGTGGAGATGCTGGCCGTCGAGGGGCTCTCGCACGATCCGCGCACCCGGCGCGGCATCGAGTGGCTGCTCGCCGAACAGGAGCCGGACGGCTCGTGGTTCGGGCGCTGGGGCGTCAACTACATCTACGGCACCGGGTCCGTCGTACCCGCCCTCGCCGCCGCGGGCCTGCCCGGCTCGCACCCGGCGATCCGCCGGGCGGTGAGCTGGCTGGAGTCGGTCCAGAACGACGACGGCGGCTGGGGCGAGGACCTGCGCTCCTACGACGACGCGAAGAAGTGGAGCGGCCGCGGTGCCTCCACCCCCTCGCAGACGGCCTGGGCGCTGATGGCCCTGCTGGCGGCCGGGGAGCACGACTCCAAGGCCGTGGAGCGCGGGGTGGAGTGGCTCGCCGCCACTCAGTTGGAGGACGGCTCCTGGGACGAGCCCTACTTCACCGGGACCGGCTTCCCGGGGGACTTCTCCATCAACTACCACCTCTACCGGCAGGTGTTCCCGCTCACCGCCCTCGGCCGGTACGTGCACGGGGAGCCCTTCGCGAAGAAACCCTTCCCAGAGGTCGAGGGGGGCTGATGAGCACACCGTCCGCACCGGCCCCGCTGGTGATCGCCTGCGCTCTCGGCATCGAGAGCCTCGCCCTGCGCAGCCGCGACCACCGCGGGGCCGACGGGCCGGTCACCGTCCTGCGCACGGGCATGGGACCGGAGGCCGCCGAGGCCTCCACCACCCGGATGCTGGCCCAGCCGGAGCTCGCGGGGGCCGCCGTCCTCGCCACGGGCTTCTGCGCGGGGCTGGCACCGGGGATGCACCCCGGCGACCTGGTGGTCGCCGAGGAGACCTGGCACTCGCGCGGGAACGTCCCGTGCGTCGGAACCGATCTGCTGGTCAAGGAGCTCATGCGCGCCGTGCCCGGGCGCACGGTCCACACCGGACCGCTCACCGGCTCCGATCACGTCATCCGCGGTCACGAACGGTCGGAGTTGCTCGCGACCGGCGCAATCGCGGTCGACATGGAATCCGCGGCGACGCTCCTGAGCGCCGTCCGCACCGGTGAGCGCCCCGTTGCGGCCGTACGGGTGGTCGTGGACGCTCCTGAACATGAACTCGTCCGGATCGGCACGGTGCGCGGTGGAATATCAGCTTTCCGCGTCCTTCGTTCCGTACTTCCAGCTTTCTTCGAATGGCACCGTTCTTTGCTGCTCCCCAGGAGGTGAGCCAGATGGCCATGCCGCTGCGTCAGTCCATCAAGGTCGCTACATACTTGGCCGAACAGAAGCTCCGTAAGCGGGACAAGTTCCCGTTGATCGTGGAGCTCGAACCTCTCTTCGCGTGCAACCTGAAGTGCGAGGGCTGCGGCAAGATCCAGCACCCGGCCGGAGTGCTCAAGCAGCGCATGCCGGTCGCCCAGGCCGTCGGGGCGGTGCTGGAGTCCGGTGCGCCGATGGTGTCCATCGCGGGCGGTGAGCCCCTGATGCACCCTCAGATCGACGAGATCGTGCGGCAGTTGGTGGCGAAGAAGAAGTACGTCTTCCTCTGCACCAACGCCATGCTGCTGCGCAAGAAGATGGACAAGTTCACGCCCTCGCCCTACTTCGCGTTCGCCGTGCACATCGACGGCCTGCGCGAGCGCCACGACGAGTCGGTGGCGAAGGAGGGTGTGTTCGACGAGGCGGTGGAGGCGATCAAGGAGGCCAAGAAGCGCGGCTTCCGGGTCACCACCAACTCGACCTTCTTCAACACCGACACCCCGCAGACCATCATCGAGGTGCTCAACTTCCTCAACGACGACCTCAAGGTCGACGAGATGATGATCTCGCCCGCGTACGCCTACGAGAAGGCGCCCGACCAGGAGCACTTCCTGGGCGTGGAGCAGACCCGTGAGCTGTTCAAGAAGGCCTTCTCGGGCGGCAACCGCAAGAAGTGGCGGCTCAACCACTCCCCGCTCTTCCTGGACTTCCTGGAGGGCAAGGTCGACTTCCCGTGCACCGCGTGGGCGATCCCGAACTACTCGCTCTTCGGCTGGCAGCGTCCCTGCTACCTGATGAGCGACGGGTACGTGCCCACGTACCGCGAGCTCATCGAGGAGACCGACTGGGACAAGTACGGCCGCGGCAAGGACCCGCGCTGCGCCAACTGCATGGCGCACTGCGGCTACGAGCCCACCGCCGTCCTCGCCACCATGGGCTCCCTGAAGGAGTCGCTGCGCGCCATGCGCGAGACGGTCTCCGGAAACCGGGAGTAGCACGATGACCGCCATCTCCTTGGGAGTCCCCGAGGTACCGGCCCGGCCGATCGCCGAGCGGCGCGTGTCGCGGCAGATCCATGTCGGGCCGGTGGCGGTCGGGGGCGGCGCCCCGGTGTCGGTGCAGTCGATGACGACGACCCGCACCTCCGACATCGGCGCCACCCTCCAGCAGATCGCCGAACTCACCGCGTCCGGCTGCCAGATCGTGCGTGTCGCCTGTCCCACGCAGGACGACGCGGACGCGCTGGCGACCATCGCCCGCAAGTCGCAGATCCCGGTGATCGCGGACATCCACTTCCAGCCGAAGTACGTGTTCGCGGCGATCGAGGCCGGCTGCGCGGCCGTTCGCGTCAACCCTGGCAACATCAAGCAGTTCGACGACAAGGTGAAGGAGATCGCGCGGGCCGCGAAGGAGCACGGCACGCCGATCCGGATCGGCGTCAACGCCGGGTCGCTCGACAAGCGGCTGCTGCAGAAGTACGGCAAGGCGACGCCGGAGGCGCTCGTGGAGAGCGCGCTGTGGGAGGCGTCGCTCTTCGAGGAGCACGGCTTCCGGGACATCAAGATCTCGGTCAAGCACAACGACCCGGTCGTGATGATCGAGGCCTACCGGCAGCTCGCCACGCAGAGCGACTACCCGCTGCATCTCGGCGTGACGGAGGCGGGCCCCTCCTTCCAGGGCACGATCAAGTCGGCCGTCGCCTTCGGCGCGCTGCTCAGCCAGGGCATCGGCGACACCATCAGGGTGTCGCTGTCGGCGCCGCCCGCCGAGGAGGTCAAGGTCGGCCTCCAGATCCTGGAGTCGCTCAACCTCAAGCAGCGGCGGCTGGAGATCGTCTCCTGCCCGTCCTGCGGGCGCGCCCAGGTCGACGTCTACAAGCTGGCCGACCAGGTCACGGCCGGCCTGGAGGGCATGGAAGTCCCGTTGCGGGTCGCCGTCATGGGGTGCGTGGTCAACGGACCCGGTGAGGCACGCGAGGCGGACCTGGGGGTCGCCTCCGGCAACGGCAAGGGGCAGATCTTCGTCAAGGGCGAGGTCATCAAGACCGTGCCCGAGTCGAAGATCGTGGAGACCCTCATCGAGGAAGCGATGAAGATCGCCGAACAGATGGAGCAGGACGGCGTCGCGTCGGGGGAGCCGGCCGTCACCGTGAGCTGAAAAGCACGGACCGAAGGGGGCCCGAGCGTGACGATTCTGGAGAGCATCCGGGGACCACGCGACCTTAAGGCGCTGTCCGAGGCGGAACTCGGTGAACTGTCCGAAGAGATCAGGGAGTTCCTGGTGCACGCGGTGGCCAGGACCGGAGGTCACCTCGGGCCCAATCTGGGGGTGGTGGAACTCTCCATCGCCCTCCACCGGGTCTTCGAGTCGCCGGTGGACCGCATCGTGTGGGACACCGGTCACCAGAGCTATGTGCACAAGCTGCTGACAGGCCGTCAGGACTTCTCGAAGCTGCGCGGCAAGGGGGGCCTGTCCGGCTACCCCTCGCGCGAGGAGTCCGAGCACGACATCGTCGAGAACAGCCACGCGTCCACCGCGCTCGGCTGGGCCGACGGGCTCGCCAAGGCCCGTCAGGTGCAGGGCGAGAAGGGCCACGTCGTCGCGGTGATCGGCGACGGCGCGCTCACCGGCGGGATGGCGTGGGAGGCGCTGAACAACATCGCGGCCGCCAAGGACCGGCCACTGATCATCGTCGTCAACGACAACGAGCGCTCCTACGCGCCCACCATCGGCGGCCTCGCCAACCACCTGGCCACCCTGCGCACCACCGACAGCTACGAGAAGGTGCTCGCCTGGGGCAAGGACGTCCTCCTGCGCACCCCTGTCGTCGGCAATACCCTCTACGAGTCGCTGCACGGCGCGAAGAAGGGCTTCAAGGACGCGTTCGCGCCGCAGGGGATGTTCGAGGACCTGGGCCTGAAGTACGTCGGTCCGATCGATGGGCACGACCTCGGGGCCGTCGAGTCGGCGCTGCGCCGGGCGAAACGGTTCCACGGGCCGGTGCTCGTGCACTGCCTCACGGAGAAGGGGCGTGGCTACGAACCCGCCCTCGCCCACGAGGAGGACCACTTCCACACCGTCGGCGTGATGGACCCGCTCACCTGCGAGCCGCTCACGCCCTCCAACGGGCCTTCCTGGACCTCGGTGTTCGGCGACGAGATCCTCGCGATCGGCGAGGAGCGGGACGACGTCGTGGCGATCACCGCGGCCATGCTGCACCCGGTGGGGCTCGGCAAGTTCGCCGCGCGCTTCCCGGACCGGGTGTGGGACGTCGGCATCGCGGAGCAGCACGCGGCGGTGTCCGCGGCCGGCCTGGCGACGGGCGGGCTCAATCCGGTCGTCGCCGTCTACGCCACCTTCCTCAACCGTGCCTTCGACCAGCTCCTGATGGACGTGGCCCTGCACCGCTGCGGGGTCACCTTCGTCCTGGACCGGGCCGGCGTCACGGGCGTCGACGGCGCCTCGCACAACGGCATGTGGGACATGTCGATCCTCCAGGTCGTGCCCGGCCTCAGAATCGCCGCCCCGCGCGACGCCGACCAACTCCGCGCCCAACTGCGCGAGGCCGTCGCCGTGGACGACGCGCCGACACTGATCCGCTTCCCCAAGGAGTCGGTGGGACCGCAGATCCCGGCGGTGGACCGGATCGGCGGCATCGACGTCCTGCACCGGGGCGAGCGGCCGGACGTGCTGCTGGTGGCCGTCGGCGTGATGGCGCCCGTCTGCCTCCAGGCGGCCGAACTGCTGTCGGCCCGTGGCATCAACTGCACGGTCGTGGACCCCCGTTGGGTCAAACCCGTCGACCCGGCGCTCCCCGGCCTCGCCGCCGAACACCGACTGGTGGCCGTCGTCGAGGACAACAGCCGGGCCTCCGGCGTCGGCGCGGCGGTGGCGCTGGCGCTGGGCGACGCCGAAGTCGACGTACCCGTACGGCGGTTCGGCATCCCGGAGCAGTTCCTCGCGCACGCCAAGCGCGGTGAGGTGCTGGCCGACATCGGCCTCACGCCGGTCGAGGTGGCGGGACGGATCGGCGCGAGCCTGGCCGCCAAGGAGCAGCTGGACGGCCCAGTCAAGGAGAAAGCTGAATGACCAAGGAGTTCGACCTCGCCGCGCTGCTGGCCGAGCGCGGAGCCGAGCGCTACGAGCTGCACGGCAAGTACCTGAACCACCAACTGCCGCGCATGCTGCACACGATCGGCTTCGACAAGGTCTACGAGCGCGGCGAGGGCGCCTACTTCTGGGACGCGGACGGCAACGACTACCTGGACATGCTGGCCGGGTTCGGGGTGATGGGCCTGGGACGCCATCACCCCGTCGTCCGCAAGGCGCTGCACGACGTCCTCGACGCCGACCTCGCCGACCTCACCCGCTTCGACTGCCAGCCGCTGCCCGGGCTGCTGGCCGAGAAGCTGCTGTCCTACAGCCCGCACCTGGACCGCGTGTTCTTCGGCAACAGCGGCACGGAGGCCGTCGAGACCGCGCTGAAGTTCGCCCGGTACGCCACCGGGAAGCCCAGGGTCCTGTACTGCGACCACGCCTTCCACGGCCTGACCACCGGCTCCCTGTCCGTCAACGGCGAGGACGGCTTCCGGGACGGCTTCGCCCCGCTGCTGCCCGACACGGCGGTGCCGCTCGGTGATCTCGACGCCCTGGCGCGGGAGTTGAAGAAGGGCGACGTCGCCGCGCTGGTCGTCGAGCCGATCCAGGGCAAGGGCGTGCACGAGGCCCCGCCCGGCTATCTGCGGGCCGCCCAGGAGCTGTTGCGTCAGCACAAGGCGCTGCTCATCGCCGACGAGGTGCAGACCGGCCTCGGCCGCACCGGCGACTTCTACGCCTACCAGCACGAGGAGGGCGTCGAGCCGGACCTGGTGTGCGTGGCCAAGGCCCTCTCGGGCGGCTATGTGCCCGTCGGGGCCACCCTCGGCAAGGACTGGATCTTCAAGAAGGTCTACTCGTCGATGGACCGCGTGCTCGTCCACTCGGCGAGCTTCGGGTCCAACGCGCAGGCCATGGCGGCGGGCCTCGCCGTGCTGTCCGTCATGGAGAACGAGCAGATCGTCGCCAACGCCCGGGTGACCGGGGACCTGTTGAGGACGCGGCTCGCGGCGCTGATCGACAAGTACGAGCTGCTCGCCGACGTGCGCGGCCGGGGCCTGATGATCGGCATCGAGTTCGGCCGGCCCAAGTCGCTGAAGCTGCGCGGCCGTTGGACGATGTTGCAGGCCGCGCGCAAGGGTCTGTTCGCGCAGATGGTCGTCGTACCGCTCCTGCAACGGCACCGGATCCTCACCCAGGTCTCCGGCGACCACCTGGAGGTGATCAAGCTGATCCCGCCACTGGTCGTCGGTGAGCGGGAGGTGGACCGGTTCGTGGACGCGTTCACGGCCGTGATGGACGACGCGCACAGCGGTGGCGGGCTGATGTGGGACTTCAGCAAGACGCTGGTGAAGCAGGCGGTCGCCAACCGCTAGCGGGCGTCGCACGCGGCGGGGCTGCGGGTTTTGTCTCTGAGGCAAGAAATTTGCCCCAGAGACAAGCCTGCGGCTGAATGGAGAGCATGAGCTCTCCCGAGACGGAGCCGGCGGACGGGCCGGAGGAGATCCTGCCCGTCGTCGCTCCACAGCTGCGCGCCCTGCGCCGCCGTGCCTCCCTCACGCTGGAGGCGGCGGCCCGCACCGCCGGGCTGTCGCCGGCCCACCTCTCCCGACTGGAGACCGGGCAACGCCAGCCTTCGCTGCCGATGCTGCTCGCCCTCGCCCGTATCTACGGTACGACGGTCTCGGAGCTGCTCGGCGAGACGGTCGCCGACCGGGACTCCGTCGTGCGCGCCGCCGACATGGAACCGACCGCGGCCGGCGGCTGGACCTACTGGCCGGCCGGGGCGCCCGGCCGCGGTATGCAGGCCCTGCGCGTCCATGTGCCGCACGGCTCGCAGGGCGACATCGTGCGCGTGCATCCCGGCGAGGAGTGGCTCTATGTCCTCAAGGGCCGGCTGCGGCTGCGCCTCGGGGACACCGCGCACCGCCTCGCCCCCGGCGACAGCGCGCACTTCGACTCCCTCACCCCGCACCGGATCGCGGCCCAGGACCCCGACGGGGTCGAGCTGCTGTTCGTCCACACCCTGCTGCAGAGCCCCACGGCCACGCTGTGCCTGGGCCCCATCACCGGAGAGACGCCATGAGAGACATGGAAGACAAGATCCCGCGCGCGTTGTGGGTGCGGCTCCTCATCTACATCGCCGCCGGGCACGTGTTCGCGGCGTTCCTGTTCCTGCTGTTCGAGGTCGGCGCGGGCGCCAAGTAGTGCCGGCCGTCGGCCGGTTGGCCGCCGTGGTCAGTCGAGCAGGCGCTCGCGCAGCCGCTCCCGGATCTCCGGGGTGACGCCCAGACCCTGCTCCAGGTAGGTGTCGACGTCGCCCCACGTCTCCTCGATGGTGTCGAAGGCCGCCGTCAGATACTCGGCGCGTGCCTCGAAGAGGGGGCTGAGCAGCTCCATGACCTCGGGGGAGTACGCGGACTCGGCACCGCTGCTGCGGCGCACCTTGTAGCGGCGGTGCTTCGCGTTCGACTCCAGGTAGTCGGCGATGATCGCCTCGCGCTCGACGCCCAGGGCGAGCAGCGTCACGGCTATGGAGAGACCCGCGCGGTCCTTGCCCGCCGCGCAGTGCATCAGCGCGGGCGCGCTGTCCTCGGCGAGCGCGTGCAGTACGCGTGCGTGCTCGGCGGTGCGGCCCTTGATGATCGTGCGGTAGGAGCTGATCATCCGGTTCGCGGCCTTGCCGTCGCCGAGGATCTCGCGCAGCTGCTCGATCTCGCCGTCCCGGACCATCGTCCAGAAGTCGGCGCCGTGGGCCGGGTCGGTGAGCGGGAGGTTCACGTTCAGCACACCCGGCAGCTCGACGTCCGGGCCCTCCAGCTTCTGGTCGGCCGCGTTGCGGAAGTCGAAGATCGTGTGCAGCCCCAGGGACGAGAGGAACACCGCGTCCTCCGCGGTCGCGTGCGCCAAGTGCCCGCTGCGGAACAGCACTCCCTGCCGCACCCGCCGTCCGTCCACCGTCGGCAGCCCGCCCACATCGCGGAAATTGCGGACTCCGGTCAGCTCGGGCTCGGTCGACGGGATCTGCTGCGTCACGGGGGCTCCTCCCAGTCCACCCGGCCGGCGCGGCTCGGCATGATGGCCGACGGGGTGCGTCTTCGACGATACGACACGGGTTCCGGGGGCAATGAGTTGTCCACAGGCGTTGCCTCGGGCGGCACGACCATTGATGATGTTGGTCCTTGGTCGCGTCTGTTGGGAAGTGTGGGAGCTTGATGCTGGAGATCGCCGACAACGGTCGTACGTGGCTCCTTTCGGGGCCGCTGAGCAGTTACGCCGTCCATCTCACCGAGGACGACGTCCTGCTGCATCTGCACTGGGGCCCCCGGATCGAGCTCGCCGACGCCGAGGCGCTGGCCGCGCTTCCGCAGCCCGAGTACCGGGGCTTCGAGTCGCAGCTCGACGGGCGCGAGGAGTACCCCGTCGAGGGCGGCCCGCGCTTCGTCCGGCCCGCCCTGTCCGTGCGCACCGAGGAGCGGCGCGGCACGGAGTGGCGGTTCGAGGCGTACGAGTCCGAAGAGGGCGAGGACGGCGAACTGCGGCTGCGCTTCCGGGACGACGGGCTCGCCATCACCCTGCACTACCGGATGCGGCACGACGTCGTGGAGCGCTGGGTGACCCTCGACAACGAGGGGCCGGTCGTGGAGCTTCTGCGTGCAGACTCGGCGACCTGGACGCTGCCCGACCGCGAGGGCTGGCGGCTGTCGCACCTGCACGGCCGGTGGGCGGCGGAGTCGCAGCTGACCTCGGCACCGCTCACCTACGGCGAGAAGGTCATCGGCAGCCGCCGCGGCCACACCAGCCACCAGCACCTGCCCTGGGTCGCCCTGGACACCGACGCGACCGAGGAGCGCGGCGAGGTGTACGGCTGCGCGCTCGGGTGGTCGGGCTCCTGGCGGATCGCGGTGGCGCAACTCCCCGACGCGCGCGTGCAGATCAACGGTGGCGTCGGGTACGACGAGTCCGGGCTGCTGCGCCTTGCGGCGGGGGAGTCCTTCACCACCCCCGTCTTCGCCGGTCTGTGGAGCGAGGGCGGCTTCGGCGGCGCGAGCCGTGCCTGGCACGCCTACCAGCGGACGTACGTCATCCCGGACGCGGACCGGGACCGGCCCGTGCTGTTCAACTCCTGGGAGGCCACCGAGTTCGACATCTCCGAGGAGCAGCAGGGCGCCCTCGCCCGGCAGGCCGCGGCGATCGGTGTCGAGCTGTTCGTGGTCGACGACGGCTGGTTCGGCAAGCGCGTCAACGACCGGGCCGGACTCGGCGACTGGACGCCCAACCCCGACCGCTTCCCCGGGGGCCTGAAGCCGCTCGCCGACGAGGTGCACGCGCTCGGCATGCAGTTCGGCATCTGGGTCGAGCCCGAGATGGTCAACGCGGACAGCGACCTGTACCGCGCGCACCCCGACTGGGTGCAGTTCCAACCGGGACGAAAGCGGACGGAGTTCCGCAATCAGCTCGTACTCAACCTGGCCCGGCCGGACGTCCAGGAGTACCTCTGGGAGAAGCTCGACGCCATCCTCTCCAGCGCCCCGATCGACTACGTGAAGTGGGACTTCAACCGCTGCTTCACCGACGCCGGCTGGCCCGGCGACGCGTACCCGCAGCGGCTGTGGATCGACCATGTGCACGCGCTGTACGCCCTGTTGGACCGGCTGCGGGCGGCGCATCCCGGAGTCTCCTTCGAGTCCTGCTCGGGCGGCGGCGGCCGGATCGACCTCGGGATCATCAGCCGCACGGACGAGGTGTGGACCTCCGACAACACCGACCCGCTCGACCGGCTCGCCATCCAGCACGGCTTCACCCAGATCCACCCCGCGCGCGTGATGGCCGCCTGGGTCACCGACAGCCCCAACACCCAGCTCAACGACCGCGTCAGCTCGCTGCGCTTCCGGTTCGTGAGCTCCATGGCGGGCGTGCTGGGCGTCGGCGGCGACCTCACCAAGTGGACCGAGGAGGAACTGGCCGAGGCGGGCGACTGGGTCGCCCTGTACAAGGAGATCCGGCACCTCGTGCAGCAGGGTGACCTCTACCGGCTGCGGGCCCCGCAGGGCGGGCTCAGTGCCGTCCAGTACGTGCTCGGGGACGAGGCCGTGGTCCTCGCCTGGCTCCAGGCGCAGAGCTACGGCGAGCCCGTGCCGGCGCTGCGGCTGCGCGGGCTGGACCCGACAGCGTCGTACGAATGCCTCGAAACGGGCGAAGTTCACAGGGGTGCCGTACTGCTGCATCACGGACTTCGGACCGGACTGCGCGGCGACTTCGATGCGACGGTTCTTCGGCTCCGTCGCATCTGACTCTTCTGTCCGAATTGGCGCCTTGGTTCGCCTTCGTTCCAACTCGCTCTGGAATAAGGCGGACTGGGGTGGCGTCACGTGAGGAGCGTCATATCCGTGACCGTGCGTGGTTCTGCATGTCCACGTAATGCACGTGCTTTTCAAGGGTGTTTGTGCCTGGTGGCGGGTCCTTAATTCACGCAGGGTGACCGTGAATTCTCGCAAGGGATCAAGAGAAACGTATTCACAGGGAACCTCTACTTGTTCCTTCGCGTCCTGGTCGCTTACGTTCGCCACCAATCCGGACGGACGCCAAATCCTGCCGCCGACCGGAGTCCGCACAACTCACCCGTGAACGGCAGGAGCGGGGGACCCACAGGTACAACCGCCTGTTCCGGTCTCCGGAACAGGCTTGGGGTAAAGCCGTGCCGAAAAGCACGGCCGGGCATCTCCAGCTCGCACCCGACAGCTCACCTCGCAGGCGCCGGAGAGGAATTCGTCATGCCCGCGAAGGGTAAGCACCGCCGCCCCAAGTCCCAGCGCCTGACCCGCACCATCGCCGTCGCCGGCACCGGGGGCGCCGCGCTCGCCCTCCCGCTCATGGGGGCCACCGGCGCCCACGCGGCCACCTCCGAATCGGCTTCCCAGGCGGTTTCGGAAAAGGCCGTCCAGTCGCTTCCGGATGTCGAGAAGACGTCGGTCCAGCAGAAGTCGACGGCACAGAAGTCGGCCAAGAAGAGCACAGCCAACACCCAAGGTGTGCGCACCTATTCGGTGCGGTCCGGCGACTGGCTCGCGAAGATCGCCGACGAGGAGAACGTCACCGGCGGCTGGCAGAAGCTCTACTCGGACAACCGTGCGGCCGTCGGCGACGACCCGTCGCTCATCCACCCCGGCCTGAAGCTCACGCTCGGCAAGAAGGCCGCGACCGGCACCACCGAGTCCGCGCCCTCTTCCTCGTCTTCCTCGAAGAATTCCGGCTCCTCGTCCTCGAAGGACTCCTCCTCGAAGAGTTCCTCCTCGGACAGCCAGGCCTCCTCGAACTCGACGAGCACGCAGTCCGCCGACTCCGCCACCAGCTCCAGCGGCTACACCCTTCCGGTCACCGGCGCCACGATCGGCACCGGCTACCGGGTGGCCGGCAGCATGTGGTCCAGCGGCTACCACACCGGCGTCGACTTCGTCGTCCCGACCGGCACCTCGCTCAAGGCCGTGGCCGCAGGCACGGTCGTCTCCGCGGGCTGGGGCGGCGCGTACGGCAACCAGGTCGTCATCAAGCTGAACGACGGCTACTACGCCCAGTACGCCCACCTCTCGCAGCTCTCCGTCTCGGCCGGCCAGACCGTGACCGAGGGCCAGCAGATAGGCCTCTCCGGCGCGACCGGCAACGTGACCGGACCGCACCTGCACTTCGAGATCCGTACGACCCCCGACTACGGCTCCGACGTCGACCCGGTCGCGTACCTCCGTACGAAGGGCGTCGCCGTCGGCTGACGCACCTCCCGCACCACCTGCCTGACACGCTGCCGAAGGCCGGATCCCGATCCCCGGGTCCGGCCTTCGGTGTGACGTGGTGCCGCCTTCGGCAGGGCGTTCCAGCCGTCAACAGCCGTGGCCGGAAAGCTATTCCTGGTTTGGTGAACACTTTAGGAGTGGCTTATCTCACCGCACGTCAACCCTTTCCTACGGTCGCGTAGGTCACATTCGAAGGTGAATCATGTTCGCTTGTGGCAGACGATTCGAAGAATGACAGCAGATCAGTGATCGGGTCGTACGTTGCGGTGGGGGACAGCTTCACCGAAGGCGTCGGCGACCCCGGCCCCGACGGGGCGATGGTCGGTTGGGCCGACCGGTTCGCGGTACTGCTCGCGGACCGGGAGCCCGAGGGCCACTTCACGTACAACAACCTCGCCGTACGCGGAAAGCTGCTCGACCAGATCGTGGCGGACCAGCTTCCGCAGGCTCTCCGACTCGCCCCGGACCTGATCTCCTTCAGCGCGGGCGGCAACGACATCATCCGGCCCGGCACCGACCCCGACGAGGTCGCCGAGCGTTTCGAGCTGGCGATCGCCCGGCTCACCGAGTCGGCCGGCACCGTCCTGGTGACGACCGGCTTCGACACCCGAGGCGTCCCCGTGCTCAAGCATCTGCGCGGCAAGATCGCCACCTACAACGGCCATGTGCGCGCGGTCGCCGACCGGTACGGCTGTCCCGTGCTCGACCTGTGGTCCCTGAAGACCGTCCAGGACCGCCGGGCCTGGGACGACGACCGGCTGCACCTCTCGCCCGAGGGGCACACGCGCGTGGCGCTGCGCGCGGGCCAGGTGCTCGGTCTCGAGGTGCCGGCCGACCCGGACCAGGCCTGGCCCCCGCTGCCGCCCCGCGGCACGCTGGAGGTCCGGCGGGACGACGTGCACTGGGCGCGCGAGTACCTGGTGCCGTGGATCGGGCGGCGGCTGCGCGGCGAGTCCTCGGGCGACCACGTGACGGCGAAGGGCGCGCTGTCCCCGGACGACATCAAGTCGCGGATCGCCCGGGTGGCCTGAAGGATGCCAGCGGTGCGGGCCGTGCCGACCTGAAACGGCGCGGCCCACACCGCTGGAGTATGGAGATGGCCGACCCCGAAGCATGGGGGTGACCGGGTGGCTTTCATCGCTCCGAAGCGGTCAACGCCTCCTGCGCGAGACCCAGTTCACGGGCCACCGCCTCGTCCACCCACTCCTGCGCCCGCGCCCGCGGCACCGCGCCGGGATACGACGTCAGCTGGACGGCGAGCCCGTCGAGCAGGGCCGTCAGGCGCAGGGCCGTGCCGTGCGGGTCGGGGCACCGGAACTCGCCGGCGGCGACGCCCTCCGCGATGACCTCGGCGAGCGCGGCCTTCCACTGCCGGTCCAGGTCCCGGGTGACCTCCCGCAGCGTGGGCTCGCGCAGGGCCGCCGCCCAGCCCTCGATCCACAGCCGCCAGCCCTTGGCCGGGCCGGTCGGCGCGTACCAGCGCACCGCCGAACGCAGTCGACGCAGCGCCGTCGTCCGGCGGCCGAGCAGCTTGCGCAGATGGGCGAGATCGTCCTCGGCGGCGTACGTGAACGCGGCGGCGACCAGCTTCTCCTTCGTGGAGAAGTGATAGAGCACCAGCGCGTTGCTCACGCCGAGCACCGCGGCCACGTCGGCGATCCTGACCGCCGCCACGCCCCGTACCTCGATCTGCTCGATGGCGGCCCGCAGCAACTCCTCGCGCCGCTCGGCCACGCTCAACCGCACTCTCGCCACCCGGTCACCCTATTCCGTTCGCACAGGACGTTGTCTCCGCGGTGTCGGACCCGGCCCCAACGGGCAACATCGCCGCACCGGTTCGGCATTCACCGCCTACGGGCGGCGAGTCGGTCAGCGGTACCAGCCGAACCGCTCGGCGATCACCGGCAGCCGGTCCGCGACGATGGCGTGGGCGGCGGCCCGCGGGGTCGTGCCGTCGTCCTCCGCGCGGGCCAGCGTCAGGTCGATCAGGGCGCGCATGGAGCGGCGCATGTGCGCGAACGCCTCGTCCGCGTCCGGACCGATGTCGCCGAACAGGGTCCACCACCACCAGGCGTTCGTCCCGGAGTTGACGACCACGTCGGGCAGCACGGTCACCCCGCGCGCGGCCAGCAACTGCTCCGCCGCCGGCAGGACGGGCATGTTGGCGGCCTCGACGATCCAACGGGCGGTGATCCGCCCCTGGTTCGCCGTGTCGATCGCGTACGAGACGGCCGCCGGCACCAGCACCTCCGCCTCGGCGGACAGCCAGGCGTCGCCGGGCAGTTCGCGGTCGGCCGGGCGCAACACGGAGCGGTCCACGGTGCCGTACGCGTCCCGCGCGGCCAGCAGTGCCTCGACGTCGAGGCCCGCCGGGTTGGCGATCGTGCCCTTGATGTCGGCGACGGCGACGACGGCGAGCCCCGCGCGGGCGAGGAAGCGCGCCGTGGCGCCGCCCATGGTGCCCAGGCCCTGCACGGCGACCCGCGCGCCCGCGTACGGCACGCCCGCCCGGTCCAGGGCCGCCAGCGCCGACTCGGCGACCCCGCAGCCGCCGGCCAGTTCGTCGAGCCCGATGCCGTCCACCTCGACGGCGAACGCGTCCGCGAGCCGCCGCCGGGCCGCCGTCTCGTCGTCCAGCAGCGGGTACACGGCCTGGATCGACGAGACGAGCCCCGCCTCGGTCGCCGCCCGGTCCACCAGGTCCTGCGTGAGACCGAGGTCCTCGCCGGTGGTCCAGAAGTTCTCGATGTACGGCTTCATGGCGCGCAGATAGCGCACCAGCAGGTCGTACGCCCCCGGGTCCTGGGGATCGCAGTCGATGCCGCCCTTGGCGCCGCCCAGGGGGATGTAGCGGCCCTCGGGGTCGTAGTGCAGGGCTTCCTTCATGGTCATCCCGCGGGCGAGCCCGGTGACCTCGTCGAGCGTGCAGCCCGCGCGCATGCGCAGCCCGCCGCTGCAGACGCCCCGAACCAGCCGGTCGACGACCAGGAAGCCCTGGCGGCCGGTGAGGTGGTCGGTCCAGGTGAGCGTCATCAGGGGGGCGGTCATGCGGTCTCCTCGGTGCTCACGGACGAGCGTCTACTGAATCGCCGGTCAGTATCTGGAGCCGGAGCGGTGCATGTCAACGCACGGGGCCGATCGTCGGTGGCGCGTCGGCCTGCGTAAATGTCCGCATACGAGACGTCATGACGTGGTTACGCTCCGCCGTACCTTTGGGTTTTCTTTGGAAACTTCGGGATGCGAAGCCGTCGGTCCGGTGTTGTCGGAGAGGCCGACCATAATGGAATGTCTCACCGTCTCCACCAGGAGGTACCGTGTCCGGTTTCCGTTCCCTGAGCTCCGGGCTCCGCGCGCTGCAGCCCGCGGCCTTCGGCGCGGACCCGAGTGGTGAGCGCCTCGCGCGCATCCGCAGATCGCCCCACTTCAAGGACGGGGTCTTCCAGAACCCCGGCGGCACCGCCCGGACCCGCCCCTCGGGCTCGATGGTCGACTTCGCGAAGGTCTTCTTCGACAAGGAGCAGCGCCCCCGCCGCGCCCCCACGGGCACGATCCCGGTGCACGCGACCACGCTCGCCGACATCGCCAAGCCGCCCGCCACCCGTCTGCGGCTGACCTGGATGGGGCACTCCAGCGTGCTCGCGGAGATCGACGGACACCGGGTGCTCTTCGACCCGGTGTGGGGCGAGCGCTGCTCCCCGTTCTCCTTCGCCGGACCCAAGCGGCTGCACCCCGCGCCGCTGCCGCTGGCCGCGCTCGGCCCGGTCGACGTCGTCGTCATCTCGCACGACCACTACGACCATCTCGACCTGCCCAGCATCAAGGCGCTGGCCGGCACGGACACCGTGTTCGCCGTCCCGCTCGGTGTCGGCTCCCATCTCGAGCACTGGGGCGTCTCCGCCGACCGGCTGCGCGAGCTGGACTGGCACGAGTCGACGAAGATCGGCGGCCTCACCCTGACCGCCACACCGGCCCGGCACTTCTGCGGCCGGGGCCTGCGCAACACCCAGCACACCCTCTGGGCCTCCTGGTCCGTCGCCGGGGACGAGCACCGGATCTACCACAGCGGCGACACCGGCTACTTCGACGGCTTCAAGGAGATCGGCGCCCAGCACGGCCCGTTCGACGCCACGATGATCCAGATCGGGGCGTACTCCGACTTCTGGCCGGACATCCACATGACGCCCGAGGAGGGCATGCGCGCCCACCTCGACCTCCAGGGCGGCCGTCCGCACGGCGCGATGATGCCGATCCACTGGGGCACGTTCAACCTGGCCACGCACGCGTGGGCCGAGCCCGGCGAGTGGACGCTGGCGGCCGGTGAGGCGGTCGGGCAGCCGGTCGCCGTGCCCGTCCCGGGGCAGCCGTTCGAGCCCGGGGGAGAGCTTCCCGGGCGGCCGTGGTGGCGCGATGTGTCGCTGCCGCTCACGCGGGAGTGGCCGGTGCCGGAGCTCGCCCCGAAGGTCGCCCACGGAGCCGAGGCCGAAGCGCTCGATCTCGTCGAGGAGAGCTGATCCGAGCCGAGGGGCGTACGGAGAACAGGGGTACGCGGAACGGGCGTTGAGGGAACGGCCTTCAGGAGAACGGCCGTTGGGAGGTCGGGCGGGGCGGAGGTGTCTCGGCGCCGCCGGCTCTTCGGCGAAAAATCGGGGTCGGCAGCAGGGCGCATGACACCGCGTTTGTGTGATATTCGACCTCCATGCCGAAGAAGTCTCCCGAGGCCGCGGACAGCTCGTCCGCGTCGGTACGACTGCGCCGGGTGTTCCGTGACTCACCGGTCGAGCGCGGCTGGCAGCGCGGCCAAGAGATCGAACTGGCCTCCAGGGCGATGGGTTTCGCGGCGCTCGGATTCCTCACGCTGGTGCCCCTGCTGGTCGTCGTCTCCGCGGCCGATCCGGAACACGGGCGGGGCTTCGCCCAGTGGCTGGGGGACGGGCTCGGGGTGTCGGGGAAGGCCCGGGAGCAGGTCGGTGAGCTGTTCGCGCGGCCCGGCCAGGTGCTGCAGACCACGACCGCCTTCGGCCTCGCCGCCCTCGCCGTCTTCGGCCTGAGCTTCGGGGCGGCGGTGCAGACCGGGTACGAGAAGATCTGGGAACTGCCCTCGGCCCGCTGGTACGCCAGATGGCGCCAGGTGCTGTGGCTCGCCGTGCTCGTCGGGACCCTCTACCTCTCCGCGACCACCACGCTGTGGCGCCACTCTGCGGCCGGCACGCTGGCCGCGACGCTGAGCGCCGTCCTGTTCTTCGGCTGGTCGCAACGGATGCTGCTGGGCGGGCGGATCGCCTGGAGCGCGGTGCTTCCCGGAGCGGCGCTGACGGCGGTCGGGCTGCTCGGTCTTCGGGTCTTCTCCCGGCTCGTCTTCTCCCCGCTCATCGCGTCCAGTGCCGTCACCTACGGCCCCTTCGGAACCGCCCTGGTCGTCCAGTCCTGGCTGGTCGGAGTGGGTGTCGTCGTCTACGGCGGTGCGCTGGCCGGGCGTCTGGTGCACGAGGAACTCCCGCGCGTCGCACAGGCCCTCAGACCCGGGGTGTGGCGACGGCGCCCCTGACACGCGCATCAGATTCCCCGGCCAGGGCACTCGACGGCGGTGGGCGCGACCGTGCGGCCACGGAATGGGGAGGGCAATCGTGACGTCGTCGCACACGCAAGGGCGCGGCCGGGCCGCGAAGTCCGCGGCCCGTTCGACCAAGAACGAGACGCTGACCGCGGCGGGCCGGGCAGGCTTCTCCGCGCGCGGAGTCGTCTACGTACTGATCGGGGCGCTGTCCATCCGGATCGCCGTCGGCAGTGGCGGTGGCCAGGCGGACCGGCAGGGCGCGCTGCACGAGATAGCGACCAAGCCCTTCGGTGAAGTGATGCTCTGGGCGCTGGTCGTCGGCTTCGGCGCCATGGCGCTGTGGCGCGCCTCCCGCGCGGTGCTCAGCAGGGGGCCCGACCACAAGGCCGCTTCGCGTGCGCTGGACGCCGGCCGGGCGGTCTTCTACGCCTTCGTCTGCTGGGGAACGGCCGTGTACGCCTCCGGTGGCGGGCAGGGCTCCAGCAGCAACGAGCAGTCCAAGGACTGGACCTCGTCCGCGCTCAAGCTGCCGTTCGGCCAGGTGCTGGTGGGTGCCGCGGGCTGTGTACTGATCGGGGTCGGTGTGGTGCTGGCCGCCAGGGCGGCCATGCGGAAGTTCCTGCGCCGCCTGGACACCGGCAGCATGAGCCCGCGTACGAAGCAGGTCGTCACCGCGCTGGGTGTGGGCGGCGGCGTGGCACGTGGCACGGTGTTCGCCGCGGCCGGGATCTTCATCCTGGTGGCGGCCATCCAGTTCGACCCGGACGAGGCCAAGGGCGTGGACGCCACGCTCCGCAGCTTCGCCCAGACACCCGCGGGGCCGTGGCTCCTGGTCGCCGTCGCGATCGGCCTGATCCTGTTCGGAGTCTTCTCGTTCGCCTCGGCCCGGTACCGCCGCCTGTGAATCCGCGGCCACAGCGGGCCGGCGAGGTTTCAACTCCCTTGACCGGGCCAGTCGGTGTACATGTCCAGACGCTACGGCGGAAGCCCCGCGGGGACGGTCATCGCCGTCATCGCGGATATCGCGGCACTGATTCTGATCCTGTGGATCGCCTTCTACCTGTTCGACGCCAACAAGGCCAACGACGTGGTCTCTTGGATCCACGACGCGGCGGACTGGCTGTCGGGCTGGTCGCACGACCTCTTCTCCATCGACTCGGACAACTGGCGCACGGTGGTCAACTACGGACTGCCCGCCCTCGTCTACCTGTTCATCGGTCACGCGGTGGCCGGGCGGGTCCGCCGCGCCTAGTCGACGAACACGCTCAGTAATGTTCGGGGGATGGCCGGCGGTGGTGCCGGAGAGCCCGAAACGGCTCCCCGGAGTCCATGAGTGAACAGAAAGCGGTACCCGGCGAGAGGGGGACGGCGGTCGCCCCGGATTCTCGCCGGGTACCGCATGACCGCTTCTGAACAGCTCTGATCGATCCTTCGCCGCCTTTGTGCACGCACCCTCCTGGTTTATCGGTCTACCGTGCGACGCCTCATACCAGAGCGGGACCCTCGCCGTGGGACTTTGTCAACTGCCCACCGCACATGAAGCGTCCCCGACTACTGTCGGTGTCCGTTGCGCGACGGCGCATGCCCGAGCCGCGCAGCCCGCGCCCCTGGCACCCGACGGATCAGTACGAGGACACCGATGTCTCACCTCCGCGCACCGGCCGCACGCGCAGACCGCCGCGAGGGCGGACGGCACGGGCGGCCGGTCTCCCACACCGCTCCCGCACCGGCCGAGACGCACATACGGCCGCAGCTGCTGCGGCTCGCCGTGCTCCCACCCCTCGCGGTCGCCCTCAGCGCGTGCGCGGCCGTCCTGTTCACCGTCCGCTCCACCGGCGCCCAGACCGGAATCACACTGTGGGGCGTCCTCGCCGGAGCCACCGCGGTCGCCCTTGCCGGCATCCTGATCGCCGCCGTGGCCGCCGACCGCGCCGCCAGGGCCGTGAACGACCGCATCGGCGCCCTGCGCCGCAGCAGCGCCCGCGGCGAGGCCGAACTGCGCGCCCTGGTCGAGGCGTTGCGCCGGGGCGAGACCCTGCCCCAGCGCAGGCCGCGCAGCGGTCCCGCCGACGACGCCGACGACTTCGAACTGCTCGCCGCCGACCTGTCCCGCGCGCACGAGGGCGCCGTCAGCGCCGTCGTCCAGGCCGCCCAGCTCTCCAGCCAGGCGGGCAGCGAACAGAAGCTGGAGGTCTTCGTCAACCTCGCCCGGCGCCTGCAGTCGCTGGTGCACCGGGAGATCTCGATCCTGGACGAGCTGGAGAACGAGATCGAGGACCCAGACCTGCTCAAGGGCCTCTTCCACGTCGACCACCTCGCCACCCGGATCCGCCGTCACGCCGAGAACCTCGCCGTGCTCGGCGGCGCCAACTCCCGCCGCCAGTGGAGCCACCCCGTCTCCATGACCGAGGTGCTGCGCTCCGCCATCGCCGAGGTCGAGCAGTACTCCCGGGTCAAGCTCGTGCCACCCATCGACGGCACCCTGCGCGGCCACGCCGTCGCCGACGTCATCCACCTGCTGGCCGAACTCGTCGAGAACGCCACCGTGTTCTCCGCCCCGCACACCCAGGTCCTGCTGCGCGCCAACCTGGTGACCTCCGGACTCGCCGTCGAGGTCGAGGACCGCGGGCTCGGCATGCCCGTCGGCGAGCAGAAGAAGATGAACGCCCTGCTCGCCGACCCCGACCAGGTCAACGTCGCGAGCCTGCTGTCGGACGGCCGGATCGGTCTGTTCGTGGTCTCGCAGCTCGCCAAGCGCCACGGCATCCACGTCCGGTTGCAGACCAACATCTACGGCGGAGTGCAGGCCGTACTCGTCGTGCCGCAAGGCCTGTTGGGCGGCGCGCCCGGTGCGCCCGGAGTCTCCGCACCACTGCCCCAGGGCGCGCCCGGACCGGCCCTGCCGCAGCAACCGCCTCAGCAACACGCCCACCCGCAGGCGCCGTCCGGCCCCACGGCGGGCGGTCCCGCGACCGCCGGACGGCACGCCGAACCCCTGCCCCCCGCACCGCGCCGGCCCCGGCACCGGGAGGGCGCACGGCCGACGGCTCCGCCGGCGAACGGCAGCGTGCCCGGCGCGCACCTGTCCGGCACCGGCCTCTCCCACGGCGGCGCCCTCGACGGCCGTACCGCCAACGGGCACTCGGCCGACGGCGGCGGACCGCCCCCGCTCCCCGTGCGCGGCGCCCATGAGGAGCGGCCCACCCCGGCGGAGGCCGTGCCCGGCATCGCGCCCGACGACCGACGGCTCGTCGCGGACCGGGTGGCCGCCCCGCCCACGCCCCGCACCGGACCCGTCCGCGGCACCATGGGCAAGCCCCAACTGCCCAGGCGCCGGGCGCAGGAACACATCGTGCCCCAGCTGCGCGACGGCCCCGCGCCACGCCTGGACTCCGAGCACGTGGCCGGCCACGACCCGGGGCTGATGGCCGCCTTCCAGCGCGGCATCGGCCTGGCGGAGGCCCAACAGACCCTGGAGGCCGAGCAGTCGGAGGTCGAGCACATGGGGCCGGAGCGCAGGGCGTCCGAGGACTTCATGGAGCCGGCCTTCAGCGAGGCATCGCACACGTCCGGTCCGCTCTCCATGGACGTACCGCCCATGGACGTGTCATCGATGGCGCTGCCGCCCATGGACCTGGCACCCGTGGACCTCGCGCCCCTGGACGTGAGTCCCATGGACCCGGCCCACATAGCCCAGGCGCGCCCCGCGTCCGCGCGGGGTGCCGAGCACCCGACCATCCGGCACGACGGGAGCGCGCCGGCCGGATGACCACCCCCCGATCCACCCCCACACCCAGCGCTCCCGCAGACCTTCGTACCCCAAGGAGTCGATCCACCATGGCGAGCGATGCGCCCACCGGCCATGCATCCGATCTCGACTGGCTGATGAGCGGTCTCGTGCAGCGCGTACCGCACACGACCAGTGCGGTACTCCTGTCCTGCGACGGGCTCGTGAAGTCGGTTCACGGCCTCGACGCGGACAGCGCCGACCACATGGCCGCACTGGCCTCGGGGCTGTACTCCCTCGGCCGCAGCGCCGGAGTCCGGTTCGGCGACGGCGGGGACGTCCGCCAGGTCGTGGTCGAACTCGACTCGACCCTGCTGTTCGTGACCACGGCCGGATCCGGCACCTGTCTCGCCGTCCTCGCGGGACGCGAGGCCGACGCGGCGGTGCTCGGCTACGAGATGGCGATGCTCGTCAAGAGCGTGCGCCCCTACCTGATGACCGCGCCGAGGCAGCACGCGGTCGAACCCCCGGCGATGAGGCCTTGAGCGTGGCGGCGGCCGGCGACGGGCCCTGGCTCGACGACGCGGCCGGTCGGCTGGTGCGCCCCTTCACCGTCAGCAACGGCCGCACCCGGCCCACCATCGCCCTCGACCTGCTGTCGCAGGTGATGGCCACCGGAGCCACCCCCCTCGGCTATCTCGGCCCCGAGCACGCGCAGGCGCTCGACCTGTGCCGCGCGCCCGTCCCGGTGGCCGAGGTGGCCGCCCATCTGAAGCTGCCGGCGGTGGTCACCAAGGTGCTGCTGTCGGACCTCGTCGACTGCGGGGCGCTGACCACCAAGCCCCCCGTGTTCCACGAATTTCCCACTGACCGGGCCCTACTGGAGGCAGTGCTCGATGGACTACGACGACAGCTCTGACCCGTTCCCCACCGCACTGAAGATCCTCGTCGCGGGCGGGTTCGGGGTGGGCAAGACGACCTTCGTCGGCGCGGTGAGCGAGATCGCGCCGCTCAGCACGGAGGAGTTGCTCACCACCGTCAGCGCCGCGACCGACAGCCTCGACGGGATCGAGAACAAGATCGAGACCACCGTGGCCATGGACTTCGGCCGCATCACCCTCGACCCCGAACACGTCCTGTATCTGTTCGGCACCCCCGGACAGGAGCGGTTCTGGTTCATGTGGGACGAACTCTCCGAGGGTGCGCTCGGCGCGGTCATCCTCGCCGACACCCGCCGCCTGGAGGAGTGCTTCGCGGCGGTCGACTTCTTCGAACAGCGCGGCCTCGGCTTCATCGTCGCGATCAACGAGTTCGACGGCGCCTACCGCTACGACCCCGAGGAGGTCCGGGCCGCCATCGACCTCTCGCCGGAGGTCCCGATCGTGCGCTGCGACGCGCGGATCTCCAGTTCCGGCGTCCAGACCCTGCTGACCCTCGTACGCCATCTCATCGCCCACGCGCCTACGCACGCGCCGATCCACGGTGTCCACAGGTGATACCGCCACGCCCGCCACGGAGCCCCTACATGAACCACGTCCACCGCGACGGAGCCCGCCCATGAGGTACGACCCGGCGCGCCCGGCCGGTCGTCTGCTGCTCACCCCCGAGGACAAGGAGGCGCCCGCCCGGACCGAGCGACTGCGCCGGCTCGGTCTCGGGGAGCAGCCGGATCCGGCCCTGGACGCCTACGCGGACCGGCTCGCCGAGCACGTCGCGGCGCCGTACGCCATGGTCAACTTCATCGACGAGCGGCGGCAGTTCTTCGCGGGCCTGCACGTCCCGGCCGTCCGCCCGCCCGTGCCCGAGGGCGACGAGGAGAAGCCGGAGCTCGGCCGCCACCTGGAGCGCGACCACGGCTTCTGCCCCCATGTGGTGGTCCGGCGCAAGGCACTGGTCCTGGAGGACGTGTGCGACTACCCGCGGTTCGCCGGCAACCCGGTCGTCGACGAGTTCGGCATCCGCTCCTATCTGGGCGCGCCGCTCATCGACAGCACGGGGATGGTGCTCGGCACCGTGTGCGTGGTCGACGTCGAGCCGCGGCCCTGGGGGAAGCCGGGCCTGGAGACCATAAAGGCGACGGCGGCGGATCTGGTGGCCCGGCTGGAGCGCCGCGAGGAGGACGGGCTGCCCACGCTGTGAGCGTCGGCGGCCGACCGCTAGCCGACCGGTCTAGTACCTACGTACACTCGACACCGTGGGACGCACCAGTGATGCGAGGGAGAAGATCCTCGGGGCCGCGCGCACGCTCATCGAGGGCCGTGGTTACTCGGCGCTCGGCGTGGCCGAGATCTGCAAGGCGGCCGGGGTGCCGAAGGGGAGCTTCTACTACTTCTTCGAGTCCAAGGAGGCCCTCGCCCTCGCCGTCGTGGACGAGCACTGGGCGGGCCAGCGCCGGGACTGGACCCGGATCCTGGGCGGCGACGGCGAACCGCTGGGGCGGCTGCGGCAGTTGTTCGAGGAGACCGAGGCCGGGCAGCGCGCCGTGCAGCAGGGCTGCGGCACCGTCTCGGGCTGTCTGTTCGGGAACCTGACCCTCGAGCTGAGCAACCGGACCGAGCCCGTCCGCGAGCGCCTCCAGGAGATCTTCGACGTCCAGGTCGACATGGTCGAGGCCGTCGTCGCCGAGGCCCGCGACCGCGGCGAGGTGGCCGTCACCGACCCGCACCAGGCGGCCCGGGCCGTGGTGGCCCAGCTGGAGGGCCAGGTCATGTTCGCCAAGCTGTACAACAGCACGGAGCGACTGAGCCCCCTGTGGCAGAACTGCCTGGCCCTGCTGGGCGCCCACTGACGCCTGCTGCATCCCGCTGACGCTCTCTACATGCCGCGCCAGATGTTGTCGTAGGCCGCGTCCGTGATCTGCTTCCGCTGCCGCACCGCCTCCAGCTCCATCACGGCGTCGCCGACGGCCGCGAGCACCGCGGTGACCGCGTCCTCGGTGATGTCCTCGGAGTCCTCGGCCGGCTCGTCGCCGAAGCCGGCGGCGGAGGCCAGGGTGACAAGGACGGGCTCGCCCGCGGTCCAGCGCTCCTCGGCGCGGCGCCGGTCGGGCGAGTCGACCAGTTCGGTGGGCACGGCGCGCAGCGGATTGCGCAGCCCGCGCGGCTTCGCGGTCAGCCCCTCCTTCTCCAGCTCGGTCACATAGGCCGCGGACAGCCCGCGTCCCCGGCGCCACAGCCAGTCCTCGACCGACTCGTACGGTTCCTGCCGTACGAGCTGCCCGGCGGCCTCGTCGAGCAGGCGGTCGCCCGTCCTCGTCCCGGTGTCGGGCACGAGACGGTCGCCGTCGACCGAGACGGCCCCGGCGTCAAGGAGGTCGAGCACCTCGGCCCCGGCGAGCGCGAGCGACAGGTCCCCCCGCTCCAGCGGATGGTCGGGTGCCGTGTCGATGGCGACGATGACGAGGTCCCGGGCGGTGTTCATGAGTGACTCCAGGTCAGTCGGGCGGGTGCGGGGCGACGACACCGGGGTCGGCTGCCTCGGATCGATCGTCCCGCGTCGATTCTCGCCGCCGATCGGGCATCGTGTGGCGTACTACGACCATGTGGTGCGGGAACCCGATCCGCAGCACGGCGGCGGCCCCCGCCGCGGCGAGCACCACCAGGGCGCCGAGCAGCAGGGCGGACCGGTAGCCGTGCCCGAGCAGCGGGGACACGACCAGCGGGCCCAGGATCTGGCCGACCGAGTAGCCGGCGGTCAGCAGCGCGACCGAGCGGGGGAACCGCAGCTCGGCGCCGGTGGCCAGCGCGAGGGTGCTGACACCGAGGAAGGTCGCGCCGAACAGCACCGCGGAGACCAGCGCGGCCCCCACCCCGCCCACCAGCGCGGGCAGCGCGATGCCGACCGCCTGGATCACCAGCGCCGCCAGCAGCAGATCGGGCCGTGACCAGCGCCGCCCGAGCCGCGCCCACAGCGCCGAGGACGGTACGGCGGCCAGCCCGACCAGCACCCAGGCGCCGCTGCCGATCCAGCCGGGGGAGCCCTGCGCGATCGCGGCGACCAGGAAGGTGCCGGCCACGATGTAGCCGACGCCCTCCAGGGCGTAACTCACGAACAGCGCGCCGAACCAGCGGTGTGTGCGGGTCGCCGGCGCCGAGGAGCGCGGGGCGGCCTCGGGCGGTCGCAGATTCCACGCACCGGCGGCGAACAGTGCCGCGAGCCCGGCCGAGGCCCACCAGGCCGCGCGCCAGTCGGCGACCGACCGCAAGACCAGGACCAGCACGCCGGACAGCGCGATGCCGGTCCCCACCCCGCCGAACGCCCAGCCCGGCAGGTGCGCGGGGTGGTCGCGCAGGTGGTTCAGCAGCGCGTTCACCGCGATCACGAAGACCAGCGCGCTCGCCACCCCGGCCAGCAGCCGCAGCACGCCCCACACGGCGGGGCTGTGGGTGACCGGCATCGCGGCGAGCGTGCCGGTGAGCAGGAGCAGGGAGCCGCGCAGGACGGCCCGTGAGCGGACCAGGGCGGGGGACAGGGTGCCCGCGAGCGCGCCGATGAGGTAGCCCACGTAGTTGGCGGTCGCCAGGTTCGCGCCGGCGCCTGCCGAGAGGCCCGCCTGGGCGTGCATCAGCGGCAGGATCGGCGTGTAGACGAAGCGGCCGACGCCCATCGCGGCCGCGAGCGCGGTGGCGGTCCGCAGGACGTGGGGCCAGGGGGAGGGGAGACCGGCGGGCGGGCGAGCCGGTGCCGTCATCGCGTGCTGTCGGCCCGGCCCGGGTCGTTGGGGTGGGATTCGAGCGGGGTGACGGCGAACGACATCCAATCGTGCAACGGCAGCGTGCCCAGCACCTTCTCGTACAGCTCCGCCTCGTCGGCGGCCCGCCACACACCGACACTGCGCCGCTCGCCCACCGGACGCCACAGCCGCGCGAGATGCCCGGTCGCCGCCAGCTCCTTCGCCCGGACCGCCTCGGCGGCACGACGTGCGGCGACCTCCTCCTGAGGGGTGCCCTCCGGCACGGTCGTGGTGATCTCGACCAGGAACTCACGCATGGCGTCTCTCCGTTCGGGCGGTGTCCGCGGTCCTGAGCCGCAGGGCCGGCATACGTTCATCCTGGGCCCGGCACCGGCCCGGCGCCACGACGGGCTTCCTCACTTCTGGTAGACACAGGCTCCCAGTGGCCGCGTAGCATGACGGGCGTGGAGCTGCGCCAGTTGCGGTACTTCGTCGCCGTCGCCGAGGAGCTGAACTTCGGCCGGGCCGCCGAGCGGCTGTTGATCGCCGGGCCCTCGCTCTCCCAGCAGATCAAGGCGCTCGAACGGGACCTGGGCGTAAGGCTGTTCGACCGGGACCGCCGGTCCGTCTCCCTCACCCCGGCGGGCGCCGCCCTCCTCCCGCACACCCGTGACCTCCTGGAACGGGCCGAGGACCTCAAGCGCCGGGCGGGCCGCCTCTCGGACTCCGAATCGGTGCGGCTCGGCTACGTCAACTGGCTCCCGTCGGACCTGACCCGGCGTACCGCCTCGGTGGCCCGGGTGCACATCGACGCCTGGGTCGCCCCCTCCCACACCCAGGCCGCCCGGGTCGCCGACGGCAGCCTGGACCTCGCCGTGTGCTGGGTCCGCACCGAGGACCTGAAACGGCTCGGGCTGCGGGCCCGGCTGATCGGCGCCGACCGGCTCTACGCCGTCTCGACCGGCAACGACACGGCAGACGTGTCCGCCCGGGACACCGACGTCCTCGTCGACGACGACGTCACCTCCTGGGCGTCCTGGAACGTGTACGCCGAGGAGCTCACACAGGCCACGGGGGCTCGCGCGGTGCGCATCTCCGACGGGGCGATCACCGGCCCGGCGTTCTTCGAGCACGTCCGCCGGTGCAGCCGTCCGGTCGTCAACTCGCCCAAGGGGCAGACCGATCCGCTGCCGCCCGACCTGGTCCGACGCGAGGTCGTCGGGCCGAGGGTGTACTGGACCTGGTCGGTCGTCAGCCGCGAGAGCGAGCAGCGCGAAGGGGTGCTCGCCGTGGTCGAGGCCCTGTGCGAGGGCGTCGGCGACCTCGGCATCCACGCCCCGGACGCGTGGCTGCCCGCAGACGATCCGTACGCGCTGCCCGACTGACCGGGCACGCCCGCCGGCTGACCGCACGCGCTCTCCCGCCGATCCGCGCTGGGAGCCTGTGCCTCCCAGACGGGAGGAAAGGGGTCCTGAGCGGGTCCTTCCGGATGCCGGTGGACCGCTCTAGCTTCTAAATAGTCGACCGGTCGTCTAGTGGATCGGTCCCACTGTTTCGGAGGAGAGCACCATGAGCACCAGCACTCAGGACCAGAAGGTCGCGATCATCACCGGCGCCTCGCAGGGCATCGGCGCCGCCCTCGTCGAGGGCTACCGCAAGCTCGGGTACGCAGTCGTCGCCACCTCGCGCACGATCGAGCCCCTCGACGACGCCGACGTCCTCACCGTCCAGGGCGACATCGCCGACCCGGCCACCGCCGAGCGCGTGATCGCCGCCGCCGTCGAGCGGTTCGGACGGGTCGACACCGTCGTGAACAACGCCGGCGTCTTCGTCGCCAAGCCCTTCACGGACTACACGCCCGAGGACTACGCGGCCGTGGCCGGCATCAACCTGTCCGGCTTCTTCCACGTCACGCAGCTCGCCGTCCCGCACCTGCTCGCCCAGGGCGGCGGCCACGTCGTCAACGTCACCACCAGCCTGGTCGACAACGCGGACGCCCGGGTACCGTCCGTGCTCGCCTCGTTGACCAAGGGCGGTCTTCAGTCCGCCACCAAGTCCCTGGCCATCGAGTACGCCACCCGTGGCATCCGCGTCAACGCCGTCTCGCCCGGCACCATCAAGACCCCCATGCACTCCGCGGAGACCCACGACTTCCTCGCCGCCCTGCACCCGGTCGGCCGGATGGGTGAAGTGAGCGACGTGGTCGACGCCGTGCTCTACCTGGAGGCCGCGCCGTACGTCACGGGCGAGATCCTGCACGTCGACGGCGGTATGAGCGCGGGTCACTGAGGCGCGGGTGACGAAGGCGCGGGTCAGTAGGACACCGGTCACTGAGAAAGGTCCATGGACATGAACAGCACGAACGACGACGCACTGATCCTGCGCGGTGTCCTCGACGCCTGGAAGGCGGCCGTCGACGCCCACCAACCGGAGGACGTGGCCCGGCTCTTCACCGAGGACGCGATCTTCCAGGGACTGCACCCTTATGGCGTCGGCCGACCGGGTGTCGCCGAGTACTACGCCTCGCAGCCCCTCGGGATGAAGGCCGCCTACCGGATCCTGGAGACGCGGCGGTACGCCGACGACCTCGTACTCGGCTATCTGGACACGGAGTTCACGTTCACCGACCGGCCGCCGGTGGACGTCAAGCTCGCCGTGCTGGTGAGGCGGCTGGGGGAGGGCTGGTACATCGCGCACTACCAGGTCTCGCGGCTGGACGCGTGACAGGTGTGAAGAAGAGCTGCGGCACCGCTTAAGAAAACCTCGATGGACCCGGGCGCTCCGGTGGGGCAGATTTGCCAGCAGAATCCACCCCTCCCCCGGAACGGGCTCGTTCGGCATGCCCGCGCCCGGGACCTCACCCACAGGAGCCGTAGCGTTGAAGGCGCTGGTCAAGGAGAAGGCGGAGCCCGGGCTCGCGCTCGTGGACGTCCCGGAGCCCACCGTCGGGCCCGGTGACGTACTGATCAAGGTGCTGCGCACCGGCATCTGCGGCACCGACCTGCACATCCGGTCCTGGGACGGCTGGGCGCAGCAGGCGATCCGCACCCCGCTCGTGATCGGGCACGAGTTCGTCGGCGAGGTCGTCGAGACGGGTCCGGGCGTCACCGACATCGCCCTCGGCGCCCGGGTCAGCGGCGAGGGCCACCTGGTGTGCGGGAAGTGCCGCAACTGCCTCGCCGGACGGCGTCACCTGTGCCGGGCCACGGTCGGGCTCGGCGTCGGCCGGGACGGGGCCTTCGCGGAGTACGTCGTGCTGCCCGCGTCCAACGTGTGGGTGCACCGCGTCCCCGTGGACCTCGACGTCGCCGCGATCTTCGACCCGTTCGGCAACGCCGTGCACACCGCGCTGTCCTTCCCGCTGGTCGGCGAGGACGTCCTGATCACCGGCGCCGGACCCATCGGCCTGATGGCGGCGGCCGTCGCCCGGCACGCCGGCGCGCGCAGCGTGGTGATCACCGACGTCAGCGAGGAACGCCTCGACCTGGCCCGCAAGATCGGCGCGAGCCTCGCCCTCAACGTCTCCGACGCCTCCATCGCCGACGGACAGCGGGAGTTGGGCCTGCGCGAGGGCTTCGACATCGGCCTGGAGATGTCCGGCCGCCCCGAGGCGCTCCGCGACATGATCGCGAACATGACGCACGGCGGCCGCATCGCCATGCTCGGCCTGCCGTCCGAGGAGTTCCCGGTCGACTGGGCGCGGATCGTCACCTCGATGATCACCATCAAGGGCATCTACGGTCGTGAGATGTACGAGACCTGGTACGCGATGTCGGTGCTCCTGGAGGGTGGCCTCGACCTCACCCCCGTGATCACCGGCCGGTACGGCTACCGCGACTTCGAGGCGGCCTTCGCCGACGCGGCCAGCGGCCGTGGCGGCAAGGTCATCCTCGACTGGACCGTGTGACTCCGCACCGAGCGCGCAACTCCCTTTCGGCTACGGCATTCTCAGGAGCTTCCCCCATGTTCGACTCCGTGCGCGACGACCTCCGCACCACCCTCGACGAGATCCGCGCCGCCGGTCTGCACAAGCCCGAGCGCGTGATCGGCAGCCCGCAGTCCGCGACCGTGAACGTCACCGCGGGCGGCCGCCCCGGCGAGGTCCTGAACTTCTGCGCCAACAACTACCTCGGCCTCGCCGACCACCCCGAGGTCGTCGCCGCCGCCCACGAGGCGCTGGACCGCTGGGGCTACGGCATGGCGTCCGTGCGCTTCATCTGCGGTACGCAGGAGGTGCACAAGGAGCTGGAGGCCCGTCTGTCGGCCTTCCTCGGCCAGGAGGACACGATCCTCTACTCCTCCTGCTTCGACGCCAACGGCGGTGTCTTCGAGACGCTGCTCGGCCCCGAGGACGCGGTGATCTCCGACGCCCTCAACCACGCCTCGATCATCGACGGCATCCGCCTGTCCAAGGCCCGCCGCTTCCGCTACGCCAACCGCGATCTGGCCGACCTGGAACGGCAGTTGAAGGACGCGTCCGACGCCCGACGGCGGCTGATCGTCACCGACGGCGTCTTCTCGATGGACGGGTACGTGGCCCCGCTGCGCGAGATCTGCGACCTCGCCGACCGCTACGACGCCATGGTCATGGTCGACGACTCGCACGCCGTCGGCTTCGTCGGCCCCGGCGGCCGGGGCACCCCCGAGCTGCACGGCGTCATGGACCGCGTCGACATCATCACCGGCACCCTGGGCAAGGCCCTCGGCGGCGCCTCCGGCGGTTACGTCGCCGCCCGCGCCGAGATCGTCGCCCTGCTGCGTCAGCGCTCGCGCCCGTACCTCTTCTCCAACACCCTCGCTCCCGTGATCGCGGCGGCCTCCCTCAAGGTGCTCGACCTGCTGGAGTCGGCCGACGACCTGCGCGTCCGGCTCCGCGAGAACACCGCGCTGTTCCGGCGCCGGATGACCGAGGAGGGCTTCGAGATCCTTCCCGGCGACCACGCCATCGCCCCCGTGATGATCGGCGACGCGACCAAGGCGGGCCGCCTCGCGGAGCTGCTCCTGGAGCGGGGCGTGTACGTGATCGGCTTCTCCTACCCGGTGGTGCCGCAGGGCCAGGCCCGGATCCGCGTCCAGCTGTCGGCGGCGCACTCCACGGAGGACGTGAACCGCGCGGTGGAGGCGTTCGTGGCGGCTCGGGCGGAGCTGGCGGCCGAGCAGGGCTGAGGGGAGCCCGGGGTGGGTCGCGTTCCGGCGCGTGCCGGGTTCGACGGGCGCGTTTGAGACAATCGATCCCATGATCGAAGCGCGGCGGCTCCACATCCTCCGGGCGGTGGCCGACCACCGCACGGTGACGGCCGCCGCCGCGGCCCTCTACCTCACCCCCTCCGCCGTCTCGCAACAGCTCGCCGCGCTGGAGCAGGAGACGGGCCACCGCCTGGTCGAGCGCGGGGCCAAGGGGGTACGTCTCACCGCCGCCGGCGAGATCCTGCTCGGCCACACCAACGCCGTCCTCGCCCAGCTGGAGCGGGCCGAGGCCGAGCTCGCCGCGTACAGCTCGGGCGCGGCCGGGACGGTCACCGTCGCCTCCTTCGCGACCGGTATCGCCCTGGTCGTGGCGCCGGCCCTGGCCTGGCTCGCCTCGACCGCGCCCGGCATCCGGATCCGGGTCCAGGACGCGGAGGGCGACGCCAGCCTCCCGATGGTCCTCGACCGGCAGGTCGACGTGGCGGTCGCCGTGGAGTACCGCGGGGCGCCGGCCGCCGACGACCCCCGGCTGACCCACGTGGCGCTGTACGCCGAGCCCTTCGACGCCGTCGTGCCGGTCTCGCACCACCTGGCCGACGCCGCCGAGGTGCCGCTCGCGGAGCTGGCCAAGGACGCGTGGATCGGCCCGTACCCCGGCAACCCCTGCCACGACGTGGTGGTCCTCGCCTGCGAGAACGCCGGCTTCCAGCCCCGGCTCGAACACTCCTCGGACGACTTCCGCGCGGTCGTCGCCCTGGCCTCGGCCGGCGCGGGCGTCGCCCTCGTGCCGCGCTCTGCGCTGATCGGCATGGACCTCGCGGGGGTGGTCGTCCGGCCCGTCGACGGGGTCGCGCCCACGCGTCGGGTCTTCGCGGCCGTACGCCGTGGGGCGGAGGAGCATCCGCTGATCAGGCCGGTGCTGGACGCGCTCGGGGAAGCGGCTCGGGAGTGACGCTCGGCAAGGCGGCTCGGGAGTGAGCCGTACGTAACCTGCTCGTTTCATATCCGGGATACCTTCCCGGATATGAAACAGCTCGATGAGGCGACCCCGGACGCCGTCGACGCCCGGCTCGGTGCTCGCCTGGCCGACCTGCGGGCCGAACGCGGTTGGTCCCTGGGGGAGTTGGCGGAGCGCAGCGGGGTCAGCAAGTCCACGCTGTCCCGGGCTGAGCGCGCGGAGATCAGCCCGACCGCCTCTCTGCTCAACCGCCTCTGCAATGTCTACGGCCGGACCATGTCCCAGCTGCTCAGCGAGGTCGAGTCCGAGCCCGCGCTGCTGTTGCGGGCCGCCGAGCAACCGGTGTGGCAGGACAGGGCCTCCGGTTTCGTACGCCGGTCCGTGTCCCCGCCGCATGCCGGGCTGCGCGGTGAACTCGTCGAGGGGCGGCTGGCGGTGGGCGCCGACCTCGCGTACGACCGGCCGCCCGTGCCCGGTCTGGAACAGCACATCTGGGTGCTGGAAGGGGCGTTGGACGTGACGGCCCAGGAGGTGACGCACCACCTCGACACCGGGGACTGTCTGCGGTTGCGGGTGTGGGGGCCGACCCGGTTCCGGTGCGCGGGCGATGCGGACGTGCGGTACGTCCTGGCGGTGGTGCTGCCGTGATCGTGCGGAGACTTGGTAGTGGTGAACTGTCCGCGCGGGTGGGGGAGTTGGCCGAGTTGCTGGTCGACACCGTGGACGGTGGCGCCTCCGTCGGGTTCCTCGCACCGCTCGATCGCGCGGAGGCGCTTGCCTGGTGGGAGGAGCGGGCGGCGGGCGTGGCCGCCGGGCAACTCGCCGTCTGGGCCGCTCAGGACGGGGACCGGGTCGTCGGCACCGTGAGCCTCGCCTTCCCGGGCAAGCCCAACAGCCGTCACCGGGCCGAACTGGTCAAGCTGATGGTGCACCGGGACGCCCGCGGACAGGGCCTCGGCCGCACGCTCCTCAGTACCGCCGAGGAGGCCGCCGCCGCGTCCGGCATCACCCTCCTCCACCTGGACACCGAGACCGACAGCCTCGCCGAACGGCTCTACGGAGGGGCGGGTTGGACCAGGATCGGCGCGATCCCGGACTACGCGGCGGATCCCGGCGGGGTGCTGCGGCCGACGTCGATCTATTACAAGCGGTTGGGGGCGGGCGTAACCGCTGCGCGCTGAGCGCTGCGACCTGTGAGCCGCGACCTACGAGGAGCGGTGCTCTCACCAGGTGGTTGTCAGTGGGAGGCGCTACGGTGCGAGGCATGCCGGACGCCGAAGACGTACGCCGTGTCGCCCTTGCTCTGCCGGACACGACGGAGAAGATCGCCTGGAACATGCCCACGTTCCGGGTCGCGGGAAAGATGTTCGCCACAGTGCCCGAGGACGAGACCTCCATCGCCGTGCGCTGCCCCAAGGAGGAGCGCGACGAACTGGCCCTCGCCGAGCCGGAGAAGTTCTGGATCGCCGACCACGAGGCGCAGTTCGCGTGGGTGCGGGTGCGGTTGTCCGCGCTGGAGGACGAGGGCGAACTGCACGACATCCTCGCCGACTCCTGGCGCCAGGCGGCCCCGACCCGTCTGCTCGACTCCTACCCCGAGTTGGGGCGGCCGGCCACGGACTGAGATCCCCTCGGGCGTCGTCGGTGCCGCGTGGCATGATCCGAGGTTGTTCGTGACGGGCGGGGCGGGAGACGCGAGGGGATGGCAGGGATGTCGTCACATCCGGGGTCGGCGGCGGATCCGACGGGGGGAACGGGTTCGCCGGGGGCGGCCGCTCCGCCGGATCGGTCCGCGGGGGCTCGGGGGCAACGGCCCGTGTGGTCGCGGGACTTCGCGCTGTTCTTCGTCGCCCGGGCCATGGCCCGGCTGGGTGACACCATGCTGCCCGTCGCCCTCGCGGCGGGGCTCCTCCAGCACGGGTACGGGGTGGGCGCGGTCGGTCTGGCGATGGCCTCGACGGTCGCCGCCTTCGCCGGGCTCGTCGTCTTCGGCGGGGTCATCGCCGACCGGTTCGACACCCGGAAGCTGATGATCGGCGCGGATCTGGTGCGCCTCGGCACCCAGACACTCGCGGCCGTGCTCTTCTACTCCGGCCATGTCGTCCTGTGGGAGATCTGCGCGATCGGCTTCGCCAACGGCATCGCGGGAGCCGTCTTCCAGCCCGGCGTGGCGAGCACGGTGCCCCGGCTCGCCTCCGACATCCAGGGCGCGAACGGCGCGATCCGTATCGCCGAGTCCGCCGCCCAACTCGGCGGCCCGGCCGCCGCGGGCCTGCTGGTCGGCTTCGCCTCGCCCGGCGGAGTGTTCGCCGCCCACGCCGCCACGTACGCGGTCAGCGCGCTGTGTCTGCTGCTGCTCCGGCTGCCGCCGCTCACCCCCGACACCGAACCGACCGGGCACGGCGGAAGGGCCTTCCGGGCCGATCTGGTTGAGGGCTGGCGGGAGTTCAGGTCGCGGACGTGGCTGTGGGGCGTGATCGCGATCTGGTGCGTGTACATGATCGCAGTGTGGGGGCCGTCGGTTCCGCTGGTGGCGACGGAGGTGGTGCAGCAGCACGGTCCGCGCGCCTACGGCCTGGTCAACTCCGCCCTCGGCGCGGGCACGGTCGTCGGCGGCCTGCTCGCCCTGCGGCTGAGACCGCGGCGCATGCTGCGCGCCGGCGCGGTCTCCCTGTTCCTCTTCGCGGGCTTCCCGGCGGCCGTCGGGGCCGGCCTCGGCGTTCCCGCCATGGCGGTCGGCGCGGCCGTCGCCGGGGCCGGGATGTCGTTCTGGGGCGTGATGTGGGCGACCAGCGTGCAGACGCAGGTCCCGCCCGACGTCCTCAACCGCATCCACGCGTACGACGTGGCCGGCTCCCTCGCGATGATGCCGGTCGGGCAGGCCCTCGCAGGACCCGCAGCCTCGGCACTCGGCGCCGACCAGGTTCTCCTCGTCGCGGGCGCCGTCAGTCTCGCCATCCCGGTCGCCCTCCTCGCCGTACCGGCGATCCGCGACCTGGTCCGCGCGGACGCGCCGAAGGCGGGCTCGGGCCTGCGCCCGGCACCCGAGCGGGAGTGTCCGCAGCCGGGGTGACGGGGTGGCGCGGACGTCGGGCAGGACGGCGCGGACGTCGGGCAGGACAAAAGGCGTGCGCGACCACCGACCCGAGTGCGGTATTGTTTCCATGCGTGTTCGGCCGGGGGAAACCCCAGGTCAGACGGGCACCGGGACGTGGCGCAGCTTGGTAGCGCACTTGACTGGGGGTCAAGGGGTCGCAGGTTCAAATCCTGTCGTCCCGACTCGAAGGAGTCGCAGATCAGGGGCGGTGTCGGAGGAATCCGACCCCGCCCCTCGGTCATGTCCGGACGGGCGCCGCGATGTCAGGCGCCCTGGCCGACCGGTACGCGCGGGAAGGACTCCCAGCGGTCGAGTTCGGCGAGGCGAGAGCGGAGCGAGGCACGGATGTTCTCGATCGCGTCCGCGCCCACGGCCAGGCGCAGGGGCGGCTCGTCCAGTGCCGTGACCGCGATGATCGCGTCGGCCACGGTGTCGGGGTCGCCGAAGGCCTCGGGCGGCAGCTCGGAGAAGTCGGTGAGGAACTTGCCGACGGTCGGCGCGTAGACGTCGTTCGGGGCGACGACGTGCAGGCTGGTGGCGAACTCGGTGGCGAAGGTGCCCGGTTCGACGATGGTGACCTTGACGCCGGTGGGGGCCAGTTCGTGGGCGAGGGCCTCGCCGATCAGTTCGACCGCGCCCTTGGACGCCGAGTACAGGCCCGAGGAGGGCCAGGCGAACTGGCCGATGAGGGACGAGATCTGCACGACCCGGCCCTGGGCGGCCCGCAGGGCGGGGAGCGTGGCCCGCAGGACGGCGAGGTTGGCCAGCACGTTGGTGTCGAAGATCGCGCGGGCCTCGGCGGCGCCGATCTGCTCGACGGCGCCGAACAGCCCGTATCCCGCGTTGTTCACCAGGACGTCCAGGCGGCCGCCCGCCGCACGCACGACGTCGGCCAGGACCTCCTCCGCGTCCGGCGCGGTGATGTCCAGCGGGACCGTGGTGACCCGCCCGTGCGGGGCGCTGTCGGCCAGGTCGGCGAGCCGGTCGCTGCGGCGGCCGACCGCGATCACATGGGCGTCGGTGGCGAGCGCGCGGTCGGCGATCAGACGGCCGAAGCCCGAGGTCGCGCCGGTGATGAGCCAGGTGGAAGGCATGTCGGGGACTCCCTGTGGTGGGCCGTGCGACAGACACGGCGGGGTGAGGTGGAAGGGGGCGCCGGGGCGGTGATCCGCCGCGGTGTTTCCCTTCTCAAGCCAACCGCCGGGGCAGGGCCGCGAAGGCCTTGGAAGCGGCCCTCCGCTTCCTGGGACGCGGAGGGCCACCTTCGCCGCGGCACGGTCCGCCGGTTCGCGCGACCATGGATGGATGGACCGGAACGAAGACCTCGGCGACTTCCTGCG
Source organism: Streptomyces sp. NPDC002499 (assembly GCF_053595415.1). Lineage (NCBI taxonomy): Bacteria > Bacillati > Actinomycetota > Actinomycetes > Kitasatosporales > Streptomycetaceae > Streptomyces > Streptomyces sp. NPDC002499. The sequence goes on from NZ_JBSFXO010000008.1 coordinate 316,363, forward strand.
GGCGCGACGCGCGGCGATCGATCCGCAGCGGCTCGGCATTCACGACGCGACCCCGCGCCGGGTCCCCGGACTGCGCCGGGAGGAACTGGCGGCGCTGGCGGGCGTCAGCGTGGACTACTACACGCGCCTGGAGCAGGGCAGGCCCATCACGCCCTCGGACTCGGTCCTCGACGCCCTCGCCAACGCCCTGCAGCTCGACCCGGCCGAGCGCAGCTACCTGCACACGGTCGCCCGCCGACCGGCCGGCGGGCGGCGCCGCACCTCCCGTAGCGTGCAGAAGGTACGGCCCGGGGTGCACGCGCTGCTGGCCCGGCTCGGGGACACCCCGGCCTTCGTACTGGGACGGCGCACCGACATCCTGGCGAGCAACCGGATGGCCCGCGCACTGCTCGCCGACTTCGACGCGATGCCCGTCCGGGAGCGGAACGCCGTGCGCTGGGTGATGCTCGACGAGGCCGCGCGGTCGCTCTTCGCGGACGACTGGGAGAAGGTCGCCACCATCTTCGTCGGGACGCTCCGGATGGACGCCGCACGGCACCCCGACGACACCCGCACCGCCGAACTCGTGGGCGAACTGTCCATCAAGAGCGACCGCTTCCTGCGCTGGTGGGCGGGGCAGAAGGTGGTCGAACCCAGCCACGACACGAAGGTCCTGCGCCACCCGATCGTCGGCCGACTCACCCTCCACACGGAGGCGTTGACCTTCCCGGGCGACCCGGACCAGACCCTCTTCACGTTCCTGGCCGATCCCGGGTCACCTTCGGACGAGGCCATGACGGTTCTCTCCGCGTGGGCCGCGGACCAGAGGCGCTCCGACGGTTCGAGGACGGTCCCGACGACGCCGTACCAGTGACCGCGGCGGCGACGGGAAAAAGACGTGTCCATTGACGGGTTAATGATGGTTTCCGGCCCTTCAGAAATGGCGTGCGATCGACCTAACGTTTCTGGCAGGTGAACGGCCTGGCGTGCGACCCCGAGCCGGCCTTCCGCCACCGCGTTCGACGCCTCGACCGGACCCATCGAAAGGCCACGGCATGACCACCTCACCGCTCCACCGGATCGCCGGCGCTCCCATCTCCTGGGGTGTGTGCGAAGTCCCGGGCTGGGGCTACCAGTTGACGCCCGAGCGGGTACTGAACGAAATGCGCGAGGTCGGCCTGTCCGCCACCGAGTTCGGCCCCGAGGGTTTCCTGCCCGCCGAGCCCGGCGCCATGGCCCGCACTCTCGCCGATCACGACCTGCACGCGGTGGGCGGCTTCACTCCGCTGCTGCTGCACGTGCCCGGCCACGACCCGCTGCCCGAGGCCGAGCAGCTCCTGGCGGGCTACGACGCCTCGAAGGCGGAGGTGCTCGTCCTGTCGGCCGTCACCGGCCAGGACGGCTACGACTCCCGCCCCGAGCTGGACGCCGACGGCTGGAAGCTGCTGCTGTCCAACCTCGACCGGCTCTCCGCACTGGCCGCCGAGCGCGGCGTACGCGCCGTCCTGCACCCGCACGTCGGCACGATGATCGAGAACGGCGACGAGGTCCGGCGCGTCCTGGAGCACTCGGCGATCTCGCTCTGCCTCGACACCGGTCACCTGCTCATCGGCGGCACCGACCCGGCCGAGCTCACCCGGCAGGCGCCCGAGCGCATCGCGCACACCCACATGAAGGACGTGGACGCCTCCCTCGCCGCCAAGGTCCAGGACGGCCGGCTCAGCTACACCGACGCCGTGCGCGAGGGCATGTACCGCCCGCTGGGTGCCGGGGACGTGGACGTGGAGGCCATCGTCACGCACCTCAGCGCACGCGGCTACGACGGCTGGTACGTCCTGGAGCAGGACACCATCCTGACCGAGGAGCCCACGGCCAAGGGTCCGGTCGAGGACGTGTGGGCCAGCGCCGAGCACCTGCGCGCGGTGCTGCGCGGCGCCGCGCAGTGACCTCTGACGCACTTCTGGCCACGTGCTGGACCACCGCCGGTGACGCCGCTCCCGACCGGGCGGACCAGCGCAGTCCGCTGAACCTGCGGGAACGCGTGGAAGCGGCGCGGGAGGCCGGATTCACCGCGTTCGGGTTGCTGTACGTCGACCTGGTGGAGGCGGAGCGGGAGTTCGGGCTCGCGGGTGTCCGGTCGCTCTTCGCGGACAACGGGATCAACCACATCGAGTTGGAGCTGCTCACCGACTGGTGGGCCGACGGGCCACGGCGGGCCGCGTCGGACATCGTCCGCACCGAGATGCTGCGGGCCATCGAGGCGCTCGGCGCACGCACCTTCAAGATCGGCCCCGACGTGGCGGACGAGCCCTGGGACCTGGACGTCTGGGCCGAGGAGTTCGCCGTGCTGGCGGCGCAGGCCGACGGGGTGGGCGCCCGGCTCGGGGTCGAGCCCCTGCCCTGGTCCAACCTGAGGACCGTGCACGACGGGCTCCGGCTCGTCGAGGCGGCGGGTCACCCGGCGGGCGGGCTCATCATCGACGCCTGGCACACCGAGCGCGCGCACACCCCGCCCGCCGAACTGGCGGAGATACCGGGATCGCGCATAGTCGGCGTGGAACTCGACGACGCGGACGCGGACGTCGTGGGCACGCTCTTCGAGGACACCGTCCATCGTCGTCGGCTGTGCGGGGAAGGCTCCTTCGACCTCCCCGGCGTCGTCGCCGCGCTCCGTGCGGCCGGCTTCCGCGGTCCCTGGGGAGTGGAGATCCTTTCCGCCACGCACCGCGCGCTGCCGGTGCGGGAGGCCGCCGAGGCGGCGTTCCGCACCGCTGCGGCACTGGTGAGGTAAGGCCGCAGATGCGGTGGGGACGAAACCACGGTCGTCCCCACCGCTTCTGTGCGTGCGCCGCCGAGGTACGGCTCGTTCGCGGTCGCCTCAGCCCTGTCGGCGCTTGGCGGCGGACTGAAGCTCCGCGCGCAGTCGTTCGGGGTCCCAGTCCTCGGCCACGGCCTGCCACAGGACGTCCGCCTGGGCGGGCGGGGCGAGGCCCTCGACCGGCGGATCGAGGTCGAGGTCGGTGGGGAACGGGTAGCCCTCGGCGGTCGCCGCGACCACCCGGCGCAGCCAGTCCGCCGAGACGCCCTCGGCCTTGCGGCGCAGCAGCACCGGGAAGAGCGCGCCCGCCATCGACTCGCGGTCCACGGTCTCCATCGCGCGGCCGAAGGCCGAGGAGATCTGCAACAGGTTGGCCATGCGCCTGATGTCCGTCGAGCGATTGGTGCCGGCCGCGTGGAAGAGCGCCGGGTTGAAGAAGACGGCGTCGCCCTTCTCCAGCGGGAGTTGGACGTGGTGGTCCTCGAAGTAGTCGACGAAACGCGGGAGTCGCCAGGCGAGATAGCCGGGCTCGAACTTCTGCGAGTGCGGCAGGTACAGCGTCGGGCCGGACTCCACGGGCATGTCGCAGTGGGCCACCGCGCCCTGGAGGGTCAGGACGGGGGAGAGGCGGTGGACGTGCGCCGGGTAGGCCGCGGCGCGCTCCTGGGAGAGGAAGCCGAGGTGGTAGTCCCGGTGCACGTTCTGCGCCTTGCCGCCCGGGTTGACCACGTTGACCTGTGAGGTGACCTGGTAGGCGGGGCCGAGCCAGGCCTCGGCGATCAGCTCCAGTACGTCGTTGGCGTAGTAGTCGGCGAACACCTCGGGTGCCCGCAGCGCCACCTTGTCCAGCGCGTTCCAGACCCGGTCGTTGGCGCCGGGCGCGGCGAAGTGGTCACCGCGGGCCCGGCCGCTCGCGCGCTCCTCCTCGATCAGCGCCCGGAAGGCCTCAGACGTCCGGTCCACGACACCCGCGTCCGGGAAGGCGCCCTTGAGGACCACGATGCCGGGTCCGTCCAGCAGAGCCCGGACCAATTCGCCCTGCACGGCCCGGCGGCCCTCCGGCGAGGCCGTCAGGGAGCGGAGCCGATCGCTGTCGTAGAGCGGGACGTCTCGCTCGATCCGCTCGGCCGAGGGATGGTCGTCGGGGTCGGTGCCCTGCTCCACGAGCGAGCGGAAAGTGTCGAGATCGCAGTCCGCCTCCGTCAGCCAAGTGCGCGTCCCTGCAGTTGTGGGAGACATCCGGATCCTTTCGTCGTCAGTGCCTTTCTGCCAGTCTTGAGAGGTTGAACCCATCATTCAATGCCTACGACTACATCAAGAGTGCATCATCGGTCTGGGGGATCACTCATGCGTCACCCGTACCCGATCAGGGAAATCGCCCGTCAGGCCGGACTGAGTACGGCCACGGTCGACCGCGTCCTCAATCAGCGGGGCAACGTCACGGAGAGCACCATCAGGGAGGTGCAGGAAGCCATCAAGGACCTGGACCGCCAGCAGAGCCAGGTCCGGCTCGGGGGCCGCAGCTTCATGATGGACATCGTGATGCAGACCCCGGAGCGGTTCTCCACCGCGGTACGGGACGCCCTGGAGGCCGAGCTGCCCTCCCTGCACCCCGCGCTCGTGCGCTCACGCTTCCACTTCCGCGAGACCTGCCCGCCCGGGGAACTCGTCGCGACCCTCGACAAGATCGCGAAGCGCGGCACCCAGGGCGTGATCCTCAAGGCCCCCGACGAGCCGGAGATCTCGGCCGCGGTCGGCCGGCTGGTCACGGCCGGCATCCCCGTCGTCACCCTGGTCACCGACCTGCCCCACAGCGCCCGCCTGGCGTACGTCGGCATCGACAACCGCGCGGCCGGCGCCACCGCCGCGTACCTCCTGGGTCAGTGGCTCGGCAAGCGGCCCGGCAACGTGCTCACCACCATCAGCCGCGGCTCCTTCCGCGGCGAGGAGGAGCGCGAGATGGGCTTCCGCAGCGCGATGCGGCTCGCCGACCCCAGGCGGGCCCTGGTGGAGGTCACCGACAGCGACGGCCTGGACGCCACCCAGCACGATCTCGTCCTGGCGGCGCTCAAGCGGGACGACGACATCATCGCCGTCTACTCCGCGGGCGGCGGCAACCTCGCTACCCTCGACGCCTTCGACGCGCTCGGCCGGGAGTGCGCGGTCTTCATCGCCCACGACCTCGACCACGACAACACCCGCCTGCTGCGCGAACGTCGGCTGTCCGCGGTCCTCCACCACGACCTGCGCCAGGACATGCGCCGCGCCTGCCAGATCATCATGCGCGCCCACAAGGCACTCCCCGACGACGGCCCGTCACTGCCCTCGGCGATCCAGGTGGTCACACCGTTCAACATGCCGCCCGACGCGCCGTCGGTACCGGTCGTCGACTGAGCGGCTGTATGCCTGATCGGCTGAAGCCCCCGCACCGAAGTCGGCGCGGGGGCAAGGGAGTTGATCCGTGTGCCGGTGGCCTCAGGCCGTCGTGCCCTGCCTGCGGCGCAGAGTCAGGTACGTGCCTGTCGCGCCGGCGGCCAGCAGGCCGCCGACGCCGAGGCCGACCGGGACGGCGGGGAAGCCCGAAGTGTCCGTGGACACCGCGGTGTTCTGGAAGGCCGGGCCCGGGGTGATGCTGGTGGCCACAGGAGCGATGTGGTGGAGGGGGCGGACCGACTTGACCGAGCCGTTCGAATTCAGCAGCACCTGCTTGCCGTTGGGGTGCCGGAAGTCGAACATGCCGGTCAGGGAACCCGCCGTGGCGTCGAAGGAGTGGTCGCCGATGCGGCCGGTGTGCCAGTTGTCCTCGACGAAGCGGATGATCGACGCCTGGTCGGTGAGGGTGTGGTCGACCTTGTTCACCTTGCTGTACGGGGAGACGATCAGCAGCGGCTGCCGGGTGCCAGGGCCGCAGCGGTCCGCGTAACCGCCGGACGCCTTGGGCGCCTTCTGGCAGGCGGGGCTGTCGGTGGCCTTGCCGTTGGAGCCGACCGAGGTGTCCTTGGAGCCGTTGCGCGGGGTGATCGTGGCGTGGTCGTACCAGCCGTCGGAGTCGTCGTAGGCGATGACGATCGCGGTCGAACTCCACTGCGGCGAGCTCTGGATGGCGTTGATCTCGCTGACCAGGAAGTGCTGTTCGTCGGTCGGGTCGGAGTATCCCGCGTGGCCGTCCTGGTACTCGCCGGCCTTCAGGAAGCTGACCGAGGGGAGCTTGCCCGCCTTGACGGCGGCGGAGAAGTCGGTCAGGTCGTAGTTGTGGTTGGCCTGACCGCTGTGACCGATCTCGTCGACGCTCTTGGGCGGCAAGTGGTGGGGATTCGACGTCGACTTGTAGTACTCGAACGGGTTGTGGTGCGGGCTGTAGTCCAGCGCGGAGGCGCCGCCGATGTTGGCGTGCGCGGTGTCGCACTTGGCGTAGTCGGTCTGCTTGCCGTCCCAGCCGGTGGACGGGCGGAACCCGCCCTGGAACCAACCCCAGCTGACCTTCTTGGAGTTGAGCAGGTCACCGATGTTCTTGCCCTGCATCGACGCGAGCGCGCTGGTGCTGGTGTGGTCCTTGTCGGAGCAGTCGTCGTAGGCCGGGTCCGGATCGTTGATGACCGTGCCGACACCCTTGGCGTTCGGCGACTGCACCGCGTACGAGTCGGGCGTCGAGGTCTGCTTCGGGTGCTCGGTGCCGGAGGCCGCGTCCGTGGAGATCACGCCGTGCGTCTGGCCGGAGACCAGGTTGAGCGCGCCGGGCGTGGAGGGGCCGTAGACCGAGCTGTACGACTTGTCGTTGAGGGCGTACTGCTGGGCGTAGTTCCACAGGCCGGTGACCGTGTTGCCGTCGTAGTAGTCCATCACCAGGCCGGGCTCGCCGAAGAGCCCGCCGCTGCACTTGTCGACCTCGGTGTTCTGCACGTACTGGTCGGCCTTGCCACCGTTGGCCGCGTACTGCTCGGGCCCGTAGGAGTGGTTCTGGTCACAGGTCAGGGCCTGCGCCGGGGTGAGCCGCTCGGGCAGGTACTGGTTCGGGTTCTTCTTCAACAGCCCGGCGTGCGCGAGGGTGTTGATGTTCTTGGGGGTCTTCTTCGACGCCGTGAACTTGGTGCCGTCGGTGTTCGCGGCCTTCGGGTACGTCGCGAAGTAGTGGTCGAAGGAGATGTTCTCGTCGAACAGCACGACCACGTGCTTGATCGGCGTCGCCGTCGACGAGGTGCTGTGGTGGCCTGCGGGCGCCGCCGCCCACACCGGCGTACTGCTGCCCAGGACGGTGAGTGCCGCGGCGCCGGTTAGCGCCCCCAGGCTTCGGATCGCTGCTCTTCCCCTGCTGCTCATGGTCGTTCACCCTCCGGGCGGATCGCTGGTGCGCCGTACGATCCGGGATGCTCCGCCTGCCGGGCGGCTCTTCGACGGAAGGCCGGTGGCGGGTGGATGAACACCGGGTCAGGGAAGCCAGGCCAAAGATTGACCCGGTATTGACCCATAAGGCGGGGGAGTTGTCCGGACAGGTTCAGGCGAGCAGGTCGCGCCCGTACCAGTCGGTCGTGTCCCGTACGCCGGGCAGGGCGAAGAAGTAGCCGCCGCCGAACGGGGAGATGTAGTCGGTGAGGGGCTCCCCGGCGAGCCGGTGCTGCACGGTTTCGAACTGGCGCACCGGGTCCTGCTGGTAGCAGGAGAACAGCAGGCCCATGTCGAGGTTGCCGTTGCCGTCCACGCCCAGGTCGTAGTTGTAGGCGCGGCGCAGGATCCGCTGCTCCGCGGTCGCGGTGGTACGGGGGTTGGCGAGCCGTATGTGCGCGTCGAGGGGGATGACGGCACCCTGGGGGTCGTCGGCGTACCGGGGTGTGTCCAACTCGGCCCGGCCGTCGAGAGGAGCGCCCGTGTCGCGGGCGCGGCCGAACATCCGCTCCTGCTCGCTGATCGAGACACGGTCCCAGAACTCCACCAGCATGCGGATCAGCCGGACCACCTGGTAGCTGCCGCCGACCGCCCAGTCCGGCTCGTCCGTGCCCCGGCCCACCCACACCAACTGGCCCATCTCCCGGGCGCTTTCGGTGTCCGGATTGGCCGTGCCGTCCTTGAAACCCAGCAGGTTGCGCGGGGTGCCGGAAGGGCGCGGCGGGCTGGTGAAGCCGTCCATGCGCCAGCGCACCTGCATGCCGCCACGCGTGTGCCGGGCGATGTCGCGCAGGGCGTGCAGCACGGTGTCGGTGTCGTCGGCGTGCAGTTGCAGGCTCAGATCGCCGTGGCACCACTCGGACTTGAGGTCGTCGTCGGGGAAGACCGGCATGGCCGTCAGGCGACGCGGCTTCGCCTTCCCGAGCCCGAACCGGTCGTCGAAGAGCGAGGCACCCACCCCGACGGTCACCGCCAGCGCACCGGACGGGAGTTGGGAACCCAGGATCCCGGAGTCGGCGGGCGGGCCGGTGACGCCGACCGGGTCGGGAGTGCCGCCCGCGGCCAACAGGCGGGCCCGGTCGGTGAGCGTGCGCAGCAGGTCGGTCAGTTCGGTGCGGTTCACGGCGGTCACGTCGAAGGAGGTGAACACGGTGCACCGGCGCGGCTTCGCGATCGCGGACTGCTGGTGGGTGCCGTGGAAGGGGGCGATGGCGGACGCGTCCCCACCAGTGCCAGTTCCGGGGGCGGTCGCGGCCGTCGGCGAGGCCGCGCCGCCGGCGGCCAGTCCGGCACCCGCGAGGGCCGCACCGCGCAGGAACCGACGCCGACCCACTCCGCCGGCCTGCTCGCCCGTCCTGTCACCCATGTCCTCGTCCGTACTCACACCACTCACACCGTCCTCCGCGGGTCGAACAGGGTCGCCACCGACGCCAGCCGCTCCACCAGGTCGCCGAAGACCGCGTCGACGTCCTCGCGCTGCGTACGGCTCAACCGGTCCAGCGGAGTCCACGCGCCGCTCCGACGGAAGCCGTCGAGCGTGTCCTGGGCATGGTCCAACTGTCGTTCCAGAGCTGGCAGTCGGGTGTACCGAGTGGAGAGGAGCGGATGCAGTCGGGAGAGCACCTCGCGCGTGCCGTCCAGGTTGGCGCGGGCGGTGGCGAGGTTGCTGCCGCTGCCGTAGTCGGTCCGGCCGGTCAGCTCGAACTGCACCGTGTTCTCCAGGATCTCGTGCGCCCGCAGGCCCAACTGGGCGGGATCCATCCGGGTCCGCGCCCAGCTGTCGCGCAGGGCGGTCACCGCCTTGACGAGGGCGCTCGCCGGAGCCTTGAGAGCAGCGGCCGACTGGCCGTGCCACAGCCCGTACTCGACCCGGTGGAAGCCGGCGAAGTCCTTGTCCCGCACCCCGTCGGGCAACCCCGCGTCGGTGCCGTTGATCTCCCCGTCCGCGTCACCGAACGCGTCGTACGCCGCCCCCAGCCGCTCGTACTCCAGGTGCGCAGGCAGCCAGGCCGTCCGAGCGCCCGCGAGATCGCCGCGGTCGATCGCCTCCCGCAGCCCGGTCGTCAGCCGTACGACGTCGCTCAGACCGCCGCCGATCCACTTCTGGTAGGCGAGGGCGGGCGGGATCAGGTCGTGCTCGGTGACCGGCGCCGCCGCCGGGCCGCTGCGTCCCGTACTGAGGCGGACGGTCGGTCCGGTGACCGCGTCGGCGTCGTCGGGCACGCACTTGAAGGCGTACGCGCCCTTGCCGAGTCGGACGGTCAGCGCACGCGTGGTGCCGGGGCCGATGTCCTCCACCTCGCCGTACACGGCCTTGCTCACGGGGTTCTCCAGGTACGCCTCGGCGGCGTCGGAGGAGGTGTTGTGCAGGTCGAAGACCTGGACGCCGGACGCCGGTTCGGACCAGCCGCGACCGCAGTGACCGGCGGACACCTCGATGGTGGTGTGCCGCAGCCCGTCGTCCGCCGCACGCGCCTGATGCGGCCCGCGCCGGGCGACCAGGACGCCGGTCAGCGCGAGGACGAGGACGAGAAGGAGCGCACCGGTCAGCCGGAGCGGAGTCGCCTTGAGGCCGGAGAACGGCACCCGGACCTCCGAGGGTCGTGCGTACGTGATCACCTCATGCTAGGAAGCGGATCGCGTCCGAACGGGCGTCCAAAGGAATCCATGACCAAGAGTTCCCGCCCGGTTCACTCGGCTCTCACGGGCTCTCACGGGCTCTCACCGGCGCTCGCGGCCTCCCCGGTCGCTCACTTCCGGTGCGTCGAGGGCTCGTCCCAGGACTCGAAGCCGGGGAGCGTGCCGGCGGGGACGGCCAGGGACAGGGTGGTGGAGTCGGCGTCGACCGCGGGCTCGGGCGCTCCATGGATGATCGTCCGGGGCAGCATGACCAGCGCGGTCGTGCCGGTCCCGGCCGCGGACGGGCGCAACTGGGCGCGGATGCCGTGCCGGTCGGCGAGCCGGCCGACCACGAACAGACCCATGCGCTGGGAGATCGACACGCCCACGGTGGGCGGATTGGCCAGACCGTGGTTGAGGTCCGCCAGCTCCGCCGGGGGCAGACCGATGCCCTCGTCGTGGATCTCGACCATGGTCATGCCGTCCGGGAGCCCGGCTGCGGTGACGCGGACCTTCGACTGCGGGGAGGAGAAGATCGTCGCGTTCTCCATCAACTCGGCGAGCAGATGCACGAGGTCGGTCACCGCGGGGCCGTTGATCTCGGTCTCCGGGACACCCGACACCTCGATCCGCTCGTACTGCTCGACCTCCGCGGTCGCCGCCCGGATGACGTCGACCAGCGGGAGGGGATGGTCCCACTGCTGGGTGGGTTCCTCGCCGCCCAGCACGAGGAGGTTCTCGCCGTTGCGGCGCACCCGGGTGGCGACATGGTCCAGCTTGAAGAGGCTGGCCAGCTGGTCCGGGTCGGCCTCCTTGCCCTCCAGGTCGGTGATCAGGGCCAGTTGACGCTCGATCAGGGAGTGGTTGCGGCGGGCCAGGTTGGTGAAGATCGTATTGAAGTTGCCCCGGACGATGGCCTGTTGGGCGCCGATCCGGACGGCCTCGCGATGGACGTGGTCGAAGGCGCGGGCGACCTCGCCGATCTCGTCCCGGGTGGTGATGGGTATGGGCTCGACCTGCCGGTCGACGCTCTCGGGGACGCTGCGGGTGAGCCGGTCGAGAGTGGCCGGCAGCCGCTGCTCGGCGATCTCGTGGGCCGCCGCGCTGAGTTGGCGCATGCTCCGGCTCATCGACCGGGCCATCCAGGACGCGAGGAGGAGGGCCACCAGGATCGACACGAGCACGAGTACGGCGTTGGTGATCGCCTCGCTCCGCGCGTCGTCGGCGATGTCGTGCGCGCCGGCCAGGGCGGTGTCGGTGAGGTTGACCTCGATGCCGCGGTAGGCGTCGAACCCGAGGGTGGAGGCGGCGAAGAAGGAGTCGGGCGTGATGCCCTGCGCGGCCAGTTCCGAAGCCGACCTGCCCGACCCGATCGCGCTGTTCATCTGCGCCAGGGTCGGCGGTGCGACGAAGGTCTCCCCGCCCGCCTTGGCCTGCGCGGCGGCCTGGGCGGTCTGCGCCTTCCCGCGCTCCTCGGCGGCGGCCAGAGCCTCGCGCAGCCGGGTCATGTCGTCGGCGGTGCCGGCACCGGCGTACTCCTGAAGCGCGACCTGTTCCAGATAGACGTACGAGCTGAACGAGCCGAGCTGGGCCTGGAGTTCGCCCGGGGCGAGGGTGCTGCGGTCCTCCACGAGGAGGTGGACGCCGATGGAGCGGATCAGGGACTCGGCGGCCTGCGTGAGGGAGATGGCGTAGAGGGTGCGGCCGAAGCTGGCCTGGTTGCTGCTGCCGAAGCCCAGTTCGTTGGAGATCTCCATGAGGGGATGCTGGAGGGCGTGGTAACTCTCCTCCGCGCGCACGCCCTTGAGCTGGGAGGTGAAGGCCTGCGCGCGCACGGTCGGGAGCAACTGCTCGCCGGCACGCACCAGTTGGACCCGGCGGAGCAGCCCCGGCGTCTTCGGCATCCGGGCCACCGCCCGGTCGAACGCCACCGCGTCCGCGTCGGTGATCCGGCGGGCCTGTGCGACCGTGCTCGACGTCCGGTCGCCGTTCAGCAGGGGAGCGACCGAGACGTCCCGCTCGTTGATCGCGTCGCTCGCGTACCGGTTCGCCGCCTGGACCAGCTCCGCCACCCGGACGGCGTCGTCGGCCGCCTGCCAGGTGTCCACCGAGTTCCGCACCCGCAGGCCGCCCAGTACGAGGGCGACCAGGACCGGGACGAGGAGGATGGCGTGCAGTTTGCGTGCCACGCGCCAGTTGCGGACGGAGAGCCGTCGACGGGCGGGGCGTGAGGTCGTGGGCAAGGTGGTCCTATCGGGTGCAGGATCGCCGGTGCGAGAGGTGCGAGAGGTGCGAGAGGTGCGAGAGGTGCGAGAGGTGCGAGAGGTGCGGTCGGTGCGAGTCGATGCGGGACGGTGCTGTGTGACGCACGAGCCTGAGCGATTTCTAGCACCGGGGGATCGTTTTTGATTGCGCTTTCTACGAAATGGAGTGCGCGGCATCCGTTCAGGACCAGGTCCAGACCTGGTTGACGCTGCCCGCGCAGGCCCAGCCCTGGACCGGTTGGCCGTCCCTCCCTGAGGAACCGGCCACCGCGTCCAGACAGGAGCCGCCCGTCGCGGTGACGAGCGTGTGGCCGCTGCCGAGCCGCCACCTCTGCGCGCCCTGTCCGTCGCACGTCCTGGCCCGCACCTTCTGCCCGTTGCTGCCGATCGTGCCGGCGTCGGCGTCCAGACACACATGCGCGCCCCGGTTCACGACGATGTACGTGGCGGCCTGACCGGGCACGCGATACAGCGCCCACCTCTGAGTGGCCGAACCCGTGCATCCCCACACCTGGGCACTCCCTCCGCGGACGTCCAGACACCGGGCGACATCAACGGCGTCGACGCTCTCGGTGACCGTCACGGCACCGCTCCTGACGGGCCCGCGCGCCCCGGCGTACAGCAGCTTCTTGGTCCGCGTACCGACCTTCCCGTCGGCGACGAGACCCGCCTCGCGCTGGAAGGCCCGGACCGCGGCGCCCGTCGACGCGCCGAACCGCCCGTCGACCGTGACGTACAGCCCGTAGCCGTTGAGGAGGGTCTGGAGGGTCTTGACGCAGCCGCCCCGGCCGCCCGACACGATCTCGGCGAGACACGCGGCGGCGCGGATGTCCTGCGACCCGGACTTCTGGGACGGCGACGCGCTCGGTGATGTGTCCGTCGTCTGATCGGCCTTCCGGTCCGTGGCCGAAGGACCGGTCGCAGGAGGGTGCCCGCTCGGCGAACCGGCGGGCGGTGCGGCCGGGATGTCCGTCGCCGCCGCCGACGGGTCCGGTCCGAGGTCGGCCGCCACCGACGGACTGCCGCCCTGCTGGAGCAGCGCCACGGCGGTTCCCCCGGCGACGAGGACGGCCGCCGCGGCGGCGCCCACGATCAGCTTGCGGCGCTTTCCGGGTGTGGCGGGGGGCTTGGGCGCCGCGACGGCCTCGGGTACGGCGGGCGCGACCGGCGGAGGCGCGGACGCGAAGGCGGCGGGCTGTCTCTCCCGCGGTTGCGGCCGCTTCGGCGCGGTTCGGGTCGGTCTGCCGTCCGGAGCGGGTAATTGATGGCCGATGGCGATCCTGAACACCATCTCCGGTGACGGCCGCCGCTCCGGGTCCTTGTCCAGGCAGGTACGGATGAACGCGGCCAACTCCGTGTCGACGGCCGCGACTTCGGCGAGGACCTTCTCCCGCGGCTCCTCGAAAGCCACCCGGTGCAGGATGTCCACGCCCGAACCGTCACCGAAGGGCGCCTTCCCGGTGACCGCGAACGTCAGCGCGGAGGCCAGCGAGAAGACGTCCGCGGCGGCGGTCACCTCCTGGCCCCTGACCTGCTCCGGGGACATGAAGGCGGGGGTGCCCACGTTCTGGCCGGTGGCGGTGATGGTGGTGCCGTCGGTGGCCTGGACGACACCGAAGTCGATGACCCGGGCACCGTCGGCCGCCAGGATCACGTTGGACGGCTTGAGGTCACGGTGGACGATGCCGGCCCGCCAGATCGCCTCGACCGCACGGCCCAGGTCGGCGAAGAGCCGCCAGGCCGCCGCCGCGTCGATCGGCCCGCGCGCCTCGATGGCCTCCGCGAGCGTGGGTCCGGGCACGAACTCGGTGGCGACCCAGACGAGGTCCTCGTCGACGCCGCTGCCCAACAGCCGCACGATGTGCGCCCCTTGGACGAGGCCGAGGGAGCCGACCTCACGCTCGAAACGCTTCCGGAACAGCGGGTCCTCGGCGTACTCGGGCCGGATCACCTTGACGGCGACCGGGCCGCCACCCTCGGTGCTTCGGCCCAGATAGACCCGGCCCATGCCGCCGCTGCCGAGCACGGACACCAGGTGATAGGGGCCGACCCGCCGGGGATCGTTCCTCCGCAGCGGGGTCACGGGCGGCGGCTCCATGCCGGCCGCCGCATAGGCCAACTTCTCCGACCGGCTGCGGTCTTGGTCTGGCATGGGGTTCCTGGTCTCTCGCGTGACGCGTGGGACGGCGAGAGTAGCGCAGAAAATGGGTATCAACTGCACTTATGATAAGGGTCAGTTGATGGGTCCCCGGCGTCGGTCCGCACCGATGCCGGGGACCCGGGACCCTACGAGAACCGCGCCTACTCGGCGTCGCGCGGCCGGTCCTCCTTGGTGCCGTCGCCGTCCGTCTCCGGCGTGCGCAGGTAACCCTGAAGCTCCAGCAGGCCGTTGGCGGGGCGGCCGTCGGAGTTCTGGCCGTTGAGGTTCTGGCGGACCGAGTCCAGGATCGTCAGGCCCTGGGCGACCAGACCGGCCGCGATCTCGCCGAGGCCGTCCGCGCCGTTGAGAACGTTGACGTTGGCACCGGCCAGGCCGCCCGCGGCCTCCTTCACGATCTGCGGGAGCTGGTCGATCAGCATCCGGTCGAGCGCGACCCGGTCGTACGAGGAGGCCGCCTCGGCCTGGATCTTCATGCGCTCCGCCTCGGCGATGGCGAGCAGCTTGATCCGCTGGGCCTCCGCCTCCGCGGGCTTGACGATCTCGGCCACCAGCTGCTGCTGACGCAACTGCGCCTGGCGCTGGGCCAGTTCGGTCTGAGCGGCCAGCACCTCCTGCTGGGCGTGCGCCTGCGCCAGCGGACCGGCCTGCGCGGCCTGCGCCTGCGCCCGGTCCACCTCGGCGGAGTACTCCGCCTTGACGATCGCGGTCTGCCGGGCGTACTCGGCCTGGTTGCGCGCCGCGACCTGCTCCGCCTCGACCGAGGCCTGCGTGGCCTGGGCCTGCGCGATCTGTGCCTGGCGCTGGATGGCGGCCTTGTGCGGCGCGGACATCGCGTCGATGTACCCGGTGGCGCCGTCGTCGATCGACTGGATCTGGAGCGAGTCGACGATGAGCCCGATCTTCGCCATCTCGACCTTCGAGGTGTCCAGGACCTCCGCGGCGAGCTTCTGCCGCTCGGTGACGATCTCCTCGACCGTCATCGAGCCGATGATGGACCGCAGGTGACCGGCGAAGATCCGGCCCGTCAGCACCGACATCTGGTCCTGGTCGGACAGGAAACGCTGGCCCGCGTTGATGATGCTCTCGGTGTCGTTGCCGACCTTGAACGCGATCACGGCGCGTACGTGCAGCGCGATGCCCTGCCGGGTCACACAGGTCTCGGTGACCTCGGCCTCGCACATCGACAGTGTGAGGAAGCGAGTCTTGCGGAAGACCGGGAGCACGAACTTTCCGTGCCCCGTGACCACCCGGAACGGCGCGCCCCCCAGACCCCGTCGCCCGCCCGAGATCAACATCGCCTCGTCGGGGGCGGGAACGCGGTAACCGAACATGTTGTACTCCTCAACCTGCGCCGTCGGCGTCGCCGTCCAGCGCGTCCAGTGGATCGACCCACTCGATGACATCGACCCCGCGACAGCCGCGGGACTCGACCACGAGCACGGTGGCCCCCTTCGGAAGGGGCTGGGAGGACCAGGCGAGGAAGGTCTCGGAGCCGCCCCTGACCCGCACGAGGATCTCGCCGGGCCCCGCGGCTCCGCGCGTGGGGAGGAGCAGTTCCCCGGTACAGCCGATCACGGCCTCGTCCTGCTGCATCGACGGCGGCCTCCCCTCGTTCTGGCCCTTGACCTCCGACGATAGTCCTCTCCGGGCCGGTGGCCTACGCTCCGGTAGGTTCGGCCGTCGTGCAGGCCCGCCACCTGCCTCGACAGGGGCTGGCGGCGGTCTCCTGAGCGGGCTGTGGCTTACTGGATCCATGCGCGACCACAACGAGGCCCGTCCGACGACTTCCGCGATGTCACCGGCCGTGCCACCGGCGAATCCTGCGATGTCACCGGCGGTACCACCGGTGATTCCTGCGACGCCCTCGGCCGTGCCACCGACGACTCCCGCCACCCCGCCGGCCGGTTTCCCGCTCGGCTCCGCCACCACCATCGCCGAGCTGGAGCGCGACCCGCACCCGCGTCTCGCGCTGCTGCGCGAGCACGAACCGGTCTCCTGGATACCGGAGTTGGGCGGCTGGACGGTGACCCGCCGGGACCTGGCGATGCGCGTGATGCGCGACCCGGTCACCTTCACCGTGGACGACCCCCGCTTCTCCACCGCCCAGGTCGTCGGACCGAGCATGCTCTCGCTCGACGGCCCCGCGCACAAACGGCACCGCGAGCCCTTCACCGACCCCTTCCGGGTCCGGGACGTGCACGCCCGCTTCAACGAGTTCGTCGAGCGGGAGAGCGCCCGGCTCGTCGACGCGATCAGGCCCCGGGGCAGCGCGGAACTGCGCCGGGAGGTGGCCGGACCGCTCGCCGTCGCCGTCGTCGCCGAGTCCCTCGGCCTGCTCGGCGCGGACCCCAAAGAGGTCCTGACCTGGTACGACGCCATGGTGGGCGCGGTCTCCGACCTCACCGTGGGCGAGCCCGCCGACCCCGCGGCCGGGGCCGCCTTCGCCCAGCTGGAGGCCAGCGTCGAGGCCACGGTCGCCGCCCGCAACGAGGGCTCCGTACTGGTCGAGGCGGCCCGCGACGGGCGCCTGGAGCTGCCCGAGGTGGCCTCCAACGCGGCGGTGCTCATGTTCGGCGGGATCGAGACCACCGAGGGCATGATCACCAACGCCGTGCTGCACCTCCTGCGCGACCCCGCCCAACTCGCCCTCGTGCGCGCCGATCCCGAACTCATCGACGCGGCCGTGGAGGAGTCGCTGCGCCTCGAACCCGCGGCGGCCGTGGTCGACCGGTACGCCACCGCTGACGTCGAACTCGGCGGCGCCCATATCCGCCGCGGCGACCTCGTCAGCGTCTCGATCGCCGGCGCCAACCGGGACCCGGCCGTCTTCACCGACCCCGACCGCTTCGACCTGCGGCGCGACAACGCCCGCCTCCAACTCGCCTTCGCCCACGGACCGCACTTCTGCCTCGGCGCGCATCTGGCCCGCCTGGAGACCAGCGTCTGCCTGCGCCACCTCCTGGACCGCCTGCCCGACCTGCACCTGGACCCGTCGGCGCCGGCCGAGGCGCGCGGCCTGGTCTTCCGCAAGCCGCAGGAGCTGCGGGTGCGCTGGACGGCGTAGGAAGGCGAGGGGCGAGGCGGCTCGGGGATCACCCGTGACCGACGGATCGTGCGCGACCGCTTCACAGAACCGTGTGATTGACTGACCGCCGTGTTGCAGGAGTCGGTCTTCCGTACCGAGGAACTGCCGGTCGGCGACCGGTTCGAGGCGTGGATCGAGCGGATGGGCCGCACCCACGCACCCATGGAGCTGGACAGCGACCGCGCGGCCGACTACCGCGGACACGTGCGGTCGATCGGCCTGGGGGACGTCACCGTATGGCCCGCCACCTTCGACCAGCTCGTCTTCCGCCGCACCCCGAAGCTGGTGCGTCAGTCCGACCCGGAGGCGTACCACCTCTCTCTGCTGCGCCGCGGTGAAGGCGCGGCCAGTTGGGGCCGGGACCAGATCGCCTATGAGATCGGCGACATCCACACCAACACCTCCTCCCGGGCGTGGGAGATAGCCACCGGATCCGAACCGGTCAGCATCATCGGGCTGGAGGTCCCGCGGGCCCTGGTGGCACTGCCCGCGCTCAGTGCCGACCGGGTGATCGGCTCCCGCGTCTCGGGCAGGGACGGGCTGGGCGCGCTACTGGCCCAGTTGCTGGGCCAGTTGGCCGCGGACACGAACCCCTACCGGCCGGCGGACGCACCCCGGCTGGGCAACGTCGTCGCCGATCTGGTCACCGCGCTCTTCGCCCACGCCCTGGACGCGGAGGGCCAGTTGGCGCCGGAGACGCGCACCCGCACCCTGACCCTGCGGATCAAGGACTTCATCCGGCGCCACCTCGACGACCCGGACCTCACGCCCGCCCGGGTGGCCGCCGCGCACCACATCTCGCGCAGCTATCTGTACCGCCTCTTCCAGGCCGAGGGCCTCGCCGTGTCCTCGTACATCCGCGACCGGCGCCTGGCCGGTGCCCGCCGCGACCTCGCCGACCCGGCGCTGAGCACGCTGCCGGTGCACGCGGTGGCGGCCCGCTGGGGCTTCCCGCGGGCCGCCGAGTTCAGCCGTGCCTTCCGTACCGCCCACGGCGTCACGCCGGGCGCCTTCCGCGAACAGGCGCGATGCCAGGCGGAATTCGACGGCGAAGGCGGTGGACCCGGCGCCAACTAGGTGTGGACCGTGTGCCAACGACAGGCGAGCCGGTGCCCACGCATGCTGGTGATCACCGCGATGCACGTCCGCGGGACCGGGAACGTGCCAGGACCGTGGGGGAGTCCTGGCACCTCCCGCCCCGGACCGTGAGCCCGCCCTCCTCGGCCGACCGTGTCAGCCGGACGGACCCGTCACGCGTGCGCGCAGAGCGGCACCGTTGCGGGCGTACTCCTCCCTGAACCTGCCGAGTGCCGGGACGAGTTCGTCGGCGGCGGGGCCGAAGAACTCCTCGGAGTCGGTGAGTTCGGTGGTGCCGTCCGGTTGTGGGGTGAGCAGGAACGAGTGCCTGCCCAGGAGCGTGTCGAGCGATCCGCCCTCCCAGACCAGCCGCCGCGGGGCCTCCACCTCGACGATCCGCAGAGTGACGTCCTGCTCGGCGGTGTCGCCACGTGCGACGCGACCAGGCAACTCCGCTCCGGCCAGGGCCTGTTCGGGCTTCGCGTCGAAGGACAGGACCGGATGCCAGTGCGCGTACTCGTCGAACGCCACCAGCACGCGCCACACGTCCTCCACCGGAGCGGAGATCCTGGTCACCGCGGTGACGACCGGGGCCGCCGTCACGGCACCAGCACGATCCGGCCGCGCAGGCCGCCCGCGGCGAGCCGGGCGTGCGCCTCGGCGGCCTGCGACAGCGGGAAGATCGGCCCCACCCGCGGTGTCAGCACGCCGACCTCGGCGAGCGCGGAGACATAGGCGAGACGGGTCGCTTCGGGACCGGCGGAGGTGTGGCGCACGACCACGCCCCGCTCCGGCTCCGGCAGCACGTCGACCCGCACGCTCACGAAGACGCCGCCGTCACGGACGGCCGCCATTGCGGGGGCGCCCAGGGCCGCCGCGTCGAGCACGCCGTCGACGCCCTCGGGCACCAACCGCCGTACCGCCTCGCCCAGTTTCTCGTCGCGCGACACGAACCACCTGGCGCCGAGACCACGGAGGAACTCCTCGTCCTCGGGCCGCCCCTGCGCGACGATCCGCACGCCCCGCGTCCGGGCCAGTTCGACGGCGTAGCCGCCCACCGCTCCGGCGGCGCCCGTGACGAGGAGGGTGTCCCGGGGGCGCAGCGGGAGGTGGTCCAGCGCCTGGACGGCGGTCGTCGCATTGAGCGGGATCGTCGCCGCGAGCGTCAGGTCCATGCCCTCCGGGGCGAGGGCGAGGGAGTTGAGGTCGGTCACGAGGTATTCGGCCTGGGCCTTCGTGGGGCGCAGCACGCGGGCGTCGTACACGATCACCGGAGTGCCGACCTCCAGGAGTACACCCGTGCCGACCGCGTCGATCGTGCCGGCGGCGTCCAGCCCCAGACCGACGTACTCGACCTCCTCCAACGGCCCGAAGAACCCGCCCCACACAGCGGCGTCGGCGGGATTGAGCGCGGCGGCCGCGACCTTGACCCGGACCTCGAAGGGGCCCGGTTCCGGGAGCGGGACCTCCACGACCTCGACGGCCTCGGGTCCACCGATCTTCCTCACGACTGCTGCACGCATGATCTTCGCTCATTCCTTTGCATTGCCGAACACCTTGGGTGCTACGAACGCTAGGGGAGTTACGATCGATTGGTAAGTAGGCACTTTTTAGTGCGTTGCGCTCCCGACAGGAGATACCGATGACCACCACGCCGAAGCCGGCACGCCGGATCGAGCCGGGCACGTACGAGGCGTACATGCACGACTGCCCCGCGGTGGCCCTGCTCTCGACGATCAGCAACCGGTGGGTCAGCCTGACGATGTGCACCCTCGGGTCGTACGGCGAGGCGATGCGGTACAGCCATATCAGCCGCGAGATCCCGGGTGTCAGCCAGAAGATGCTCACCCAGACCCTGCGCATGCTGGAGCGCGACGGCATGGTGAAGCGCACGGCCACCCCGACCGTGCCGGTGCGCGTCGACTACGAGCTGACCCCGCTCGGGCAGGGCCTCTACGGCCTGCTGTCCCAGGTGCGCGACTGGGCCGCCGACAAGACCGACGAGGTCGACGAGGCGCGAGCCCGCTACGACACCCGGAAGACCGAGCCGGCAGGGGCGTAACGCACTAAAAAGTGCCTACTTACGGGTCGGCCGCAACTCCCCTAGTGTTGGTGATGCTCGGCGTTCGGAGTGTTCTTATTCGCAAATGGCGACCCCGTGCTCAGGCCTCGCCCGACTCGCTCCCGGCCGGCCGTACCTCGCGCGGGATGCCGAGGGCGCACACCGCGCCGGCCAGGACCACCGCGACGCCGACCCACACCGCGGGATGCAGCCCGTCGACGAACTGCCCGGGGTCGCGCGTGCTGCCGTGCGCGACGAACACCGTGCTGAGCACGGCGATGCCGAGCGCGCCGCCGATCTCCCGGACGGTCGTGTTGGCGCCGGACGCCTTGCCCGCGTGCTCCTTGGCGACCGAGCCGAGGACGACCGCGGCCGTCGGCGCGAAGACGAAGCCCATGCCGATCCCGGCGACGATCATCGGACCGACCAGGGAGGGGTACGCGGTGTCGGTGTCGGTGACCAGGTTGATCCAGCCCAGGCCGATGCCCTGGAGGAAGAGGCCGAGCGCCATCAGGCGGCCGCCGCCGACCCGGTCGGTGAGCAGCCCGGCCACCGGGGCGACGAACATCGGCATCAGCGTCCAGGCCAGCGTGCGGACCCCCGCCTCCAGCGGAGTGCGCGGCGGCACGATCTGGAGGTACTGCGCCAGCAGGAACAGGGAGCCGAAGACACCGAAGTACATGGTCGCCGAGACGACGTTGGTGAGCGTGAAGGCCCGTACCCGGTAGAAGGACAGCGGCAGCATCGGCTCTGCCACCCGTGCCTCCCGGACCGCGAAGGCGGCCAGCAGCACGGCTCCGCCCGCGAACGCGCCCAGCACCTTCACCGAGGTCCAGCCCGCCGGCTCGCCGTGCACGATCGCCCACACCACCGCGCACAGCCCGGCCGCGGCCAGCACCACGCCCACCAGGTCGAGCCGGACCCCGGGCAGCGAACTCTCCCGCAGGGCGTACAGCGCCAGCGGGATGGCGACGACACAGACCGGCACGTTGATCCAGAAGATCCACTGCCAGTCCAGTCCCTCGACCACCGCGCCGCCGACCACGGGACCCATCGCCACGGCGAGCCCGCTCACCCCGGACCAGACGCCCAGCGCCAGCCCGCGCAGCCGGTCGGGCACC
The DNA here is from genome assembly GCF_053595415.1 of Streptomyces sp. NPDC002499. NCBI lineage: Bacteria > Bacillati > Actinomycetota > Actinomycetes > Kitasatosporales > Streptomycetaceae > Streptomyces > Streptomyces sp. NPDC002499. Next base: position 337,929 of record NZ_JBSFXO010000008.1, read on the forward strand.
GCCTGCGAGAGCAGCGTCAGCGACAGGGGCATCACGGCCGCGGCGCCGAAACCCTGGACCGTACGGAAAGTGATCAACTGGGCGCTGGTGTCGGACAGTCCGCAGCCGACCGAGGCCAGCGTGAACACGGCGATGCCGACGACGAAGACGGTCCGGCGGCCGAACCGGTCGCCCAGCGCGGCACCGGTCATCAGCAGGCAGGCGAAGCTGAGCACATAGGCGTTGACGAACCACTGGAGTTCCTGCGTGCTCGCCCGCAGGTCGACGGCGAGGGTGTGCAGGGCCGTGGAGACGACGAGGTTGTCGAGCGCGACCATGAACATGGGCACGCTGCAGGCCAGGATCGCCAGCCACAGCGGGGTGCGCCGGGTGTCGGCGCGGGGTGGTGCGGTGACCGGCTCGGTGCGGGCCGGGTTCTGCTCGGACAGGGACATGGCAGGGGAATCTCCTAGCGCACGTGAAGACCGGGGGCCTACTTGTACAGAGGCTCGTTGCGCCTTCAACCGGACAGGGAGGACGTGCCTCGCCGGAGAAGCCGAGGGGACGGGGAGGCCACCGGGACAAGGAGCCCGCCAGGACGGTGAAGTCGCTGGGACGGTGAAGTAGCCGGGACGGTGAAGTCGCCGGGACGAGGAAGCCGCCCCTCCGCCATGCATCCGTTGCGGGCCCGCCCGGGACCCCCGAGTCTTGGAGCGATGCCCAATCGCGAGGAGGCGGTCCACGATGGCGGACAGCGGTACGACGGGCGCCGAACGGCAACGGCTCGCGGAGGCCGACGCGGCCCGGGCGCCATGGCGCCGTTGGGGCCCCTATCTCAGCGAACGTCAGTGGGGGACCGTCCGCGAGGACTACAGCCCCGGCGGCGACGCGTGGTCGTACTTCACCCATGAGCAGGCACGCTCCCGCGCCTACCGCTGGGGCGAGGACGGCATCGCCGGCGTCAGCGACGACAAACAGCGGCTGTGCTTCGCCCTGGCCCTGTGGAACGGCCACGACCCGATCCTCAAGGAGCGCCTCTTCGGCCTGACCAACACCGAGGGCAACCACGGCGAGGACGTCAAGGAGTGCTACTTCTACCTCGACTCGACACCCACCCACTCCTACATGAAGTACCTCTACAAATACCCCCAAGCAGCCTTCCCCTACGACGACTTGGTCGACACCAACCGCTCGCGCGGGCGCCGCGACTACGAGTACGAACTCCTTGACACCGGCATCTTCGACGAGGACCGCTACTTCGACGTCTTCGTCGAGTACGCCAAAGCAGGACCCGAGGACCTGCTGATCGAGATCACCGCCCACAACCGCGGTCCCGACGATGCCCCCCTCCACGTGCTGCCGACCCTCTGGTTCCGCCACACCTGGTCCTGGGCCGGCGGCACCGCCGTCCCGAGCCTCGCCCTGGACGGGTCGGCCGTCCGCGCCGAGCACGAGGAACTGGGCACGCGACGGCTGTACTTCAGCGGCGGGACCGAGACCCTGTTCACCGAGAACGACACCAACAACGAGCGTGTCTTCGGCAGTTCGAACACCACGCCGTACGTCAAGGACGGCATCGACCGGTACGTCGTCCACGGCGAGACCGACGCCGTCAACCCCGCCCGGACCGGCACCAAGGCCGCCGTCCACCATGTCCTCACCGTCCCCGCCGGCGGCAGCGCCACCGTCCGGCTCCGGCTGACCGACGCCCAACCCGCCGACCCCTGGGGCGACTTCGACGCGACCATGGACGCCCGCCGCACCGAGGCCGACGAGTTCTACGAGGACGTCCTGCCCGACGGCCCCAGCGAGGACGAGCGACGGGTCGCCCGCCAGGCCCTCGCCGGCATGCTGTGGAGCAAGCAGTACTACTACCTCGACGTCGAGCGCTGGCTGGCCGAACACGGCGTCGACCCGCTCGGCGCCGACCCCGGCGTCCGCAACAGCGCCTGGTACCACATGGTCAACGACGAGGTCATGTCGATGCCGGACGCCTGGGAGTACCCCTGGTTCGCGGCCTGGGACCTCGCCTTCCACACCATCGCCCTGTCCATGGTCGACATCGGCTTCTCCAAGTCCCAGCTGGACCTGCTGCTGCGCCGGCTGTATTTGCACCCCAACGGCCAGATCCCCGCGTACGAATGGAACTTCGGCGACGTCAACCCGCCCGTGCACGCCTGGGCCGTCCTCTTCGTCTACGAGCTGGAGAAGCACCGCACCGGCAAGGCCGACCGCGCCTTCCTGGAGAACGCCTTCCACAAGCTGATGAAGAACTTCAGCTGGTGGCTCAACCGCAAGGACGTCGACGGCAACAACGTCTTCCAGGGCGGCTTCCTCGGCCTCGACAACATCGGCGTCTTCGACCGCAGCGCCCCGCTGCCCACCGGCGGCCACCTCGACCAGGCTGACGGCACCGCCTGGATGGCGCTGTACTGCCAGAACCTGCTGGAGATCGCGATCGAACTCGCCGACGAGAACCCGGTCTACATCGAGCAGGCGCAGACCCTCTTCGAGCACTTCGCGTGGATCGCCGTCGCCACCAACCGCATGGGCAAGGACAACGAGAGCCTCTGGGACGAGGAGGACGGCTTCTTCTACGACGTCCTGCGGCTGCCCGACGGCACCGCGACCCGCCTCAAGGTGCGCTCACTGGTCGGCCTGATCCCGCTCGCGGCGACCAGCGTGGTCGGTGCCTGGGCCGGTCGCCGCTTCCCCGAACTGGCCGCCGGGGCGCAGGAGTTCATAGAGCGGCACCCGGCCGTGGCGGCCATCGTCTCCGCCCAGCAGAACATCGGCCCCGGCGAGGGCGGCCGAGTCCTGTTCGCGCTGTTCGGCGAGGACCGGCTGCGCCGCGTGCTGGCCCGCATGCTCGACGAGGACGAGTTCCTCGGCCCGCACGGCATCCGCTCCCTGTCGAAGCACCACGCCGAACACCCCTACACCTTCGACGTACATGGCGAGACGTACGGCGTCGGCTACCTCCCCGCCGAGTCCGACTCGGGCATGTTCGGCGGCAACTCCAACTGGCGCGGCCCGGTCTGGTTCCCCGTCAACATGCTGCTGATCCGCGCCCTGTTGAACCTGTACGTCTACCACGGTGACGCCTTCACGGTGGAGTGCCCGACCGGCTCCGGCAAGCACCTCACCCTCTACGAGGTCGCCCGCGAGATCTCCGACCGCCTCACCTCCACCTTCCTCCAGGGACCCGACGGCCACCGACCGGTGCACGGCGCCCAGGCCAAGTACGCCAAGGACCCGCACTGGAAGAACCTGATCCTCTTCTACGAGTACTTCCACGGCGACAACGGCGCGGGCCTCGGCGCCTCCCACCAGACCGGCTGGACCGGCCTTGCCGCCGTCACCGCGACCCTGTTCCACGTCGTCGGCGTCGGCGACTGGGGGACCCTGCGCGAGGAGCCGCTGTCATGACGGTGTTCCACGAGATCAACACCCTCATCTGGCTGCGCGAGTTGAGCGCACGGTTTGGCCGCCGGATCACTCTGGGCGAGGTCCCCGGCGAGGCCTGGGACGAGGTCGCGCGGCCCGGCGTCGACACCGTCTGGCTGATGGGCGTATGGGAACGCAGCCCGGCGGGACTGGCGATCGCCCTGCGGGACGAGGGACTGCTCGCCTCCTTCCGCGCCGCCCTGCCCGACCTCACCGAGGCGGACATCGCCGGATCCCCGTACTGCGTACGGAACTACGTGGTCGACGAGTCCCTCGGCGGTCCGGCCGGCCTCGCCGAGGCCCGCGCCCAACTGGCCGCGCGCGGCCTGCGCTTGATCCTCGACTACGTCCCCAACCACGTGGCCCCGGACCACCCCTGGCTCACCGAACGCCCCGACTGCCTGGTCCATGGCACCCCGGACGACCTGGCCCGCTCGCCCGAGGCTTTCATCGAGGCCGGCGGGCAGATCTACGCCCGTGGCCGGGACCCGTACTTCCCGCCCTGGCCGGACGTGGTCCAACTGAACTCCTTCAGCGACGCGTTGCGGACGGCGGCGGTCGAGACACTGGTGGCCATCGGCGACCAGGCGGACGGCGTGCGCTGCGACATGGCGATGCTGCTGATGACCGACGTGTTCGCCAAGACCTGGGGCGACCGGGCCGGAGCCCCGCCCGCCGAGGACTTCTGGCCGTACGTGATCCCGCGCGTCCGCGAACGCCACCCGGACCTGCTCTTCGTCGCCGAGGCCTACTGGGACCTCGAATGGGCCCTCCAGCAGCAGGGGTTCGACCACTGCTACGACAAGCGGCTCTACGACCGCCTGCTGCACGAGGACGCCGAGTCCGTCCACGGCCACCTCCAGGCCGACCTCGCCTACCAGCACGGTCTCGTCCGCTTCCTGGAGAACCACGACGAACCTCGCGCCGCCGCCACCTTCCCCGGCGACAGCGAGCGCTCCGCCGCCGTCACCGTCGCCACCCTGCCCGGCGCGACACTGTGGCATGAAGGCCAGTTCGAGGGCCGGAAGGTCCGCCCGCCGGTCTTCCTCTCCCGCCGCCCGCCCGAACCCGTCGACGAGGAACTTCGCGAGTTCTACGGCCGGTTGCTCCCGGCGGCGGCCGAGGTGCGGGTCGGCGACTGGCAGCTGCTCACCTGTACGGGCTGGCCGGACAACGACACGCACCGCAACCTCCTCGCCTGGAGCTGGACCGGCCCCGACACCCGCCATGTCGTGGTCGTCAACGACTCGGACGCGCCCGCCCAGGGCCGGGTCCCGCTGCCCTGGCGCGACCTCCAGGACCGCGCCTGTCACCTCACCGACCTGCTGTCCGGGCAGACGTACGACCGCGACGGCACCGAACTGGTCACCTCCGGCCTCTATGTCGACCTGCCGGGCCGCGCCTCCCACGTAATGCGCGCGTGGTAGAAGCGGATCATGCACCTTTCCACCGCCTCCACCCGCCGGACCGGTGTCCGATGACCGCCGGCATCGACACCCCGGACCGCCGCGGCCGCACCGGCCTGGACCGCACGGGCCTCGACCTCACCGGCAACCCGCGCGTCAAGGTCCGCGAAGTCCGGCTGCTGTCCAGCCACTGGTACGTCGAGCGCGCCACGACCTTCGACCTCCAGCTCGCCGACGGCACCTGGAGCACCCAGCAGCGCGAGACGCACGACCGCGGCAACGGCGCCACCATGCTGCTCTACGACGCCGACCGCGAAACCGTCCTGCTCACCCGGCAGTTCAGGTACCCGGTGTACGTCAATGGCCACCCCGACGGCATGCTCGTCGAGACCCCGGGCGGACTGCTCGACGACGACGACGAACACCCCGAACTCGCCGTGCGCCGCGAGGTGGTGGAGGAGACCGGCCACACCATCGGCGAGGTCCGGCACGTCTTCGACGTCTACATGAGCCCCGGCTCGGTCACCGAACGCGTCAGCTTCTACGCCGCCGCCTACGGCCCCTCGACCCGCACCCACGAGGGCGGCGGCCTGGACGAGGAGGGCGAGGACATCGAGATCGTCGAACTGCCCTTCCGGCGGGCCCTGGAGATGATCCGCACCGGAGAGATCGCCGACGCCAAGACGATCATGCTGCTCCAGTGGGCGGCACTGGAAGGCCCCTTCGCGAAGAGTTAGTTCGCGAAGGCTTGACTTCAAGTGCGCTTCAAGATGAAGACTCCCGTTCGTGCCCGGACAACCGGGCGCGAACGGGAGGACCCATCATGAGGTACCGCACCATCGGAACCGACCCGGCCCACCGCCGTCAGGTGAGCGTGCTCGCGCTCGGCGCGATGCTCTTCGGCTCACGGACCGACGAGGAGACGTCCTTCGCCGTGCTCGACCGGTACGTCGAGGCCGGCGGCAACTTCATCGACACGTCCGACAACTACGCCTTCTGGACCGACGGCGGCCAGGGCGGCCACAGCGAGGAACTCCTCGGCCGCTGGCGGCGCAGCCGTGGCATCGGCGACGAGATCGTCATCGCCACCAAGCTCGGCGCCCGCCCGCTCGCCCCCGGCACCAGCTACATCGACAACCCCGAGGGCCTGTCCGCCAAGGTCATCCGCGAGTCCGCCGAACGCAGCCGGGAACGCCTCGGCGTGGAGAAGCTGGACCTGCTCTACGCCCACATCGAGGACCGCACGGTTCCGATCCAGGAGACCGTCGAGGGCTTCGCCGAACTGGTCGCCGAGGGCACGGTCGGTCTCCTCGGGGTCAGCAACCACGCCGTGTGGCGCGTCGAGCGGGCCCGCGCCCTCGCCGCCGCGGCCGGACTGCCCAGCTACGAGGTGCTCCAGTACCAGCACAGCCTGCTGCGCCCGCGCGCCGACGTGACCGACGACATGTTCCCGGACGGCAGCCTCGGCCACACCGGCGCCGAACTGCTGACCTACCTGCGCGCCGAGCCCGAGGCCCTCACCCTGGTCGCCTACTCGCCGCTCCTCGCGGGCGCGTACACCCGCCAGGACAAGCCGCTCCCGCCGGACTACGACCACCCCGGCACGCCCGCCCGGCTCACCGTGCTGCGGGCGGTCGCCGAGGAGACCGGCGCCACCCTCAACCAGGTCGTCCTGGCCTGGCAGCTGGGCGGCGACCTGCCGATCATCCCCTTGGCCGGCGCCTCGTCCGTGGCCCAACTGGAGGAGAACCTGGCCGCGCTCGACCTGGAACTCACCCAGGACCAGCGCACCCGGCTGGACGCGGCGCACTGATCCGGGCCGGGTTCCCCGGCGGGCGCGCTACAGACCGCACCCCACGTGCGCCAGCGCCTGCCGGAGCAGCACCCCGTGCCCGCCCGGCATCTCGCCCTGCACGGCGGCCGACACGGCCTCCTGCGGGCTGAACCAGACCAGGTCCAGGGCGTCCTGCCGGGGCCGGCAGTCGCCGGTCACGGGTACGACGTAGGCCAGCGACACCGCGTGCTGACGCGGGTCGTGGTACGGCGTGGCGCCCTGGGTCGGGAAGTACTCGGCGACGGTGAAGGGCTGCAGGGAGGCCGGGATCCGGGGCAGCGCCACGGGTCCCAGGTCCTTCTCCAGGTGGCGCAGCAGCGCGTCCCGGACCCGCTCGTGGTGCAGCACCCGGCCGGAGACCAGGGTCCGGCTGACCGTCCCCTCCGGTCCCATGCGCAGCAGCAGGCCGACGCTGGTGACTTCGCCGCTGTCGTCGACGCGCACGGGCACCGCCTCGACATACAGGATCGGCATACGGGCACGCGCCATCTCCAGCTCGTCGGCGCTGAGCCAGCCTGGCGTGGTATCGGTCATGTCAGACATTGCTTGATCATACTTTCAGGAGGGGCCGGGCAGACGGTAGACCCGGCGAGCGTTGTCCGCGCCCGCCCACCGGGCGATCCGCATTGCGTCGGGCAGGCTCAGCTCGTCGGCGTCCACCCGGTCCTGAAGCAGACCGGTCAGACCCCGCCGGAAGGCCAGCGCACCCAGACAGTAGAACTCAGCCAGACCGTACGCGTCCGAGCTGTACAGCAGTTTGCGGAACGGAGTGATCTCCGTCGCCTCCGCAAGGACCGCGCGAGCCCGGGCAGGACCGACGTGGTGCAGGGTGAGGCCCACGTCGAGATACACCTGCTCGAACACAGCCGCGAGGTAGGCGGCCTGGCGCTGGTAGGGCCAACAGTGCAGCAGAAGCACCGGGATCGTGCCGGCGGTCAGATGCAGCCAGTCGGTGAGATGCGTGGGGTCGCAGCGGTGCAGCCGGATGTCGTTGTCGCCGAATCCGACGTGCAGTTGGAGCGGCAGCCCGAGATCGACGGCGGTCCACAGCAGATGCCGTACGAGGACCGGGTCCGTCAGTCGGCCGCCCTCCGCGAGCCAGCGCCGGGCCGCCTCGGTGACCTCGTCCGCCGCGGGGCGGGCCGGGTCCAGGTCGAAGCCGGTGCGGTAGGCGGCCACGGACTTCACCGCCACCACGCCGGGGCGCCCCACCGCCGCCCGCGCGGCCGCCCCGAACTCGGCCGCGTACTCGCCGGGTTCGACCCCCTTCGCCGCCACCGCCTCCGCGACGCCCTCCAGCCGCACCACCTCGTACGCCGATCCGCCCACGGTGTCCGCCAGTTCGGCGGGCGTGGTGAGCCGGTCCGGGGTGTACCCGGTGTCCACGCAGAACACGTCCGTGGAACCGGCGGTCAGGAAGCGCCGGTTGACCTCGCGCCAGCCCAACTCGGCCCGCCGGGCGAGGTAGTCGTCGACGGGGGCGTGCCGGGGCAGGTCGAGCAGGGGAGCGCAGTGCCGGCGTACCGACACGCCGACCGGGCTGTCGAAGGGCGAGATCCCCGGCCAGACCCCGCCCTCGGTGAGGAGCTCCTCGAAGCCCTCCCGGGACAGGTCCGCGGTGACCACCCCGTGGCAGTGATGGTCCGTCAACTCCTGCGCGTCGAGCGCCTCCTGGATCGCGCCCACGTCAGTACTTCCAGCGGTAGGCGGCCGCCACGCCCTCGTCGTCCCGCCCGTCCACGGCGGCGATCTCGCCGAGACGTACGGCGATCACCGCGTCCGCGAGGACCGGTCCCAGCGCCGCCCGCAGCACCTCGTCCTTGCGGAATTCCTCGACCGACTCGGCGAGCGACACCGGCAGTCGGCGCACACCCCGGGCCGCCGCCTCCGCGGGGTCGAGCCGGGCCGGATCCCCGGTGATCTCCTGGGGCAGCGGCGCCGACGAGGTGAGCCCGTTCAGCCCGGCCGCGATCACGCCCGTGAGCGCGAGATACGGGTTGGCGGCCAGGTCGACCGGCTTGACCTCCAGGTTGGCGGCCTGGTCGCGCAGGCCCGCCGTGCCGGTGACGACACGCACCGCGGACTCCCGGGTCTCGCGGCCCCAGGCGGTGAACACCCCGGCCCACTGGGAGGGCTTGAGGCGCAGATAGCTGGCAGGACTCGGGGCGGTCAGTGCCGTGAGCGCCGGGAGCCGGCCGAGAACTCCGGCCACGAAGGACTCGGCGTCGGCCGTCATGCCGTACCGGCCCGCACCGCCCGCGTGCAGGTTGACGCCGTCGCGCCACGCGGAGAGGTGGAGGTGACCGCCGTTGCCGACACCCTCGGCGAAGACCGCGGGCGCGAACGAGACCACCAGCCCGTGCCGCCCCGCCACCGCCCGGATCGTCTGCCGCACCAGGACACTGCGGTCGGCCGCGGCGACCGGGTCGAGCGCGCCCACCGAGACCTCGAACTGCCCGGACGCGTACTCGGGATGGAGCTGCTCGACGTCCACGCCCTGCGCCGCGAAGGCCGCCAGCAGGTCGGCGGTGTAGTCACTCAGCTCGACCTGCCGGACGGCTCCGTACGCCGGGCCCGTGAGCGCCGGGACGAACTCGCCGGTGGCGGACGGGCCCCGGCCGACGGCCCACTCGACCTCGACGGCGGCCCTGAAGGTGATGCCGTCCCGCTCGGCCGCCTCGGTGACGGTCCGGCGCAACACCGTACGAGCGCACGCCGGATGGGGCTCGCCCTCCTGCGTGATGCGGTCGACCGGTGCCCACGCCCAGCCGGGTTGCCCGGCCAGGACGGTGAGTTGGTCGAGGTCGGGGTACATGCGCAGATCGCCGTCGGGGGAGCCGAGGACGTCGGTGGTGACGATCGAGTCGTCGGCGAGGAACGTGTCGAACACCGGCGACATACCCACGCCCCAGGCCGCGGCCGAGGCGAGCTTCGCCGTCGGGACCGTCTTCACCCGCGCGATGCCCGCGGTGTCGACGTAGGCGAGGACGATCCCGTGCACCCCGCGTCCGGCCAGCTCGCCGCCGAGTGCGGTGGCCCGCTCGACATCACCGGGGCGTCCGCCGGGGACGGGATCGGCAAGGGTGGTCATACGTTCTCCTCGACGGTTCGACCGGTGTACTGGCCCGCGTCAGGGTTTCACGGCGATCGCGCCGAACTGCGGTACCACGGCCGGGGAGTCGGCCCCGGGACGCCAGCGCGAGCAGGACACCAGGCCCGGCTCCAGCAGGTCGAGGCCCTCGAAGAAGGAGGCGATGTCCGTGCCGCTGCGGGCGGTGATCGGGGGCGTGGCGTTCTCGTTCCAGAACTTCATCGCCGGGATCTGGCCCTCGCCGCCGAGTTCGGCGTCGAAGGTGGGATGGGTGAGGACCAGGTAGCTGCCGGCGGGGACCGTGGCCATGATCCGCCGGGCGATGTCCCTGGCCTTCTCGGTGTCGAGGACGAAGTTCAGGATGCCGAGCATCATCACCGCGACGGGCTCGGTGAAGTCCAGGGTCCCGGCGGCGCGTTCGAGGATCGCCTCCGGGTCGTGCACGTCGGCGTCGATGTAGTCGGTGCCGCCCTGGTCGGTGCCGGTCAGCAGGGTGCGGGCGTGGGCGAGCACGATCGGGTCGTTGTCCACGTAGACGATCCGCGACTCCGGTGCGATCCGCTGGGCGATCTCGTGCGTGTTGTCGGCGGTCGGCAGCCCGGTGCCGATGTCGAGGAACTGCCGCACCCCGCGCTCCTCGGTCAGGAACCGCACGGCCCGGCCCAGGAACCAGCGGTCCGCGCGGGCGATCTCCCGGATGATCGGGAACATCCCGGCGACCTGCTCGCCGACCTGCTGGTCGACCGCGTAGTTGTCCTTGCCGCCGATCCAGTAGTTCCACACGCGCGCGTTGTGCGCCACAGCGGTGTTGAGCCTGGCCGATCCGCCCGAGGGGGTGTGGCTCTCACTCACGACTCTGCTCCTCCTCGCACCGCCTGCGGCCTTCGTCGCCATTGTGCCGGGCGGGTGATCACGGTGTCCCGGGAATCGGGGAGCAGGGGTGGGGGGAACAGGGGGAGCGTTCTCAGTCGTCGTTGCCCGGGTCCGCGGCGGGCGTCTTCCCCGCCAGGACGTCCTTCAGGCGCGAGGTGCCCTCCTTCACGGCCTGCTCGGCCGAGTCGGACTCGTCGCCGTCGAGACCGCCCGCGGTGACGGTGATCGCGTCGTCGCCGACACGTACGGCCATGACATCCAGGGTGAGCGTGGTGGCCGTGCCGTTGGTGGTGCCCTGCACCGTCACGCGCAGCCCCTGCCGGGCGTCGCCCTCCTTCGGCACCGAGGCCTCGATCACCTGGACCGTCCGCTTCCCGTCCTTGGTGTCCGTCGCGGTGAACTGGTCGCACTTGTCCGGCAGGGTCCCCAGCCAGGTCAGGGAGGCGGCGAGCGGGGCCCGGTCGTAGGCGGCGACCTGGTGGAGGAGGCGGGAGTCGCCCTGCTCGAAGCCGATGAGGGCGGAGGCGCCCGTGGGTTTGCCGAGCAGATCGTCGGCGTACAGGCCGTCGAGGAGCTTCTGACAGTCGGCCGCGTTCGTCTTCGCGGTGAGGAAGCCCGCCACGTCGACCTTGCCGACGAGCAGCTCGTCCCGCCAGGTCGCCGCGTCGTCGACCTTCGTCCAGTCGTCCTCGATGTCCGCCTCCGTGATCAGCGCGGCCCGCGCCCCGGCCTCGGTCAGCCGGGCCGGTGCGGTAGACGTCCGCGCGGCGAGCGGGGAGGCGGCGCGGGCCTCGTCGGTGACGGACGAGGCGGCGACGTCCGCAGCGGTGGAGCCGCCGTCGCCGTCGTCCGAGCAGGCCGCGGTGGTCAGCAGCGTGCCCGCGGCCAGCGCGGCGGCGAACACACGGACGGGGCGGGACGCACGACGGGTCATGACGGGTGCCTCCTGGAAGGATCGGGTCTTCCCTCAGCGCACCACCGGGCCCACCAGCTCACCAGCGCACTGGACCGTACGGGTGATGCCCGAGCGGTCGTGGACGCAGGTCACCGCATGCCTCGGCCATCCCGCACGAGCCGTCCGCCGGCCCCTGTCTCCCGGTCCGTCAAAGGCCGCCCGCCGACCGTGAATTGACGACATCACGATCGGCTACCGGTCAGTACCCCCACCCGGTGACACGTGGGAGGCCTGGGGTAACGTCCCCCGCGTCCGCAGGCCGGCGGTGTCGAAGGGGGCGGCTGACGCATGGAGATCCACCTGGTCGACGAAGGGGGCGCGGTGTCCGACAGTTCGCGGCTGGAGGCTCTGGCCCCCGAGCCCCTGCTGACCCGGGACTACGAGACCCGCCCCGCGCTCGTCTACGAGCGGCTGCGCGACCGGCACGGTCCGGTGGCGCCGGTCGACCTGCTGGGCGTGCCCGCCTGGCTGGTGCTGGGCTACCGCGAGTCGCTCCAGGTGCTCCAGGACGACCCCGGCTGGCCGAAGGGTCTGGAGAACTGGCGGGCGCGCTCGGAGGGCCGGGTGCCCGCCGACTGGCCGCTCGGCCCGTCCCTCGAGGTCAACCACGTCCTGATCCAGGGCGGCCCCGGCTACCCGGCGCTGCGCACCGCCTGGGACACCGCGCTGCGGCCCTTCCAGGACCCGCGCAACCCGCAGGCGAAGCGGCTGAAGGCGGCCGTCACCGGTTACGCGGACGAGCTGATCTCCCTGCTCGGGCAGGGCGGCGTCACGGGTGCGGCCGACCTGTCCGCCCAGTTCTCCCGGCCGCTCCCGCTGATGGCGGCGAGCCATCTGCTCGGCTTCCCCGGCTCCCAGGGCGACGACGCCCTGATGGACATGTGGCGGGTGCTCGACGCGGGCCCGGACGCGGAACCGGCCCTCGACCGGCTGCTGCACACGCTCAAGGAACTCGCCGCCTCGAAGATCGCGCAGCCCGCGGACGACTTCCCCTCCCACCTGGTGGCCGCCCACCCGGACCTCTCCGTCGACGAGCTGGCCCGCGAGCTGTTCATGCTGCTCGGCATGACCTCCGACCACGTCGGCATCCTCGTCTCCAACACCGTCGTCGAGGTCATCTCCGGGGACGCCGACGGCGGGGTGCGCACCGCGCTGTCCGCCGGGATGGTCCGCGAGACCATGAACCGCGTGGTCATGCGCAAGCCGCCGCTGGTCAACTTCGTACCGAGGTTCGCCGCCGAGGACACGCGGCTCGGCCGGTACACCATCCGTGCCGGCGACCCCGTGTGGGTCTCCTCCGCAGCCGCGCACGCCGACCCGCTCTTCGCCGACAAGACGGCACCCGGCACCTCCACCATCAGCAGCCGCGCCCACCTGTCCTGGGGCGCGGGCCGCCGCCAGTGCCCCGCCCGCGAGCTGGCCTCCACCATCGCGGCGGCCGGCGTCGGCCGGCTCTTCGAGCGGTTCTCGCACCTCGAACTCGCCCTCCCCGTCGACCAACTGCCCTGGCGCTCCTCGCCGTTCATGCGCGGCCTGCGCTCCCTGCCCGTCCGCTACGAGCTGTCCGCACCGGTCAGCTCGTACCCGCGGCCGCGCCTGGCGGGCGTCTCGCCCGGCGAGGACGTATCCGACGAACCGGGCGCGTCCGACGGCTCCGATCACAGCGCCAAGCGCCGGTCCTCGCTGTGGCGCTACCTGACCGGACTCATCCGGTCGGGCGGCTGACCTGGGCTTCGACCGGCTCACGTAGGGTGGAAGCGCCGTCCGGAGCGGGCGGCGGTGCCGTCCACCCTCACCGGAAGCAGGTCATGTCCTCCGCCCCCGCACACCTCGTCACCGACCTTCCCACCGGTCCCGCGGACATCCGGCTGATCGTCACCGACATGGACGGCACGCTCCTGGACGACGCCAAGCGGATCCCGCCCGGCCTCTGGGAGACGCTGGCCGAACTGCGCCGGCGCGGTGTGCTGTTCAGCCCGGCGAGCGGCCGCCAGTACGCCACACTGGCGCGGGAGTTCGCCGAGGTCTCCGAGGGCATGGCGTTCATCGCCGAGAACGGCACCTATGTCGTACGCGACGGCGTGGAACTCGCCTCGGACCCGCTGGCGCCCGGCGTGGTCGCCGAACTGGTGCGGACGGTACGGCAGTTGGTGGCGTCCGGCGTGGACGTGGGGGCCGTGGTCTGCGGCAAGCGGTCCGCGTACGTCGAGCGGACCGACGGGGCGTTCCTGGACGAGGTGCGCCGGTACTACGTCGAGAACCAGGTCGTCGAGGACGCCACCGTGATCGACGACGACATCCTCAAGGTCGCCCTCTACGACTTCGGTTCCGCCGAGCGCACCACCGCCCCGGGCCTCGCCCCGTTCGCCACGACCCACCAGGTCGTCGTCTCCGGCGAGCACTGGGCCGACGTCATGAACCCCACCGCCAACAAGGGCGCCGCCCTGCGCCGCCTCCAGCGCGACCTGGGCATCACCCCCGCACAGACCATGGTCTTCGGCGACTACCTCAACGACCTGGAGATGCTGGACGCCGCGGAGTGGTCCTTCGCGATGGCCAACGCCCATCCGGACGTCGTCGCCAGAGCCCGCTACACAGCGCCGTCGAACAATGACAACGGCGTGCTGCGTACGATCGCACGCGTACTGTTCAATGGAGCTGCACACGTTCGGTCCTGAGGGGAGGGGTCGTGTCTCCTGCCGCAGCACCGCCCGTCGGTGCCCGTGTCCGGCGGGCGCGCCAGGCGAGGGGCATGAGTCTGCGCGCCCTGGCACGGGAGATCGGCGTCTCCGCGAGCCTGGTCTCCCAGATCGAGACCGGCAAGAGCCAGCCGTCCGTGAGCACGCTGTACGCGATCACCACTGCTCTCGGGATCTCGATCGAGTCGCTCTTCGACGGCGGCGACGACGGCCGTGACGACATCGCCGCCGACGCTCAAGTCGCCGCCGCGGCAACGGCTTCGGTGCTCCCCGGTACCGTCCTGCACGCCCTCGCCGCCTTCGCCGCCGACCCCGGCCGCCGCATCGGGCCGCTGGTCACCCCCGGTGAACGGGAGACGCTGGAGCTGGACTCGGGTGTCGTGTGGGAGCGGCTCGGTCATGTGCCCGGTGTGGACGTCGACTTCCTCCAGGTGACCTACCGGCCCGGCGGCTCCTCCTCCAGCTCGGGTGGCCTCATGCGGCACGCGGGCACCGAGTACGGGTGTCTGACCTCCGGTGAACTCGTCCTGACCCTCGGCTTCGACGAGTACACGCTGGGTCCGGGCGACGCCGTGTGCTTCGAGTCGACGACCCCGCACCGCTACCGCAACGACGGCGCCGAACCGGCCGTGGGCGTCTGGTTCGTGTTCAGCCAATCCGTTCAGTGGCACGGACCAACTGTTCAGTAACACTTGACACTCGCCGGGTCCGGTCGTTCACTCCGAAGCGGGGGTGGTCGCCATGACGATCCGCACATTCGGACCCAACGCCGTCGACTGGGAAGAGCGCATCGACCTGGACCGGCTCCGCACGGAGCGGCTGGCCCGGCTGCACGACTCCCTGAACCGCTCCTCCCTCGGCGCGGTGCTCAGCTTCGACTTCGCCAACATCCGCTACATGACCGCCACGCACATCGGCACCTGGGCGATGGACAAGCTGATCCGCTTCGCCCTGCTGACGCGCGGCGGCGAGCCGATCGTCTGGGACTTCGGCTCCGCGGCCCGCCACCACCAGCTCTACAACCCGTGGCTGGACTACAGCGACGGCAAGGACGGCCCGCCCACCGGCGCCCGCGCCGGCATCTCCACCCTGCGCGGCGCCTTCCACCCGGACGCGGGCATCGCCGAGGACGTGGCCCGGAAGATCGCCGCCGAACTCCACGAACACGGCCTGGCGGGCGAGCCGTTGGGCATCGATGTCGCCGAGATGCCCGTGCTGGCCGCCCTGCGCGCGGAGGGCATCGACGTCGTCGACGGCCAGCAGGTGTTCCTGGAGGCCCGCCGCACCAAGACCCGCGACGAGATCTCCCTGCTCACCCAGGCCTGCGCGATGGTCGACGCGGCCTACGAGGAGCTGTACGGCTTCCTGCGGCCCGGAGTGCGCGAGAACGAGTGCGTGGGACTGGTCAGCAAGGTCCTCTACGACCTCGGCAGCGAGTACGTCGAAGGCGTCAACGCCATATCGGGCGAACGCTGTTCACCCCACCCGCACGTCTACAGCGACCGGCTGATCCGCCCCGGCGACCCCGCCTTCTTCGACATCCTGCACAGCCACCTCGGCTACCGCACCTGCTACTACCGCACCTTCGCCGTCGGCAGCGCCTCCGGCGCCCAGCGCGACGCGTACGTCCGTTGCCGGGAGTACATGGACCGGGCCATCGCCCTGGTCCGGCCCGGCGCCACCACCGCCGACATCGTCCGAGTGTGGCCGCGCGCCGAGGAGTTCGGGTTCGCCGACGAGACGGCCGCCTTCGCGCTCCAGTACGGCCACGGGGTCGGCCTGTCGATCTGGGAGAAGCCCATCTTCAGCCGGCTCGTCTCCCTGGACCATCCCGAAGTCCTCCAGGAGGGCATGGTGTTCGCCCTGGAGACCTACTGGCCGGCCGCCGACGGCTGGTCCGCGGCCCGGATCGAGGAGGAAATGGTCGTCACCGCCGACGGCTGCGAGGTCATCACCAAGTTCCCGGCCGAGGAACTGCTGGTCGCGGGCCGCAAGTACTGGACCGTCGGCGGTGAGCTCAACACCCGGCGCGAGGCGCAGTCCCACCTCAACACCGGCTTCGCGGACGGGACACGCTGATGGACGCGGCCGAACTCCTCACGCTCTACGAGCAGATGGTCGTCATCCGGCGTACCGAGAAGGCCGCCCACGACCTGTTCCTGTCCGGCCTGGTCAAGGGCACCACCCATCTCGCCGCCGGACACGAGGCGATCGCCGTCGGCGCGAGCGCCGCCCTGCGCGAGGACGACTACGTGTTCGCCACCTACCGCGGCCACCACCACGCGCTGGCCCGCGGTGCCACTCCCGAGGAGTGCCTGGCCGAACTCATGAGCCGGGCCACGGGGTTGTGCGGGGGCAAGGGCGGCTCCATGCACCTCACCAAGGCGTCCACCGGCATGCTCGGCTCCTACGCGATCGTCGGCGCCCACCTCCCGATGGCGGTCGGCGCGGCCTGGTCGGCCCGGCTGCGCGGCACCGGACAGCTGGCGGTCGCCTTCTTCGGCGACGGCGCCACCAACATCGGCGCCTTCCACGAGGCGCTGAACCTGGCCGCCGTATGGAAGCTGCCCGTGCTGTTCGTCTGCGAGAACAACCTCTACATGGAGTACACCGCGATCGCCGACGTCACGGCGGTGGCCCGGCCCGCGGCCGACCGGGCGGCCGCCTACGGGCTGGTCGGCGAGACCGTCGACGGCAACGACGTCGTCGCCGTCCGGGACACGGTCGCCCGCCTCGCGCGGCGGGCCCGGGCAGGAGACGGGCCCGCCCTCCTTGAGGCCGCGACCTACCGGCACTTCGGGCACAGCCGCGCCGACCCGGCCGCCTACCGCCCCGCCGAGGAGGTCGAACGCTGGCTCAAGCACGACCCGTTGGACCTCGCGCGCGGCCGACTGGTCGAGCTGGGCGTGTCCGAGGAGACGGTCACCGAGGCAGACGCCCGCGCGCGTGACGTCGTGGAGCGGGCGGTCGAGGCGGCGAAGAACGCGCCCGCGCCGGATCCGCGCGACGCGCTCACCGACGTATGGGCGGACGGGGGTGCCGCATGGCGGACGTGATCACCTACCGGCAGGCGGTCGCCGAGGGCATCGCGCGCGAGATGCGCCGGGACCCGGCCGTCGTGTGCCTGGGGGAGGACATCGGGGCGGCCGGCGGGGTGTTCAAGACGACCGCCGGGCTCTTCGAGGAGTTCGGGCCGGAGCGGGTGTGGGACACGCCGATCTCCGAACAGGCCATCGTGGGCGCGGCGATGGGCGCCGCGATGACCGGGATGCGGCCGGTCGCCGAGATCATGTTCTCCGACTTCCTCGCCTGTTGCTGGGACTACCTCGCCAACGAGATACCCAAGGTGCGGTACATGACGGGCGGTCAGGTCACCGTGCCGCTCGTCGTGCGCACCGCCAACGGCGGCGGTCTCGGTTTCGGCGCGCAGCACTCGCAGGCCACCGAGAACTGGGCGTTCACCGTCCCCGGGTTGAAGATCGCGGCACCGGCGACGCCCGCCGACGTCGTCGGCATGATGGCGGCGGCGATCCGCAGCGACGACCCGGTCGTCTTCTTCGAGCACAAGGGACTGCTCGCGAGCAAAGGGGCGCCGCCACCGCCCGGTCACGTCGTCGAACTCGGCCGTGCCGCCGTCGTCCGCGAGGGCGCGGACGTGACCCTGGTCGCCCTCGCCTCCATGGTCCCGGTGGCGCTGACGGCCGCCGAACTCCTCGCGGCCGAGGGCGTCGAGGCCGAAGTGGTCGACCTGCGCTGTCTGGTGCCCCTGGACACCGCCACCGTCCTCGCCTCCCTGGGCCGGACCTCGCGGCTCGTCACCGTCGAGGAGAACCCGTACCAGGGCGGCTGGGGCGCCACCCTCGTGTCCGTCGTCGCCGACGAGGGGTTCGGCCTGCTGGACGCGCCGGTGCGCCGGGTGGCGGGGGAGTGCGTCCCGCTGCCGTTCGCGGACGCGCTGGAGGAGCGGGTCATCCCCACCGTCGACAAGGTCGTGGCGGCGGTCCGCCACCTCGCCGCCTACTGAGAAACCCCCGACCTTCCCTGGGAGGAAGCGCGATGACCGACCGACTGCTCCTGCGCGCGGGCCACATCGTCTCCATGGACCCCGACATCGGGGACCTGCCCGAGGGGGACGTCCTGATCGAGGACGGCCGAATCACCGCCGTCCAGCGGGAGATCAGTGCCGACGCCGAGATCCTCGACATGACCGGCCGCATCCTGATCCCCGGCTTCGTCGACACCCACCGGCACACCTGGGAGGCCTCGATCCGGGGCGTCGCCCCCGACGCCACCCTGGACGACTACTTCGTCGACATCCTCGACACCTTCGCCCCGCTCTACACCCCCGAGGACGTCTACGCGGCCAACCTCGCCGGCACCCTGGAGTGCCTCAACGCCGGTATCACGACCCTTGTCGACTGGTCCCACATCAACAACACCCCCGAGCACCCGGATGCAGCGATCCAGGCCCTCACCGAGACCGGCATCCGCGCCCAGTACGCCTACGGCAGCGCCAACACCTCCCTCGCCGACTACTGGTTCGAGAGCAAGATCGCCATCCCCGGGGACGACGTCCGCCGCATCCGAGCCGCCCACTTCCCCTCCGACGACGGCCTGTTGACCATGGGCCTGGCCACCCGCGGCCCCGGCTTCTGCGTCAACGACGTCGTCACCGCCGAATGGGCACTGGCCCGCGACCTCGGCATCCCGATCACCGTGCACGTGGCGATGGGCCGCCTGGCAGGGCGCTACGGCATGGTCCAACAGCTGCACGGCCTCGGGCTGTTGGGTTCGGACACCACCTACGTCCACTGCTGCTATCTCAGCGACGAGGAGTGGCGGATGGTCGCCGACAGCGGCGGTACGGTCTCCATCGCGCCGCAGGTGGAGACGCAGATGGGGCACGGCTGGCCGCCCGTGATGAAGGCGATCGAGCACGGGCTGCGGCCCTCGCTGAGCATCGACGTCGTGACCACCGTGCCCGGCGACATGTTCACCCAGATCCGCGCGGCCTTCGGTGCCGAGCGGGCACGCGTCAACGCGGCCAGCTGGCAGGCCGATGTGCCGGTGCCCGACACGATGTTGACGGCACGTCAGATGCTGGAGGCGGCGACGCTGAGCGGCGCGCACGTCGCGGGCCTCGAACACCGCACCGGTTCCCTGACCCCCGGCAAGCGCGCCGACGTCGTCGCGATCGACGCCACCGCGCTGAACGTCGCTCCGCTGCACGACGCGGTCACCGCGGTGACCCTGTCGGCCGACGTGTCCAACGTCGAGACCGTCATCGTCGACGGCGTGGTCCACAAGCGCGACGGAAAACTGACGGCCGACGTCGCCCGCGCCCGCAGGCTCGTCGAGGAGTCCCGCGACCGGCTCCTCGCGGCGAAGGAGGCGAAGCGGAGCGCATGACGAGGCATCTGGTGCGCAGGGCCGCCGACCTGCCCGAACTCCCTTACGACGCGCACGGATTCCGGCGCCGCGCACTGGTCGGCGAGGACGACGGGAGCGTCCACACCGGCTTCGGCGTCTGCGAACTCCGGCCGGACGGCGAGGTGTCGGCGCATGTGCACTCGTACGAGGAGAGCTTCCACGTGCTCGACGGGACCGTGATCCTGGATGTGCCCGAGGGCTCGTACCTCCTCGAAGAGGGCGACTACGGCCTCCTCCCGACCGGTGTCCCGCACGCCTGGCGCGGTGCCGGGGACACGGCCGCACGCTGGGCCGACATGCTGGCTCCGGTTCCGCGGGCGCGCTACGGCCACGACACCCGGCCCGTGCCCGCGCTGCCCGCCCGCGATCCCGTCCGCATCGACGTCCGCGACCCGCGCACCCGCTCCTTCGGCCACTTCGAACCGGCGCAGATGGACCCGGGGAAGCAGTCCCAGGACCTCCTCGCGGTCTCCGCGAGCATGCGCACCGCCCTGCTCGTCTACAGCGGCATCACGGTGAAGATGATGGTCGACGGCGAACTCGGCGCGGTCGCCTCGACGATGTTCATGGTCCAGTACGCGCCCGACGGCGTCGCCGGCAGCCACGACCACCCCTTCGAGGAGACCTACCTGTTCCTGGAGGGGGAAGCCGAGGCGGTCTTCGACGGCGAGCGATACCGGCTCGGGCCCGGCGACTGCGCCTGGGCGGGCGCCGGTTGCGTGCACGGCTTCGCCAACTCGGGCCGGGGACCGCTGCGTTGGCTGGAGACCCAGGCACCGCAGCCGCCGTCCCGCCACTCCTACCGTTTCACCCGCGACTGGGACTACCTGAAGGAGATCCTGGATCCATGAGCAGTGTTCTGGTGGTCGGAGGCACGTCCGGGATCGGCCGTGAGTTCGCCCGCGTCCGCGCGGAGCGGGGCGACGAGGTCGTCCTCACCGGCCGTGCCACCCACCGCGCCGACACCGTCGCCAAGGAGATCGGCGCCCGCGGCCTCGCGCTCGACCTGGCCCGACCGCAGGAGATAGCGGGCGCGTTGGCCGACGTCGGACACGTCGACCACCTCGTCCTCGCCGGCGTCTCCCGCGACGAGAACCGGGTCGCGGACTACGACATCGCAGCCGCCCTGCACCTCGTCACGCTCAAACTCGTCGGCTACACCGAGGTCGTGCACGTGATGCGCCCGCGCATGGACGACGAGGGCGCGATCGTCCTCTTCGGCGGCCAGGCGAAGGAACGGCCCTACCCCGGCGCGACGACCGTGGCGACCGTCAACGCGGGGATACGGGGCCTGGTGCACACCCTCGCCGTCGAACTCGCCCCGATCCGTGTCAACGCCGTCCACCCGGGTGTCGTGGGAGACAGCCCCTACTGGCGGGCGAAGCCGGCGGAGGTCCTGGCCGGTCTGCGCGCCGGGACTCCCACCGGTCAACTCGCCACGGTGGCCGACGTGGTGGACGCCACGGACTTCCTGCTGCGCAACCGGTCGGTCAACGCGGTGGAGTTGAGCGTGGACGGGGGCTGGTTGCTGGGGTGAGGCATCGGCGGCCACCCGACAGGGCGGGCCGGCCGGTCACTTGTCGAGAGGCCAGTTCTCCGCCTCGAACATCCACCGCTGCTTCTCCAGCTCCGCGGTGATCGTGATCAGCAGGTCCTGGGTGACCGGGTCGGCCTCGTCGGTCGCGGTGATGCGCTCGCGCAGCCGGCCGATAGCCGCCCCCAGCGAGGCCACCATCACTTCCACGACCTCGGTGTCCTGCTGCCAGCCGTCCTTGGGGCTCGGCAGCGTGAAGGCGGCCGCGATCGTCTCGGGCCGGCCGTCCGGCGGCAGCCCGAGGGCCGCGGCGCGCTCCGCCACCGTGTCGGAGAACGCGCGGGCCGTGTCGACCACCTCGTCCAGTTGCAGATGGATCGAGCGGAACCGCGGACCCACGACGTTCCAGTGCGCCTGCTTGCCGATCAGCGAGAGGCCGAGCAGATCCACGAGGGTGCCCTGCAACGCGTCCCCGGCGATCGCACGGGCCGGTTCGGGAAGTGCGCTCTTCACCACAGTCATACGGGCATCTCCTTCGTCGTCGTTCGTCCCATCCGGGTGCCCGACGCGAAACGGCGCAAACGCGGCAGGGTCAGCGGGTGATCAGCGCCCCGTCCAGGAAACGCGTCAGATCGGCGAAGACCTCCGCCCGGTTCGTCTCGTGGAAGACCTCGTGCCGGGCGCCCGCGTAGATGCGTGAGGTGAGGAGGCCGGGGCCGCGCAGCTCCTCGACCCCGACGCGGCTCCCGGCGAGCGGGACCAGCCGGTCGTCGTCCCCGTGCAGCCACAGCAGCGGAAGCCGGCCCACCGCGCCGCTCTTCGACACGGTCTCCAGGGTGCGCGCGAACGCCTCCACCGTCGGCCGCTTCATCGGCCCGTGCCAGACCAGCGGATCCGCCGTGTACGCCGCCCCGACCCCGGGATCGCGGGAGAGCGCCGCCGGGTTGATCGGCGTGTCGGGGATCTCGTCGTGGGCCAGCAGCCGGTGCGGCAGCGTCCAGTCGCCGATCACCGGCCCGGACAGCACGAGCGCGGCGAGCTCGTCCCCGTACCGCTGGGTGTAGCGGGCCGCGATCAGGCCGCCCATCGAATGCCCGACCAGGACGACGGGTACACCGGGGTACGCGGACCGGGCCAGGTCCGCGACGGCGTGCGCGTCGGTGACCACGTCCTCGAAGTCCTCGATCAGCACCCGCTCGCCCGCCGACCTGCCGTGCCCGGCGTGATCGGGCCCGAGGACGGCACCGCCGTGCCGCACCAGCACCCCCGCCACTTCCTCGTACCGCCCGATGTGCTCGCCGTACCCGTGCAGCACGAGGGCGAGATACCGGGGTCGCTCGGCGGCCCATTCGGTGACGACGATCCTGCCCTTGACGCCGTCCAGGGCGTGCTCGCGGACGTCGGCCATGTCTCCTCCAGCTGCGTCGGCGAAGGTCCCGGGGAGATCTTCTCAGGGGTGGAGCGGAGGTCCACAGTCCAATACTGGCTGGGTGCCGGGGCGCCGGTACGGACCGACCCGCGAGACGCTCCTTACGGTGGCCGGATACGTGCGCATAGCATCGGTGTTCGCATGGACACGATGACGCTCTGGCACATAACCGGCTGGGAGTTCGCCGCCCTCGCCGCGGCGGCTCTCCTCGTCGGCTTCTCGAAGACCGCGGTGAGCGGGGCCAACACGGTGAGCCTCGCGATCTTCGCGGCGGTCCTGCCGGCCCGCGCCTCCACCGGCGTACTCCTGCCGATCCTGATCGCGGGCGATGTGCTGGCGGTGCTGACCTACCGGCGGCACGCCCACTGGCCGACGCTGTGGCGGCTGTTCCCGGCGGTCGCGGCGGGCGTGGTGGCCGGGACGGTGTTCCTGGTCTGGGCCGACGACAAGATCGTACGGACGTCGATCGGCGCGATCCTGCTGCTGATGGCCGGAGTGACGGTCTGGCGGCGGCGCACCGCGGAGGCCGAGGCGGAACCGGATTCGGTGGCCACCAGGTCCGGCCGGGTCAAGGCCCGCTCGTACGGCGTGCTCGGCGGCTTCACCACGATGGTCGCCAACGCGGGTGGGCCGGTGATGTCGATGTACCTGCTCTCCGCGGGGTTCCGGAAGCTGGGCTTCCTGGGGACCTCGGCCTTCTTCTTCCTGATCGTCAACGTCGCCAAGGTGCCCTTCAGCGCCGGTCTCGGTCTGATCGACGGCAACTCGCTGCTCCTTGACGCGGCGCTCGTGCTGTTCGTCGTGCCCGGTGCGTTGATCGGCAAATGGGCTGTGAACCGAATCAACCAGCGACTCTTCGAGCAACTCGTGATCGCGGCGACGATCGTCGGCGGCCTTCAGCTGCTGCTGCGCTGACCCGACACCTGCCCTTCGACCTGCGCCGACGGCTCGGGAATGCGAAGGGGGGAGGCGTTGTTGGACCAGCTGTGATTGACATGCTCGGATCAGAGATCCGTGGCGTGGGCGAAGGGAGGACTTCATGGCACGCAGCAAGGCGCGTCCCGTGGTCACGCTGAGGTCGACGGCCGGAACCGGCATCACCTACGTGACCCGCAAGAACCGCCAGAACGACCCCGACCGACTGGTCCTGCGCAAGTACGACCCGGTCGCCGCGGCGCACGTCGAGTTCCGCGAGACCCGCTGAACCACCGGCTCGGCCGCACCACAGGCGCGACGCGTCGAGCAGCACGCCCGACGCGTCGCCCGGCGCCCCAGGAAGGACATCCCATGAAGCCCCGCATCCACCCCGACACCCGGCTCGTCGTCTTCCGTGACCGTGCCGCGGACGTCACGTTCCTGACCCGCTCCACCGCCGACTCGGCGAAGACGATCGAGTGGCAGGACGGCCGGACCTACCCCCTGATCGACGTCGAGATCTCCTCGGCGTCCCACCCCTTCTACACCGGCAACACCCGGGTCGTGGACACGGCGGGCCGAGTGGAGCGCTTCGAGCGCCGCTACGGCCGGGCGACGGCCGCCCAGGGCTGACCGCGACCCGGCACCGACCTCGCGTCGGCGCGTGTGACGAGGAGAGCAGAACGATGAAGGTACGCAAGTCCCTGCGTTCACTGAAGAACAAGCCCGGCGCCCAGGTGGTCCGCCGCAAGGGCGTGGTCTTCGTGATCAACAAGAAGGACCCCCGCTTCAAGGCCCGCCAGGGCTGACGAGCGTACGAAGACGGAGTGGCCCCCGTGCAGGTGCACGGGGGCCACTCCCATGTCCCGTCTAGGGCGCGATCCCGACCCCCGGGATCCTGCTCCACGCCTTCTCCTGCGCCGCCGTCATGGCCGGCCAGCGCAGCCCGCCAGGCCGCGGCCGCACGCGCGTGGCGTACGCGGCCGGGTGGTAACCGGGGTCGTAGAAGCAGCCGGTGGCGTATGTCTGGTCGAAGGCGGCGCACGAGCCCGCGATCGACCTGGCCGTGGGCCGCTTGCCCGTCCGCACCCAACGGTCCAGCGCCGAGATGTCGTTGGCGTACTCGGAGTCGCTCAGCGCGCTGTGCTCCGACTCCCGCGTGAACGTCTGCACCAGGTAACGCTCCCGGCCGGCGCCCTCGACCGTCGCCCGGTAGGCCGCCTCGTGCTCCACGAACGCCGTCGGGTCGTCGATCGCGTGCATCGTGAGCACCGGGATGGAGATCTTGCCGGTGAGATCACTGTCGTAGGACAGATCGCGTACGGCGGTCGGGTCCGCGCCGAAGCGCTGGACACCGGCGTTGAGCGCCTTGTCGTCGTGCGAACCGGTGTACCGGACGCCCTGGTTGGAGAACGGGTTCCGGTCGCCGAGGCGGTTGTGGACGATGTCCCGGAAGGTGAATGTCGCGAACCGCAGATGCGACTCCAGCGTGCGCTCGGGCAGGCGCGTGACGGCAAGGATGTCGTCGAGGTTGCGCTGCTGAAGGGCGGTCCGCTCGGCGGGAGCCGACTCGAATCCCGTGCACTCCTGGAGACGTGCGCGCAGCCCGGCGGACGTCATCGTCGAGTCGGCGCGCAGACCCTGCCAGAGCGGGTACTGCGGCTCGGTCGGGCGGGGGTGGTTCTGGCAGTAGTACTGATAGACCACGCGCAGGTCGACGCGGTAGTCGTACCCGCGGGACCCACCCCCGAGGACCCCGCTGGTGAGCAGCGCCCCGTCGTAGCGCCCGTGCTTCTTGCCGTACGTCTCGACGACCTTGGCGGCGACGTCACCGCCCCACGACTGGCCGTGCACATACGTCCGCCGGGGCTTGCCGAACTCGTCGACGAACAGCCGGCGTACGTTCTCGGTGTCCTCGGCCGCCATCCGGGTGCCGTAGCCGCCGCGCCGGTAGGACGAGCCCGCCCAGGCGTACCCCTCCTCGACCATCACCGACCAGCGGGTCAGGTCGTCGACGCTGCGCTGCGGATCGGAGGTGTTGCCCAGGTCGGGACCGCCGTGGGCGTGGACCACGAGGGAGCCGTTCCAGTCCTTGGGGACGGCGATGGCGTAGTAGGCGCCGTTCTTGTCCTGGCCGGTGTAGCAGGTGGCCTTGCCGACCAGTTCGGCCGGACAGGTCGCGGTCGTCGGCGGCGGGGCGTCCGCCCGGGCCGACGGCGGGGCTCCGCCGATGGTCCCCAGGAGCGCGACCGTCGCGGAGGCGACGACTCCCGCTCGACGCCAATCCCGTGCGCGTGTTCTCCAACTGTCCAAGGCGGCTCTCCTCGTCCACGCCGACGCAACGTCGCGCCGTGCGCGGCGATGCTAAGGAGCAAAGGGGCGGGGGAGCCATGGCGGAGATCGTTCTGTTCATAGTGTTCGGCGGGCCGACCGAGCCGACGTCCCGGTGCGGCCGCCCCGCGGACGACCTCGTACGCTCGCACCCATGTCCCCGCACCTCCTGATCCTCGGCGGCACCACCGAGGCCCGCGAACTGGCCGGTGTGCTCGCGGCGCGCGCCGGTGTCCGGGTCACGACGTCGTTGGCCGGGCGGGTGGCTCGGCCCGGGTCGCTGGACGGGGAGGTGCGGATCGGGGGGTTCGGCGGGGCGGAGGGGCTCGCCGACTGGCTGCGCGAGCAGCATGTGGACGCCGTCGTCGACGCCACGCATCCCTTCGCCGCCGCGATCACCGAGAACGCCGTGCGGGCCGGTGCGGCGACCGGGGTGCCGGTGGTGGTGCTGCGCCGTCCGGGGTGGGCGGCCGGGGCCGCGGATCGGTGGCACCTCGTCGATTCCCTTGCGGACGCGGCGGAGGCGTTGGCGCGGTTCGGGCGACGGGTGTTTCTGACGACGGGGCGACTGGGTCTCTCGGCCTTCATCGGTCTGACGGATCGTCACTTCCTCGTGCGGTCCGTGGAGTTGCCCGAGCCGCCGGTGCCGCCCAACACCCAGGTGCTGATCGCCCGCGGGCCGTTCACCGTCGCCGACGAGACCGCTCTGCTGCGGGAACACCGCATCGACGTACTCGTGACGAAGGACAGCGGGGGAGAGGCGACGGCCGCCAAGCTGACGGCCGCGCGTGAACTCGGCCTGCCCGTGGTGGTCGTACGACGGCCACCGCTGCCGGAGGGAGTGCGGGCGGTGGCCGATGTGGTGGGTGTGCTGGGACGGTTGGGGCTCGACTCGGCCTGAGCGGCGGCCCGGGTCGGTCCGACACCCCTGCGTGCTGAGCTACTTCGGCCCGCTCTTCGCCAACTCCGGCTGTCTCTGCGGCAGTCCGGTGGACATGTCCTCGACCAGCAGGCGCTTGGCGATCGTGTCCACCGCCGCGCGCAGGTCGGTGCCGGACGGGCGGCCGACGTCCTGCTGCACCCGGTCCTCCAGCCACTTCCCCCAGGCCTCGCCGATGACCGAGGCCTCACGCTTGCCCGCCGCGGTGTGGGAGAGCAGATTGCCGTCGCGGGTCAGATAGCCCTCCGAGACCATGCGGTCGAAGACCGGCAGCAGTACCTCAGGCGGCAGATGCCGGCGTGCGGCGATCAGCCCGAGGCTGGAGTGGCCCACCATCCGCGTGTACAGCTCGACCTGCATCACGGCCCAGGCCCCGGCGATGTCCAGCCGTGTGTCGGAGTCCGAGATGAGCCGCCGGGCGGTGTCCAGGTCCGTGCTGCCGATGATCTTCCCCACGGCCGCTTCGAGCAGGCGTTGTGAGTCCCCGCCGCGCGGCGACGCGAACCCCTCGCCCATGTCGGTGGAGCCCGCCCGGGCGCTGTCGCGCAGCTGGACCTGCTTGAGGAACAGGGCGACGACGAACCCGACGACCGCGACGGGCACGGTCCACAGGAAGACCGTCTGGAGCGTGTCCGCGTAGGCGTTGACGATGGGTTCGGCCGTGGCCGAGGGCAGTTTGTGCAGGCCTTCCGGACTGCTCGCCGCCTTGGTGAGAGTGGCCGGGTCCACGCCGCCGACCCGCGCGGCGTCGGCGACGCCCTCGGAGAGGTTCGGCTTGAGGGAGTTGGCGTAGATCGTGCCGAACACCGCGGTGCCGAACGAACTGCCCAGCGTACGGAAGAAGGTGACGCCGGAGGTCGCGGTGCCGAGGTCGGCGTAGTCGACGGTGTTCTGCACGGCGATCGTCAGGACCTGCATGGACAGGCCGATCCCGGTACCGAGCACGAACATGTACAGCGACTCCAGCCACGCACCGCTGGAGGGGCCCATGAGGGACATCAGATACAGGCCGACGCCCATCACCACGGAGCCGACGATCGGGAACCAGCGGTACTGCCCGGTCTTGCTGACCACGTTGCCGCTGACGACGGACGCGATCAGCAGCCCGATCACCATCGGCAGTGTCCGTACGCCGGAGACCGTGGCCGAGTCGCCGTCGACGTACTGCAGATAGGTCGGCAGATACGTCAACGCGCCGAGCATCGCGAAGCCGACGATGAAGCTGAGGATCGAGCAGACCGTGAACACCGGGTTGGCGAACAGCCGCATGGGCAGCATCGCTTCCTTGGCCCGGGTCTCCACCCAGCAGAACAGCCCCAGCGCGATCGCGCCGCCGACGAACAGCGTGATGATGGTCGCCGAACCCCACGCGTACTCGTTGCCGCCCCAACTGGTCGCCAGGATCAGCGCGCTGGCGCCGACCGCGACCAGCGCGATGCCCAGGTAGTCGATCACCGGCCGGGACACCGCCTTCACCACCGGGATGGTGCGGGCGGCCGCGATCACGACGACGATCGCGATGGGCACGTTGACGTAGAACGCCCAGCGCCAGGTCAGATGGTCGGTGAACAGGCCGCCGAGCAGCGGTCCGATGACCGTGGCGACGCCGAACACCGCGCCGATCGCGCCCTGGTACTTGCCGCGTTCGCGCAGCGGGATGACGTCGGCGATCAGCGCCATGGCCGTCACCATGAGGCCACCGGCGCCGATGCCCTGCACCGCGCGCCAGGCGATCAGCAGCGTCATGTTGGTGGAGAAGCCGCACAGGAACGAGCCCGAGATGAAGACGATGGCCGAGACCTGGAAGACCACCTTGCGGCCGAACAGGTCACCGAACTTGCCGACCAGCACGGTCGACACCGTCTCCGCGAGCAGGTAGGCGGTCACCACCCACGACATGTGCTCCGCGCCGCCCAGGTCCGACACGATCGTCGGCAGCGCCGTGCCCACGATCGTCTGGTCCAAGGCGGCCAGCAGCATGCCCAGCATGATCGTCACGAAGACGATGTTGCGGCGACGCGCGTCCAGCACCGGCGGCTGCGAGGCGGCGGGCGGTGCGGTGTCCTCGGTCACTGTCACGAGGTCACGATCCCACCGGGCCGCCGGAGGCGCACGTGTTGAGGGACCGCTCGGGTGGCGGAATTTACCCTTGGGGGCTGTCGTTCGGATCAGCCCGGCGGCGCGGGCACGACAGCCCTAGCTCCGGCCGGGGTTCCGGCGCAGCAGATACGTGTCCATGATCCAGCCCTTGCGCTCCCGGGCCTCGGCCCGCAGCCGCTCGATCCGCGGACCGGCCTCGGCGATGGGACCGGAGGCGAGGATCTCGTCCGGGGTGCCTATGTACGCGCCCCAGTAGATGTCGATGTCCTGGTCGGCGTACCGCCTGAAGGCCTGGTGCGCGTCGAGCATCACCACCACGTCGTCCACCCCGTCCGGGAAGCCCTCGGCCAGCCGCCGCCCGGTGGTGATCTGGACCGACCCGGCCACCCGGTTGAGCCCCGTCCGATGCCGGGCGACCAGCGCCGAGACGCTGCTGATCCCGGGCACGACGTCGTACTCGAAGGCGACTTCGCCCCGCTCCAGGATCTCCTCCAGGATGCCGAGCGTGCTGTCGTACAGCGCGGGATCCCCCCACACCAGGAACGCGCCGCTCTCCTCCTCGCCCAGTTCCTCGGCGATGAGCCGCTGGTAGATGGCGGCCCGGGCGCTGCGCCAGTCCCCGACGGCGGGGGAGTACGCCGCACCCCCGGCGGCGCGGTCCCGCTCCGGATCGCGGGCCTCCACCACCCGGTACGACCCCTGCGGAACGTGCGCGTCGAGCATGTCCCGGCGCAGCCGGGTGAGGTCGCTCTTCACCTCGCCCTTGTCCAGGACGAAGAACACGTCCGTGCCGCGCAACGCCCTGACCGCCTGCAGGGTCAGCTGGTCGGGGTCGCCCGCGCCGATACCGATGACATGAATCTTTCGCACGCCGTCGAGTCTGCCGCACACCACTGACAACGCGTGCACCGGCTCCGCGCGTGGACCTGCGAGGACCAGAGAGACCTGCGAGGAGGCCTACCCCCGCAGCCGAGGCGCCCGCGCCCCCGCGTCCACGCTCGTGCCGTCCCGCTCCACGTCGTCCGCCAACTCCCGGGCCCACCCGGCCAACCCCGCGAGGTTCATCCCGTACGGCCGCTGCCGTGCCGTCTCCGACGCCCACTCCTCCACCGCCCCGGCGCCCCGCCGCAGCAGCCGGACGCCGCCGGTGAGGTTGCCGCGCGCGGCATGCGTGAGCCCCACCGCGAGCTGGGCCAGCCCCCGCCACAGGGCTCGCTCCTCCGCCGGCCCCGACTTCCAGGCGTCCTCGAACACCTCGTGCGCGTGGAAGGGCTTCCCGGCCGAGAGCAACTCCTGCGCTTCGACGACGGACCGCTCCGGGGGACGTACGACTCCCTCGGGCTGCCGCTCGACGCCGGCCGCCCCATAGGGCAGCGGTCGCCCGAGCCCGTCGCGCGGCCGGGCATTGCGTGCCCGTCCGTCGGCGTCCCGGTCGCGCCGGTCGGTGACTTCGTCCGGCGCTGCGTCGCTGCCGCGTCCCGTAGTACTCATGCGCCAAGTGTCCCGCGCCCCATGCCCCCTTCGGGGCGGCACGCGGCGTGCGGTAAAGTACTGTCCGCGTGATCACGTGTTTCTCCGCGTGTGTCGCATCGGGACGTGGCGCAGCTTGGTAGCGCACTTGACTGGGGGTCAAGGGGTCGCAGGTTCAAATCCTGTCGTCCCGACCAGCTTTGTGGCGGGTCGGTGGCCGTCCTCTCATTCATGAGAGGGCGGCTTTCGCGTTCCCGGAAGGCCGGTGGCCGCATGCCGAGGCTAAGGCGGAATTCCGTGGCGGAGATTGTCGAAAACAATTCTTGACGTCCATGGGCGGTTCACGTCGGGGCAACCACTGGTGGCTCATAAGGAGTGCGCCTTTTCGGTCACGACCGTATCTGGCGTTGTGTGAGCGCGGCCGATCGGTCGAGACACCCGTGCGGTCGTGGAGCCGACGGCGACGACCCGGCCGAGGCCACCCCCGGTGTCCGGCGGTGCGGGCAGAGTGATGAAAGCCCTTACTGGGCGCCCTCGTTCAGTGCCGGGGGCGCCTCGGATTATCGGTGCCCGCGGCTCGTAAAACTCCCGCCGTTGCTGGGCTGTGGGCGTCTTCTGTGTACCGGGAGACGCGCGGGGCGGCACTGGTCCGATGACTCTTCTTCAAATCTTGCGCACAAATTGCACACAAGCCTCTCTGCAGACGGGCTCAGATGGTCTAGATTGACCGTGCTTCGCAAGCTGTGACACCAGGCGACAAATGATGATCTATGGGTCCGGCGGCAAGGCGGACAGTATCGGTGGCCCTCGCGTCAGGCGTGGGGGAGACCGACTGTCGAAGCCCGAGAGGGGCTTGTGGCGCGGGGAGCGTCCAGGTTCGTCGGCGGGGTGATCGGTAGCGGTTCAGGTGGCTCCGCGACGGCCGGGCCGCCACGCACGGGAGGTAGGGGCCTCCCGGCAGGGGAAGAGGGGCGGCAGTTTCTCGGGGGGAACAGCGCTGCGGAGGG
Source organism: Streptomyces sp. NPDC002499 (assembly GCF_053595415.1). NCBI lineage: Bacteria > Bacillati > Actinomycetota > Actinomycetes > Kitasatosporales > Streptomycetaceae > Streptomyces > Streptomyces sp. NPDC002499. The sequence goes on from NZ_JBSFXO010000008.1 coordinate 369,369, forward strand.
CGGGGACCTCCGCAGGGAGCGAAACAGTGTGAGGCGAACACGTCGTACCACTGGGGACCTTGGGGGGTTCTGTGCCACAGGGGGGAATAGTCGGCCCTTTTTCGGCGGCGCGCGAGCGTCTGGCGGACGGGGTAATCAGTCAGCCCGCGACCGACTGGGAGCAGCGGTACAGACGTACCGTGATCACCAGCGACACCGTGGCCACCGCCTGCGTGGTGGCGGCGATCGGAGACTTCTTCGGGGCCCGGGACGCGGCCAACTGGCACGAGAAATGGGGAATTCTCGCATTCGGCACCCAGTTGCTGGTGCTGGGAGCGCTGGCGGTGAGCCGTTCGTGGGCTCCGGCCGTGCTCGGCCAGGGTGCCGAGGAATTCCGCCGGCTCGGACGTTCGCTGTTCACGGCGACCGTCGTCCTGGCGCTCGGCGGGATCGCTCTGACCTCGCGCAACATCAAGCTCTGGATCTTCGTCGCGATCCCCGCGATCGCGCTCGTCACCATGACGGAGCGGTATGTGCTCCGCCTCTGGCTGCACAGACAGCGCAACGAAGGACGCTGCCTGAGACCGGTGCTCGCCGCCGGGAGCCCGGCGACCGTGCGCGACCTGATCGCCCGCACCCGTAAGTTCCCGCACCTCGGCTGGCGGGTGGAGGCCGTGTGCACCACTGACGGCCGCGGCGTCGACGGCGAGCAAGGCGGCCTGGACGGCGACCAGTTGGACGGTGTGCCGGTCATAGGCCTGCTGGAGGACGTCGCCAAGCACGTCCGCCACGACGGCTACCGGGTCGTCGCGGTCACACCCGACCCGCACTGGTCACCGGACCGGCTGCAGCGCCTGGCCTGGAACCTCGAGGGCAGCGACGCCGAGATGATCGTCGCGCCCGTGCTGATGGAGGTGGCCGGCCCGCGACTGCACGTCGACGCGGTGCTCGGGATCCCACTGCTGCGGGTCAGCATGCCGACCTTCACCGGGGGCCGCCGGGCGATCAAAGGGGTCGTCGACCGACTGGGCGCAACGATTCTGCTGGTGCTGTTCGCGCCGCTGTTGATCGTCGTCGGGCTGCTCGTGGTGATGGACAGCCGGGGCGGGGCCTTCTACCGCCAGCGCAGGGTCGGCAAGGACGGCCGCGAGTTCACCATGCTCAAGTTCCGCACCATGGTCATCGGGGCCCACAAGGCACGCGCCGAGCTGGCCGACCGCAACGAGGGCGCGGGCCTGCTGTTCAAGCTCCGCCGGGATCCGCGGGTGACCCGGGTGGGCACGGTGCTGCGCCGCTACTCGATCGACGAGCTCCCGCAGCTCTTCAACGTGCTCACCGGAGCCATGTCGCTCGTCGGACCGCGGCCCCCGCTGCCGGAGGAGTCCGCCGAGTACGGCCCGGACATCCGGCGCCGGCTGCTGGTGAAGCCCGGGCTCACCGGCCTGTGGCAGATCAGCGGACGCAGCGACCTGCCGTGGGAGGAGGCCGTCCGCCTCGACCTGCGGTACGTGGAGGACTGGTCGCTCGCCCTGGACACGGTGATCTTGTGGAAGACCCTGCGCGCCGTGATCCACGGGCAGGGGGCCTACTGATGCGCGGGGGTCGTCCGACCGACGCGCGGACCGCAGGCCGCAACGGCCTGCCTGGGGGGAGAGACCGGTCATGAGAGTCAGCGTTTTCGGACTCGGCTACGTGGGCTGTGTATCGGCCGCGTGCCTGGCCAGCATGGGCCACGAGGTCATCGGGGTGGACGTCAACCAGGTGAAGGTCGACCTGGTGAACGACGGCAAGGCACCCGTGGTGGAAGAACGTATCGGCGAACTCATCGCCGAGGTCGTACGGACGGGAGCCCTGCGCGCCACCCGCGACGTCCGCGAGGCGATCGCGGACAGCGAGGTGTCGCTGATCTGCGTGGGCACCCCGTCGGAGCCCAACGGCAGCCTGTGCACGACCTACTTGGAGCGGGTCACCGAGGAGATCGGCGCCGCGCTCGCCGAGCGGGGCGGCCGCCAGACCGTCGTCTTCCGCAGCACCATGCTCCCGGGCACCTGCCTCAACCTGCTGGTGCCGATCCTCGAGAAGCACGTCGGCGGCACCGCCGGCGTGGACATCGGGGTCGCGGTCAACCCGGAGTTCCTGCGCGAGGGCACCAGCGTCAAGGACTTCTTCGACCCGCCGAAGACCGTCATCGGCGAACTCGACCCGGCCAGCGGCGACGCGGTCGCGGCGCTCTACGACGGCCTGCCCGGCGAGGTGTTCCGGGTGCCGATCCCGACCGCCGAGGCCATCAAGTACGCGGACAACGCCTTCCACGGCCTCAAGATCGGCTTCGCCAACGAACTGGGCGCCGTGTGCCAGGCCCTCGGCGTGGACTCGCACCAGGTGATGGACGTCTTCCTCGCCGACCGCAAGCTGAACATCAGCCCCGCCTACCTGCGTCCCGGCTTCGCCTTCGGCGGCTCCTGCCTGCCCAAGGACCTGCGCAGCCTGGTCTTCGCGGCGCAGCGGGCCGACGTCTCCGTGCCGATCCTGTCCCACGTGCTGGCCTCCAACTCCGACCATCTGCAGCGCGCGGTGGACCTGGTCGAGCGCACCGGCAAGCGCAAGGTGGGCCTGTTCGGGCTGTCCTTCAAGCCCGGCACCGACGACCTCCGCGAGAGCCCGCTCGTCGAACTGGCGGAGCGGCTCTTCGGCAAGGGCTACGACCTCAAGATCTACGACGCCAACGTGAGCCTCTCCCGGCTGCTCGGCGCCAACCGCGAGTACATCGAGAGCCGGTTGCCGCATCTCGCCCAACTGCTCGCCGACTCCGTCGACGAGGTGCTGGAGCACGCCGAGGTGTGCCTGGTCGGGACCAAGGATCCCGCCGTGCTGTCGGCGCTGCCCCATGCGGGCAGCCCGGCGATCATCGACCTCATCCGCCTTCCCGACGCCGACGCGCGCCGGACCGAACCGGGGTACATGGGCCTTGCTTGGTAACGCGACCGGCGGCGACGGCACGAACCGTCGCGCGCTGATCCTCGTGGAGAACCTGTCGGTCCCCTTCGACCGACGGGTGTGGCAGGAATGCACCACGCTGCGCGACGCCGGCTGGGAGGTGCACGTCATCTGCCCCCGGGGCGAGAAGCGGGACACGGAGCCGGAGGCGGTGATCGACGGGGTGCGGATCCACCGCTACCCGCTGCGCGCCGCCACCGGAGGACCGGCCGGCTATCTGCGGGAGTACGGATCGGCGCTCTGGCACACGCTCCGGCTGGCCCGCAAGGTCGGCCCGGTCGACGTGGTCCACGCCTGCAACCCGCCCGACCTGCTGTTCCTGCCGGCGCTGTGGATGAAGCGGCGCGGCGCGCGGTTCGTCTTCGACCAGCACGACCTGGTGCCCGAGCTGTACCTCTCCCGGTTCGACCGTGGCGAGGACCTGCTCTACCGCGCCGTGTGCGCGCTGGAGCGACGGACCTACCGGGCCGCCGACATCGTGCTCGCCACGAACGAGAGCTACCGGGACGTCGCACTGCGCCGTGGCGGCAAGCGGCCGGAGGACGTCTTCGTGGTGCGCAGCGCGCCCTCGACCGACCGGTTCCAACCGGTGCCTGCGGAGCCGGAGTTGAAGCGCGGCAAGTCCCATCTGCTCTGCTATCTCGGCGTCATGGGACCTCAGGACGGCGTCGACTACGCCCTGCGGGCCCTGGCGAAACTGCGCGACGAGGTCGGCCGGACCGACTGGCACGCGGTCTTCGTCGGCGCCGGCGACGCCTTCGACGCGATGGTGGAGCTGGCCCGGGAGCTCGGCCTGTCCGACCGGGTGCAGTTCACCGGGCGCATCCCGGACGCCGACCTGGTGCGCTACCTGTGCACCGCGGACGTCTGTCTCTCCCCCGACCCGTGCAATCCGCTGAACGACGTGTCGACCATGAACAAGGTCCTCGAGTACATGGCGATGGGGCGACCGATCGTCTCGTTCGACCTCCGGGAGGCACGCGTCTCCGCCGGTGACGCCGCCGTCTACGCGCCCGACGACGACGAGGCCCAGTTCGCCAAGCTCATCGCGCTGCTCCTGGACGATCCGGAGAAGCGGGCCCGGATGGGCAGGATCGGCCAGGAGCGGATCAGCGGCCCGCTGTCCTGGGAGAACTCGCAAGCGTCGCTGCTCGCCGCCTACGCCGCCGCCACCCGGGACCAAGCCCCGGTGTCGACGGGTGGGCCGGTCCGTACGGGGAAGAGGCCGCACCATTGAATGACGACACGATCCGTCTGGCCACGATCGGACGGATTCTCCGGCGGCGCTGGCGGCTCCTCGCCGTCCTCGCCGTGGTCGGCGCGCTCGTCGGCTACGGCACCTCGGCGCTGCTGCTTCCGCCGCGCTACACGGCGGAGGCATCGGTACTGCTGCCCGGTCAGTGGGAAGAGCGCGAACTGCTGACCCAGGTGGACATCGCCACCAGTTCGGCGGTGGTCGACCGCGCCGCCGCCGCGCTCCACTGGAAAGGCGTCGACGGCACCGAACTGCGGGACAAGGTGAGTGCCAAGGCCGACGACGGGAACATCATCAAGGTCTCGGGCACGGCCGACACCCCGGAGCGCGCGCAGCGGCTCGCCGACCAACTGGCCCAGCAGTTCGTCACCTTCGCCACCCGCATCGCGGGCGGCAGCACCGACCCCGCGGCGGACACCGCGACGGAGGCACTGCGGAAGCAGGTGGCCAAGACCAACCGCCGCATCACCGAGCTGGCCGACTCGGCGGATCCGGGGCAGACCGTGGAGGGCGTGCAGACCCGCACCGAGCTCGAAGCCCTGCGCACCGGACTGGCGGACGCCATGAAGAAGCTGGAGGAGGCCAACCCGGCGACCGCCAAGGCCGGCCTGGTCGTCATGGGACCGGCTCCCCGGCCGACCGGCGCGGCGGCGCCGACGAGGACACAGCTCATCGCCGGCGGGGCGTTGCTGTTCTTCCTGCTCGCCCTCGTAGGGCATCTCGCCACCGCACGGGTGAACCGCCGGCTGCGCACCGAACCGGAGATCGTCGCCGCGCTCGGCGCACCCTTCCTCGGCACCGTCGACGTGCCCGGCGAACGGCACCGGCCCGAGAGCCACGGCGTACGGGCCAGGCTGCGCCGGTTCCTCGGCACCGACACCCGATGGGACCTGCCCACCCCGCTGCTGTCCGGCGACGAGGCCGAGCGGCGGATCCGCTACCGCCGGGTGTGCACCCGCCTGCGGAACCAACTGCCCGCCCCCCGGCGGCTGTTGGTCGTCGTGCCGGAAGGCGACGAGGTCGCCCGGCTGGCCGCCGGACAGCTCGCGACCGAGGCCACCGGTGACCCCCGGCTGCGGGTCGTGGAGGTCTCGGTGGACCGGCCGATCGTGCCGGACAGCGACACCGAGTCCGGTGCCCTCGCCATCCTCAGCGCGGGCAACTGGACCGCCGGCGAACTCGCCGGCATCGCCGGGGCGTGCGCGGACGGCGGGCACGAACTCGTCGGCGTCGTCGTCGCCGGCACCGTCCACACCCGCCCGGCGCGGACCGCCGACCGCCTGTCTGACGAGGCCACCATGGCGCTCGCGGTGCACGGCCACGGGACAGGAGATCCAGCGTGACGACGAGCACGACTTCGGAGTCGTCGGCCGCCACCCCGCTCCTCGACCTCCAGGCGCTGGTGGTCGCGGTGCGCAGACGCCGCCGTCTGTGGGGCGCCATGGCACTGCTCGGGCTGCTGGCCGGCGCGGCCGTGGCGGTCCTGCTGCCACCGGCACCGGCGGCCACGGCCAAGGTGCTGGTCGCGCACCAGGAGGACCAGCCGAACGACACCGGAACGCTGATCCGCACCGACGCGCAGCTGCTGGCGACCTCACGGATCGCCGGCCAGGCCCTGAAGATCCTCAAGTCCTCCGAGAAACCCGAGGACTTCATGAAGGACTACCGGGGCACCGGACTGACCAACAACGTCCTTCAGATCGATGTGACGGCCAAGACCGACGCGGAAGCGGTGGCCCGGGCCAAGGCGTTGGCCGAGGCGTTCGTCGCGGACCACGCCAAGCGGATCCAGCAGATCGCCGACGCCAACGCCCAGGGCCTCCTCGACCAGCGCGCCCGGATGCAGTCGGAGCTCGCCGACGTCAACAAGACGATCGGCGGCAGGTCGCCCGACACCGACCCGGCGGACGCGGCGAACCTGGAGTCGCTCTTCGCCCGGCGGGCCGAGCTCACCTCGCAGATCTCCGACTTCGGCCAACGCGCCGAGGAAGCACGCGTCGGCGCGCCCCAGCTCGTCGCCGGCACCCAGATCGTGGACGCCCCGCGCGCGGTGAAGCACTCCCTGCCCAAGGCTCTCGTCACCGACGGCGTGGTCGGACTCGTCCTCGGGCTCTTCCTCGGGCTCGCGCTGGCCGCGGTCGGCGTGGTCGTCGGGGACCGCCCCGTACTGCGCCGGGACATCGCGGCGAACCTCGGTGCCTCGGTCATCGCGGAACTGCCGCGCAGGTCCGGCCGGTTGTGGCAGCGACGGCGGACCCGGGTGGCCCGCGAACGGCTCACCACGACGCTGGCCCGCACCGCGCGCGGCTCGGCGGAACCGCTGTCGCTGCTGGAACTGGGCTGCGCGCGCAGCACAGCCGTGATCGCCCTCGGTCTCGCCCGGGCCCTCGGGGAGGACGGACCGGTGAGCGTCGTCGACGGCCTCCCCGGCACACAGCTCTCGCGCCGCCGCCCGAAACCGGGGGACCCCACCGTGGTCGGCGGCGAGGAGGCCGCGACCGTGCCCCCTCAGGACCAGCGGATCGGCGTCGGCTCGGTGGCACCCGGCACGGCGTGGACCGACCTCCAGTACCTCGGCGGCCGCACCGTCCTCGTCGTACGCGCCGGGCACGGCAGCGCCGCATGGCTGCACACCGTGGCACGACAGCTCGCGGACCAGCGCATCCCGGTGGTCGGTGTCGTGCTGATCGACCCCGATCCGCGCGACCGGACCGACGGCACGCTGTGGGACGGCCTGGCCAACGCGCTGCGCGGCCGCAGCGAGCCGCCGACCTGGCACAACGCCACGGATCGAACGGAACGACGGCTCCCCGAACGGCAGCCGATACGGGCCGCCCGGGTCCCGGACAACGACCAGGAGGTGAGGTAGGACATGTGCGGTATCGCGGGCACGTACCGATGGCCGGACGGAAAGGCCGTGACCGACCGGCTCACCGACACCCTCGCCCACCGCGGCCCGGACGGCTCGGGCCGCTACGGCCACCCGGTCGGTGACGGCGAAGTGCAGCTCGGGCATCGCCGGTTGTCCATCATCGACCTGTCCGAGACCGGCGCCCAGCCGATGGTCTCGGACGGCCTCGCCCTGACGTACAACGGCGAGCTGTACAACGCCCCTGAACTCCGGACGGAGTTGGAGGCCACCGGGGTGCGCTTCCGGGGTACCTCCGACACCGAGGTGGTCCTGGAGGCCTGGCGGCGCTGGGGCACCGACTGTCTGCCCCGGCTGCGCGGCATGTTCGCGTTCGGCATCTTCGACGAGCGCACCGGTGACCTGGTGCTCGTCCGCGACCAGCTCGGCATCAAGCCGCTCTTCCTGCTCCGGCGCGGCGAGGGCCTGATGTTCGCCTCCGAGCTCAAGGCGCTCGCCGCCGCGACCGGCAAGAAGCTGGAGGTGGACCAGGCGGCGCTCGTTGCCTCCCTCCTCTACTACTGGGTGCCCGACTCCCGCTGTGCGTTCCGCGAGGCCGAGAAACTGCCGCCGGGCAGCTGGCTGCGGTGCCGGCCCGACGGCCGGGTCGAGCGCGGCACCTTCTGGAGCCTCAAGAACGTCGCCGCCGAGGGCCGGGACCGCGCCCTGGCCGGCGAACGGCCGGACCTCGCCGCCATCGTCGAGGAGTCGACCCGGCGCCACCTCATGTCCGACGTACCCGTGGCGACCTTCCTCTCCGGCGGTCTCGACTCCAGCTATCTGACCGCGCTGGCGGCCCGCCACCAACCGGGGATCTCCGCCTACACGATCGGATTCCGCGCCGAGGACGCCAAGTTCGAGGCGATGCCGGACGACCTGCGCTACGCCCGGCAGGTCGCCCAGCAGTTCGGCGTCGACCTGCACGAGATCGAGATCGCCCCGAACGTGCTCGACCTGCTGCCGCAGATGACGTACAGCCTGGACGAGCCGATCGGCGACCCCGCCGCGATCAACACGTACCTGATCTGCATGGCCGCCCGGGAAGCCGGGGTCAAGGTGATGCTCTCGGGCATGGGCGCGGACGAACTGTTCGCGGGGTACCGCAAGCACTTCGCCAACCTGCTCGCGCTGCGCTACCAGCGCGTCCCGCGACCCCTGCGGCGCGGGGTGTCCGGGGTCGTGGACCGGCTGCCGGTCGCCTCGGCCACCCGGGGTTACCGGTCGGTGCGTTTCGCGAAGCGGTTCCTGTCCTTCGCCGGTCTGCCGGAGGAGACCGCGTTCCGGCGCAGCTACACCATGTACGACCAGGACGAGCTGCTCGCGCTGCTCAATCCGGACCTCGCCGGGACGGTCGACGACGTCATCACCGAGCACACGGACGTCTACCAGGACAACGACCTCGACGACTTCGTCAACCGCATGTGCCTGACCGACTCCCGCATGTTCCTGCCGGGCCTGAACCTCACGTACACGGACCGCTCCAGCATGGCCGCCTCCACCGAGGTCCGGACGCCGTACGTCGACATCGAGGTCGTCAAGGCGGCGTTCGCCGTGCCCGGCAGCCGCAAGATCGTCGGGCGCCAGGGCAAGGCCGTCCTCAAGGAGGCGGCCACCTCGATCCTGCCCAAGGAGATCGTGTACCGGCCCAAGGGCCTGTTCAGCGCCCCGCTGCGGGCCTGGATGAGCCGGGACCTGGCACCCCTGGTGCGCGAGGTGGTCAACGACGGCGAACTCGTCCGGTCCGGGCTGCTGCGCCGGGACGCGCTGGCCCGGATGGTCGCCGAGGACGCCGCCGGACAGACGGACTACTCCAAGCATCTGTGGCACGTACTGACCCTCGAGTACTGGTATCGCGACGCGACCTCTGGCCCCGCCCAGAGCGCTCGGACGACGGCTTAGAAAACAGGAGTTCTGGTGAAGCAGGTTGTACAGAACTACAAGAGCGGCGAGCTCGCGGTGCTCGACGTTCCGGTACCGGGGTGCAAGCCGGGCGGTGTGCTGGTGCGCAGCGCCTACTCGCTGATATCCACCGGCACCGAGCTCATGAAGGTCTCCGAGGCCGGCATGTCGATGCTGGGCAAGGCCCGCTCCCGCCCGGACCAGGTGGCCAAGGTCATGCAGAGCGTGGCCACCAACGGACTGCCCGCCACCTACCGCAAGGTGATGGGCAAGCTGGACTCCTACACCCCGCTCGGCTACTCGCTGTGCGGGGTCGTCGAGCAGGTCGGCGCCGGCATCGACGACGTGAAGGTCGGCGACCTCGTCGCCTGCGCGGGCAACGAACACGCGCTGCACGCCGAGTTGAACTGGGTCCCCAAGAACCTCTACGCCCCGGTCCCCGACGGCCTCGCCCCGCAGCACGCGGCCTTCGGCACCGTCGGCTCGATCGCGATGCAGGGCGTGCGTCAGGGCGAGCCCCAGCTCGGCGAGGTCGCCCTGGTCATCGGCCTCGGCCTCATCGGGCAACTGGTGGTGCAGCTCCTCACCGCGGCGGGCGTCCGCGTGGTCGGCGCCGACCCGGACCCGGCGCGCTGCGAACTCGCCGAGCGCCTGGGCGCCGCGGCCTGCGGCGACCCCGCCTCGGCCGCCGTGGAAGCGGCCGTCGCCGAACTCACCGACGGCCACGGCGTGGACCAGGTGTTCCTGGCGGCGGGCGGCGGCAGCAACCAGCCCGTCGAACTGGCCGCCCACCTCGCGCGGGACCGCGGCCGGGTCGTCGACATCGGCAAGTGCCGCCTCGACCTGCCCTGGAACGCGTACTACGAGAAGGAACTCGACGTCCGCTTCTCGCGCTCCTACGGCCCCGGTCGCTACGACCCGTCGTACGAGCTGGAGGGCCGCGACTACCCGATCGGCTACGTCCGCTGGACCGAGCGCCGCAACCTGGCCTGCTTCCTCGACCTCGTCGCCCGAGGCAGGGTCGACGTGGACCCCCTGGTCTCCCACATCGCCGATTTCGACGACGCCGTGGAGACGTATCAGCGGCTGAAGGACGGCGAGTTGAAGGCCGTGGCCGTGCTGTTCAAGTACCCCGAGCAGACGGGGGAAGCGGGGGAGCCGCAGGCCCCGTCGGTGGCCGTGCCCGCGGTGCCGGCCGCCACCAAGGCGTCCGCCCCGGCCCGGTCCGCCAAGACCCCGGTGCGTCTCGCGTTCGTCGGTGCGGGCAACTACGCGACGTCGATGCTGCTGCCGCACCTGGCCCGGCGCGAGGGCGTCGAACTGTCGACCGTCGTCACCACGACCGCGCTCTCCGGTGCCAACGCGCAGCGGAAGTTCGGCTTCGCCAACGCGACCACCGACCTCGACGCCGTCCTCGGTGACAAGTCCGTCGACGCGGTGTTCGTGGTCACCCGGCACAGCTCGCACGCCGAACTGACCCGGCAGGCGCTGCTGGCCGGCAAGACCGTGTTCGTGGAGAAGCCCCTGGCCCTCACCGAGGATGAGCTGGCCGGAGTCCTCGCGGCGGTGGAGGAGTCCGGCAACGACCGCATCCAGGTGGGCTTCAACCGCCGCTTCGCGCCGCTGCTCCAGGAGGCCAAGGACCGGTTCGGCGCGCGCAGCGGTCCGGCGAATCTGCGCTACCTGGTCAACGCGGGCAAGCTCCAGCACGGCAGCTGGTATCTCCAACAGGGCGCCGAGGGCTCGCGGTTCGCCGGTGAGGGCGGCCACTTCATCGACACGGCGAGCTGGCTCCTCGACGCCGACCCGGCCTCCGTGTACGCGACGGCCGCGCCCGGCAACGAGGACCTCCAGGTCGTCCTGCGCTACCCGGACGGCTCCACCGCCACCATCAGCTACGTCACCACCGGCGCCTCCGGCTTCCCCAAGGAGACCCTGGACCTGGTCGGGGACGGCAAGGTGCTGAAGCTCGACGACTTCGTCCGTGCCTCGGTCCACGGCCCCAAGAAGTGGGTCAGTTCGCGGCTGCCCAAGGCCCGGGACAAGGGCCAGAACGCCGAACTGGCCGCGTTCGTCAAGGCGGTTCGGACCGGCGGACCGATGCCGGTGCCGCTGGAGTCGCTGGTCGCCACCACGGTGGCCACTCTCGCCGTGCAGGCCGGCCTGGCGGGCGGCGCACCGGTGACCCTGGCGAGGCAGCCATGACCATGAGCGCGGGCTGGTACCTGCGGCGGCTGTCCCGGATGGGACCGCGGGAGGTCGCGGGCCGGGCGGGCGACGCCGTGCGGAGGCGGCGGTGGCGATCGGCGCGCCCTGACTGCCCGAGCGTGACCGGCGCCCGGTTCACCGCGGTCCTGCCGGAAGAGGCGATCGCCTCGGTGGCACCGGACGCCGCGAAGCGTCTGGTCGCCGAGGCGGACCGGCTGATGTACGGGCACGCCGAGTTCTTCGGGGTGGTCCGCGACGACCTGGACGACCCGGACTGGTGGCGCGACCCGAAGACCGGGCTCCGGGCCCCCTGGGGCTACGCCTTCGACGTGCCGTACCGGGACGAGGACGCGGTCGGGGACATCAAGCAGATCTGGGAGCTGTCGCGGCACCAGTACCTGACCGTGCTCGCCGCCGCCTACGCGATCACCGGCAACGAGCGGTACGCCGAGCGCGTGGCCGAGCATCTGCGGTCGTGGTGGGCGGCCAACCCGCCACTGCGCGGCGTGCACTGGCTCAGCGGTATCGAGCTGGGCATCCGGCTGCTGTCCTGGGTGTGGGTCCGCCGGCTGCTCGACGGCTGGCCGGGCGCGGCCGAGCTGTTCGAGGACAACCCGGTGGCGCTGAACCAGATCTGGCACCACCAGCGCTGGCTGGCCGGCTTCCCCAGCCGGGGTTCCTCGGCCAACAACCACGTCATCGCCGAGACGGCCGGGCAGTTCGCCGCGGCCTGCGCGTTCAACTGGTTCCCCACGTCGGCGCGTTGGCGATCGGACGCCCTGCGCTCGCTGGACCGGCAGTTGCGCGCCAACACTTTCGACTCCGGTCTCAACCGCGAGCTGGCCACCGAGTACCACGGACTCGTCCTGGAACTGGGCCTGGCCGCCGTGGCCGAGGCGGACGCCGCCGACGTGCCGGTGCCCGAGTCGCTCCGGCTGGTACTGCTGCGGATGACCGACGCGCTGGCGGCCGTGGTGGACAACCGGCTGCGACCGCCCCGTCAGGGAGACGCGGACGACGGCCACGGCCTGATCCTGGACGGCGCGGGCACCGACCGCTGGGCCTCCCTGCTGGCCACCGGCGACGCCGTGTTCGGCCGGCTCGACTGGTGGCCGGAGGTGACCGCGACCGACGTGCGCACCCCGCTGCTGACCGCGCTCGTCCGGCCGTACGCGAAGAACACGGCCGCCCGCCCGGCGACCCGGCCGGCCCACTTCGCCGACGCCGGGCTCACCGTCCTGCGCGGTCCGGAGGAGATCTGGTGCCGCTGCGACGGCGGCCCGCACGGCTTCCTGTCCATCGCCGCGCACGCCCACGCCGACGCGCTGTCCGTGGAGGTGCGGCACGACGGAGTCGACGTGCTCGCCGATCCGGGGACGTACTGCTACCACGGTCAGCCCGTGTGGCGGCAGTACTTCCGCTCGACGCTCGGCCACAACACCCTGCAACTGGACGGCGGTGACCAGTCCGTCTCCGGCGGCCCGTTCCTGTGGACCAGGCACGCCCGCACCCGCGTCCTGGACGTGGACGACTCCGGGGCAGGGGTGGCCCGTTGGGCCGCGGAGCACGACGGCTACCAGGGCTCGGTGCACCGTCGCCGGGTCGAACTGACGGCCGCGAGCCAGGAGCTGAGGATCGTCGACGAGGTGCGCGGCCCGCGCCAGGAGGTCCGACTTGTGTTCCACCTCGGCCCCGCGATCGCCGCGGACCTGGTGGGGCACCGGGCGGTGCTCACCTGGATCCGGGACGGCGAGGGGCGGTCCGCGGTGCTCGACCTGCCCGGGCAGCTGTCCTGGCGGGCACATCGCGGCGAGACCGACCCACCGCTCGGGTGGTACTCCGCAGGATTCGGGCGCAAGGAACCCACCACCACGCTCGTCGGCACCGGATTCGCCGACGGCACGGACGGGTTCACCACAGTGCTCGGATTCCGCGGCTAGGGGGGGCACGTGGGCATCAGAAGACGGCACCGGGCGTTGGCGGTGATACTGCCGGCGCTGGCCGTGCTGACCGTGACCGGCTGCGAGAGCACGTCGAGCGCCCCGGACGCGAAGCCGAGCGCCGCGCCGTCCACGTCCACGTCCGCCGCCCGGCCCGTGGCCCGGGTGTGTGCCAACCCCGCCGCCGGACCGGCGAAGGCGCTGGCAGGGGCGGTGACCGTGGACCCCGCCGTGGTCGGCGATCTGGCGGCGAAGACCAAGAGCAGCCCCCCGAACACCACGTTCTGGCTCCGGCCGGGCACACACAGACTCGAGCGGGACCGCTACGCGCAGGTCATCCCCAAGAAAGGGGACCGCTACCTCGGTGCGCCAGGCGCGGTGCTCGACGGCCGCAAGGTCAACCAGTACGCCTTCGCGGGTACCGCGAGCGATGTCACCATCAGCCATCTGACCGTGCGGGGATTCGTCCCGCCGCTGGACGAGGGCGTGGTCAACCACGACTCGGCCGACGGATGGACGATCGAACACTCGACGATCCAGGACAACTCCGGTGCCGGGCTGATGGCCGGCGACCGCCAGCAGGTGCGCGCCAACTGCCTGCGCGACAACGGCCAGTACGGCATGAACGCGTACAAGGGCGACGGCCGCATCACCGGCCTGGTGGTCGAGGGCAACGAGATCGTGGGCAACAACACCGGCGACTGGGAGCGGCGGCGGGAGGGCTGCGGCTGTACCGGAGGCATCAAGTTCTGGGCCGTCGACCGCGCCGACGTGAGCGGCAACTGGGTGCACGACAACCGTGGAACGGGGTTGTGGGCGGACACCAACAACAACGACTTCCGCATCGAGAACAACGTGATCGAGGACAACGACGGAGCCGCACTGATCTACGAGACCAGCTACAACGCGGTCATCCGGGACAACACGATCCGGCGGAACAACTGGGTCGAGGGCCGCAAGGCGGCCGCCGGCGGCGACAACTTCCCCTACGCGACCGTCTACCTGTCGGAGTCCGGCGGCGAACCACGGATCCCGGCCCGCACCGACAAGATCGATGTCTACCGGAACGTGCTGGAGAACAACTGGTCCGGGATCACCCTGTGGGAGAACGCCGACCGGTTCTGCAACAGCCCGGCCAACACCTCCTCCGGTGACTGCACCCGGCTGGTGAAGAAGACGAGCAGCTGTGTGAGACCGGCGATCACCAAGGCGCCGCTCTACTCCGACTGCCGGTGGAAGACCCAGCGGGTGGACATCCACGACAACCGCTTCGTGCTCGACGAGTCCGTCGTCAAGTGCACGGAGATGTGCGACCGCATGGGGCTGCTGTCCAACTACGGCACCTATCCGGACTGGTCGCCGTACCAGGGCGAGCGGGTGGCCGACGCCATCACCGAGAAGCAGCACAACCGCTGGCACGACAACGTCTACGTCGGACCGTGGAAGTTCGTCGTCGAGGACCAGAGCCGGGTGCTCGACTTCGGACAGTGGCAGGCGGCGCCGTACCGGCAGGACAAGGGCAGCACCCTCGATCTGCGGGTGGGTGGTCGAGATGGCTGACAACCCCGCGCGCGAGGGTCTCCCCGGCGGACCGGACAAGGCCGGAACGCAGCCGGGCGCCGAACCGCGCCCGGCCCGCACCCCGAAGGCCGTCGGGATCGTGTGGGGGCTGCTGATCCTCAACACGCTCGGCTCCGCCGGGGCCAAGACCATCGTCCCGCTGCCCCGCTCCCTCATCCAGATGGTCACGATGGGCTCGCTGGTCGCCGCGTTCGGCCTGGCCCTCGTGGTCAACCAGCGGGTGCGCATCAGGTCCAGCGCCTACGTGCTGCTGCTCTCCCTGCTGCTGGTGTCGAGCGTGATCTCCAGCGCGAGCCTGGAGTCCGGGATGGGCGCGCTGTTCCGCTGCTTCCGCCTGACACTCTTCGTCGGCACCCTGTGGCTGCTCACCCGCTGGTGGGACGGCAGTGCGACCTTCGTCCGCCACCACATCCGGGCGTACTACGGGGTCCTCGGCTCGGTGGCCCTCGGCCTGGTCGTCGCCCCGGGCAAGGCCCTGCCCGACCTCTACGGCGGACGCCTCGTCGGCGCGCTGTGGCCGCTCACCCCGCCGCAGATCGGGCAGTACGCGGCGGTCATCATCGGGCTCACCGTGCTGCTCGTCATCGGCAGACGGACCGACCGGACCAGCGCCGTGCTGGTCATCGTGCCGTCGCTGGTGCTGCTCGCGCTGACCCACACCCGGACGGCCACGCTCGGCCTGCTGCTCGGGCTGGCGCTCGCGATCGGCTCGCTCGTCCTGACCAGTGCCGCGGCCCGCCGCTTCTTCACCTGGGCGGTGCTGATCTCCGTGGTGGCCGCGGTCGGCTTCGCCTCCGCGCTGCAGACGTGGTTCCTGCGCGGGCAGAGCCAGGAGAACTTCTCCAGTCTCACCGGGCGGGCCAAGGTGTGGAACGCCCTGCTGGCCGAGCCCCGGTCGACCGCGCAGCACCTGTTCGGCGTGGGCCTGGGCGACAAGTCGTTCGGCGGGCTGCCGATCGACAACAGCTGGCTGGCCGTCTACAACGAACAGGGTCTGATCGGCGTCACCCTCGTCGCGGCGATCATCGCCGTACTGGGTGGTGTCGCGCTGCTGCGGCCGCCGTCACTGGAGAGGGCCTGCGCGATCTTCCTGATCAGCTACTGCGCGATCGCCTCGTACACCGAGGCCGGTCTCGGTGACGCCTCGCCGTATCTGCTGCATCTGGCCCTGGCCGCCTCGCTGTTGGCGGCCCCGGCCAAGCCCGCCCCCTTCCTGATGCCCGAAGACAGCCGTCGGTACGTCCCGCGCTGGGCCCGTGGCTCGGAGGTGAACTGAGCATGCACGTCCTCGTGGTGCACAACCGCTACAACTCGGCGCAGCCGAGCGGGGAGAACAACGTCGTCGACCAGGAGGTGGAGCTGTTGCGCGCGGCCGGCCACCGGGTCGAGCTGTTCGAGCGGCGCAGCGACGACATCGGCGGCCGCTCCCTCCTCGGCAAGGTCGCGGTGCCGCTCCTGGTGCCGTGGAATCCGGCCGTGCGCAAGGAGTTGGCCGCCACACTGCGCGCCGAGCGGCCGGACGTGGTGCACGTCCACAACGTGTTCCCGCTCCTGTCGCCCGCGGTCCTCGCCGCGTGCGCCGACGCCGGAGTGCCCGCCGTCGCCACGCTGCACAACTACACCCAGGTCTGCCCGCCCGGCACACTCCAGCGGGACGGCCACCCGTGCACGGAGTGCGTCGGCTCGACCCCGCTGCCCGCCGTCCGGCACGGCTGCTACCGCAACTCCAGCCTCGCCACTGTGCCGCTCGCGATCAGCCTCTCGGTCAACCGGAAGCGCTGGTGGACCGGCGTGGAGCGCTTCCTGTGCATCTCCGCCGCGCAGCGCGACGTCCTGGTGACCTCCGGCATGCCGGCCGAACGCCTCGCGGTGAAGCACAACTTCGTCCCCGAACCCGACATCCGCCGGGAGGGTGAGGGCGAGCAGGTGCTCTATCTCGGCCGGCTCGCGGAGGCCAAGGGCGTACGGCTGCTCATGGCCGCGTGGGACGAGCTCGCGGCGAGCGGCGGTGTGGGCGTCCCGCTCGCGATCGCCGGCACCGGGCCGCTGGAGAAAGAGGTCACCGCCTGGGCGGCGGGCCGCGACGACGTGCGCTACGTCGGCCTGCTGGACCCGGCGGAGTGCCGCAAGGCCATCGCGCGGTCGGTCGCCGTGATCGCGCCCTCGACCTGGCTGGAGGCGTTCGGCCTGGTGGTCGTGGAGGCGATGGCGGCCGGGGTGCCGACCGTCGCCGCAGGGCACGGCGCCTTCGTCGAACTCGTCGAGGACGGAGTCACCGGGCTGCTGCACCAGCCCGGCGACGCCGCCTCGCTCGCGTCAGGCATCCGCCGGATCACCGCCGACCCGGACCGCAACCGGGAGATGGGCGAGGCGGCCCGGCGCCGCTACGAGCAGGGATTCAGCCCGGCCGTCGGCCTGGAGCGCCTGCTGGAGGAGTACCGCACCGCGATCGCGGGACGGTCAGCACCGGCTCCCGGTGGGAACACCCACGCGGGCAGGGGGGATGGGGACAGCACATGACACGATGCCGACTCTGCGGCTCGGAAGCGACGGCGAGCGTCGTCGACCTCGGGGCGACACCGCCGTGCGAGAGCTTTCTCGCCGCCGATCAACTGGACCTGCCGGAACCGGCGTACCCGCTTCATCTGCGGGTCTGCACCGACTGCTGGCTGGCGCAGATACCGCCGCTGATCACGCCGGAGGAGACGTTCAAGGAGTACGCGTACTTCTCCTCGTACTCGACCTCCTGGGTGGAGCACGCGCGCACCTTCGTCGACGGCGCGGTGGACCGCCTCGGCCTCGGCACCGACTCCTTCGTGGTCGAGGTCGCGAGCAACGACGGCTACCTGCTGCGGCACGTGGTGGACCGGGGGATCCGCTGCCTGGGCATCGAGCCCTCGGTGAACGTCGGTGCCGCCGCCCGTGAGGCGGGCGTGCCCACGTTCACGGACTTCCTGAGCCCCGACACCGGCGCGGCCGTCCGCGCCGAGCACGGCCCGGCGAACCTGGTCGTGGCCAACAACGTGTACGCGCACATCCCCGACGTGGTCGGCTTCACCCAGGGACTGCGCGCCCTGGTCGCCGACGACGGCTGGGTCTCCATCGAGGTGCAGCACCTGCTGACCCTGATCGAGGACAACCAGTACGACACGATCTACCACGAGCACTTCCAGTACTACACGGTCGCCTCCGCGATCCGGGCCCTCGCCAGCGGCGGACTCACGCTGGTGGACGTCGAGTTGCTGCCCACGCACGGCGGCTCCATCCGGCTGTGGTCCCGCCCGGCCGAGGTCGCGGGGGAGCCCTCGCAGCGGGTGGCCGACGTACTGGCCCGCGAAAAGGCCGCCGGGCTCCAGGAGTTGGCCGGGTACACCGAGTTCTCCGCCCGGGTCGCCAAGGTGCGCCGGGACCTGCTGCGGTTCCTCATCGATGCGGCCGACCGCGGCGAGACGGTCGTCGGCTACGGCGCCCCCGGCAAGGGCAACACCCTGCTCAACCACTGCGGCATCCGCCCCGACCTGCTCGCCTACACGGTCGACCGCAACCCGTACAAGCACGGCCGGTTCACCCCCGGCACCCGCATTCCGATCCTGTCGCCCGAGCAGATAGCGGCCGACAAGCCGGACTACGTCCTCGTCCTCCCGTGGAACCTGCGGGCCGAACTGGTCGAGCAGCTGTCCTACGTGCACGAGTGGGGCGGCCGGCTCGTCTTTCCCATCCCGGAACTGAGCATCGTCGAGGCGGCGCAGTCGAAAGAGGTCACAGCATGAAGGTCGTCCTGTTCTGCGGCGGTTACGGGATGCGCATGCGCAACGGAACCTCCGACGACGTGCCCAAGCCCATGGCGATGGTCGGGCCCAGACCCCTGATCTGGCACGTCATGCGCTACTACGCGCACTTCGGGCACAAGGAGTTCATCCTGTGCCTCGGCTACGGCGCCCACCACATCAAGAACTTCTTCCTCAACTACGAGGAGACCGCCTCCAACGACTTCGTCCTGCGCGGCGGGCGGACCGAGTTGCTCTCCACCGACATCGCCGACTGGACGATCACCTTCGCCCAGACCGGCATCGAGTCGCCCATCGGAGAGCGGCTGCGCCGGGTGCGCCACCACCTGGACGGCGACGAGATGTTCCTCGCCAACTACGCCGACGTGCTGACCGATGCCCCGCTGCCGGAGATGATCGACAAGTTCGCCCAGCGCGACGCCGGCGCGTCGATGATGGTCGTACCGCCCCAATCCTCCTTCCACTGCGTGGAGTTGGGCGAGGACGGCCTGGTGGGAGGCATCACCGCGGTGAGCGACATGCCGCTCTGGGAGAACGGCGGCTACTTCGTGCTCCGCCAGGAAGTCTTCGACCACATACCGGAGAACGGCGACCTGGTCGCCGACGGATGTGCCCAACTGGCCAAGCAGGGACGGCTGGTGGCACACCAGCACCGCGGCTTCTGGAAGCCGACGGACACCGTGAAGGAGCGGGCCGCGCTCGACGAGGCCTACACCCGGGGCGAGCGCCCGTGGGCCGTGTGGGAGCGGGACAGCGCGGGGGTGCGTGCGTGATCAGGCTCGGAGCCGGTCCTCTGGACCGGATCGTGGCGGTGGGCGCGCACTGCGACGACATCGCCATCGGCGCCGGCGGCACCCTGCTGACGCTGTGCCAGGCGCGGCCCGGCATCCGCGTCGACGCGCTGGTGCTCTCCGGTGGCGGCAGCGAGCGCGAGCAGGAGGAACAGGCCGCGCTCACCGCCTTCTGTCCGGGTGCCGACCTGCGCCTGACCGTGCACAAACTGCCGGACGGCCGCCTGCCCGCGCACTGGGAGGAGGCCAAGGCCGCCGTCGAGGAACTCCGCGCGCAGACCGAGCCCGAACTGGTCCTCGCGCCGCGCACCGACGACGCCCACCAGGACCACCGCGGTCTGGCGCAGCTCATGACCACGGCGTTCCGCGACCACCTCGTGCTCGGCTACGAGATCGTCAAGTGGGACGGCGACCTCGGCCGACCCGCGGCCTACCAGCCGCTGGAGACCGAGACCGCCGAACAGAAGGTACGGCTGCTGCAGGAGCACTACCCCTCGCAGCGCCACCGCCCGTGGTACGACCGGGAGGCCTTCCTCGGCCTCGCCCGGATCCGCGGTATCGAATGCCACGCGCGCTACGCCGAGGCCTTCGCCGTCACCAAACTCACGCTCAACCTGGGGGGTTGAACACCTTGCGCGTACTACTGACCGGACACCAGGGATATCTGGGCACCGTGATGGCACCCGTCCTCACCGCCGCGGGACACGAGGTCGCCGGCCTCGACTCCGGCCTCTTCGCCGACTCCGTCCTGGGCCCGCAGCCCGCCGACCCGCCCGGCGTGCGGGTGGACCTGCGCGACCTCACCGCCGAGCACGTGGCCGGATTCGACGCGGTGATCCACCTGGCCGCGCTCTCCAACGACCCGCTCGGCTCGCTGGCTCCGGAACTCACCTACGACATCAACCACCACGCGTCCGTACGACTGGCGAAGCTGGCCCGCGACGCCGGAGTCGGCCGCTTCCTGTACGCGTCGACCTGCTCCGTCTACGGCGCCTCCGGCGGCGACGACCTGGTCACGGAGGACGCTCCACTGCGCCCAGTGACGCCGTACGCGGAGTCGAAGGTGCGGGTCGAGGACGACGTGCACGCGCTCGCCGACGACGACTTCACCCCGGTGTTCATGCGCAACGCCACCGCCTTCGGCTACTCGCCCCGGCTGCGCGCCGACATCGTGCTGAACAACCTGGTCGGCCACGCGCTGCTCTCCGGCGAGGTGCTGGTCCTCTCCGACGGCACCCCCTGGCGCCCGCTCGTGCACGCCGCCGACATCGCCCGCGCCTTCACGGCCGCGCTCACCGCGCCGCGCGAGGCGGTCCACGACCGGGCGTTCAACATCGGCAGCGAGATCAACAACGTCACGGTCGCCGAGATCGCCGAGCAGGTCGCCGAGGCGGTGTCCGGCGCGAAGGTCGTGATCACCGGGGAGAACGGCGCCGACCCGCGGTCGTACCGCGTGGACTTCTCCCGCTTCCGCACCGCGATCCCCGACTTCGACTGCGAGTGGACGGTGAAGCAGGGCGCTCTCGAACTCGCCGACGCCTACCGGAAGTTCGACCTGACCCGGGAGGACTTCGAGCAGCGCTTCACCCGCCTCGCCGTGCTCAAGGCGGCCTCCGAGGCCGGCACCGTCGACGACACCCTGCGGTGGCGCCGATGACCGAGCCGGGCGAGGAAATGCACGGTCTGGTGGAGCGGCTGTACCCGCTCTGCCGGAGCATCACCGGCGACGGTGTGCGCGCCACCCTGGACATCGTCGGCGAGTACATCCCGCTGCAGGTGCACGAAGTGCCGACCGGGACGCAGGTGCTCGACTGGACGGTGCCGCAGGAGTGGAACATCCGGGACGCGTACATCGCCGACAGCACGGGCCGACGGGTCGTCGACTTCGCCGAGTCCAGCCTGCACGTGCTCGGCTACAGCGTGCCCGTGTCGAGGACCATGCCGCTCGCCGAGCTGCGCGCACACCTGCACACCCTGCCGGACCACCCGAACTGGGTGCCGTACCGCACGAGTTACTACAAGCCGGAGTGGGGTTTCTGCCTGGCGCAGGAGACCCTGGACGCGCTGCCCGAGGGCGACTACGAGGTGCGGATCGACTCCACCCTCGCGGACGGACACCTCACCTATGCCGAGCACGTGGTCCCCGGACAGGTCGCCGACGAGGTGATCGTCTCCTGCCACACCTGTCACCCGTCGCTGGCCAACGACAACCTCGCGGGCATCGCCGTGGCGACGTTCCTCGCCCGGCAGCTGGCGCGTGAAACGCCGTACTACACCTACCGGTTCATCTTCGCGCCCGGCACCATCGGGGCGATCACCTGGCTGGCCCGCAACGCCGAGCGGGTGGATCGGGTCAAGCACGGCCTCGTGCTGGCCTGCGCCGGAGACAGGGGCCAACTGACGTACAAACAGAGCAGGCGTGGCGACGCGGAGATCGACCGGGTGCTGCGGTACGTGCTGGACACCTCCCAACGCCCGCACAGCATCACGGAGTTCACCCCGTACGGCTACGACGAGCGGCAGTACTGCTCGCCCGGCTTCAATCTGGGCGTGGGCTCCCTCACCCGCACCCCGTACGCCGGCTACCCCGAGTACCACACCTCGGCGGACAACCCGGACTTCGTCTCCCCGGAGGCGATGGCCGACACCCTCGCGGTCTGCCGCGAGGCGTTCGCCGTTCTCGACCGCAACCGGCGGTACGTGAACCTCAGCCCTTACGGTGAACCGCAGTTGGGCCGGCGCGGGCTGTACGACGCGCTGGGGGGCCGCAGCGACACCAAGCAGGCCCAGATGGCCATGCTCTGGGTGCTCAACCTCTCCGACGGCGAGCACAGCCTGCTGGACGTCGCCGAGCGGTCCGGGCTGCCGTTCGACACCGTCGCCGCAGCGGCCGACGCCCTGCGCGGTGCCGACCTGGTCAAGGAATGACGCCCATGACCGTCCCGGGGGAGAAGACGACAGCACCGGCCGGGTCCGCCAAGCGGGCCCTGGTCGGCCGGCTGTCCTGGGGACTGGCCGACCAGGCGGCCTCCAGCATCAGCAACTTCGCGGTGGGCATCTACGTGGCCCGCTCGCTGGGCGTGACCGCGTTCGGCGTGTTCAGCCTCGCCTGGGTGACCTACGGCGTGGTCCTCAACGTCTCCCGGGGCCTTGCCACCGACCCGCTCGTGGTGCGCTTCAGCGGCGTGCCGGAGGCGTCCTGGCGCGGGGCGGTGGCCCGGTCGACGGGCACCGCGCTCGGTGTCGGCGCGGCCCTCGGCGTGGTCTGCCTGGCGGCCGGGCTCGGCCTCGGCGGCCGGGTGGGGCCCGCGTTCGTGGCCCTCGGCGTCATGCTGCCGGGACTGCTGCTCCAGGACGCCTGGCGGTTCTCGTTCTTCGCCGCCGGCGCCGGGCGCAAGGCGTTCGTCAACGACGTCGTGTGGGGCGTCGCGCTCGTCCCGGCCATGGTGGTGGCGGCCCACGTCGACACCGTGGCCGCCTTCGTGCTCGCCTGGGGCGCGTCCGCCACGGTCGCCGCGGCGTACGGCTACCTCCAGTCCGGCATCCGGCCCCGGCCGGCCGAGGCACGCGGCTGGCTCCGCGAGCAGCGCGATCTCGGCTACCGGTACCTGGTCGAGAACGTCAGCCTCAGCGGCGCCAGCCAGGTGCGGGCGTACGGGCTCGGCGCGATCGTCGGAGTGAGCGCGGTGGGCGCGGTGCGGGGTGCCGAACTCCTGATGGGCCCCTTCCTCGCCGTACTGATGGGGCTGTCGCTGGTCACCGTCCCCGAGGCGGCCCGCGTGCTGCGGCAGGCCCCGCACCGGCTGGGCAGGTTCTGCCTCTTCCTCGGCGGGGGACAGGCCACCGGCGCGCTGCTGTGGGGCGCGGCGCTGCTGCTGATGCCGGGCGGGCTGGGCGAGTTGGCGCTCGGCGACGTCTGGCACTCCTCCTCGCATCTCCTCGTGCAGATCACCCTCAGCGTCGCGGGCGCGGGTCTCGGCACCGGCGCGGCGGCCGGACTGCGCGCGCTCGGCGCGGCCCGTCGCAGCCTGCGCTGCCAGCTGTTCGCCTCCGCCTGCTACGTCGGCGGCGGACTCGGCGGCGCGGCCCTCGGCGGCACGTCCGGTTCGGCCTGGGGCGTCGCCGCCGCGACCATCAGTGGCTCGGCCGTGTGGTGGCTGCAACTGCGCTCCGCCCTGCGCGAGCGCCACCGAGAACCCATCCCCGAAGTGAGGACCTCATGACCGACCGACCCAGGCTGAGCATCGGCCTGCCCGTCTACAACGGCGAGGAGTACCTGGCCGAGTCGTTCGACGCGCTGCTCGGCCAGACCTACGAGGACTTCGAACTGGTCGTCTCCGACAACGCCTCGACCGACGGCACCGAGGCCGTCTGCCGCAAGTACGCCGCCCAGGACTCCCGCATCCGCTACCTCCGGCTGCCCCGCAACATCGGCGCCACCCCGAACCACAACCATGTGCTGGCCGAGTCCCGCGGCGAGCTCTTCAAGTGGGCCTCGCACGACGACCTCTACGGCCGTGACCTGCTGACGCGCTGCATAGAGGCACTGGACGAGCGGCCCGACGTCATCCTCGCGCACACCGACCAGGCGGTCATCGACGGCGACGGCCAGGTGACGGTGCCCTACGAGTACACGCTCGCCACCGGCTCGCCGCACGCCCCGGAGCGCTTCCGCAGTCTGCTGTTCGAGCCGGGCGGCGACGACTTCTACGGAGTGATGCGGACCGACGTGCTGCGCCGGGTGAAACCGATGGACAGCTACCACCACGCGGACCGTACGTACGTCGCCGAGATCACCCTGCACGGACGCTTCCACCAGGTGCCGGAACTGCTCTACTTCCGCCGCGACCACCCCAACCGCGCCGAGCGGGCCAACCCGTCCAAGCGCTCCCGGTGCGTCAACCTGGACCCGCGCCGGGCGGGTCTGCTGCACCCGACGCCCAGGCTGCTCGCCGAGTACGTGTGGGGCTTCGCCTCCGCGATCCGGCGGGCGCCGATCTCCCCGGCCGACCGGCGTGCCTGCTACGGCCACCTGGCCGCGTGGATGACCAGCCGGGTGCGGCCGGGCGCCGGCGAGCGGGTCGAGGACCGGGCCCCGGTCGACCCGGCCCAGCTCACGGTCTCCGTGGACGCCCTCGTCGCCGGCCGCGAAGGGAGGCACGCATGACGTCCGCGCCCCAACAGCCGGTGCGTGTCGGGGTGTTCGGCCTCCTCGGTTCCGGCAACCTCGGCAACGACGGGTCGCTCGAAGCCGTCCTCGGATACCTCCGCAGAGACCATCCGGACGCGGCCGTGGACGCACTGTGCGGCGGACCCGAGGCCGTGACGGCCCGGTTCGGGATCCCCGCCACGCGACTGCACTGGAACCGCGCCGAGTACCGCACCGCGTCCCGCCTGGGCTCGATCGTGGCGAAGGGGCTGGGCAAGTTCGTCGACGTCTTCCGCACCGCCGCCTGGGTGCGCCGCCACGACGTGGTGATCGTGCCGGGCATGGGCGTCCTGGAAGCCACTCTGCCGCTGCGGCCCTGGGGCTTCCCGTACTCGCTGTTCCTGCTCTGCGCGAGCGGGAAGCTGACGCGGACAAGGGTCGCCCTGGTCAGCGTCGGCGCCGCCGAGATCCGTAACCGGCCCACCCGCGCCCTGGTCCGCTGGTCGGGCCGCCTGGCCGCCTACCGCTCCTACCGGGATGACCAGTCCCGGGACGCGATGCGGGCGATGGGCGTCGACACCGCGCGCGACGAGGTCTACCCGGACCTCGCCTTCTCCCTCCCGTCACCACCCGCGAACACACCCTCGGGCGCACCGGGCACGGTCTGCGTCGGCGTCATGGACTTCCACGGCGGCAACGACGACCGCGCCCGCGCCGACGAGATCTACGGCCGCTATCTCGACGGCACGATCCGGTTCGTCCGCACCCTGGTCGAGGAGGGCAGGACGGTCCGGCTGCTCACCGGCGACCGGTGCGACGCGACGGTGGTGGCCGCGATCCTCGACGCGGTGGACTCCCCGCTGGTCACCGCGGCCGAACCGACCTCCCTGGACGACCTGATGAAGGAGATGACGGCCGCCGACACCGTGGTGGCAGTCAGGTACCACAACCTCATCTGCGCGCTGAAGACCGGAACGCCGGTGCTCGCGCTCAGCTACGCGGCGAAGAGTGACGCGCTCATGGACCGGATGGGTCTCGGCGCGTTCTGCCACCCGGCCCGCGAGGTCGACGCCGACCGGTTGCTGGAGCAATTTCGGGCGCTGGAGAAGCGATCGCCCGAACTGCGGCAGACGCTCGTCGAGCGGAACCGGGACGCCGCCCACCAACTCGACCGCCAGTTCGCCGACTTGACCGCGGCCCTGTTCCCGGCGGCCGACCGCACCCACGTCCACGCTCGGCAGGAGTCTCCATGAAAGCGACCGAAGTCCCGGAGATAGCAGGCGCGTTCCTGTTCGAGCCGACGCCGTACGCCGACGAACGCGGCTTCTTCTGCCGCACCTTCGACGTCGACGTGGTCCGTTCGGTGGGCCTCGACCCGCACGCCTTCGTCCAGGACAGCGTGTCCCGCTCGGTCCGGGGCGTGGTGCGCGGTCTGCACCTGCGCTCCGGCGCCGGCGAGGCCAAGTTGGTGCGGTGCTCGTACGGGCGGATCTTCGACGTCGTGGTGGACCTGCGGCCGGATTCCCCGACCTTCCGCCATTGGATTTCCTTTGAACTCACAGGAGAATCACAGCCAACTCTTTACATTCCCGCGGGATGCGCGCACGGTTTTCAGGCACTGACCGACACCGCCGACACCTCGTACCGGATCGACCGCCCGCACGATCCGGCCGAGGACGTGACCATCGCCTACGACGACCCGGAACTGGCCATTCCCTGGCCGCTGCCGGCTGCACTGATGTCCCAGCGGGACCGCGCGGCGCCGAGTCTCGCCGAGGTCCTGAAGCACAGAGAAAGTTGAGGTCCCCGTGGACACCGAAGAGTTCCACCTGCCCCTGTCGCGGACAGCCAACGAGCGGCTGCACGCCATGATCCCCGGGGGTGCGCACACCTACGCCAAGGGCGACGACCAGTACCCCGAGAACCTGGCCCCCGTCATCAGCCACGGCAGCGGTGCCCACGTGTGGGACGTCGACGGCAATCGCTACATCGAGTACGGCTCGGGCCTGCGGTCGGTCAGCCTCGGCCACGCCCACCCGCGCGTGGTCGAGGCGGTGCGGCGGGAACTCGACCGCGGCAGCAACTTCGTCCGGCCGTCCATCGTGGAGGTCGAGGCCGCCGAACGCTTCCTGGCCACCGTGCCGACGGCCGAGATGGTGAAGTTCGCGAAGAACGGCTCCGACGCCACCACCGCGGCGATACGGCTCGCCCGCGCCGTCACCGGGCGCCTGCGGGTGGCCATCTGCGGGGACCACCCGTTCTTCTCCGTGGACGACTGGTTCATCGGCACCACGCCGATGTCGGCGGGCATCCCGGCGGCGACCACGGATCTCACCGTGGCGTTCCCTTACGGGGACCTGGCCGCCACGGAGGATCTGCTCACCCGGTACGACGGCGAGATCGCCTGTCTGATCCTCGAACCCGCCGCCCACACCGAGCCACCGCCCGGATACCTCGCCGGCCTGCGCGAGCTGGCCGACCGGTACGGCTGCGTACTGATCTTCGACGAGATGATCACCGGCTTCCGCTGGTCCGAGGCGGGCGCCCAGGGCCTGTACGGCGTGGTCCCCGACCTCTCCACGTTCGGCAAGGCGCTGGGCAACGGGTTCGCCGTCTCCGCGCTGGCCGGGCGCCGGGAGCTGATGGAGTGGGGCGGGCTGCGGCACTCCGGTGAGCGGGTGTTCCTGCTGTCCACCACGCACGGTGCGGAAACGCATGCCCTGGCAGCGGCGATGGCCGTGCAGGCCACCTACGTCGAGGAGGGCGTCACCGCGCGGCTGCACGCCCTCGGCGAACGGCTGGCGGCCGGGGTCCGCGAGGCGGCGGCCGGCATGGGCGTCGGCGACCACGTCGTCGTCCGGGGACGGGCCAGCAATCTGGTCTTCGCCACTCTCGACGAGAACGGGCAGCCGTCGCAGCAGTACCGCACCCTGTTCCTGCGCCGGCTCCTGGCGGGCGGAGTGCTGGCCCCGTCCTTCGTGGTGAGCAGCGCACTGACGGACGCGGACATCGACCGCACCGTCGACGTGGTGGCCCAGGCATGCGCGGTGTACCGGAAGGCGCTGGACGCCGCCGACCCCACTCCCTGGCTCGCCGGGCGACCGGTGAAGCCCGTGTTCCGCAGCGCGGTGTGACGTGACGTGAGGTGACGTCAGTGGCGCGCCTGCCGACCGGCATCTGCCGTTCGGCGGTCCGACCGCTCGCCCAGCCGGTCGGCCGTCCGGTCGACCAGCCACGCGGTCGCCGGGACGACCGCCAGCGCGGTGCACCAGCCGCCGAGGGCGTCGGTCGGATAGTGCGCGCCCAGTCCGACCTGCGCCCATCCCATGGCGGCGCCGGCCGCCAGCGCCGCGGTGAGCACGAGTGACGTGCCGGCCGTCCTGCCGAGGCCGAGCCGTGGGGTGGCGAGAAGCGCCGCCATGAGGGCGAGGGCGGTGAAGAAGGCGGTGTGCCCGCTGGGATAGGACAGGTTGTCGGGGCCGTGGATGGTGCGTCCCACCAGGTGCTTCAGCAGCGTCGCCGTCCCTACGGTCGTGGCGGCGCCGGCGACGACGAACACGGCCGCGCGGGGACGCCGCAGCAGCAGGCAGCCCGCCACGGCGACCGCGAGCAGCACCCCCGCGCCCACGGGCTCTCCCAGGAAGTCCAGGGCGAGGGCGACGCGCCGCCACGGCGGCCGCAGACTGTCGGCGGTCGGCGCGATGATCCACCGGTCCACGGTCCCGGACTCGCCGTGGCCCGCGTACATGACCCCGAGCACGACGACCACCAGGGCGGCGAGGACCGCGATCAGTCCGAGCCACGGGCGCAGCGGCCGGGGCAGCACCGATGTCGCCGGCCGGCCGGTCAGCTGATCCAACGCGCGTCCCCCATCGTGTCCGACTCGCCTTTCGGCGACCATGACCGTCCCCCGGACACCCGTACCTTGCCTGTACGCCTCTCACGGGAGCCGTCAGCACCCTAGCCGCATTCGGTAGGACGGTGGCGGAACAGGTCAGAGGCCCGCGGCCCTGGCCGCCGTGAACACCTCGGCGGACACGTCCTTCAGTTCCTGCGCGTCGCGCGCGGCCCATGAGAGGTCGACCAGGAACTCGTCGAGACCGATCCCCTCGTACGCCATGGGGTCGGTGACGATCTGCTCGACGTCGCCCTGAAACGGGATGTGCAGCGGGGCGACCAGCACGGCGGTGCCCAGCCGGGTCATGCCGGTGTGCTCCTTCGTCATTGGGTGCGCGATCGAATGAGAAGCCGCGGTCCACGGCAGAGCGCTCCGGCGGGTGACGTGCGGCCTGTGGCTGCGCGCGTCACCCGCCGGGGAGGAGCGGTCAGTGCTTGTCGACGGCCGAGGCCCAGTCGAAGTTCACGCCCATGTCGGAGTACATCTTCGAGTAGCCGACGAAGCAGTTGAACGTCGTGACCTTGCCGTTCTTCAGGTACCAGAAGTCGGCGGTCGGGGCGTCGACCTTCTGGCCCTTCCCCTTGACGAAGCCGCCCGTCGGCGCCTGGAGTTGACCGTCGAACGTGCCCTGGATCGACAGCTCGATGCTGATGGTGTCGCCGTTCACGGTGATGCGCTTGAGCTCACGGTGGACATCGGAGAAGAGGCCCTTCATGTAGGGCAGCACGGCGCCGAGCGCCTCCCCGCGGTAGGCCACGCCGGGGACCATGTCGTTGAAGACGCCGTCCTTGGTGAAGCTGTTGACGAACGTCGGGACGTCGATGTGGCTGCCCTCGGCCACGTAGTAGTCGCGCAGGACGACCGCGAGGTTGGCCTTCTCGTGCTTGGTCAGGTGCCGGTCGGTGAGCGGCAGCTTCGCCAGCTCGCGAGCGGTGAGGGGTGCGGGGGCCGCCGTACTGCCTTGGGTCGAAGCGGTGTTGTGGGAAGAGCTCGCGGCCTGGGACGGCAGCGCGGCGATGGTGAGACCACCCAGGACAACTACCGCGGTCGCGGCGGTGATCGACTTCCGGCTGAGCAGCTTCATGACGAGTTCCTTCAGATCGGTTTCTGGTCCGCCTTGGTAAATCAAACGCTCGCTTGAGATTATGAACGGCAAGGCAACCTGTCAAGCGACTGTTTGAACTGTGTGGGATTGCTTGACAATCAACTCAAGCGGATGATTGAATTAATACTGTGACATCGGTGAAGAAAACGGACCTGCGCCGAGAGGCCGGTCAGCGCACGCGGGACGGCCTGCAGGCGGCCGCCCTGGAGCTGCTCGCGCAACGAGGCCAGGAGGGCGTGACGCTCCGCGAGATCACGGATCGCGCCGGAGCCAACGTCGCCGCGGTGAGCTACCACTTCGGTTCGCTGAAGGCCCTGTGCGACTCGGCGATCGAGCACGCGCTGGAGCGGTATCTGGACGCGCAGATGCTGGCCCTGGACTCCCTCGGCCCCACTGCGACACTCCAGGACCTGGCGACCGCCTTCGCCCGGCCGATGATGCGCGCGCTGGCGGCCGGCGGGGAGGACCTGGCCGTGATGCGGACCGTGGCACGCGTCGGCATCGAGCCGCCTCAGGGGTGGGAGCGGCTGAACGAGAAGTTCGACCTCAGTCGCCGCATGGCCCTCCGGGTGCTGACCCCGAACATCCCGGGTGTCGGCGAGGAGGAGCTGATCTTCCGTACGCGCTGCGCGGCCGGCCTGCTGAACTGGCTCGCTCTGGCGCCCATCGGTGCCGAGCTGGCCGCCCTGTCGGCCGAGCAGATCGAGCGGCAGCTGGTTCCCGTGGTGACGGGGGCGTTCCGGGGGGATGCCGCCCCGGTCGGCTGACGGGGCGTCGACCGACCGGACCCGGGAGTCACCTGTAATCGCCTTCGTCGAGCGCCGGCGTCTTCGTGTTCTTCGTGTTCGCGCGCGTATTTGACAAGCATCTCTCCATAAGTGAAACTGAATTCACCTTCACTATTGGTGGTTCATGACGATCGGAGAGAACATGTCTGACACTCCCGCCGCGCCGGTGATCCCGCTGCCCGTCGCCACCCGCGTCTCGCCGCCCGACCTCGCCGACAGCACGCTGCTGGACATCGACCCGGATCCGCAGATGTCCCTCGGCGCCGTCGAGGTGGACACCCATGACGACATCACCTACAAGACCGTCGAACTGCCCGACGGGGAGTCGCGCGAGCTGAAGTACGACATCGTGCGGCCCGCCACCGACGAGCGGCTGCCACTGGTCGTCTACCTTCCCGGGGGCGCGTTCCTGCGCTGCAACAAGGTCATGGCGTTCGAACTGCGCCGGCATGTCGCCGAGTCCGGGTTCGTCGTCGCCGGCGTCGAATACCGTGTCACCCCCGACGGCGCGACCTACCACGACACCATCCACGACGTCCGCGCCGCCCTCGCCCATCTGCGGCTGCACGCCGACGACTTCGGGATCGACCCCACCGCGGTCGCCGTCTGGGGGGAGTCGGCCGGCGGTCACGTGGCGGCGCTCACGGGGACGACGAACGGTCTTGCCGAGTTCGCCGAGGGCTCCGACCCGTCACCCCTGGGACAGGTGCAGGCCGTGATCGACGGCTTCGGCAGTTCCCGACTCTCCGCGATCGCCGGCGACTTCGACGAGGAGGCCCAGCTCCACTACCGGCACGAGCCCACCCACTTCTCGGCCTACCTCGGCAAGCCCGGTGCGCTGTTCTCCGACATCCCCGACGCCGTGCGAGCCGCCGATCCCGCCACCTACGCGACCGCTTCGGCACCGCCGTTCCTGCTCCTGCACGGCAGCGCGGACGTGATGGTCTCCCCGTCCCAGACCCAGCACGTGCACCAGGCGCTGCTCGCCGCCGGGGCCGACAGCACCCGCTACGTCCTGAACGGCGCCAACCACGGCGATGTCGCCTTCCTCGGACTCGTGGGCAGTGGGCTCCCGTGGTCCTCGGCCACCACGATGGGCATCGTCACCGAGTTCCTCCACCGCCATCTCGACCGGACCGACGCGTCCGCGTAGCGCCTCCCGGCCGCGCCCGACTCCCGGAAATGGGACGGGCGCTCGGGAAGACAGCTCCGTTGCCGGGTCGTTGAAGGCGATGGCGCGGTCGGTGTGTGGCCATCCGAGGCATGACCGCCCACAGGCTTGGCCGAGCGGGGAAGAGTGGTGATCACGCGATGCGGGCGGTGCGGTTCCACGAGTACGGCGGGATCGATGTGCTGCGGGTGGAGGAGGTGGCGCGGCCGGTGCCCGGCGCCGGGCAGGTGCTGGTCGAGGTCCGCGCCGCCGGGATCCAGCCCGGCGAGGTGATGATCCGCGAGGGCGCGCGGCACGATCGCTGGCCCTCGACGTTCCCCTCCGGGCAGGGCAGCGATCTGGCCGGCGTGGTGGTGGAGGCCGGTCCGCAGGTGCGGGGCTTCGCCGTGGGCGACGAGGTGCTGGGCTTCACCCACAACCGGGCGAGCCACGCGGAGTTCGTCGTGGCCGACGACGTACAACTGGTCTCGCGTCCGGAGGGGCTGCCCTGGGACGTGGCCGGGTCGCTGTACGTGGCCGGCACTACCGCCTACGCCACCGTGTTCGCGGTGGATCCCGGTCCGGCCGACACGGTCGTCGTGTCCGGTGCGGCGGGCGGTGTCGGATCCCTTGCCGTGCAGCTCGCGGGGCGCCGCGGCGCCACGGTGATCGGGCTGGCGAGCGAGCGCAACCACGCCTGGCTGAAGGAGCGCGGTGTCGTCCCGGTCGCGTACGGGGAGGGCGTGGCCGACCGGATCCGGGAGGCCTCCGGCGGGCGGGTCGACGCGTTCATCGACACGTTCGGCGACGGATACGTGGACCTGGCCGTGGAGTTGGGCGTGCGGCCCGAGCGGATCAACACGATCCGCGACTGGCAGGCCGCGGCCAGGGTCGGGGCGCACACCTACGGAGAAGGCGCGGCGGCGTGCGCGGTGGTCGTCGGCGAACTGGCCCGACTCGCCGCGCGCGGCGAGCTGGAGGTGCCGATCGCCCGCACCTACCCCCTGGAGCAAGTGCGGGACGCCTACAGCGAGTTGGAAGGGCACCACCCGCAGGGCAAGATCGTGCTCCGGCCCTGAACCCGGCCGTCCGTGTCGGCCCGGGTCAGGGCCTGACCAGCAGCTGGAAGTCGAACGCGTACCGGGACGCCCGGTAGATGTGCGTCCCGTACTCGACCGGTCGGCCCGTGTCGTCGTACGCCGTGCGCTGCATGGTCAGCAGGGCGGCGCCCGCCTTCTCGTCGAGGCGGGTCGCCTCCTCGGCGGTGGCGGAGCGGGCGCCGATGGTCTGGCGGGCGCTGTGCAGTGTGATGCCGGCGGTGCGCATCATCCGGTACAGGCCGGTCGACTCCAGCCGGGCGCTGTCCAGTTCGAGGAGGTTCGCGGGCAGGTAGTTGCACAGGAAGGCGACCGGCTGGCCGTGCGTGCAGCGCAGTCGTTCCAGGGCGACGACCTCGCTGCCCTCGGCGATGCCGAGCGCGGCGGCGACGTCCGGGGTCACCGTCTCGCGCTCGTTGCGCAGCACCTCGGTGGTCGGGCCCTGGCCGGCCGCCTCCAAGTCGTCGTAGAGACTGCTGAGTTCCAGCCCTCGCTTGACCTGGCTGTGCACCACCTGGGTGCCCACCCCGCGGCGGCGCACCAACAGGCCCTTGTCGACCAGGGATTGGATGGCCTGCCGGACCGTGGGTCTGGACAGGCCCAGACGCATCGAGAGATCGATCTCGTTGCCCAGGAGATTGCCCGGGGCGAGGATCCCGTGCTCGATCGCCGCCTCCAACTGCTGTGCGAGCTGGTAGTAGAGCGGCACCGGACTGCCCCGGTCCAGGGCGAAGTCCAGCGAGTGGAGCGCGGGGGCGGTCATGGCACGTGCGGGATCGCCGGCCTTGGCCATGGAGGTACCTCCCTCGAAAGTGACCTGACGGCAGGTCAGGAGTGGCTGGGGAAACCGAGGTTGATGCCCGCGTCGGCCGGGTCCGGCCAGCGCGTGGTGATGACCTTCCCCTGCGTGTAGAAGGCGATGCCGTCGTTGCCGTAGACGTGCAGGTCGCCGAAGAGGGAGTCCTTCCAGCCGCCGAAGGAGTGGTAGCCGACCGGCACGGGGATCGGCACGTTCACGCCGACCATGCCCGCCTTGACCTCCAGCTGGAAGCGGCGGGCGGCGCCGCCGTCGCGGGTGAAGATCGCGGTGCCGTTGCCCCAACGGGAGTCATTGATCAGCTTGATGGCCTCGTCGTAGGAGTCCGCGCGGACCACGACCAGGACCGGGCCGAAGATCTCGTCCTTGTACGCGTCCGCCGTCAGCGGCACCCGGTCAAGCAGCGACACTCCGAGGAAGAAGCCGTCCTCGTGGCCCTCGACCGAGTAGCCGGTGCCGTCGACCACGACCTCGGCGCCCTGCTCCGCGGCCGACTTCACGTACGAGGCGACCTTGTCGCGGTGCTCGCGGGTGATCAGCGGGCCCATCTCGGAGGCCGGGTCGTTGCCGGGGCCGATGCGCAGCTTGCCGGCGCGCTCGGCGATCTTGGCGACCAGCTCGTCACCGGTGTCACCGACCGCGACCACGACCGACACGGCCATGCAGCGCTCGCCGGCCGAGCCGTAGGCCGCGTTGATCGCCTGGTCGGCGGCGAAGTCCAGGTCGGCGTCCGGGAGGACGAGCATGTGGTTCTTGGCGCCGCCCAGGGCCTGCACACGCTTGCCGTGCTCGACTGCCTTGAGCTGGATGTACTTCGCGATCGGCGTCGAACCGACGAAGGACACGGCCTCGATGTCCGGGTGCTCCAGGATGCGGTCCACGGCCACCTTGTCGCCCTGCACGATGTTCAGCACACCGTCGGGCAGGCCCGCCTCGGAGGCGAGTTCGGCCAGCCGGAAGGACGCCGACGGGTCCTTCTCGGACGGCTTCAGGACGAAGGTGTTGCCCGTGGCGATGGCGAGCGGGAACATCCACATCGGCACCATGGCCGGGAAGTTGAACGGCGTGATGCCGGCGACGACACCGAGCGGCTGGCGGATCGACGCCACGTCCACGCGGGTCGAGACCTGCGTCGACAGCTCGCCCTTCAGCTGCACGCTGATCCCGCAGGCCAGCTCCACGATCTCCATGCCGCGCGCGACCTCGCCCAGCGCGTCGGAGTGCACCTTGCCGTGCTCGGCGGTGATCAGCTCGGCGATCTCGTCGCGGTGCGCGTCCAGCAGTTCGCGGTACTTGAAGAGGATCGCCGTGCGCTTGGCGAGCGAGGAGACACCCCAGCTCTCGAACGCGGCCTTGGCGGAGGCGACGGCCGCGTCCACCTCGTCGACGGTCGCGAACGCGACCTGCTTGTCCTGCGCGCCGGTCGCCGGGTCGTACACGACGCCGTAGCGGCCGGAGGTGCCCTCGACGGGCTTGCCGCCTATCCAGTGGGTGATCGTCTTCATGGTGCGAAGGCCTTTCGGGGGAGGGGAGTTCAGAGGTGGCGGCGGCGGTCGGCGACCTGGCGGTCGTACTCCTCGCGGGCCTGTACGGCGGCCTCGCGGGAGGCCGTCTCGGCGACCGGCACGTCCCACCAGGCCTCGGCCGGGGGAGCGGTCGGGGTGGCGGTGTCGGTCTCGACGTAGACACAGGTCGGACGGTCGGAGGCGCGGGCCGTGGCGAGCGCCTCGCGCAGCTCGCGCACGGTCTTGGCGCGCAGGACGTCCATGCCGAGGCTGCCCGCGTTGGCGGCCAGGTCGACCGGGAGCGGGGCGCCGGAGAAGGTGCCGTCGGCGGCCCGGTAGCGGTAGGCGGTGCCGAAGCGCTCGCCGCCGACCGACTCGGAGAGGCCGCCGATGGAGGCGTAGCCGTGGTTCTGGATGAGCAGGAGGTTGACCGGCAGGCCCTCCTGGACGGCCGTGACGATCTCGGTCGGCATCATCAGGTAGGTGCCGTCGCCGACCAGCGCCCACACAGGCGTGTCGGGTGTGGCCTGCTGGACGCCGATCGCGGCCGGGATCTCGTAGCCCATGCAGGAGTAGCCGTACTCCAGGTGGTACTGGCGCGGGCTGCGCGAGCGCCACAGTTTGTGCAGGTCGCCGGGGAGCGAGCCGGCCGCGTTGATGATCACGTCGTCGTCGCCGACGACCGAGTCGAGCGCGCCGAGCACCTGCGTCTGGGTGGGGACGGCGTTCTCGTCGGCGGCGGTGAAAGCCGCGTCGACGACCTGTTCCCAGTGGTCCTTGCCCGCGCGGTACGCGGCCTCGTAAGCCGAGTTCACACGGTGACCGGCGAGTGCCTCGGTCAACGCTGTGAGCCCCGTCCTCGCGTCGCACACGAGTGTGCGCGCCGCCAGCTTGTGAGCGTCGAACGCGGTGATGTTCAGGTTGACGAACCGGACGTCCGGGTTCTGGAAGAGCGTGTGGGACGCGGTGGTGAAGTCCGTGTAGCGGGTGCCGACGCCGATCACCAGGTCCGCGGTGCGCGCGAGGTCGTCGCTGACCTCCGTGCCGGTGTGGCCGATCCCGCCGAGGTCGGCCGGATGGTCGTACCGCAGCGAGCCCTTGCCCGCCTGGGTCGAGGCGACCGGGATGCCGGTGGCGTCCACCAGGACCTTGAGTGCCTCCTCGGCGCGGCTGTGGTGGACCCCGCCGCCCGCGACGATCAGCGGGCGCTCGGCGGCCCGGATCGCCGCCACCGCCTCCGCCAGCTCGTACGGGTCGGGCGCGGGACGGCGTACGTGCCACACGCGCTCGGCGAAGAACTCCTCCGGCCAGTCGTACGCCTCCGCCTGCACGTCCTGCGGGAGCGCCAGGGTCACCGCGCCGGTCTCGACCGGGTCGGTGAGGACCCGGACGGCGTTGAGCGCGGAGGGGATCAGGGCCTCGGGGCGGGTGACGCGGTCGAAGTAGCGGGAGACCGGGCGCAGGGTGTCGTTGACCGACAGGTCCGCCTCGACCGGGTGCTCCAGCTGCTGGAGGAGCGGGTCGGCGGCGCGGGTCGCGAAGTAGTCGCCCGGCAGGAGCAGCACCGGCAGCCGGTTGATGGTGGCCAGCGCGGCGCCGGTGACCAGGTTGGTGGCGCCGGGGCCGATGGACGTCGTCACGGCCTGCGCGGACAGGCGGTCCAGCTGGCGGGCGTAGCCGACGGCCGCGTGCACCATGGCCTGCTCGTTGCGGCCCTGGTGGTAGGGCATGGTGTCCTCGCCCGCCTCCAGGAGGGCCTGGCCCAGTCCGGCGACGTTGCCATGGCCGAAGATGCCCCAGGTGCCGGCGATCAGCCGGTGGCGTACGCCGTCGCGCTCGGTGTACTGGACGGACAGGAACCGGACCAGGGCCTGGGCGACGGTCAGACGGCGGGTGCGGGTGCTCATCAGGACTTCTCCGGTGCCGTGTAGAGGGGGAGACGGGGGTCGACCGGCTGGTCCGGCCAGGTGTCGCGGACCCAGGCGTGGTCCGGGTGGTCGCAGATCAGCCAGGCGCGCTCGGGCTCGGGGCCCGCCATGACGTTCAGGTAGTACATGTGGTGACCGGGCACCGCCATGGACGGCCCGTGCCAGCCGTCGGGGATCAACACGACGTCCCCGCCCCGGACTTCGGCCAGGACGTCGGTGCCGCGTCCCTGCCCGGAGGGGGAGACGCGCTGGTAGCCCAGGCCGGGGATGCCCTCGTGGTCGGCGAACTCGAAGTAGTAGACCTCTTCGAGCACCGACTCCTCGCCGGGCCGGTCCTCGTCGTGCTTGTGCGGCGGGAAGGACGACCAGTTGCCGCCCGGCGTGATCACCTCGACCGCGATGAGCTTGTCGCACTCGAACACGCCGGCCGCGCCGAAGTTGTTGACCTGCCGGGAGGAGTTGCCGCTGCCGCGCAGCTCCACCGGCACGGCGGAGGCCGGTCCGTAGCGGGCGGGCAGCCGGCGGGTGCAGCGCGCTCCGGTGAGCGCGAACCGTCCGCCGCCGGCCGACACGACGGTCGCCCGCGCGTCCCTCGGCACGTACGCGAAGTCGCTCACCGAGCTGAACACGCTGTCGCGGCCGGTGAGTTGGAAGGTGTCGTGGCCGAAGTCGTCGGCGGCGGCGACCGTGCAGCCCCCGCTGAGCGGGAGCACGATCCACTCGCTGTCGCCGGTGTCGAAGGTGTGGCTGCCGCCCGGCGGCAGCTCGAGGACCCGCAGGCTGGAGTAGCCCCAGCCGGCCTTCTCCGGCGTGATGTCCACGACGTAGGGGCCGCCGAGGGCCTTTCCTGCGGGAAGGTGATACGTCATCGCGTTCCTCCGTGTCACGACCGGGCCGTCACAGCAGACCGACGGCCGTGTCGACCGCCGTCTCCACAGTGCCCTCGGCCGGGTAGAGCAGCGAGCGGCCGACGACCATGCCCTGCACGGTGGGCAGCCGCAGCGCCTTGCGCCAGCGTTCGTACGCGCCTTCCTGGTCCTCACCCACTTCGCCGCCGAGCAGTACGGCCGGCAGGGTGGAGGTCTCCAGGACCTCGCCCATGTCGTCCGGGTCGTCGGTGACGGGGAGCTTGAGCCAGGTGTAGGCCGAGGTGCCGCCCAGGCCCGAGGCGATGGCGACCGACTTGGTGACCGCCTCGGCGGAGAGGTCGTTGCGGACCCGGCCGTCCACCCGGCGGGAGATGAACGGCTCGACGAACACGGGGAGCCGGCGGGCCGCCATGTCGTCGACGGCCCGCGCGGTGGACTCCAGGGTGGTGAGCGAGCCGGGGTCGTCGTAGTCGATACGGACCAGCAGCTTGCCCGCGTCGAAGCGGAGCCGCTCGATGTCCTCGGCGCGGTGGCCGGTGAAGCGGTCGTCCATCTCGAAGACGGCGCCGGCCAGGCCGCCGCGGTTCATGGAGCCCATGACGACCTTGTTCTCCAGCACCCCGAGCAGCAGGAGGTCGTCCAGGATGTCGGCGGTGGCGAGGACCCCGTCGACGCCGGGGCGGGAGAGCGCGATGCAGAGGCGTTCCAGCAGATCCGCCCGGTTGGCCATGGCGAGCCTGCGGTCGCCCACGCCCAGCGCGCCGCGCGCCGGGTGGTCGGCGGCCACGATCATCAGGCGGCCGCTGTCGCCGAGCAGTGGCCTGCGCACGCGTCGGGCGGCGGCTTCGGCGACGGCCTCGGGATGCCGGGCTCTGACCGTGACGAGGTCGGGGATGCTGATGGACAAGACAGAGCTCCGTTTCAGGCGGTGGCGCGCGCGAGGAGGCCGTCGACCTCGGCTTCGGTGGGCATCGCGGAGGAACAGGCGAGCCGGGAGGCGACGAGGGCGCCGGCCGCGTTGGCGTACCGCATTGTTTCGGCCAACTCCCAGCCGGACAGCAGCCCGTGGACGAGGGAGCCGCCGAAGGCGTCGCCCGCGCCGAGGCCGTTGGCCACCTCGACGGGCACCGGCGGGACCTCGGCGGTGGTGCCGTCGCGGTGCACGGCCAGCACGCCCTTGGGGCCCTGCTTGACCACCGCGAGCTCCACGCCCGCGGCCAGCAGCGCCTCCGCGCAGGCCAGCGGCTCGCGGACGCCGGTGGCGATCTCGCACTCGTCGAGATTGCCGACCGCGACGGTCGCGTGCCGCAGGGCTTCCGCGTAGTACGGGCGGGCCTCTTCCGGGTCGCGCCAGAACATCGGGCGCCAGTCGAGGTCGAAAACCGTGGTGCCCGCCTTGTCGCGGGCCTTCAGGGCGGCGAGCGTGGCCGAGCGGCTGGGCTCCTCGCTCAGGCCGGTGCCGGTGATCCAGAAGACGCGGGCCGCCCGGATCGCCCAGAAGTCCAGTTCCTCGGTGTGAATCTCCAGGTCAGGAGCCTTAGGCTGCCGGTAGAAGTAAAGAGGGAAGTCATCCGGCGGGAAGATCTCGCAGAAGGTCACCGGTGTCGGATAGGCGGCGACGGGTGTCACCCAGCGGTCGTCGACGCCGAACTCCTTGAGCGCCTCGTGCAGATAGGTGCCGAAGGGGTCGTCACCGGTGCGGGTGATCACCGCCGTGTTCCGGCCGAGCCGGGCCGCGGCGACCGCCACGTTGGCGGCCGAACCGCCGAGGAATTTGCCGAAGGTCTCGACCTGGGCCAGGCCCACACCCGACTGAAGGGGGTAGAGATCGACCCCGATACGGCCCATAGTGATCAGGTCGAAGGGCTGGGCTTTCTGGGCCATGTGCGACGCTCCTAGGGCTCTGTCCGGGGATGCGGGCCCCGGAGGACCTCCGCCTCCCAGGTGTAGGCCTCCGGAGCCGATGCTGTCAATACTTTGTACTGACATTCGGACCTGCTTGTGAAATGATGTCTTAACAAAGTATTGACAGTGGGCGCGCCAAGGGATTGGATCCCGTCCCAGTACTTCTGCCGTATTTGCGGCGCACGACCCGGACATGCCAAGATCCCGGGCCCCGGATCTTTGAGATCCCTCTCCCTTTCCCCCGCAAGCACAGTGAGGTGCCAGGAAAGATGGACCGCTCCACTCACCACCGCTCCCGCAGAATCGTCCCCGTTGTGGCGGTCGCCGCGGCAGCTGCCCTGACCCTCGCCGGCTGCTCCAGCAGCTCCGGGGGCAAGAAGTCCGAAGAGGGCGGGTCGGGCGCCTCGGCGGGCAAGGCCACCACACCCCGGATGACGGTCGCCCTCGTGACGCACCAGTCGCCCGGCGACACCTTCTGGGACATCGTCCGCAAGGGTGCCGAGGCCGCCGCGGCCAAGGACAACATCAAGCTGATCTACTCGGCCGACCCGAACGCGGGCAACCAGGCCAACCTGGTGCAGAACGCGATCGACCAGAAGGTCGACGGCATCGCGATCACCCTCGCCAAGCCGGACGCCATGAAGGACGTCGTGAGCAAGGCGACGGCCGCGAAGATCCCCGTGGTCGGCCTCAACTCCGGTGTCAGCGACTGGCAGAAGCTCGGCCTGATGGAGTTCTTCGGCCAGGACGAGACCGTGGCCGGCGAGGCGTTCGGCAAGAAGCTGAACGAACTCGGCGCCAAGCACACGGTCTGTGTCGTCCAGGAGCAGGGCAACGTCGGCCTCACCCAGCGCTGTGACGGGGTCAAGAAGACCTTCTCCGGCAAGACCGACGTCCTGTACGTCAACGGCACCGACATGCCGTCGGTGAAGTCGACGATCACCGCCAAGCTCAAGACCGACAAGTCCATCGACTACGTCACCACGCTCGGCGCCCCGTTCGCGCTGACCGCCGTGCAGTCGGTGTCCGACGCGGGCAGCAAGGCGAAGATCGCGACCTTCGACCTGAACAAGGACCTCACCACGGCCATCAGCAAGGGCACGATCCAGTTCGCGGTCGACCAGCAGCCGTACCTCCAGGGCTACTTGGCGATCGACTCGCTGTGGCTCTACAAGAACAACGGCAACTACATGGGCGGCGGTGAGCAGCCCGTGCTGACCGGCCCGGCGTTCGTCGACAAGTCCAACGTCGACGCGGTGGCGGCGTTCGCCGCGAAGGGCACCCGGTGATGAGTATGGCCCAGCACGCCGAGCCGGCGGTGGAGACACCGCCGGCCCCCGGCCCCAAAGAGGCCGACGGCAGGACCTCCCAACGCCCGCTGGTCTTCAAGCTGTTGGCGCGCCCCGAGGTGGGAGTCTTCCTCGGCGCCGCCGCCGTCTACGTCTTCTTCCTGATCGTCGCGCCCCCGGTGCGCGACGGCAGTTCGATGGCGACGGTGCTGTACCAGTCGTCGACGATCGGCATCATGGCGCTGCCGGTGGCGCTGCTGATGATCGGCGGCGAGTTCGACCTGTCGTCCGGTGTCGCGGTGATCAGCTCGGCGCTCACCGCGAGCATGCTCAGCTACCAACTCACCATGAACGTGTGGGTCGGTGTCGTCGTCGCGCTGCTCGTGTCGCTGGCGATCGGCGCGTTCAACGGCTGGATGGTCGTCAAGACCGGACTGCCCAGCTTCCTGATCACCCTGGGCACCTTCCTGATCCTGCAAGGCGCCAACCTCGCCGTCACCAAGCTGGTCACCACCAACGTCGCCACCGACGACATCAGCAACATGGACGGCTTCGACCAGGCCAGGAAGATCTTCGCCTCGTCCTTCGACATCGGCGGCGTCCAGGTCAAGATCACCGTCTTCTACTGGCTGGTCTTCGCGGCCATCGCCACCTGGATCCTGCTGCGCACCAAGTACGGCAACTGGATCTTCGCGGTCGGCGGCAACAAGGACAGCGCCCGCGCGGTCGGTGTCCCGGTGACCTTCACCAAGATCTCGCTGTTCATGCTGGTCGGCTTCGGCGCCTGGTTCGTCGGCATGCACCAGCTCTTCACCTTCAACACCGTGCAGTCGGGCGAGGGCGTCGGCCAGGAGCTGATCTACATCGCGGCGGCCGTCATCGGCGGCTGTCTGCTGACCGGTGGTTACGGCTCGGCGATCGGCCCGGTCTTCGGTGCCTTCATGTTCGGCATGGTCAACCAGGGAATCGTCTTCGCCAACTGGAACCCCGACTGGTTCAAGGCCTTCCTCGGCGTGATGCTGCTGGGCGCCGTGCTCATCAACTTGTGGGTCCGCCAGTCGGCGACCCGGAGGTGACCCCATGACATCGATCAACAAGTCCGGCACCCACGGCGAGATCATCCCGGACACCGTCCCCGAGCAGGGGGCGAAGGACGCGCCGCTCGTCGAACTCCGCAACGCCGGCAAGTCCTACGGCAACATCCGCGCCCTGCACGGTGTCGACCTCAAGGTCTTCCCCGGCCAGGT
This sequence comes from Streptomyces sp. NPDC002499, assembly GCF_053595415.1. NCBI lineage: Bacteria > Bacillati > Actinomycetota > Actinomycetes > Kitasatosporales > Streptomycetaceae > Streptomyces > Streptomyces sp. NPDC002499. The sequence continues at coordinate 411,462 of NZ_JBSFXO010000008.1, forward strand.
CACCTGCGTACTCGGTGACAACGGCGCGGGCAAGTCGACCCTGATCAAAATCATCTCGGGACTGCACCAGCACACCGAGGGCGAGTTCCTCGTCGACGGCGTCCCGGTGCGTTTCTCCACCCCCCGAGAAGCTCTCGACAAGGGTATCGCGACGGTCTACCAGGACCTGGCGACCGTGCCGTTGATGCCGGTGTGGCGCAACTTCTTCCTCGGCTCCGAGATGACCAAGGGCCCGTGGCCGATCCGCCGTCTCGACATCGACAGGATGAAGAAGACCGCCGATCACGAGCTGCGTGAGATGGGCATCATCCTGGACGACCTGGAGCAGCCCATCGGCACGCTCTCCGGCGGCCAGCGCCAGTGCGTGGCGATCGCCCGCGCGGTGTACTTCGGCGCACGCGTCCTGATCCTGGACGAGCCGACCGCCGCACTCGGCGTCAAGCAGTCCGGTGTGGTCCTGAAGTACGTCGCCGCCGCCCGCGAGCGCGGTCTGGGCGTCATCTTCATCACCCACAACCCGCACCACGCCTACATGGTCGGCGACCACTTCAGCGTGCTGCGCCTGGGCACCATGGAACTCTCCGCCTCCCGGGACCAGGTCAGCCTCGAAGAGCTCACCAACCACATGGCGGGTGGCACCGAACTCGCCGCCCTCAAGCACGAGTTGTCCCAGGTGCGCGGGGTCGACGTCGACGAGCTGCCGGAGGCGAACGACCTCACCGCACCCGTGGCGACCGCCTCCGAAGGGAAAGCCTGAGATGGCGAACGCCCTCGACCGCATCAGGGTCGGCTCGGCGCCCGACTCCTGGGGCGTCTGGTTCCCGGACGACCCGCAGCAGGTGCCCTGGGAACGTTTCCTGGACGAGGTCGCCCAGGCCGGCTACCCGTGGATCGAGCTGGGTCCGTACGGCTACCTGCCGACCGACCCGGCCCGCCTCACCGACGAGATCGCCAAGCGCGACCTCAAGGTGTCGGCCGGCACGGTCTTCACCGGCCTGCACCGCGGCCCGTCCGTCTGGGAGTCCACCTGGGAGCACGTGAGCCAAGTGGCCGTGCTCACCCAGGCGATGGACGCGAAGCACCTCGTCGTCATCCCGTCGTTCTGGCGCGACGACAAGACCGCGGAGATCCTGGAGCCGCCGGAGCTGACCGCCGAGCAGTGGGCCCATCTGACCAAGGGCATGGAGCGGCTCGGTCACGAGGTGAAGGAGGCGTACGGCCTCGACATCGTCGTGCACCCGCACGCTGACACCCACATCGACACCGAGGACCACGTCGAGCGCTTCCTCGACTCGACCGACTCCGAACTGGTCAACCTCTGCCTGGACACCGGTCATTACGCCTACTGCGGCGGCGACAGCGTCAAGCTGATCGAGACCTACGGCGAGCGCATCGGCTACCTCCACCTCAAGCAGGTCGACCCGGAGATCCTCGCCGACGTCGTCGCCCACGAGGTGCCGTTCGGGCCGGCCGTGCAGCGCGGTGTGATGTGCGAACCGCCCACCGGCGTACCGGAGTTGGGTCCGGTCCTGGAGGCCGCGCAGAAGCTCGGCGTGGAGCTGTTCGCCATCGTCGAGCAGGACATGTACCCGTGCGAGCCGGACAAGCCGCTGCCCATCGCGGAGCGCACCCGCAAGTTCCTGAGGTCCTGCGGCGCCTGACCACCCGAGGGGGACGACCATGGCTCAGCGTGGAACGCTAGGAGTGGCCGTCGTCGGCACCGGCAAGATGGGCGCCGACCACGTCCGCCGAATCCAGGAAGTCACCAGCGGGGCCCGGGTGAGCGCCGTGGTGGACGTCGACGCGGAGCGCGCGAAGGCCGTCGCCGCCCGGGTCGACGGCTGCACCGCGTACACCGACCCGGCCGCCGCGATGGCGGCGGCCGACGTCGACGCCGTCCTGATCGCCTCACCGGGGCCCGCTCACGAGGCGGCCCTGCTGACGGCGATCGAGCACGGCCTGCCGGTGCTGTGCGAGAAGCCGCTCACTCCCGACGCGGCCTCGGCGCTCCGTGTGTTGGACGCCGAACGAAAGCTGGGCCGACGACTGGTCCAGGTGGGCTTCATGCGGCGCTACGACGCCGAGTACCTGAGACTCAAGACCCTGCTGGAGACAGGCCAGTTGGGCAGACCTCTCCTGCTCCACAACCGGCACCGCAACGTCGCCTCCGCACCCGACTGGCGCAGCGAGATGCTGATCAACGACTCCGTCGTGCACGAGATGGACGTGACCCGCTGGCTCCTCGACCAGGAGATCACCGCGGTCACCGTGCTGCGCCCGAGACCGTCCGCGAACGCCCCGGACGCCTTGCAGGACCCGCAGTTCGTCGTCTTCGAGACGGACGGCGGTGCCGTCGTCGACGTCGAGATCTTCGTCAACTGCGGCTTCGGCTACCAGGTCCAGGCCGAGGTGGTCTGCGAACGCGGCACCGCCCGGATCGGCGACGGCCACGCCATGGTCACCAACATGGCAGGCCGCTGGGGCGGCACCATCGCCCAGGACTTCGTCGAACGCTTCGCCGACGCCTACGACCGCGAACTCCAGACCTGGGTCGACGCCACCCGCGCCGGCGAGGTCGTCGGCCCCAGCGTCTGGGACGGGTACGCGGTGGCGGCCGTGTGCGAGGCGGGGGTGCGGTCGCTGGAGGACGGCGGCCGGGTGGAGGTGGAGCTGGTGGAGCGGCCGAAGCTGTACGGCTGACGGATGCCGGCGTAGATCAGGACGCAACCTCCGAGTGCCTCCGGTCGTCCTCTGATTGACGGCGAGGGGGCGGTGGATGGGTGTCCTGCGGATGATGCTGCCGGTGCCGCGCGCGGTGGCCCGGGTGGCGCCGGGAGTGGGCAGGCCGCTGCTCGGCGCCGCGCTGCTGCGCTGTCTCACGCCGGACTGGGTGCTGCTGCGACCGCCGCCGACCGCACGCCGGTTGGCGTGGGCGCGGGAGGCGGTCGCCGTGTACCGGTCCATCACCGACGGCAGCCGGCAGGACGAACTGGCCCGCGCCCTGGTGCTGCACGGCCAGGCGCTGCTGCTGATGGACCGGTGCGAGGAGGCGGTCGCCGCGCTGGACGCCTCCTCGGCCGTGCCCGGCGCGCGGCTGTCGCCGACCCGGACCGCGTCGGCGGTCCACCTGCGGGCACAGGCACTGCTGGGCCTCGGCCGCTACGAGGAGGCCCTGGAGAGCGCCCACCGGTGCGAGGAGCTGTACCGCGCCCGCACCGACCGACCCGCCCGCCGGGACCGCGCGTTGGGCGACCTTCCGGGGGCGCTGCGCACAAGAGCCCTGCTGCTGGGCACGCTCGGCCGGACCCGGGAGTCCGTGGCGGTGTACGAGGAGTGCGCCGGCCTCCTGCGGGCCATGACGGTACGGGAGTCGTCGCGCGCCTCGCTGGTCACACCACGCGTGTTCGTGGAACTGGTCGGCGGACTGAGGGCACTTGGACGGTACGAGGAGGCCGTGACGGTCGGCGTCGAGGCACGGGAAGCCGTGCACGGCACGGTGGCGTGGGCCCTGCCGCAGTACGTCCTGCCCCTGCGGGTACGGCTCTTGGCGGATCTGGCCCACTGCGAGAGCGCCTTGGGCCGGTCGGCGGTGGCGCGGGACCGGGCCGAGGAGGCGGTCACGGAGGCGCGTGACTGGACCGCGTCGACCCCGGACCAGGGAACACCCTGGCTGGCCGCCGCGCTGTACGAGCTGGCCATCGTTCTCCGCGAACTCGACGCACGCCACGAGGAGTTGAAGACCCTCGAAGAGCTGACGGACCTGTACGACCGGCTCGCGGCCGACCACCCCGAGTTCTACGCGCCCCGCCTCGCGGACGCCCTGGACGACCTGGCCCGCTGCCACAAGCGGGCCGGCCGCAGCCGGGAAGCGGTCGCGGTCACCGAACGCGGCGTGGCCGCATGCCGCAGCACGCCCGGTCACGAGGACGTACTGGCCCGCCTGCTGGCCAACCTGAGTATCCGTCAGCAGGACGCGGGCGACCGGGAGTCGGCCCTGGCGAGCGCCCGCGAGGCGGTCACCCTCACCCGCCGCCTGGCGGAGTCGGACTGGTCGACGTACACCCCGGTGACCGCTCGCCGCCTGAGCGTCCTGGCGCGTGCTCTGTACCGCACCGGCGACCACGCGGCCGCCGTGGGCTGTTACGAGGAGGCCGAGAGCCTGCTGCGGGAGCAGCCCGGCACGCCGGACGGCCTCGCGGGGACCCGTGCGGATCTCGCCGAGGCCCTCGCCAGGTCGAGCCGGGCCCAGCTGTCCGCCGGCGGCACCGCGGAAGCGGTCGCGTCCCTGCGTTCCCTGCTCGCGCTCACCCGCCGGGCCGACGGCACGGACGTCCACGCGACCTGCGTGACGGCGTTCGCGGACGCCCACGCCCGGCACGGGGACGCCGTCCGGCAGGCGTGGGAAACGGCGACGGGTGAGCCGTATCCGACCTTCGTCTACCGGTTCACGACCGACCTCGGCCGCGGCTCGAAGCCCGCTGCCCGATAGCTCTCGTCGATCAGCGTCATCGTCGCCAACGCGTCGTCCGAGTCGAGCGGCAGTGGTTCGCCGCCGCGCACCCGCGCCGCGAATGCCTCCAGTTGGTACGTGTACGAGGACCGGGTGCCGAGCCGTTCCGTGCGCTCGCCCTTCGCCGTGCGGACCACGACCCGGTCGTCGAGCTGAGGGAGGACGAAGTTCGGGGCGCTCACCTCGCCCTCGGTGCCGACGATCCGAAGGCTCATCTCCAGCTCGTCGTACGCCATGTGGCAGCGGGCGACGCCGGTGGCCCCGTCGGGGTACTCCAGCTCCGCGTCCAGCCATTTGTCGACCCCGGGCGCGCCCGCCCGTTCGCCGCCCTGGGCGGAGACGAGCCGTGGGGCACCGCCCGCCCAGGGGGCGAGTTGGCGCAGCGCGTGCAGGCTGTAGCAGCCCAGGTCCATCGTGGCGCCGCCGGCGAGGGGGAGGGACCAGCGCGGGTCGGTGTCGGCCGGGGCCGGGATCGCGACCATGGCCTCGACCCGGCGCAAGGTCCCGATCTCGCCGCTCGCGAGGATCTCGTGCAGGCGCCGGGTGACCGGGTGGAAGAGGTAGTGGAAGGCCTCCATGAAGACCGTCCCGGCCTTCGCCGCCGCCTCCCGTACCTCGGCCGCCTCCTCGGCGTTGCTGGCCGACGGCTTCTCCGACAGGACGTGCTTGCCGGCCGCGAGGGCGGCGAGGTTCCACGGGCCGTGCAGCCCGTTGGCGAGCGGGTTGTAGACGACCTCGACCTCGGGGTCGGCCAGCAGGTCGGCGTAGGAGTCCGCGACGCGTTCCACGCCGTGCTCGGCCGCGAAGGCCTCGGCGCGGGACCGGTCGCGTGCCGCCACCGAGACGAGCCGGTGGCCGGTCGCGCGGGCCGGGTCGACGAGGGCGCGCTCGGTGATCCGTGCGGCTCCGAGGATTCCGATGCGCAGGGGTTCTTGGACCGGTTCGCTCATGACTGCGGCTCCTGTTCGACAGGTTCTACAAGGGTGTTCCGGGCGCCGGAGGCCGGTCCCGCGCCCGGAACGACTGTGGGGGCCGCCGGTCAGGCGCCGCGGATCTCGGCGATCGTCACCGGGCGGTGCTCCTGCAGCGAGAGTGTGCAGGCGTCGGCGATCCAGCCGGCCTCCAGGGCGTCCGCCACCGTGCACGGGGAGGGGCGGGTGCCCGCCACGACCTCGGTGAACGCGGTGAGTTCGGCGCGGTAGGCCGCGGTGAAGCGGTCCATGAAGAAGTCGTACGGGACTCCCGCAGGGAAGGTCACGCCGGGCTCGACCGAGCGCAGCGGGAGGCGGTCCTCCAGGCCCACGGCGATGGTGTCGTCGAAGCCGTGGATCTCCATGCGGACGTCGTAACCCCGGCCGTTGTGGCGGGAGTTGGAGACCACCGCGATCGTGCCGTCGTCCAGGGTGAGGATCGCGCCGGTGGTGTCGGCGTCGCCCGCCTCCTTGATGTAGTCGGCACCCCGGTTGCCGCCGACCGCGTACACCTCGGTCACCTCGCGGCCGGTCACCCAGCGGATGATGTCGAAGTCGTGCACCGAGCAGTCCCGGAAGATGCCACCGGAGGCGGCGATGTACGCGGAGGGCGGCGGCGCCGGGTCCAGCGTGGTCGAGCGGACCGTGTGCAGCTTGCCCAGCTCGCCCGACTGGACGGCCGCCCGGGCGGCGACGAAGCCGGTGTCGAAGCGGCGGTTGTAGCCGATCTGGATCGGCACGTCGCTGCCCTCGACGGCCTTGAGGACCTGCACGCCCTCGGCCATGGTCTTGGCGACCGGCTTCTCGCAGAAGACCGGGACGCCGGCCTCGACGGCGGCCAGGATCAGGCTCGGGTGGGCGTCGGTCGCGGCGGCGATCACCACACCGTCCACCCCGGCGGCCAGCACGGCCTCGGGGGAGTCGGCGACCTCGGCGCCGAAGCGCTCGGCGGCGGACTTGGCCGCCGCGGCGAACGGGTCGGCCACGACGAGCGACTCGACCACGTCGAGTCCGGAGAGGGTCTCGGCGTGGAAGGCGCCGATGCGGCCGAGGCCGAGGATTCCGATGCGCATGAGGGTGCTGCTCCTTGGAAGTGCGGGTTTCTTGCGGGGAGGTCTCAGTCGAGGGCGCCGAGGACGTTCTGGTCCCAGTCGAGCACCGAACCGGTCACCACGCCCGACCGGTCAGACAGCAGGAAGACCACGAAGTCGGCGATCTCGTCCGGCTGGCCGAGCTTGCCCATCGGCAGCTTGGCCGCGGCCTCCTCGCGCCAGCCGTCGTCGGCGCCGTGGAAGGCCTTCTGCGTGGCGTCCTCGCCCTCGGTCGCCGTCCAGCCGATGTTCAGGTCGTTGATCCGGATCCGGTCCCAGCGGTGGGCGTGGGCCGCGTTGCGGGTCAGCCCCGCGAGACCGGCCTTGGCCGCCGAGTAGGCCGCCAGGTTGGGCGGGCCGCCGTGGGCGCAGTTGGAGCCGATGTTGACGATCGTGCCGGGCGCCTTGCGGCCGAGCATGTCCGCGACGGCGGCCTGCATGGCGAAGAACGGCGCCTTGAGGTTGATCGCGATGTGCTTGTCGAACAGCTCCGGCGTGGTCTCCAGGAGCGAGCCCCGCGAGGTGAGTCCGGCCGAGTTGACCAGGCAGTCGACGCGGCCGTACGCGGCGACGACATCGCCCACGGCGGTCTTCGCCTGTTCGGCGTCCGCGAGGTCGGCGCGGATGAACATCGCCTTGCCGCCGGCGGCCGTCAGCTCGGTCACCAGTTCCTCACCGGGTGCCGGGCGCCGCCCGGTCACGGCCACGACCGCGCCCTCGCGGACCGCGGCCCGGGCGATCGCGGCGCCCACGCCCTGGCTGCCGCCGTTGACCAGGACGACCTTGTCGTCTAGAAGGCCCATGATTCTCCTCAGCTCTCGCGCCGCTCGGCGCAGGCCCGCAGCTCGTCCCGCAGAGCCCGGGGTGTCCATGTCTCCCGCAGCGCCCGCCGCACCACGTCCGCCTGGGAGGGCGGGGCGAGGCCGTCGACGGGTGGGTCGCTGTCGAGGTTGGTCGGGAAGGGATAGCCCTCGGCGCTCGCGGCGATCACGTTCGCCAGCCACTCCTCGCCCACGCCCTCGGCGCGGCGCCGGAGCAGGGCGGGGAACACGGCGTTCGCGATCGCCTCACGGTCCACCGTCTCCATGGCCCGCCCGAACGCGGAGGACACCTGGAGCAGGTTGGCCGCGCGCCGGATGTCCGCGGACCGGTTGGTGCCGGCCGCGTGGAACAGCGCGGGGTTGAAGAAGACCGCGTCGCCCTTGGCGAGCGGGAGCTGCACGTGGTGCGCCTCGAAGTAGGCCCGGAACTCGGGCAGCCGCCACGCCAGGTAGCCGGGCTCGTACTTCTGCGAGTGCGGCAGGTACATCGTCGGCCCGGACTCGACCGGCATGTCGCAGTGCGCCACCGCGCCCTGGAGGGTCAGTACGGGGGAGAGGGCGTGCACGTGCGCCGGGTAGGCGGCCGCGGCCTCGTTGGACAGGAAGCCCAGGTGGTAGTCCCGGTGCACGGTCTGCGCCGCGCCGCCCGGGTTGACCACGTTGACCTGCGAGGTGACCTGGTAGCCCGGGCCCAGCCAGGCGGTCGAGACCAGCGCCAGCATGTCGTTGGCGTAGTAGTCCGCGAACGCCTCGGGGTCGTACAGGGCCGCCTTCTCCAGCGCGTTCCACACCCGGTCGTTGGCGCCCGGCTTCGCGAAGTGGTCCCCGGCGCTCGCGCCCGAGGCACGCTGCTCGGCGATCAGGGCGTCGAACACCGTGCTCAGTCCGTCGACCACCGACAGGTCGGGGAAGGCACCCTTGAGGACCACGATGCCGGGTCCGTCCGCGAGGGCCCGGACCAGTTCGGCCTCGACGTCCGCGCGGTCCTCGGTCTTGCTCAGGAGGTCGCTGTCGTACACCAGGACGTCGCGCTCGACGCCGGTGGCGTGCGGGTACTCGGCGAGGTCGGTGACCGTCTCGGCGAGGGTGCGGAGAGCGTCGAGATCGCAGTCCTGCTCGGACAGCCGCGCGCGGCCGCGGACGGTAGGGAAGGACATCGTCGTCCTCTCGGGAACGGAGTGACCCAGCTCTGTCATTCTTGTCAGTACAAACCCCTCGAACAACCAGCAGGCAGCCATCAAAAACCCTTCAAGGAGTCACCGGTGGGCCACCCCTTCCCGATCCGCGAGATCGCACGTCAGGCGGGTCTCAGCGAAGCCACGGTGGACCGGGTGCTGAACGGCCGCGGCGGCGTCCGGGAGAGCACCCAGCGTGAGGTCCGCCAGGCGATAGCGGACCTGGACCGGCAGCGCACCCAGGTCCGTCTGGTCGGCCGCACCTTCATGATCGACATCGTGATGCAGACGCCCGACCGCTTCTCCACCGCGGTACGCGGCGCCCTGGAGACGGAGCTTCCCTTTCTCCACCCGGCCGTCGTGCGCTCGCGCTTCCACTTCCGCGAGACGGGCCCGGCGCAGGAACTCACCAAGACCCTGGACCGCATCGGCCGGCGCGGCTCGCAGGGCGTGATCCTCAAGGCCCCGGACGTCCCCGAGGTCACCGCCGCCGTGGCCCGGCTCGCCGAGGCCGGCATCCCCGTCGTCACCCTGGTGACCGACCTGCCCGCCACCGCCCGCCTCGCCTACGTCGGCATCGACAACCGAGCTGCCGGCGCGACCGCCGCGTACCTCATGGGCCAGTGGCTCGGCGACCGCCCCGGCAATGTCCTCACCAGCCTCAGCAGCGGGTTCTTCCGCAACGAGGAGGAGCGCGAGATGGGCTTCCGCAGCGCGATGCGCAGCCGGTACCCCGAGCGCGCCCTGGTCGAGATCGCCGAGGGCCAGGGCCTGGACGCCACCCAGTACGACCTGGTCCGGGCGGCGCTGGCACGCGACCCGGACATCCGGGCCGTCTACTCCATCGGCGGCGGCAACATCGCCACCCTCAAGGCGTTCGAGGACCTGGGCCGCGAGTGCGCGGTGTTCGTCGCGCACGACCTCGACCACGACAACACCCGCCTGCTGCGCGCACACCGCCTGTCCGCCGTCCTCCACCACGACCTGCGCCAGGACATGCGGGAGGCCTGCCACATCGTGATGCGCGCCCACGGCGCCCTGCCGCCCGCAGGACCGACCCTGCCGTCCGCGATCCAGGTCGTCACGCCCTACAACATGCCGTCGCAGACGACGAGTTGAGGGGACGGGAGTGACCACGAGGACCGAACGGGTCGAGATCGAAGGCGTCCGTCTGCTCGCCACCCTCACGGTGGGCGGCGACCTCGGACTGCTCGCGCTGCACGGCAGCAACGAAGGCGGTACGGCGGAACTCGTGCGGTCCGTCGCGGAACGCTGCGCCGCCACCAGTCTGGTCTTCACCCAGCCCGGTGTCCGCAAGCCGGTGCACATCCCGTCCCCGCGCATGGCGGTGCGACACTGCACGCTCCTGCGGGACTTCCTGGCCCATGTCGAGCTGGTGGTCTCCCTGCACGGCCACATGCGGCCCACGGCGCCGCGATCCCTCTTCCTCGGCGGTGGGAACCGGCCCGCCGCGCGGCTGCTCGCCGACGAACTCGGTTCCCTGCGGCCGGAGTTCGAGCCGGTCACCGACCTCGACGCGATCCCCGTCTCTCTGCGCGGCCTGCACGCCAGGAACCCGGTGAACCTGGCCCGCCGAGGGGGCGTCCAGGTGGAACTCCCGCTCTCCGCAAGGACGTCGCGGCGGGGCTGGGTCCCAGGCGTCCCGGACACTCCGCCGCCGTCCGTCACCGACGCGCTGGCCAAGGGCGTGGAGCTGCTGGCGACCCGGCCCGGGGACGGGCCCGCGTCAGGGCCCAAGTCCGGCCCTACGCCTGGACGGTGACCCAGGATCCGCTCTCCGCCGACCGCACCATCGCGTCCACGACCGCGGCACTGTGCACCGCGTCCGGCAGGGTGGCCCCGTACGGGCTGCCCTCCGCGATGGAGCGCAGGAAGCGGTGGGCCTCGATCACCTTGAGGTCGTCGTAGCCCATGGCGTTCGCCGCGCCCGGCTGGAAGGCGGCGAACTCGCCGTCGCCGGGGCCGACATAGACCGTACTGACGGGCTGGTCCTGGTAGTCGGTGCCGCGGCTGACGCCCAGCTCGTTCATCCGGCGGAAGTCCCAGAACACCGCGCCCTCGGTGCCGTGCACCTCGAAGCCGTAGTTGTTCTGCTCGCCGACCGAGACCCGGCAGGCCTCCAGGACACCGCGGGCGCCCGAGGCGAAACGCAGCAGGCAGCTGACGTAGTCCTCGTTCTCGACCGGGCCCAGTACGCCGCCCGTGGCCCGGGTGTGGCCGGCGGTGGCGCCGGTGGGGCGGGCCCGCTCGGGGATGAAGACGGCGGTGTCGGCGGTCAGGGAGGCGATGTCGCCCAGCAGGTACCGGGCCAGGTCGGCGCCGTGCGAGGCGAGGTCGCCCAGGACTCCGCTGCCGCCGCGCTCACGCTCGTACCGCCAGGTCAGCGCGCCGTCGGGGTGGGCCGCGTAGTCGCTGAACAGGCGGATCCGGACATGGGTGACCGTGCCGATCGCGCCGGAGGAGATCAGCTCGCGGGCGGCCTCCACGGCGGGCGCGTTGCGGTAGTTGAAGCCGACCGCGCCCTGGACACCGGCCTTGGCGACGGCGTCGGCGACTGCTCCGGCGTCCGCCGGGGTCAGGCCCACCGGCTTCTCGATCCAGATGTGCTTGCCGGCCTCGGCCATCGCCACGCCGATCTCGCGGTGCAGGAAGTTCGGGGCGGTGATGCTGACCGCCTGGACCCTCGGGTCCCGCGCGACCTCGCGCCAGTCCCGGGCCGTCGAGGCGAACCCGAACTGCGCGGCGGCCTCCTCGGCCCGGCCCGGCACCTCCTCGGCGACCGTCACGAGTTCCGGACGCAGGGGCAGCCGCGGGTAGTGGTGCAGGACGCGGGCGTACGCCTGGGTGTGCACCCGGCCCATCCAGCCGAACCCGACGACGGCGACACCGAGCGAATCCACCATGACAGCCCTTCTTTGGACCGGTCCATATTCTGTCCAGCCCACCCTGAAGCCTCTGCTCCGCTGCTGTCAACCCTCACCCGACCCTTTGACAAGCCGTATCAGCACATGGAACGGTCCAGAACATGAAACCGCCGACGATCCGCGACGTGGCCGAGCGGGCCGGCGTGTCCAAGTCGCTGGTCTCGCTCGTGCTGCGCGGCTCCGAGCAGGTGCGCCCCGAGAAGCGGGAGGCCGTGCTGCGGGCGGTACGGGACCTCGGCTACCGGCCCAACGCCGCCGCCCGCAGCCTCAGCGAGCAGCGCACCCGCACGGTCGGCGTGCTCCTCAACGACCTGCGCAACCCCTGGTTCGTCGACCTCCTCGACGGCCTGAACTCCCTGCTGCGCGACAACGGCCTGCACATGCTGCTCGCCGACGCCCGCCTCAACCGCCGCACCGGCGACGACCTCGCAGGCCCCTTCCTGGACCTGGGCGTGGACGGCCTCGTGGTGGTCGGCACCCTTCCGGACCCGGGCGTACTCGGGACGATCGCCGAGCGCATGCCGATCGTCGTGGCGGGCGCCCGGGAGCCGGTGCTGCCGGGCGTGGACGTCTGCGCGGGCGACGACGAGAGGGGCGCGCGCCTGGTCACCGAGCACCTCATCGGGCTCGGCCACCGCCGGATCGCGCACATCGCCGGGTACGGAGCCGTCGGCGAACTGCGCCGGCGCAGCTTCGAGGCGACGATGCGGGCGCACGGCCTCGCGGACGGGGCTCGGGTCGAGGCCGGCGACATGACCGAGGAGGGCGGCTACCGCGCCGCCGTCCGTCTGCTCGGCCGCCCGGACCGGCCCACCGCCCTCCTCGCCGTCAACGACATCGCCTCCGTCGGCGCCCTCTCGGCGGCCGAGGAACTGGGGCTGCGCGTACCGACGGACGTGTCCGTGACCGGCTACGACAACACGAGCATCGCCCGGCTGCGCCACGTCTGGCTGACCACGGTCGACACGGCCCCGCACGAGGTCGGCCGACGCGCCGCCCGCTGTCTCCTGGACCGGTTCGAGACGCCCGGGGGAGCGGGCCGCGTCCACCTGGCCGCCCCGACCCTGAAGATCAGGGGCACCACGGCAGCCCCCGCCGACCTCACAGATTGATCGCGTACGCCTTCCGCAGCGTCTCGTGCACCGTCCAGGTCGTACGGTCGCCCGCGCGCAGCACGGCCAGGTCGCCGGGCCCGACCCGGAGCGTCGCGCCGCCCTCGACCTCGATCGTCGCCGACCCGCTGATCACCACGAACAGCTCGTCCGCCTCGGTGTCCGTGACGACCCCCGGCGTGATCTGCCAGACGCCCCGGATCTGCCGCCCGTCCGCCGACTCCCAGACCACCTTGCCGGTCACCTCGGGCGTCCCGGAGACGATCTGCGCGGGGTCGAGGGGCTCGGGTTCGAGCTCGACGTCGGGGATGTGGAGTACGAAGCTGTCGGTCATACCCGGACCCTAGCGACCCCGTCCGCCGACCGGGCGTGGACACTGTGTGCGGTATCGGCCCAGGTGGAAGGACACTTCGTCGCGCGGCCCCGGACTGGCGGAGCGGCCCGGGCCGGGTGATCGTCGAAGGCATGACGGACTCCACGACGGCCGTCCCCGCGCCGCGACAGCACGACACGCGCGAGGCGATCCTCTTCGGCGGTGTCTACGGCTCCGTACTGGCCTGCTCGATGGTCGCGGCACTCACCCAGTACGGCCACACCTCCCAGGACAGCCGTCTCTACGACGCCGCCTGGCTGTTGGTGACCGCGGCGGCCTCCGCCCTCGCGCACGGCTACGCCCACTACATCGCCGAGCGCGCCCCGCACCGCCGCGGGGACGCCCTGCGCGTCCTCGCCGACGAGTGGCCCCTGGTCACGGCGGTGCTCCCGACGGTGCTGGTGCTCGCCGGGGCCGGCTGGGGCTGGTGGCCGGCGGACGACGTGGAGTACGCGGCGTTCGCCCTGAACATCGTGCTGCTGTTCGCGCTGGGCCTGGTCACGGCCCGGTGGTCGCACCGCAGTTGGCCGGTCGCCGTGGCCATCGGGGCGGTGGACGCGCTGCTGGGGGTGGTCGTGGTGGTGGCCAACGCGGTCATCAAGTAGCCGTTGACCGGGGTGACTTCGGGTACGGAGGACGGCCGCCGCCCGCTGGAGCGGGGCAACGGCCGTCGGTGGAGCGGTGGTTGGGCTGTCAGGCCTTAGCCGTGACGACCTCCGGCCGGTCGTCCGACTCGGTCGCCGCCGGGGCCGGCGCCTGTCGGCGCGGGATGAAGGAGGCGACGAGGAAGGCGAGCAGGGCGGCACCGGCGCCGATGGCCATGACGACCTTGAAGCCGCTCTCCGACGGGAGGGCGTGACCGCCGAAGTCGGTGGTCATCTGGGCCAGGATCACGCCGGCAAGGGCGCTGGCGAAGCTGGTGCCCAGCGAGCGCATCAGGGTGTTGAGGCTGTTGGCGGCACCGGTCTGGGACGGGTCGACCGCGCCCATGATGAGGGCGGGCATGGCGCCGTAGGTGAAGCCGACACCGGCGCCGATGACGCAGGAGACCAGGACGAGGTGCCAGACCTCGCTCATCAGGACGATGTTCAGGGCGTAGCCCGAGGCGACGATCAGCGCGCCGATCATGAGGGTGATCTTGGGGCCCTTGGCCTTGGTGACCCGCGCGGACACGGCGGACATGGCCATCATGACCAGACCTTGCGGGGCGAGCACCAGACCGACGGTCAGCATGGACTTGCCCAGGCCGTAGCCGGTCTGCTCGGGCAGCTGCAACAGCTGGGGCAGGACCAGGGACATCGCGAACATCGAGAAGCCGAGCGCGACCGAGGCCAGGTTGGTGAACAGCACCTGCGGCTTGGCGGTCGTCCGCAGGTCGACGAGCGGCTGCGCGGAACGCAGCTCCCACCAGCCCCAGGCCAGGAGGATCAGCACGGCCGCGGCGCCCAGACCGAGGGTGGTGCCCGAAGTCCAGCCCCAGTCACCGCCCTTGGAGACGGCGAGCAGCAGGGAGAGCAGACCGGCGGACAGACCGAGCGAACCGACCAGGTCGAAGCGGCCACCGGTACGCACCTTGGACTCGGGCACGATCAGCAGCACCATCGCGAAGGCGACGGCACCCAGCACGGCCGAGGCCCAGAACAGCAGGTGCCAGTCCCACTTGTCGGCGATGAACGCGGCCGTCGGCAGCCCCAGCGCACCGCCCACGCCGAGCGAGGCACTCATCAGCGCGGTGGAACCCGCCAGCCGGTCGGCGGGCAGCGCGTCCCGCATGATACTGATGCCCAGCGGCACCACGGCCGCCGAGAGGCCCTGAAGCGCGCGGCCGATGATCATCGGGACGAGCGAGTCGGCCAGGGCGCAGACCACGGAACCGGCGACCAGCAGCACGATGCTGACCAGCAGCATGCGCCGCTTGCCGATCATGTCGCCGAGGCGTCCGACGACGGGCGTGGCCACCGCCGCCGCCAGCAGGGTGGCGGTGACCGCCCAGGCGGTGTTGGACGCGGAGGCGTGCAGCAGGGTGGGCAGCTCCGGGACGATCGGGATGACCAGGGTCTGCATCAGTGAGACGACGATTCCGGCCAGAGCCAGGACCGCCACCACGGCGTTCGGCTTCGGCGGGGCGGTCCCCGCGTCGGCGGGTCGGGTCAGGGCGTCGGACATGGCTGTGCCTCCGGCAAGGGGTCATTGCTTGACTTACGCAAGCATAAGCAGGATTGATTGACTTAAGCAAGTGGATGTTTTGTGGCGTGTGCCGCGGGTGACCGGGGCGGATGGGGGAGTGAGGCTCAGTCGACTGAAGACCGTGCCAACTGGTCTGCGTCCAGGGGTAGTTCGGCGACGACCTCGAAGCCACCGGTGGTTCGCGGACCCACTCGGACGTGTCCGCCGACGGAACGGGCGCGCTCGCGCATGCCCATGACGCCGTAGCCGCTGTCCTTCGGAGACGTGGAGAGCGGCCTCGCCCCGCCTTCGTCGGTGATCGTCACCGTCAGCCGGTCCCGCGTGTACACGACCCGCACCTCGGCCACGCGGACGCCCGCGTGCTTGGTGACGTTGGTGAGGGCTTCCTGCGCGATGCGGTACGCCGTCAGGTCCGCGCCGACGGAAAGGGTGCCGGGCTCACCTTCCGTGGTGACGGTGACCACGAGCCCGGCGTTCTCGAACGAGGCTGCCAGCTCAGGGAGTTGGGCCAGTCCCGGGGTGGGTGCCAGAGATTCCTCCGGGTGGCCCGTGGTCATGTCCGTATCGCCCGCCTGCCGCAACAGCCCGACCGTGGACTTGAGTTCACGCAGCGCCGACGCGGTCGTCCCGCTCAGGTCGGAGGCGATCCGCGCGGCCTCGTCGGGCCGGGTCGGCAACTGCCGGGCCACAGCGCCCGCTTGGAGGTTGGCCAGCACCAAGTGGTGGGCGACGACGTCGTGCAGGTCGCGGGCGATGCGCATCCGTTCCTCGGCGACCCGGCGGCGTGCCTCCTCCTCCCGGGTGCGCTCGGCGTCCTCGGCACGGGCCCGCACGGCGTCCAAGTAGGCCGCGCGCAGCCGGGTCACCGTACCCAGGGAGGTCGGCAACAGCAGCCACGCGGCCGGCCCGAGCAGCCTGAGCACCAGGGGTTCGCCGGCCGGGCCGACCAGCACGCCCGTGCCCACCAGCAGCGCGATGCCGGCCACGGCGAAGGTGTTGGCGGTCCTGCGGTCGGTGCCGACGGCGAGCGAGTACAGGGCGACCATCAGCGGCGCGAGGAGCAGCACGGTGAGGAGGTAGCCGAGCGCGGCTGCGGCTGTCGCGCATCCGAGGGTCAGCAGCACGGTGGCGCGAGGGCGGGCGCGGCGCCACAGCAGAGCGATGCAGGAGACGCCGGCGAGCAGGACGCCGGGCCACCACGACACTCCGAGGTCACGCCCGGGGAGCGTGATCAGACTGCCGGGGAAGGAGCAGGCGAAGAGGGCGAGAGCGACGATCGCGTCCACTGCGCGGGGGCGGTTGGGGGGAGGGGGCTGCAGGTTGTCGAACATGAGGGTGGGGTTCCTGTCCGGGGTGGCTGCCGGGGGGGGGCG